>CAVSNJ010000007.1:0-184359 GCA_963729295.1 uncultured Alphaproteobacteria bacterium
CGCGCGCATGGCGGCCTTCGTATTGTCGTGGGCGCGCTCGCCGCGCTCTTCGCCCAGGCGCTGGCGCCCTATTTCATGGGCAATCCCTGGGTCAACGGCATCATCGTCGCGATCCTCGTCATTGGCATCCTCTACATCTCCCATCAGGTTTGGCTCCTCAATCACGAGGTCGCGTGGTTCGAGAAATTCCGCCGCAGCCACGGCAACATGACGACCGAGGACATGCCGCGCCTGTTGTCGCCGATGGCGACGATGCTGGGCGCGGGCCGCCAAGGGCGCGTGAGCCTGAGCCCGGTCTCTCTGCGCACGCTTCTGGACGGCATCGGCACGCGGCTCGATGAGACGCGCGAGACCTCGCGCTACATGATCGGGCTGTTGGTGTTCCTGGGTCTGCTCGGCACGTTCTGGGCTTGCTCGAAACGGTGCAGTCGGTGAAAGGGGTGCTCGGCGGGCTCAATCTCGGCGGCTCGGACGTCGCGGCCGCGTTCGCGGATCTGAAGGAGCGGCTCGCTTCGCCGCTCGCCGGCATGGGCACGGCGTTCAGCGCCTCGCTGTTTGGCCTCGCCGGCTCGCTTGTACTGGGATTCCTCGATCTTCAGGCCGGGCTCGCGCAGAACCGCTTCTACAACGAACTCGAAGAGCAGCTCTCGGGCTATACGCGCTTGACGGGCGGCGGCCCGTCGGTCGAATTGGGCGAGGCCTCGGTACCGGCCTATATCCAGGCGCTCCTCGAGCAGACCGCCGATAGCCTCGACACGCTCCAGCGCACGCTGTCGAGGAGCGAAGAGGGCCGCAGCGCCGCCAACGCGCCGCTTCTCGCCTTGGCCGAACGGCTCGGCACCTTGACCGACCAGATGCGCGCCGAGCAGAGCCTGCTGCTGCGCCTTGCCGAACAGCAGCTCGAATTGCGCCCGGTGCTGCAAAAGCTCGCGGATACCGTCGCGTCCAATTCGCTGAGCGAGGAGATGCGCGCGCATCTGCGCGCGATCGAGACGCATCTGGCGCGCATTGGCGATGATCTTTCGCAAGGCCGCGGCGAGGTGCTGAAGGAGATGCGCAGCGAGATCCGCCTCCTCGCCCGCACGATCGCCGCGCTCGCCGAAGAGCCGCAGCGGTCCTAGGCGATGGCCTTTTCCTCGCGCCGCTCCGATCGGCACGCCATCAATATCTGGCCGGGCTTCGTCGATGCGCTGTCGCAGCTCGTCATGGTCATCATCTTCGTCCTGCTGTTCTTCACAGCGGGGCAGTTCTTCCTGACCGATGCGCTGTCCGGGCGCGACGCGGCGCTCAGGAAACTCACCGACCAGATCAACCAGCTCACCAACATTCTGGCGCTCGAGAAGCAGCAGAACGCCGATCTCCAGGTCAAGGTGACGCAGCTCGCGGCCTCGCTCGGCGCGACGAACGCGGCGCGCGACGCGCTGCAAAACCAGGTGCAACAGCTCACCGCGAGACTGCAGCAGAACGACAACGATCTCGCGGCATCGCGCGCGCGCGAACAGGATCTTGCCTCGCAGCTCGCGGTCGAGCAGCAGCGCAGCGCGACGGCGGAGACCGAGTCCGAGGCGCGCGGCAAGGAGCTTTCGGCGGCGCAAACGACGGTCGCCGATCTCGCGGCACAGATCGAGAATCTGAAGGCGGAGCTCGCGCGCATCGGCGACGCGCTCGACGCCTCCGAGGCCAAGAACAAGGAGCAGCAGGTCCAGCTCGCCGATCTCGGCCAGCGCCTCAACCAGGCGCTCGCGAGCCGGGTCGAGGAGTTGGCGCGCTATCGCTCGGAATTCTTCGGGCGGCTGCGCCAGATTCTGGGCGACCGGCCTGACATCCGCGTCGTCGGCGACCGCTTCGTGTTCCAGTCGGAAGTGCTGTTCGCGCCGGGGAACGCCGCCTTGAGCCCTGAGGCGCAGCAGCGCCTGGCGCCGGTGGCGGCGGCGTTGAAAGAGCTCGCGCCGAAAATCCCGAACGACCTGCCGTGGGTGCTCCAGGTCGCGGGCCATACCGACCGGCAGCCGATCGCGACGGCGCAATTCCCCTCGAACTGGGAGCTCTCGACCGCGCGCGCGCTTTCGGTCGTGCGCTTTTTCGTGTCGCAAGGCATTCCGCCCGACCGGCTCTCGGCCGCCGGGTTCGGCGAGTACGAGCCGATCGACCCGGCCGACACGCCCGAGGCGTACAGCAAGAACCGGCGCATCGAGCTGAAGCTGACCGAGCGGTAAGGGGCGGCGGACAGGGCAGACAAATGCAGGAAAGCCGCGAGCGGAACCGCGGCTTTCGTCGTCTCGCTCGCGCGGGGTGCTGACCATGATCGGATCGGGCGGAATCGCTTGCGATTCGCCCGATCCGATCATGGTCAAGCTTCGTTGAGTGAGAGCAAGATTCCCGCTTCGAATGGAAAACGCCGTTTCCATTCGAAGCGATCTTGCTCTAGCGGCGGCCCTTCTTGCGGCCGCCCTTCCGTTTCGCCTTGCGCTTGGCGATCTTGCGCTTGGCGGTCTTGCGGGCGCCGCCCTTGCGGCCAGCAGCCTTGCGGCCCGCCTTCTTCTTCGCGGCCTTCTTGCGCGCGGCCCGGACCGGCGCCTTCTTCGCCGCCTTTTTTGCCTTGGCCTTGCGCCGCTTCGGCGCCGCCTTCTTGGCCGGCGCAGCCGCGGGTGCGGGCGCAGGCGCCGGCGTCGGCGGAATCAGTGGCGCGGGCCCGCCCATCGGCGGAAAATGATCGGACTCGTTCGACATTGGCCTCACCCCCTCGTGCCTTTGCGACTTGCCGCCGATCCTATGTTACGATTTCCGGAAAGTCGAACGGAAATACCGAAGCTGGACGCGGTTGCGTGCACGTCGCGACGCCGCTATAAGCGCGCCGCAAAGGAGCGGGCGATGAAGGAAGGCATTCATCCCGATTATCACGACATCACCGTCATCATGACGGACGGGACGAGCTACACGACGCGCTCGACCTACGGCAAGGCGGGCGACACGCTCCGGCTCGAGATCGATTCGAAATCGCATCCGGCCTGGACCGGCGGACAGCAGCGCCTCGTCGACAGCGGCGGTCAGCTCGCGCGCTTCAACAAGCGCTTCCAGGGCTTCAAGATAAAGTAAGCGCGCGCCGCGCAAGCGCGTCGAGCCGCGCCACCCGACCATAGAGAAGCCGCGAGCGGCCCAAAAGTTCGCTGAGCCGCGGCGGCAATGCTGTGTCTTCGTGCTCCGCCCCGGCGCTGCAAATGTCGAACGCGTCGAGCGGCTCGGCCAAGGCTTCCTCGACCGACATCTCGCCGCTCTCGACTGCGCGCTGCGCCAGAAGCCAGGCCATGATGCGGGTAAGGCGCGCGGTGAGGCGCAAGGTCTCGGCGCACATCTGCAAGCGTGCGACCGGCGCGAGATCGAGGTCCTCGGCGGAATCGTGCCGCTCGAGATAGTCGCGCGCCTCGACGATGAGGCTCAAGGCCTCGCAATAGGTCTTGCCGAAGAACAAAGTGCCGCCGGCGATCGTACTCATCGCGCTCATCCCCAATGCCTTTTCTCTACCAGAGGGCGCGCGGCGATGCGAGTCCGGACGCGATTCGAAAGCGCGAAACCCCTTGAACGGGGCCGTCGCGCGCCCATTTGAAAAAGGTCCGGGGACGCCCAGCGCGGGTCTAGCGGACATTAACCTTGAGCCTGGCCATTCCGGCGGGCTCGCGACCCATATTGCTCAAAGGAGGATGTGGTCATGGACGGTTTCGATTTCTCTCCCCTGTTCCGCTCGACGATCGGTTTCGACCGCTTGATGCGTCTTGCCGAAGGGGCGACGCGCGGCGATGGCGGCGTCTCCTATCCGCCCTACGACATCGAAGTCACCGGCGAGAATGCCTATCGCCTGACCATGGCGGTGGCGGGCTTCGCGCAGGAAGATCTCGACATCACGGTCAAGGAGAACGAGCTGCTCGTTTCAGGCCGGTCGAAGAAGGACGAGCGCGGCCAGTTCCTGCATCATGGCTTGGCGCGGCGCGCCTTCGAGCGGCGCTTCGAACTCGCCGACCATATCAAGGTGACCGGCGCGGCGCTCGAACACGGGCTCCTGCATGTCGAGCTCGTGCGCGAGGTGCCGGAAGCGATGAAGCCGCGCAAGATCGCGATCGCAGCGGGCACGCCCGGCGCGCAGGCGATCGAGCAGAAGGCGGCGTAACTCCGCCACAAGGTTTGGCGATGGGACGGCGGCGCGCATCAGAGCGCCGCCGTTTTTCGCGCGCGCCTGGCGCGGGGCGAAAAAACGGAGCCGTCCCCGAGGGACGGCTCCCACCCACCAATGTGCGAAGGTTCGAAGGTGCTCGCTCTGACTCTTGCTGCCGCCGGAACGGAGCCCCGAACGGCACGGGCGACTATGGCTGGGCGTGGTTAAGGGAACCTCAACCGCGCCGCCCCCGGGCGACGATCCGTTCGCGCGAAGGGCGCGGGATTAAGGGGAAAGGAACGCGGGCCGATGGCGCGGAGAAGCTAACGCTTGAACACCGATTCCGCGCCGCCGCGGTGCTTCTGCTTCAGCGCGATCTCGGCCTTGGCGCGCGCGATCTCGGCATCGAGCTCGGCGATATAGGCCTGAAGCTCGGTGATCCCCAGGGGCGCCAGATCCCGCTTCGGCTTGGGCTGACGGAGGGGAAGGAGATCCTCTTCGTCCATCTCATCTCTCCTCGCGGCGGAGATTGCCAGCATGGCGCGATCCGGCTAGAGGTGCAACGCGCCCGACAAGCCGAGAATCGCCGCGATGAGCCTCCCCGCCAGCATGAGCGCGATCGAGATCGCCGCACCCGGCGGCCCGGACGTTTTGCGCCTCGCGCGAAGGCCTCTCCCGCTTCCTGGCGCGGGCGAGATTTTGATCGCGGTCGAGGCGGCGGGCGTCAACCGCCCCGACGTGTTGCAGCGCAAAGGCGAATATCCGCCGCCGCCGGGAGCGAGCGACCTGCCGGGGCTCGAGGTCGCGGGCCGCATCGCCGCGGTCGGGCTCGGCATCAACCGCTTCAAGCCGGGCGACGCCGTTTGCGCGCTCGTCGCGGGCGGCGGCTATGCCGAGTATTGCGCCGTGCCCGAGGCGCAATGCCTGCCGGTGCCGCAGGGATTTTCCATGGTCGAGGCGGCGGCGCTGCCGGAAACCTTCTTCACCGTGTGGCACAATCTCTTCGAGCGCGGCCGGCTCGGCGCGGGCGAGGGCGTTCTGATCCACGGCGGCACGAGCGGCATCGGCACGGCGGCGATCCAGCTCGCGAAAGCGTTCGGCGCGGCGCCGATCTTCGCGACCGCGGGCAGCCGCGACAAATGCCATGCGTGCGAGCGGCTCGGCGCCACGCACGGCATCGACTACAGGACGCAGGATTTCGTCAAGGTGGTGAAGGACGCAACGGGCGGGCGCGGCGTCGATGTCGTGCTCGACATGGTCGGCGGCGATTACATCCAGCGCGATTTCTCGGCGCTCGCGCCGGACGGGCGCCTCGTCTTCATCGCCTTCCTCGGCGGCGCCACCGCGAGCGTCAATTTCGTGCCGATCATGCTGAAGCGTCTTACCGTCACCGGTTCGACCTTGCGCGCGCGCCGGGTCGAGGAGAAGGGCGCCATTGCGGCCGCGCTCTTGCGCAATGTCTGGCCGCTCTTCGACGCGGGCAAGGTGAAGCCCGAGATCTACAAGACCTTTCCGCTCGGCGAGGCGGGCGCAGCGCATCGCCTCATGGAAAGCTCGGCCCATATCGGCAAGATCGTGCTCACGGTTTGACCGGGCCGGGGCCCGCGCCTATATAGAGGCGATCCAGGACATGGCCGGCGGCCTCGTCCGGCGCCCTTAAGAAGGCGCGCGGGCCAGAAAGCCGCGCCGGGATTGCAGGAGACCGCGATGGCCCAGCCCTTGATGCCGAAAGCGACCGCAGTGTGGCTCGTCGAGAACACGTCGCTCTCGTTCGACCAGATCGGCGAATTCTGCGGCCTCCATCCGCTCGAGGTGCAGGCGATCGCTGACGGTGAGGTGGCATTGCAGATGCTGGGGCTCGACCCCGTGGCGAACGGGCAGCTCACGCTCGAGGAGATCGAGCGCTGCCAAGCCGATCCGACGGGGCGCCTCGCGCTCGCGAAGGAAGCGGTGCCGGTGTCGATCGTGAAGCATCGCGGCCCGCGCTATACGCCGATCGCCAAGCGCCAGGACAAGCCCAACGCGATCGCGTGGATCGTGAAAAACCACCCGGAGCTGAGCGACGGGCAGGTCTCGAAGCTCGTCGGCACGACGAAGCCGACGATCCGCGCGGTGCGCGACAGGACGCACTGGAACACGCAGAACATCAAGCCGCAGCATCCGGTGTCGTTGGGCCTCTGCACGCTCGAGGAGCTCGAGGCGGCGGTGACGCGCGCCAATCGCGGCAAGAAGGTCGAGGTTGCGCCGCCGACGGTCGAGGAAGAAGAGGGCGCGCAGGCCGAATGATGAGCGACGCGGCCGGAACCGTCGCCTCCGACCGCGCGGCGCGGCGCTGGCGCGGGGCCGAGAACGGGCCCGTCCCGATCGGCAGCGAGGCGCACAAGCGGCTCTTCTGCCGCATGCTGCTCGACACGCACGATCCCTATAAGCCGGCTGTCATCGACTGGCCGAAGCTCGGCGAGGACGAGCGCAAGCGCCTCGTCGGCTTGCCGATCTGGGACATCGCGGTGCAGACCGAAGGGAAGGCCAAGATCCGCGTGTCGACTTATGCCGAGCGCATCTTGGATCCGCTGCTGATCGACGCGGTCAGGCTCAACGGCTTCGAGGAAGGCCGGCACAAGGACGTGCTCTCCAACATGGTCCAAGCCTACGGCATCGCACTCGCGCCGGAGCCGCCTTATGCGAAGCCGCGCGATCCCGAATGGGCCTTCATGGTGACGGGCTATAGCGAATGCATCGACAGCTTCTTCGCCTTCGGGCTGTTCGAGCTGGCGAAGCGCTCGGGATTTTTCCCGCGCGATCTCGTCGCGACGTTCGAGCCGGTGATGCAAGAGGAATGCCGCCACATCCTGTTCTTCGTCAATTGGGCCGCCTGGCACAGGAAGAACCTGCCGTGGTGGAAGAAGCCGATCTTCGACGCGCGGCGCCTGGGCGTCTGGGCGAAGCTCGTGCGCGAGCGGATCGAGACCGCGAAGGACGTCGGCGGCGGCGACAATTTCGCCATGACCGGGCACGAATTGATGGGGATCGACGTCGATGTCGCCGGCTTGATGGATACGTGCCTGGCCGAGAACGAGCGGCGCATGGCGGGCTATGACGAGCGCTTGCTGCGCCCCCGGATCGTGCCGCGCCTCGTGCGCCTCGCGCGGCGATTCATGCGCAGCAAGAAAGCAGTGGCGGCGTGAAGCGCTAATTCTTCGTGGCGATGTGACCCGCGTTCTTCAGCGTATCGGTGATTTCGGCGAGCGCCGCGGGATCTTCGATCGTCGCCGGCATGCGATACTCCTCGCCGTCGGCGATGTGGCGCATGGTGCCGCGCAGGATCTTGCCGGAGCGCGTCTTCGGCAGGCGCTGCACCACCACGGCGGCCTTGAAGCTCGCGACCGGGCCGATGCGCTCGCGCACCAGCGCCACGGTCTCGGCCGAGATCCGCTCGGGCGGCGCGTTGACGCCGGCCTTCAGGACGAGGAAGCCCAAGGGCACCTGGCCCTTCAGCGCGTCGGCGACGCCGATCACGGCGCATTCGGCGACGTCGGGGTGGGACGCCAGCACTTCCTCGATGGCGCCCGTGGAAAGCCGGTGGCCGGCGACGTTGATGATGTCGTCGGTGCGCGTCATGACGAAGACGTATCCGTCGTCGTCGATGAAGCCTGCGTCGGCGGTGTGGTAGTAGCCGGGAAACTCGGTGAGATATGCCTTCACGAAACGCTCGTCGGCGTTCCACAGAGTAGGCGACGAGCCCGGCGGCAGCGGCAGCTTGACGCACAGCGCGCCGATCTCGCCGCGCTTCATCTCGTGCCCGTCGGCATCGAGCACGTGCAGGTCATAGCCCGGCGCGGGCTTCGTGGAGGAGCCGAGCTTCACCGGCAGATGCTCGAGCCCGATGCAGTTCGCCGTGATCGCCCAGCCGGTCTCGGTCTGCCACCAGTGGTCGATGACCGGCCGCTTCAGGTGAAGCTGCGCCCATTCGACGGTCGGCGGATCGGCGCGCTCGCCGGCGAGGAAGAGCGTGCGGAACTGCGAGAGATCGTATTTGGCGATGAATTTTCCGTCGGGATCGTCGCGCTTGATGGCGCGAAAGGCGGTCGGCGCTGTGAACATGGCGTTGATGCGGTGCTCGGCAATCATGCGCCAATAGACGCCGGGGTCGGGCGTGCCGACGGGCTTGCCCTCGAACAACAGGCTGGTGCAGCCGAACAGCAGCGGCGCATAGACGATGTAGGAATGGCCGACGACCCAGCCGACGTCGGAGGCGGCGAAGAACGCATCGCCCGGCTTCATGCCGTAGACGTTCGCCATCGACCAGTTGAGCGCCACGGCGTGCCCGCCATTGTCGCGCACGATGCCCTTGGGCTCCCCGGTCGTGCCGGAGGTGTAGAGGATGTAGAGCGGATCGGTCGCCTCGACCGGCACGCAAGGCGAAGGCGCCGCCGCGGCGACCGCCTCGCGCCAGTCGCGGTCGCGGCCTTTGACGAGGCTGGCCGCGAGCATCGGGCGTTGCAGGATGAAGCAGGTCTCGGGCTTATGGTGCGCGAGCTCGATCGCGAGATCGAGCAGCGGCTTGTATGGCACGAGGCGGCCCGGCTCGACGCCACACGAGGCGGCGAGCACGAGCTTCGGCTGCGCGTCGTCGATGCGCGCGGCAAGCTCGGGCGCGGCGAAGCCGCCGAACACGACGGAATGAATGGCGCCCAGCCGCGCGCAGGCGAGCATCGCCATCACCGCTTCCGGCACCATCGGCATGTAGATGAGGACGCGATCGCCCTTCCGGACTCCGGCCGCCGCAAGCGCGCCGGCGAGCAGCGCCACCTCGTCGCGCAGCTCGCGATAGGTGAAGGACGTTTTCGTGTTGGTGACGGGGCTGTCGTAAATGAGCGCCGCCTGCTCGGCGCGGCCGCGCTCGACATGGCGGTCCAAGGCATTCCAGCAGGTGTTCATGCGCCCGCCGCGGAACCAGCGGTAAAACGGCGGGTTGGCGGCGTCGAGCACCTTGTCCCAACGGCGCTCCCAGTCGATCGCCTCGGCCGCGTCGCCCCAAAATCCCTCGGGATCGGCGAGCGAGCGGCGCCAGGCTTCCTCGTAGCGTCCGGTCATGGCGCCAGTATCGGCGCGGACCGGGTGCCAGGCAATCCTCAGGCGATGCGAAGCTCGCGCCGGAGCGCGGCCGCGAAGACCGGAAGGTTAAACTCGGCCGCGAACTTGCCGCGCTGTGTCTCGGCGACGATGGAAAGGACCCAGCGGATGCCGTAGCGGCCGATCGGGTTGGCGCTGCTCGGCAGAGTGGCGGGCGTCGTGAAGGCGATGGGGATGAAGCTGTCGCCGGTGACCACAATGGTGCGCGTTTCGCTCCACATCTCGGTCGCGATGTCGTGGTCGAGGCTGGCCAGGCGATTGACGCATCTGAGCGTCGCCTCGATCTCACCGAGCGGCGCGTCGCCGGGGCGAAATTCGACACGGCCGGAAACCGCGCCGCCAACGCAGCCCGGGAATGGGTCCATGAGGAACTCGGCGCCGCGGGCGCGGCGGGAGGCGATGCGCACGAGCAGGAGGAGCGCAAGAATCCACAACGCGGCGAAGGCGGTCTCGAACAGCCTAAAGGGTTCTCTCAGCGTCATGCCCGGCCGCAGCTCCGGCGGCAGCCGCCACGCGATAAGCGGCAGCGGCAGGGTAGGGTAAGGAAGACGATCAACAGCCAACGGCCGACAATTGCCCCGCCGCTCGTGCCGGCGGCGGGAATGCGGCCGTCCGCCCATGAGGGATTCGCGGTCCCTGGCACTTCGCGATGGCGCGCGATGGAGCGCGCTTGGCGCCACTTCGCGATGACGAACACCGCGAAGACGAGGACGATGAGGATCAGACTGAGATTGAAATGAAGTGGGTACGTCACGCCGGCTTTCCCCCGCGCCGATACTGTCAAGTCAGGGGCGGCGGGGCAACGACATGTCTCCCGGTTGTCATTGCGCGCAAAGCGCCGCAATCTCCCTCGCGGGCACGGAGGACGGCATGAACGAGCGCGCGCAAAATCCCTATTCGTCCGGGCTCGACCGCAACGCGGCGAATTTCGTCCCGCTGTCGCCCTTGAGCTTCATCGCGCGGAGTGCGGCCGTCTTTCCCGCGCGGCTCGCGGTCGTGCACGGCGCGCGGCGCTATAGCTGGGCGGAGTCCTACGCGCGCTGCCGCAGGCTTGCGAGCGCGCTCAAGGGGCGCGGCATCGGCAAGAACGACACCGTCGCAGTCATGGGCGCCAACACGCCGGAACTGTTCGAGGCGCATTTCGGCGTGCCGATGGCGGGCGCGGTGCTGAACGCGCTCAACGTCCGCCTCGACGCCGCGGCGATCGCCTTCATCCTGCAGCACAGCGAGGCAAAGGTTCTGCTCACCGACCGCGAATTCTCGGGCGTGATTGAGCCGGCGCTGGCGCAGCTCAAGAGACGACCGATCGTCGTCGATATCGACGATGCGCTCGCGGTCGGCGGCAAGCTGTTGGGCGCGCTCACCTACGAGGAGCTGCTCGCCGAGGGCGATCCCGAAGCGCCGTGGCAGGGACCGGCCGACGAGTGGGACGCGATCGCGCTCAACTACACGTCCGGCACGACCGGCAACCCGAAGGGCGTCGTCTATCACCATCGCGGCGCCTATCTCAACGCGCTCGGCAACGCGCTGGTGTGGAGCATGCCGCGCCATCCGGTCTATCTCTGGACATTGCCGATGTTCCATTGCAACGGCTGGTGCTTTCCCTGGACGGTGACGGCGCTGGCCGGGACGCATGAGTGCCTGCGCCGGGTCGAGGCGGGGCCGGTGTTCGCGGCGCTCGCCGAGCATGGCGTGACGCACATGTGCGGCGCGCCGGTCGTCATGAACATGCTGCTCCACGCGCCGCCCGAGGCGCGGCGCGAATTGGGCCGCAGGATCGCGCTCATGACGGCGGGGTCGGCGCCGCCCGCCGCCGTGATCGAGGGCATGGAGAAGCTCGGCTTCGACGTGACGCATGTCTATGGCCTGACCGAAGTCTATGGGCCCGCGGTCGTGTGCGACTGGCACGAGGAATGGGACGCGCGGCCCGTGGCCGAGCGCGCGTCGCTGAAGGCGCGCCAGGGCGTGCGCTACCCGGTGCTCGATGGGCTCATGGTGGCCGATCCCGCAACGCTCGCGCCGGTGGCGCAAGACGGCGCCACGATGGGCGAAGTGTTCATGCGCGGCAACATCGTGATGAAGGGCTACCTCAAGAACGACACGGCGACGGGCGACGCGTTCGCCGGCGGCTGGTTCCACACCGGCGATCTCGGCGTCATGCACGCGGACGGCTACATCGAGATCAAGGACCGCTCGAAGGACATCATCATCTCGGGCGGCGAGAACATCTCAACGATCGAGGTCGAGGGCGTGCTGTTCCGCCATCCCGCCGTGCTCGAGGCGGCGGTGGTGGCGCGGCCCGATCCGCATTGGGGCGAAAGCCCGTGCGCCTTCGTCACGCTGAAGGACGGCGCATCCGCAACGGCCGACGAGATCATCGCCTTCTGCCGCGCGCACATGGCGCACTACAAGGCGCCGCGCACGGTCGTGTTCGGCGCCTTGCCCAAGACCTCGACCGGCAAGGTGCAGAAATACGTGCTGCGCGACCAGGCGAAGGCGCTCGCGTGAAGCAGTTGGCGCGCATCTCCGCCTGGTCCTACGATCTTCCAGTTCCAGAACTCACAACAGTTCCGCAGATTGCAGGGCAATCTTCAGCAGCAAAACCGGCTGGACTCGAAGAAATCGGACCTAGTGGGTAGTCGCTTCGAGGACGGCGATTTCGTCTTTTATTCGCAGTTTCTGTCGCTTCAGGTCGTGGATCATGTCCATATTCGGGAGCGGACGGCTGATTTCCTGGTCGATCCGTTCCTCGAGGCCACGATGGCGGCTCCGCAGAGCCTCGATCTGATCGCTAAGCGACATGGCTCCTCCTGTCTCCACAGGACGCAACGCCGGGCATGCTAACGCCGATTGGAGGGAGCGGCCAAGTGGGATATGCTCGACCGCCTTCCGCCAATAGGGTCAACAACAAATGATGGCGCCGCGATGAGCGACATACAACGCCTGGTTGTAGGCATCAGCGGCGCCTCGGGCGTGATTTACGGCGTCCGCCTGCTTGAGCTGCTGCGCTCCATGCCGGTGGAGACGCACCTGGTCATGAGCCGGGCGGCCGAGGTCACGATCGCGCACGAGACCACCCTTAAAGTGGCGCAGGTCCAGGCGCTCGCAAATTTTGTGCACCCGATGGCGGACATCGCCGCCTCGATTTCCTCGGGCTCGTTCAAGACCATGGGCATGATCATCGCGCCCTGCTCGATCCGCAGCATGTCGGAGATCGCTTCGGGCGTGACCTCCTCGCTGCTGACGCGCGCCGCCGACGTGACCTTGAAGGAGCGCCGCAAGCTGGTCCTGATGGTGCGAGAGACGCCGCTCCATCTCGGCCATCTGCGCACGATGAGCCTGCTCGCCGAGATGGGCGCGGTGATCGCGCCGCCGGTGCCCGCCTTCTATGCCCGGCCGGAGACCATCGAGGACATGATCGACCATACGATCGGCCGGGTGCTCGACCAGTTCGGACTCGATACCGGCAAGCTCAAGCGCTGGGGCGAGGAGCCCGAAGCGCCGCGACAACTCCGCCGCAACGAGCCCGGCTAGGTTTCGGCCGCTGCCGCGTCGAGCGCCGTCACGAGGGGCGCGCCCGCGGACTCGCTGAGCGACCCCAAATAAAGCGCGAGATTGGCGCGCGCCGCAGCGCTGCGCCCGGCGGGCGGGACGGCGGGATCGAGGGCGGCCGGGGCGAGCGGCGCCAGGCGCTCCATGGCGACCCGCTCGGCGTCGAGTTCGAGCTTCTTCATCCGGGAATAGAGGTTTTCGGCGCCGGCGATGCCTTTGAGCGCGTGCCGCGTGCGGCGCAGCGGCTCGACCACCTGGCTGCGCCAGGGACGGGCGGTCGCCTCGGCCGCCGCGAGCGCGCCGGCGTCGAGCCGGCCCCGGCCGGAAATTCCGACCCAGCCGGCGTAGAGCGCGATCAGCACGTCCTTGCCGTGCCGGTCCTGCAATTCGAGGCAGGCGGGCGCGACACCCGGCCGCGCGTAGAAGCCGAGCGCGAAGCGCCAGAATTCCTCGAACGGCTCAGCCATCGCCGAGACAGATGCCGAGTCCGCGCGCAGTGCGGACGAGCGTGCCGTCGGGATCGACTTCCTGCGGCCGCTGGATCGCCTCGGCCAGCGGGACGTCGACGACGCGGCGATTCTGCCACGCGACCATGCGGTCGAAGCGCTGCGCCGCGATGAGGTCGACGGCGTGGACGCCGAAGGCCGATGCGATCATGCGGTCCTCCCAGGTCGGCGGGCTGCCGCGCTGGACATGGCCCAAGACGGTGACGCGGGTCTCGGCTTGCGTCATGTCGGCGATCGCCTCGCCCAGGATGTTGCCGATACCGCCATAGCTCGCGCTCCCGCCGCCGTGCCGGCGCTGCACCGGCCGGCCGGTCAGATCCTTGACCGCTTCGGCGACGATGACGAGCGCGAAATTGCGGCCGTGCTGGCGCACCTTCTCGATATGCGCCGCGATCGCCGCCACCGTATAGGGAATTTCCGGGATGAGGATGATGTCGGCGCCGCCCGCGATGCCGGCGGCGAGCGCGATATGGCCGGCATCGCGCCCCATCACTTCCAAAATCATGACGCGGTCGTGACTCGCCGCAGTCGGCTGCAAGCGATCGAGCGCTTCGGTCGCGACCGTCACGGCGGTGTCGTAGCCGATCGAGAACTCGGTCGCCCCGACATCGTTGTCGATCGTCTTGGGGATGCCGACGAGCTTCAGCCCGCCCTGCTGCGCGAGCCGCCGCAGGATCGCGAAGCTGCCGTCGCCGCCGACGCCGATGAGGGCGTCGAGGCCGATCGCGCGCGCGCCCTCGATCACCTCGTCCGAGCGGTCCTTCAAGCTGCCGTCCGGCATCGGAAAGGCGAACGGGTCGCCCTTGTTGGTGGTGCCGAGAATCGTGCCGCCAAGCCGCAGCATGTTGACGTTGGTGACGCCGAGATCGAGCTCCTCGTATTCGACCGGGCGGCGCATCAGCCCCATCGTGCCTTGCCGGATGCCGCAGACGCGCCAGTTGTGGCCCAGCACCGCGCGCGCCACCACGGCGCGGATCGCGGCGTTCAATCCGGCGCAGTCGCCGCCGCTCGTCAGGATGCCGATGGTCTTCCGCTCTTTTTCCACCATGCCACGCTCTCCACCACCATTGACTGCCCGCGGCCCGGAATCCGTGTGCCAACGCCCGATGGCGCAAGCGCTCACCATCGGCCGCGGGTTTTGCTATACTGGCCCACCTCCTGAGACTGGCCCCGTCCTGCGATGGACCTCGACGTCGAAGCCTTGAAGGCCAAGGTCGCCGCGCTCAAGAGCGAGCATCGCGATCTTGACGATGCGATCGCCCGGCTGTCGGCGACTGTGCCGGTCGATCACCTGCATTTGCAACGGCTCAAGAAGCGCAAACTGGCCTTGAAGGACCTGATCCTCAAGCTCGAGGCGAAACTGCTGCCCGACATTATCGCGTGAGGCGAAGCGAGCGCTCTCAGGGCGCGCTCTTCACCTGGTTCTTCTTCAACTCGTACATGGCGCGGTCGGCGGCGTCGATGACGCTCCCGGCGTTGTCGCCTTGCGCAAACGTATAGACGCCATAGGCAACGCTGACGCTGAGCGCCGTGCCCTGATATTCGATGGTGCGCCGGTCGATGAGTTCGGCGAGCTCGCCGGCCTTGCGCCAGGCCTGCGCCTGATCGGTCTGCACCAGCAGCACGCCCAGCTCGTCGCCGCCCAAACGTCCGACCACGTCGGTCGCGCGCACATTCTCGGTCAGCACTTGCGCCACCGCGACGAGCACGGCGTCGCCGGCGGCGTGGCCGTGCTGGTCGTTGATGCGTTTCAATCCGTTCACGTCGAAATAGACGATGCTCGACGGCGCGCCGTAGCGCTGCGCATACGCCATCATGCGCGACAGCTCGCGCACGAAGGCACGGCGGTTGACGACCGGCATCAGCGGGTCTTCGTCCACCAGCTTCTCGAGAAAGTTGATGCGCGTCTTGGCGTCGTCGAGCTGCCGGCGGAGTTGATCGACCTCTTCCATGAGCGCGGCAAAGGCGCGGCGCACGTTGACGGTGAGCTCGGCCTCGGGAATGCCGGCGACATCGACAACGTCGTGCGCCGCCGCCGCTGCTCCGGCCGCGGGCGCGGCCGACGCCGCTTGCGGCTTCGCGGCCGAACGGACCGCGGCTGCGCCCTCGATCGACTTGCGGTCGCGAATTTCCATGTGCGCCAGTCGTTGCCAGAAAGTGTTACGATTATGCCCGAAATCAACGGCCGGTCAAAGGAATCGCCGGCCGATTCGCCTCAGAAAAATTTCTTGAGGTTGGCGCGGATGCGGGCAAGCGGCGCAACGTTCCGGTCGGGCCAGGCGAAGCCGCCGGTGATCGTCTCGCACACGCCGACATAGACGTTGGCCGCGGCGAGAACGACCTCGCGCGGGATTTCCGGCACCGCCTCGCGATAAGGGTCGCAGCGCGCCGACACCCAGTTGCGCACCACGTCCTTGTCGAAGCTTTCCGGCCGTTCGCCCTTGCCGAAGCGCTCGGGATAGGTCGCGAGATACCAATACCGGCTGCTGTCGGGCGTGTGGATTTCGTCGGCGAGCACGACGCGGCCGGCGCGATCGACGCCGAACTCGTATTTCGTGTCGACCAGGATGAGGCCGCGCTTCGCCGCGATCTCGCGCCCGCGCGCAAAGAGGGCGAGCGCATGGTGCGTCACCTCGTCCCAGATCCTCTTCGGCAGGAGGCCGCGGCCGACGATCTCCGCCGGCGACAGCGGTTCGTCGTGCGCGCCTTCTTCGCCCTTCGTCGTCGGCGTGATGATCGTTTCCGGCAGCTTCTGGTTTTCCTTCATGCCGTCGGGGAGCCCGATGCCGTACATCTCGCGCTTGCCCGCCTTGTACATCGACCACACCGAGGTCGAGGTCGTACCGGCGAGATAGTCGCGCACCACGATCTCCACGGGGAGCATGTCGAGCCGATGTCCGACGACGACATTGGGATCGGGATATTCGATGACGTGGTTGGGGCAGATGTCGGACGTCTGATCGAACCAGAAGCGCGCGATCTGCGTCAGCACCTGGCCCTTCAGCGGGATCGAGGTCAAGACGCGATCGAACGCCGAGAGCCGGTCGCTGGCGATCAGGATGCGCCGCCCGTCCGGCAGGTCGTAATTGTCGCGCACCTTGCCGGCATAGTGGTTCGGCAGTTCGGGAATGGTGGCGTCGGTGAGGGCGGAGCCGAGATAGGAGGCGAGCAGCATCGAATCGGGCAAGGCATCCTCGCAATCCGGGAAGGGGCGGAAATGCATGATTTCCGCGCCGATTGCAAGCGGCTTCGCGCGGCCCTAATTTCGCGCCCTGCGCAACGGGAGAACGCGGGCGATGGCGTCGAATCCGCTGGTCGGCATTGTCATGGGAAGCGCGTCCGACTGGGAGACGATGAAGCATACGGCGCAGACGCTCGAGCGGCTCGGCATCGCCTATGAGCGCCGCGTCGCCTCGGCGCACCGCACGCCCGATCGCGTCATCGCCTATGCGCGCGGCGCGCGCGAGCGCGGCCTCAAGGTCATCATCGCCGCCGCCGGACTTGCCGCGGGCTTGCCCGGCATGGTCGCGGCGCTGACGCCGCTGCCGGTACTGGGCGTGCCCTTGACCGGCGGGCTCATGGGGCTCGACAGCCTCCTCTCGATGGCGCAGATGCCGGGCGGCATCCCCGTCGGCACGCTCGCGATCGGGCGGCCTGGCGCCGTCAACGCGGCCGTGCTCGCGGCGTCGATCCTGGCGCTTGGCGATGCAAAGATCGCGGCCGCGCTCGACGCCTTCCGCAAAGCGCAAACGGAAGCCGTGTCGGAAGACCCGGAAACGAAGGGCTAGAGTCCGATCCATCAAAACGGAACCGTCATGCGTCCTTCGACGACGCCCCTTCGGGGCTTGGCTCAGGATGAGGGACTTTTGTGGTGCGCGAGGAAGATAGAGTCCTCATGCTGAGCGGAGCGCGCAGCGCGTCGTCGAAGGACGCACGGCGATTCGTACCGGAAGCATCACACTCTGGACGTTTCCGCCGGGAGGGATGAGCCGCCAGAGGCCGAGCGCCGCGCGGCGGCGAACGATGCGTCATCGGCGGCAAATGCCCATCCATGCCCATCGTTGCGCGGCGCGAAAGCGCCCTTTTCGGCGCAACCGCTTGAGATGTATGTACAATACGTTCATACTGCCGTTTCCGCCAGCCTTTCGCAGATTGTCTTCCGGCTCTTCCAATCACTTTTGGTGCGCAAAATCGCCGCGCTGCGCCTCGCACCGATGCACGTATACGTATCCTATTTACGTACATACGTCAAGGAAATTGGCGCAGCGGGGGATTGCTTCGCTGCGTTCGGCGATTATTGCGATCGCAAACAGCGGGCGAGAGTCCGACCCGTCAAGACGGAAGCGCGGCACGTCCTTCGACTGCGCGCTTCGCGCTCCGCTCAGGATGAGGAGCTTGGGAAGAGGCTCAAAGAAAGGTCCTCATCCTGAGCGAAGCCCCGCAGGGGCGAAGTCGGACTCGTTATGCTTCCGCTTCGATGGATCAGACTCTAGAACCGCGGCTTCGCCACGCGGAAGAAGCGCAGTGGATTGGGAATCCGGGCCGCGGCGCGCGCGAAGCCGGCACGCAGCCGCGGCAGAGCCGTCACGTCGCGCAGACGGCGTTCGAGAAACGCTTCGGTTGCGGAACAACCCTCCGAGCGGTCGTCGAGCCAGTAGAGCATGGTCGCGCCATAGATGCCCGCGAGCATGCCGCGCTTGGTGTAGAAGCTGAAATCGGTCGCAGCGTCGCCGGCGGCGTACCAGGTCGCATCGACCGTCTCGTAGAGCAGCTTCAAGCCGAGCGGCGCGTAAGACGGAAGACTCAACAGCGAGAGGCCGCGCCGCACCGCCTCGCGATAGGGCGCCAAAAGCCGCAGCCGCGTGCGCACGGCGTCGGCGATGCGCTCGCCGAGCTTGCGCTCGCCCTCGGGCCGCGCCGCCACGGTCTCGAGCATCAGCCGGTCGGCCCAATGCGAGAACCAGGCGACGGCATCGCGCACGCCATGCGGGAAGAGGCGGCGCAGCTCGTCCTCGTCCATGCCGATGCGCCGCGCCGCAGCGCGCATCGCCGCCATCGACCAGCCGTCGAACGGCACGTCCGGCAGCAGCGAGGCGATAAGCGCGTCCTTTCTCGCCGTCTCGTCCATCGCCCGCGCTCCTAGAGTTTCGGCAGATCGATCGGAAAGCGCTGGGCTTCCTCGGTGAAGACGAGGAGGCTCAGGTCGGTCATGCGCTGCGGATAGAGGATGCCGTCGAGGTGATCGCATTCGTGCTGCACCACGCGCGCGTGAAAACCCTCGGCAATGCGCTCGACCGGATTGCCGTCGTCATCGACGCCACGATAGCGGATGCGCAGGAAACGCGGCACCGCGCCGCGCAAGCCCGGCACCGAGAGACAGCCCTCCCAGCCGAGCTCCATCTCCTCGCTCAAAGGCTCGATCACCGGATTGATGAGCGTCAGCAGATCTTGCGGCTGATCGAAGGGGCGGTCGGTGACGCGCTCCTCGGGCACGCGGAAAATCACGATGCGCTGCGGCACGTGGACCTGGGGCGCGGCCAGCCCCGCGCCGCCGATGTCGGCTAGCGTCTCGACCATGTCGGCGACGAGCCGGCGCACGTCGGGCGCGCGCGGATCGGGCACCGGATGGGCTTCCCGGCGCAGCACCGGATGGCCCATCCGGGCGATCTTGAGAATGGCCATGCGGGGAATATATGACCTGCCGCCGCCTTCACAAACCGCGGCGTTTATGGTATCTAAATTATGGCTGCGCCCTCCGATCGAGGGCCGGTTTTGTTTCGGGCGAAGGGTCAGGCGGGAGGAAGGAGGCCTCGTGCAAGTTCTCGTTCGCGACAACAACGTCGACCAGGCGCTGCGCGCGCTTAAGAAGAAGCTGCAGCGCGAAGGCGTCTTCCGCGAGATGAAACTCCGCCGCAATTACGAAAAGCCGTCCGATCGCCGCGCCCGCGAAAAGGCCGAGGCCGTGCGCCGCTACCGCAAGCTCTTGAGGAAGCGCATGGAGCGCGAAGGCTACTAGAGCCGACGCGAGCACGCGAAAAAGCCGCCCCGGCCCCGCCGCGGCGGCTTTGGTTTTCTTGGGCCGCGCCTATTCCAGCGACTTGACGATTTCCTCGGTCATCTTCTTCGCGTCGCCGAACAGCATCATCGTGTTGTCGCGATAGAACAGCTCGTTCTCGACGCCAGCATAGCCCGACGCCATCGAGCGCTTGACGAACAGCACGGTCTTCGCCTTCTCGACGTCGAGCACCGGCATGCCGTAGATCGGCGATTTCGGATCGGTCTTGGCGGCGGGGTTGGTGACGTCGTTGGCGCCGATGACATAGGCGACATCGGTCGAGGCGAAATCGCGGTTGATCTCGTCGAGCTCCATCACCTCGTCATAGGGCACGTTCGCTTCGGCCAGGAGCACGTTCATGTGCCCCGGCATGCGGCCCGCCACGGGGTGGATGGCATAGCGCACGGTGACGCCCTCGTGCTTCAGCTCGTCCGCCATCTCGCGCAGCGCGTGCTGCGCCTGCGCCACCGCCATGCCGTAGCCGGGCACGATGATGACCGAGCTCGCGTTCTTCAGGATGAAGGCCGCGTCCTCGGCGCTTCCCGCCTTGACCGAGCCCTTCTCGCTCGTGCTCGCCGCGACCGCGCCGCCCTCGGTTCCGAAGCCGCCCAGGATGACGTTGAAGATCGAGCGGTTCATGCCCTTGCACATGATGTAGCTGAGGATCGCGCCCGAGGAGCCGACGAGCGCGCCCGTGACGATGAGCGCGGCGTTGGCGAGCGTGAAGCCGATGCCGCACGCGGCCCAGCCGGAATAGGAATTCAGCATCGAGATCACGACCGGCATGTCGGCGCCGCCGATCGGCACGATGAGAAGGAGGCCGAGTGCGAGCGAAAGCGCGACGATGATCCAGAACCCGAGCGCCGACTGCGCCGCGACGAACCACACGACGGCGAGCACAAGCACAATGCCGATGAGCGCGTTCAGCGGATGCTGACCCGGGAAGACGAGCGGCTTGCCGGTGACGAGACCCTGGAGTTTCGCGAAGGCGACGATCGAGCCGGTGAAGGTGATGGCGCCGATCGCGGTGCCGAGCGACATCTCGACGAGGCTGGCGCGCTCGATCGCGCCGGGGAGCCCGATGTGATAGTCGGCGGGCGCATAGAACGCCGCTGCCGCGACGCACACGGCGGCGAGGCCGACGAGGCTGTGGAAGGCGGCAACGAGCTGCGGCAGCGCCGTCATCTGGATGGTGCGCGCGATATAGGCGCCGATCGCGCCGCCGATGACGATGCCGACGAGGATCGTGCCGTAGCTCAGGACGCCGGGCGAGGCGAGCGTCGTGCCGACCGCGATCACCATGCCGGAGATGCCGTAAAGGTTGCCGGCGCGCGCCGTGAGCGGCGAGCTCAGTCCGCGGAGCGCGAGGATGAAGCAGACGGAGGCGACGAGGTAGAGAAGTGCGGCGAGATCGGGTGTCACGGGGTCCGTCGCTCCTTAGGTTTTCTTCTTGAACATCTGCAGCATGCGCTGGGTGACGATGAACCCGCCGAAGATGTTGACCGAGGCGAGCACGACGGCGACGAAGCCCATCACCTTCGAGAAGCTGAAGCCCAAGGGCCCGGCGGCGATGAGGGCGCCGACGATGATGACGCTCGAGATCGCGTTGGTGACGCTCATCAGCGGCGAATGGAGCGCCGGCGTGACGCGCCAGACGACGTGGTAGCCGACGAACACGGCGAGCACGAAGACCGTGAAATAGAAGACGAACGGATCCGGCACGCCGGCGGCGATCTGGGCCGCGCTTTCCATGCTAGTCTCCTGCCGCGCGCGCCGGCTCCGCGGCGAAATTGGGATGAACGACGGCGCCGTCGCGCGTCAGAAGCGTCGCCTTCACGATCTCGTCCGCGAGATCGATCTTGAGCTGCTTCTCCTTGTCGACGATGAGTGCCAGGAACGCGAGAAGGTTGCGCGCGTAGAGTGCGCTCGCATCGACCGGGACGTGCGATGGCACGTTGAACGGGCCGAGGATCGAAACGCCGCCCGGCGTCACGACGGTCTCGCCGGCGACGCTCCCCTCGACATTGCCGCCTTGTTCCACCGCGAGGTCGAACACGATGGAGCCGGGCCGCATTTGCATCACCATGTCGCGCGTGATGAGGATCGGCGCGCGCCGTCCGGGCACGAGCGCCGTGGTCAGCACGATGTCGATTTTCTTCAACGCCTCGCCGATATGCTCGCGCTGGCGCCGGGCGAAATCTTCGCCCATCTCCTTGGCATAGCCGCCGGCGGTCTCCATCTGGCGCATCGCCTCGAGATCGACGACGAGGAACGAGGCGCCGAGGCTTTCGACCTGCTCCTTCGCGGCAAGCCGCACGTCGGTGGCGGAGACGATGGCGCCCATGCGCCGCGCCGTTGCGATCGCCTGCAGGCCGGCGACGCCGGCGCCCATGACGAGGACGCGCGCCGGCGGAATCGTGCCGGCCGCCGTCATCATCATCGGCAGCGCCCGCCCGAACGCGGATGCCGCCTCGAGCGCGATGCGATAGCCCGCGAGATTGGCCTGCGAGGAGAGCACATCCATCGATTGTGCGCGCGTGATGCGCGGCACGAGCTCCATGGCGAAGGCGGAAATCCCGGCGCTCGCATAGCCCGCGATGTCCTCGTCGTGCTGCATCGGCGCCAGCATGCCGATGAGGACGGCCCCGCGCTTCATGTGCCGCAGCTCGTCGGGGAGCGGGCGCTGCACCTTCAGCACGATGTCGCCCGCGCTCAATGCCTCGGCCGCGCTCGCCGCGATCGCGGCTCCCGCCGCCTTGTAGGCGTCGTCGGTGAAGGCCGCCGCCGCGCCCGCGCCGGTCTCGACGACCGGCTCGAGCCCGAGCCCCACGAGGCGCTTCACCGTGTCGGGCGACGCCGCGACACGGCGCTCGTGCGGACGGCGCTCCTTCGGGACGCTGATCTTCATTGCGGCAAAATTCCTTCGTGCGTGGTCCGCGGGCGCAAAACGGGCGCGGCACGTCGAGAAATAGCCAACCGGCCGGATTTTGTGAAGGTTAAAGCGACGCGATTCGGCTCACGGATGCGCGCTTTCTCGCCGGCGACGAACGCGCCGCCAGCGCGTTCGCAGTGCTGCGGCGAGCACCGCTCTTCTCATTCCTTAACCCCATGTTACACTCGCCCGGACGGCCATCCCGAGCCCCCGAGCGCACGGAATAAAGCCAATTCCCACCCGTTTTCATCCTGTCTGGTCAGGTCAAGCCGCCCCGGGGAACCCGGATTTGGCGCGATGAGTCCGTCCTTTAGCGACCAACTCATCGCCGTCCTTCCGAGGCTCAGGCGGTTCGCGCGCGGGCTTGCGGGCTCCGCCGCCGAGGCCGACGACCTGGTGCAGGCCGCGTGCGAGCGGGCGCTCGCGCGCGTGCATCAGTTTCAGGAGGGGACGCGGTTCGACAGCTGGATGTTCCGCATCGTGCAGACGATCTGGATCGACCAGATCCGCGCACGGGATGTCCGGCGGGAAGGGACAGAGGACGAGGGCAGCGAGGTCGGGACCGATGAATCGGTCCGCCGCGCCGAGGCGCGGATCGCCTTGGCGGAAGTCCGCGCCGTGCTGCGGCAGCTTCCGCCCGATCAGAGGACGGCGCTGCTGCTCGTGACGGTGGACGGGTTGAGCTATAAGGAGGCGGCCGAGGTCGTCGATGTGCCGGTGGGGACGATCATGAGCCGTCTCGCACGCGCCCGCGTCGCGCTCGCCGAGAAGCTCGAAGCGGGAGGCGCTCTCCAGAGGAGCGTGGATGATGCAGAGGCCGAGTGACGAGAAGCTGATCGCGTATCTCGACGGCGAGCTCCCCGAGGGCGAGCGCGCCGAGATCGCGGAAGCGCTCGAGCACGATTCCGAGCTCCGGCTTGCGGCGCAGCGCCTGGGCGAGAGTGCCAACCTGTTGCGCGCGGCGCTCGACGAAGTGCTGCGCGAGCCGCTGCCGGTGCGCCTAATCGCCGCCGCACGCGGCGAGACGGCGAAAGTGCTGAGCATCGCGCTGCGCCTCAAGCGCGCCATGCGCGAGCAGCGGCGCTGGTGGATCGGCGTGCCGGTCGCGGCCTCGCTCGTGGGCCTGACGATCGGCGGGAGCCTCGGCTATTTCGCCGGCGACGCGCAAGGCACCAATGCGGCCGAGCAGGCCCAGGCCGACCTGGCGTCGCGCAGTTGGCTCGACAACATCGCCGGATATCACAAGCTTTTCGTCAATGCCGGCGCGGACGATACCGGCCTCGCCGACGTTCCGGCGAACGCCGACGACGCGCGCAAGGGCTCGCAAAAGCTGCCGGCCGATTTCCATATGCCGAATTTGAAGCCGTGGGGCCTCGTGTTCCAGGGCGCGCGCTTCCTCATCGTCGACGGGCGCCCGGCGACGCAGCTCTTCTACACGACCGACAACAAGGCGCTGGGGCCGATCACGCTCGTCGTCGGAGCCTCGTCGAAGGCCGATCTCGCGCCGACCTTCGATCATCGCGACGATCTGAATCTGCTTTATTGGCGCCACCACGGCCATGCCTACGCGCTCGTCGGCACCGCCAATATCGGCTATCTCTGGAATATCGCCAACGACATCGCCTGGCAGCTCGACGCGATCTAGCGCCCGAGGTGTCTGGTCGCGAACGCGAGCGGCAAGAGCTCGCCGAGCGTGAGGGTGCGTCTTTGTCCCGCGATCGTCGCAAGCACGATCGCGGTCTCGGGTGCGGCGAATTCGGCGATGCGCTGACGGCAGCCGCCGCACGGCGGCGCGGGCTCGGGCCCCTCGCTCGCCACCGCCATCGCGACGATGCGGCGCGCGCCCGTCGCCACCATGGCGGCGATCGCCGCCGCCTCGGCGCACAGCCCCTCGGGGTATGACGCATTCTCGACATTGGCGCCGACATGGATGCGGCCGTCCTCGGCGCGGATCGCCGCGCCGATCCTGACGCGGGAATAGGGCGCATAGGCGTTCTCGCGCGCGGCTATCGCCGCCGCGATCAGGGCCTCATCGGGCATCGCCAGCCTCCTTCTGTCGCACGGGCCGCGCCGCTATGATGCGCCGATCCGCCCGGCGATGTCATGAAAATGAGAGCCGCAACCTTGCGCGGGCCGCGATGAGACAGGCATCGCCCGCCGTCGAGCTGGCGCCGCGCGCGGCCGATGCCGTCAAGGCGGCGGCGCCCGCGCGCGACCTGCGCCTCGATTTCTTTCGTGGATTGTCGCTGTTCTTCATCTTCGTCGACCACATCCCCGAGAACCTGCTGTCCTATTTCACGCTCCATTCGATCGCGTTCTGCGACGCGGCCGAGGTGTTCATCTTCATCTCGGGCTATACCGCGGCGCTCGTCTATGGCACGAGCTTGAGGCGCAACGGCCCGCTCCTCGCGATCGCGCAGATCTATCGCCGCGTCTGGCAGCTCTATGTCGCGCACGTGTTCCTGTTCGTCATCTTCGTCGCCGAGGTCTCCTACACGCTGATCGCGGTGCAGAGCCCGATGTACGCCGAGGAGCTCGGCGTCGGCGATTTCCTCAAAGAGCCGCACATTGCAATCATCCGCGCGCTCGTCCTGCAATTCCAGCCGCCGTTCCTCGACATCCTGCCGCTCTATATCGTGCTGCTCGGCACGTTTCCGCTGGTGCTGCTCGCGCTCGAGGCAAACCCGGTGCTGACGTGCCTCGCCTCGGCGGCGGTCTACGTACTGACGCTGACGCACGGCCTGGCGCTCCACACCTATCCCGAAAATCACGCCTGGTACTTCAATCCGCTCGCCTGGCAGTTCCTGTTCGTGATCGGCGCGACGTGCGGCCACGCGCGCGCGCGCGGCATCGTGCCGCTGCCGATCCCGCGCTGGGTCACGCGCGGGGCGGTCGCGCTGGCGGCGTGCATCATGGTCATCAGCCTGTCGTGGGGGGCGCACTGGTGGTACGAGCCCTTCCCGCCGTTCTTCATTCGCCTGTGGAGCCACACGCTCGACAAGACCAACCTCGCGCCATTGCGGCTCCTGAGCTTCCTCGCGCTCGCCGGCGCGACGCTCACCTTCGTCAAGCGCGACAGCCGCTTTCTTGCGTGGCGCGTGGTGCGGCCGGTCATCATCTGCGGCCAGAATTCGCTTTACATCTTCTGCTTCGGCATCGTGCTCTCGGTGTTCGGCCATTTCGTGCTGTCCGAGATCGCCGCCAGCCTCGTCATGCAGGCCGCGGTGAATCTCGGCGGCTTCGCGCTGATGGTAGGCCTCGCCGCGCTGCTGCAATGGTTCAAGACTGCCTCGCGCCGGGGCTCCGCCGCGTCCGGCGGTTCGGCCGCTTCGGAGTAAGGGGATGATCCGCGCACCGCACCTTCTCTTCGGGCTTGGGCTGCTCTCGGGCATCGCCGGCGGGCCGGCGCGCGCCGCCGATGCGCCCGCCGGCCCCAACTGCGCGCTGCCGCAGGAGATCATCGCGGGGAACGCCAAGATCGCGCTCACCGGCCAGCGCCTCAAGGCGAAGCAGCCGCTGACGATCGTCGCGATCGGCGGCGCGTCCACCGCCGGAACCGCCGCCGGCGACGGCAGCGAGTTCGGCTATCCGCATCAGCTCGAGGTCGCGCTTCGCCGGCGCCATCCCGGCGTCGCGATTAGCGTCCTCAACAAGGCCGTGCCGCGCCAGACCGCCGAGGACATGATCGAGCGCTTCGACAAGGACGTGGTGCCGGCCAACCCGACCCTCGTGATCTGGGAGACGGGCACGGTCGATGCCGTCCGGGGGACCGATGTCGATGCGTTCGCCGCTGCGGTGCAAGATGGAATTGCTGCGCTGCGTCAACACAATTTCGACATCATGCTCGTCGATATGCAGTACAACCCCAGCACGGGATCCGTCATCGACTTCGGGCCGTATCTCGAGGCGTTGCAGCATTCGGCGGATTTTTCCGATGTCCTTCTTTTCAAGCGCTTCGAGGCGATGAGGTACTGGAGCGAGAACGGCGTGTTCAACTTCGTCGACATACCGAAGGATGCCCGCGTCGGCCTCGCGCGCGACGTGTACCGCTGCCTCGGCGAGGCCATGGCGGAAGCGATCGACGATGCAGCGGAGTAAGCCCAAGGAAGGCCGCGCCGCCTTCGTCGCGGTGCTGCTTGTCGGCTTCGCCGCGGCGGCCGCCGTCGTGCTTGCGCCGGCCGGGCGCAAGGCCAGCGCCGCCAGCGACCGCTGCGGCGCGCCCGAGGACATGGTCGCGCTCGACCATCCGCTGCCGCATGTCGCGGCGCGGCTCGAGGCGGGCGGCCCGCTCACTATCGTGGCGCTCGGCTCGTCCTCGACCTTCGGCACCGGGGCCACGACGCAGCAGCACAGCTATCCGACCCGGCTCGTCGCGTTCCTCGCGGAGCACTATCCCGACGTCAAAGTCCGCGTCGTCAATCGCGGCGTCAGCGGCGAGGAGGCGCAGGCGATGGCGGCGCGCATCGACCGCGACGTGATTGCCGAGAAGCCCGATCTCGTCATCTGGCAGGTCGGCACCAACGCGGTGCTGAAGAACGACGATCCGGCCGCGGTCGGCGTGGCGCTCGGCGACGGCATCCGCAGGATCAGGGACGCGGGCGTCGACGTCGTCATCATGAACCCGCAATACGCGCCCGCCATGCTTCAGCATCCGCGCTACCGCGACATGCTGCACGTCATCAACGCGGTCGCTTATGAAGAGGATGTCCCGGTCTTCCGGCGCTTTGCCATGATGCGCCACTGGGCCGACGAAGGGCACATGCCGTTGCGCATGATGCTCGCGCACGACCGGCTGCACATGACGGACGTGAGCTACGACTGTCTGGCCAAGCAGCTCGCAAGCGCGATCGAGGGCGCGTCGGCGCCCGCGCCGTCCGACCTCGTTGCGGCGAAGCTCTGAGCTCTACTGCCCCAGGTGGCCGAACGAGCCGAAGCTTGTCTGCGACATCAGCATCAGCATGAGGATGCGCTGGTCGCCTGGCCTGGGTGCTGCGACTGGGTGTTGCGGCGGCGGCGGCACGCTCGATGCGGGTTCGACCGCGGGCGATGGCGCGATGCTCGATCCGGATTGCTCGATCGCGACGGCGGCGGTCACGGGAGCCGCCGCCAGCCCGCCGTCGGCCCGAGCCGCGCCCGCGAGCGACATCGCGACGAGGAACGACAAGAGCGGCGGGACGATCTGGGTGCGGGCGCGCCGAGGCGGCGTCATCGCTGTGTTAACGCTTCTCAGAAGAGACGTTCCGGAACTTCGATCACATCGTCCGGTTCGATCGGCGTCGCACCCTCGGCCTTCGCCTTCTCGCCGTGGCGCTGCACGACCACGTAGTTCTGGTTGGCGCGATAGGTGAAGCCGCCCGCGGTGGCGATCGCGTTCAGCACTTTCATGCCGCTCGCATAGGGATATTCGCCGGGCTTCGCGACCTCGCCGTAGATGTAGAACGGCCGGTATTTCACGATCGCGACATTGACCTTGGGATTGCGGATGTAGCCCTGGGCGAGCTTCTGGGCGATCTCCGTCTCGAGCTGCACGCGGGTGAGGCCCGCGGCCTTGACGTCGCCGATCAGCGGGACCGACACGGTGCCGCTGTCGGTGACGGGATAGTCGCCGGTCAGATCCTCGGCGCCGACCACTTTGATGTTGAGCTGATCGCCCGGGCCGAGCGTGTAGCCCGAGAGCGATGATGTGGTGGTGGCGAGCTCCGGCAGGTTGCCGCCGTCCGAGCAGGCGGCGATCGGCAGCGCCAGCACCACTGCGGCAAGCATCATGCGCAGGGGAAATCGCATGAGAACAGCTCCTGTTCCGCGTTCGCAAGGGCGAACGGACGGGAACCAGAAGCGTTCCGGGCGGCCTGGCGATATCCCCTTCCGGTTGAGGTCCTTTAGGGCCTGAGGATGGCGCGGCCGACAACGCGCCCGGCGCGCAGGTCGCGCAGCGCCGCCTCGGCCTCGCCCAAGGGCCGCTCGGTGAGCGGCACGGCGCCGAATGTCCCTTTCTCGACCAGCTCCATGAGCGCGCGGAATTCGGCGAGCGAACCCACGAACGAGCCCTGGATGGTCAGCGCGCGGATCGGCAGCAGCGGCAGCGCGAGCGTGATGTCGCCGCCGAACAATCCGACGATCACGTACTTGCCGCCGCGCGCCACCGCATCGGTGCCGAGGCGCGAGGACTGGCTCGATCCGACGAAGTCGATGGCGGCAGGGAGGGGCGCCTTCGCCGCTGCGTTCGCCTGCTTCACGGCGTCGGGTGCGGCGGCATCGATCGCCGCGAGCGCGCCCGCCGCGAGCGCCGCCTCGCGCTTGGCCGGATCGATGTCGGCGACGACGGCGCCTTTGGCACCCAGCGCCTTCATCAGGCCGAGGCACATGAGGCCGAGCCCGCCGGCGCCGATGACGAGGATGGGCTCGTTCCGATAGACCGCGGGTCCGACCTTGCCGAGCGCCGAGAATGTCGTGAGGCCCGAGCACGCGAAGGGCGCCGCCTGCGCCGGCGATGAGCCGCCCCAGCGGCAGCAGGTAGCGCGCGTGCGGCACCAGCACGTGATCGGCATAGCCGCCCGGACGCTGGATGCCGAGCGAGCGCGGCCGGTTGCACAGATGCTCGTCGCCGCGCTGGCACACGGCGCATTGGCCGCAGCCGATCCAGGGGTAGATGACGCGCCGCTCGCCCGGCCGCACGCCCTGGGCTTCGGGCCCCACCGCCACCACCTCGCCCGAAATCTCGTGGCCCAGCGTGATCGGCGGCGCCAGGCCGCGGTCCTTGAGCGAGAGGCGCTTGCCGCCGCCGAGCTCGTAGAACCCGTCCCAGATATGCAGGTCGCTGTGGCACACGCCGGTCGCGAGCACCTTGAGCAGGACCTCGGACCCTTGCGGCTCGGGGTTGGCGCGCTCCTGCAGGCTCAGCGGCTCGCCGAACGCGACGATGTCATAGCTGCGCATCTTGGGGCCTCCCTGTGCCCGGCTTGCGCCAGTCTAGCCCCGCCCCGGATGCCACGTCAGGGGCGCCATGCCCATCCATGCCCATCGCGGCGGTTGCGAAAACCCGCCATTTTCGGCGCAACTGATTGTTCCGTATATGTTTTCTCGCGTGCTCGCGCATGTTTCTTCCGTCTCGCAATCGCCTTTCCGGCGCTTCCGATTACTTTTGGCGGCGAAACCACGTCGCCGCGACCCGCAAACGGGCTTTCGTTGCGCCAATGAGCCTCGTACGCTTGTATCATAAAAACGTACAACAGTCAAGCGCTTTGGGTGGCCGGTAGTGTCTCAGTTTGAATTGTAACAGGACGGCTCTGGTCAGAGTTCAAGCGGCGCGTGCGGGTCGTGACTCTCGTCCAAATGCCAATGGAGCTTAAGGAGGCGATCAAACTCGGTTTGGATGCGGTCGCTATATTCAGGTGCTTCCAAGGCGTGATCGATGTTCGCGTTTAGCTTTGCCCAGAGTGAGCCCCGAGAGGCATCATTTCCCCACGCTTCTGCATGTCCCTCAGAACATGGTAGGCCGCGGTTCGGCGTAGGCGGGTTCTTCGGCGGACGGCGAGCGAATGCTTCTTAGCTTCCTCTTCTTCAGCGGCAGCGCGAGCATTCTCGCGCAGCTTCAGCACGCAAACGGTATCGCGCTTGCAATCACCCTCAGTGCAAGGCTCGCCCGTCATGGGGCAAGAGAAACCGCGTGGCCCGGCCGTGGCTTCCTCCCGGCTTTAGCCGACTAGCAGGGAGCCATCCTCCAACGCTTCCCGCGCCTCGATCAAGTCCACGATCGCCCGACGGAAATCCCGAATTCGCAACCGTCGTCAAGGTGCTTCGCGCGCTTGGCCTGCGCGTCACCATCGCCGCCTGACGCCGCGCCGGGCGCCCCTAAAGCGGCGCGCCGCCGGCCTTGCTCACCGGCAGCCACTTGTCCGCCTTGGCGTCCCAGACCGTCACCACGCTGTTGCTCACGTCGAGGCCGCGCTGCGGCACCTTGACGAAGTCGTAGACGCCATCGACGCCGGGCAGCGCGGTCTGGCCGGCGAGAAAGGCGCGCACCTCTTCGGCCGTGGCGCCGGGCCCGAGGTGGCGCAGCGCCGCCACCACGTTCATCAGCGGGTCCCAGGCGAGATCGGACGCAACGTCGGGCTTCACCCCGGCCTTGGCGAAGGCGTCGAAATAGAGTTTCTGGGCCGTGGCCACGCCCGGCACGAGTTGCTTCCGGTCCGTCACCACCCATTCGGTCGAGTCCAACAGCAGCTCCTTCGGCAGGAAGTCGGCGTACTGGTGCATCTGCGCATAGGTCATGTTGCCGGCCGTCGTCGCGACCGGCACGTCGAGCCCGGCCTGGACGATGCCCTTGAAGATGGTCGCGATCGGCGTGCCCGTGCTCCAGGCGATGAAGGCCTGGGGATTGGCCGCCTTGATGTTCTCGATCTGCGCCGAGACCGAGACGTCGTTGATATTGAAATGCTCGGTGTCGACGATTTGCATCGTCTTGTTCTCGGGCAGCGCGAGCGCGCCCTTGACGCCGTTCTCGGCGTCCTGGCCGGTGGCGTCGCTGCTGAACATGAGCGCGACCCGCGTCCAGCCCTTCATGCGGATGTAGAGCACCAAGGCGTCGATCAGGTCGAGCGTCGAGATGTTGCCGCTGAAGACATAGCCCTTGTCGGGGTGGATGCCGGGCGAGAAGCAGAACATCACCGGCCCGTGCTCCATCAGCGGCGCCATGGCGCGGCAGCTCGCCACGAGCGAGGAGCCCAGGATCACCGCCGGCTTCCTGGCGATGAGGCCGCTCGTGAGCTGCACCGCGATCTGGGGGTTCGACTGGTCGTCGTGGAAGACGAGCTGGAGCGGCCGGCCTTTGATGCCGCCGGTGGCGTTGACGACGCCCTCTGCAAGCGTGAGCGAGACCTGCTCGCCCTTGCCGAGAAAGGCCGCGGCGCCGGTCAGCGGCAGCATCGTGTCGATGACGTAGGGTTCCTGGGCGCGCGCATCGCCCGCCACGGCGGCCAGAAACGCGAGCGCGCCCCACAAGTGCAGAGCCTTGGTCATGTCGTCCTCCCCGAGACTTTCTTTGTTGGGGGCGAGGCTATGCCCGGCGCGGCATCCCTGGCAAGCGCGGCCATGACGGATCGCGGCCGCGGGGTTAAACTCGGGGCGCGCACGCGGCCAAGGAGGCATCGTCATGGCAGGTAGCATCGGACGCGAGACGGCGGAAAAAGTGGTGGCGATCCGCGAGCAGTGGCACACCAAGAACCATCCGTTCTTTCTCGATTTCGCCGCCGGAAAATTCGGGCTCGGACCGGTCGGGGCGATGATGGTGCAGCATTACCAGCATGTGCGGCGCGTGCTGCCGGTGCAGGGCATCGCCTATTACCGCGCTGCCGAGGGCGAGGCGCGGCGCTTCATCCTCGAGAATCTCGCCGAGGAGGAAGGCATCATGGCCGGCCCCGGCGACGGCCGCGTCGCGCACGACCACATGGAGATGATCTTCCGCTTCTGCCGCGCCGCGGGCCTCACGGACGACGAGATCAAGCGCACGCGGCAGCTCAGCACCTGGCGCGCGCGCTCCTATTTCTACATCACCACGGTGCGCGACGAGCCGTTCGGCGTGGTCGTCGCCATGCAATCGACCCAGGAAGGCCAGCAGCCCGCCTTGAACGGCGAGCGCATGCTGCCCGCCTTCAAGAAATATCACGGCTTCGAGATCGACCACCCGACGATCGAGTTCTTCGCCGAGCACTACGTCGCCGACGCCGACCATTCGAGCCGGCAGATCGACCTCGTGGCGAAGCTGGTGACCGACGAGGCGACGGCGCGGCGCGCGCTCGAGGTGGCCGAGACGGCGGTCAGGACGCGCTGGGACTGCATCACCGAGATCTACCGGCGCGAGGTGCTGCACCAGGCCGATCCGCTGCCGCCCGGCATCGCGGCGTAGCCGCTGCCGCGGGCGCGCGCCGGCGCGCCAGACCTGTCGGCCGGAACACCAGACTTGGAACGACAACCGTGCGCAGATGAGCGTGCGGCGTCAGGTGCGGGCGACACGACATGCGCCGGCCGCCGCCTCATGCCGTCTGCGCGCCATCCTTCAGCGACGCGGCCGGCCGCAAGCCAGCACGTTCGGTGGAGGGGGGAATGAACCAGCGCATCCTTTTGCTCGGCGCCGTCGCGGCGATGTTGCTCGCGCTCGGCGAGGCATCGTGGGCGCAGGACACGTCGCAAGCCGCATCGTCGGCCATCGTCGATGCCCTCAACAAGCTCGGGACGGCGTCGAGCGCAGCGCCGATCCTGCTCGCGCTCTCCGTCGCCGCCACGGCATCGACGGCCATCATCCAGCTCATCAAAGACTTGACCGCGGTGCGCCGCTGGTTCCAGGAGAGCTGGCTCGACCGCTGGTTTACGGCGCGCATCACCGCGTTGAGTCTCGACCCGCCCGATCCGGCCAGGTTTCCGACGTTCAATCTCGGCGATCTGAAGCGGCAGATCGTCGAGCTCGCGACCGGCGGCGACAGCAACGCGTTCTTCGACCTGCCGAGCGATCAGCTCGTGGCGCAGCTCAATGCCGCGGCGCAATCCGCCTTGGATTATCCGGGCGTCAAATTCTACTACCCGGTGGTCGCGGTGCTGTCGCAGGGCGTCGAAAGCGCCGACGTCGAAATGGTCGCGCAATACGATTCCGCGCGCGAGGCCATTGATCCGAAGGTGCCGAACCTCGCCTTCACCGACGCGCGGACGCGCATCGGCAACCGCATGCAGCGCAATCTCGACGGCATGCAGATCTCGCTCGGCAACCGCTGGCAATTCATCCTGCAAACCGCGGCGTTCGTCGCCAGCACCGCGGTCATCGAGCTCGCCGTGCTACACTACGAGAGCGGCACGGACACTTCCGAAGCGCTCATCCTCGCCGTGCCGATCGGGTTCTTCGCGAGCTATCTGTCGCCGGTCGTCAACGACCTCATCAAGGGCCTGCAAAGCTTGCGGAAGCCGTGATGCAGCCGCGGCTCTACGTGCTCTCGGTCCGGCCGCCGCACACCGACCGAGGCGGCGACGTGACCGACGATTATCGCATCATCGATCCCGCGCAGCCGCTCGCGCACCCGAACGAAGGTTGGATCGCGCGCCATCGCCATGTCCTTCTTCTCGTCCACGGCTACAACGACACGGCTTCGTTCGCGAAGGGCGTCTATGCGGAGATGATCGAAAATCTCGAGGCGACGGCCGGTCTGTTCGACAAGCGCGGCGCGCCCGATGCCGTCATCTGCTTCCAGTGGCCGGGCGATGTCGCCGTGGTGTCGTGGCTGCCGTTCCTCGACGTCTTCGGTTACAGCGATGACCTTGCGAATTGCAAATTGGCGGCCGCTCGGCTCGTGACGTTCTTCGAGCGCGTGCGCGCCTGGGGCGGGAATTTGCGGCAAATATCGGTCATCACGCACTCGATGGGCGGGCGCGTTCTGCTCGAGGCGCTGCGCGTCGACCCGACGCCCGAGATCGAGGTCGTCGGCATGATGGCGGGCGCGGTTCCCTCGGACCTCGCCGACCCGACGCGGCAGGGAGCCGATCTCGTCGGCACGGACGCGCCGCCGCACCGGATCCGCAAATATCGCTCGTCCTCGGACATGGTTCTTGCGCTGGCCTTTCCCTTGGGCCAGACCCAGGCCTATCTGGCCGGCAACGAGACCGCCGCCTATGCCGAGGCGGTGGGTGCGAAGGGCGATCCGCTGAGCTTCGGCATCGAGCTGCCGGATACCGGGCTTGGCCATTCCGACTACTGGCCGAGCACGGATGTGGCCTACGACATCGCCGTCGCGATCGAGGCGACGTGCCGCACGCGGCCCGCGCTGGGCCGGCGCCAACGGCCGTCGCGTAATCTGCCGCCGCCTTTTCCGCGTTGACAAAAGCCGCGCGCGACGGAAAAGAACGATCCTTGCCGTGATGGGGAGGATGGGGTGCGGACGATAGTTGCGGCCCTCGCGGCGCTGGCGGCGCTCGCGGCGCTCGCGCCGTCGATCGGCGCGGCCGAAGCGCAAGATTTCTATCGCGGGCGTACGGTCACGCTCTATGTCGGGTTCGGCGTCGGCGGCACCTACGATCTCTACGCGCGCGCGGTGGCGGCGCATCTCGGCAAGCACATTCCCGGCACCCCGACCGTCGTCGCGGTCAACATGCCGGGCGCGGGCGGCATCGCCGCCGCCAACTACATGTATCGCGTCGCGCCCAAGGACGGCACCGCGCTCGCGCTCACGGCGCAGAGCGTCGCGACCGACGAGCTCTTCGGCGTCGAGGGCATCCAGTACGACGTGCGCCGCTTCATCTGGGTGGGCCGCATCACGCCGGTGGAGACGGTCTTCTTCACCTGGCACAGCTCGCCGACGAAGACATTCGCCGACGCGCAGAAACGCGAGACGACGATCGGCTCGAGCGGCTCGGGCGATACGGTCGATCCGCCGCGCGCGCTCAACGAATACGCCGGCGCCCATTTCAAGCTCGTGCTGGGCTATCGCGGCTCGAACGACGTGGCCTTGGCGGTCGAGCGCGGCGAGGTCGATGGCGGCTATGCGGCGTGGGCCGATCTCGCGTATCGCAACCACGACTGGATCGAGCAGAAGCTCGTCAATCTGCTGTTCTTCATGGCCGACCGCCATCCAAAGCTCGCGCCCGACGTGCCGCTCGGCACCGAGCTCGCGCCGACCGCGGAGGGGAAGGCGATCATGGGTCTCTTCACCGCGCCCAACGTGATCGGCCGCTCGATCCTGACGACGCCCGATGTTCCGGTCGAGCGGGTCGCGATCCTGCGCCAGGCTTTTGCCGCGACGCTCGACGATCCCGCGTTCCAGGCTGATGCGACGAAGATCGGCCTCGTCCCCGAGGGCATGAGCGGCGACGAGCTGGGGAAGCGCGTCGGCGCGCTGATGGCGACGCCGCCCGATCTCGTGAAGAAGGCCGAAGCGATCCGCCAGCCCGCGCCTTAAGCCTTCGCCTCGTAGAGCTGGGCCAGGGCCTCGCCGTAGACGTCGCGGATGGCGTGGCGCTTGATCTTGAGCGTCGGGGTCATGAGGCCGTTCTGGATGCTGAACGGCTCGTGCGCGATGACGAAGCGGCGGATGCGCTCGGCCACGGGCAGCGCGGCGTTGACGCGATCGACCGCGCCTGCGATCGCCTTGTGCAGGGCCGCGTCGAGCGCCTGCCCATCGCCGTTGCCGCGCCGCTCGCGCGTGAACTGGTCGAGGAATTCCTGGCGCGGCACGATCACGGCGACGAGATAGGGCCGCCGGTCGCCGAACACCATCGCCTGGCCGATCTCGTGCTGCATCATCAGCTCGCCCTCGACCCGCGCCGGCGAGATCATATCGCCGCCCGAATTCTTGATGAAGTCGCGTTTGCGATCCGTGATGACGATGTAGCCGTCCTTGTCGCACTTGCCGATGTCGCCGGTATGGAGCCAGCCGTTCTCGATCGTGCGCTTGGTCGCCTCGGGGTCGTTCCAATAGCCCTTCATAACGGCTTCGCCGCGCACCAGGATCTCGCCGTCCTCGGCGAACTTGATCTCGACGCCGTCCAAGGGCGGCCCGACCGTGTCGATCTTGATGCGGTTCGGAGGATTGGCGCTGACGACGGGCGAGGCTTCGGTCTGGCCGTAGCCTTGGAGGAGCGGCACGCCCAACGCCAGGAAGAACATGCCGATCTCGGGATTGAGCGGCGCGCCGCCCGAGACGAGCGCCTTCAGACGGCCGCCGAACCGCGCCATCACCTTCTTGCGCACGAGCCGGTCGAGGAGCGTGTCGAGCGCGCGCTCGCGGATCGTCAGGTTCCGCGAATTCTCGATGCGTTTGCGGCCGATGCGGAGCGCGGAAAAGAACAACTTCGCCTTCATGCCGGCTTCGCGCTCCATCTGGCGCAGGATGCGCTGGTGCATCGTCTCGTAGAGACGCGGCACCGCCGTCATGATGGTCGGGCGCACCTCGACCATGTTGGCGGCCAGGACCTCGACCTTCTCGGCGAAATAGATCTGCGCGCCCAAGGCGATCGGGAAGAACATGCCGCCCGTGTGCTCGTAGGAATGGGACAGCGGCAGGAACGACAGGAACACCTCGTCGCCGAGCCCGATCGTCTCGAGAAGCCGCACCGCGCCGTGGCAGTTGGCGAGGATGTTGCCGTGCGTCGTCATCACGCCCTTGGGCAGGCCGCCGGTGCCGGAAGTGTGGATGAGGCAGGCGACATCGGCGCGCTGGATCTCGCGTGCCCAGCCCTCGACCTCCTCGGCAGAGCCTTCGCCCGACGCCATCACCTCGTGCCAGAGATGGTGGTCGGCGTGTGACAATTGCCCGGGCTCGGGACGATCGATCGAGATCACCTCCTCGACCGAGGAAACCTGCTCGACCGCGGTCAGCACGCGCTGCGCCAAGGCCGCGGTCGAGACGATGGCGAAGCGCGCGCCGCTGTTCGACAGGACGTGGCGATGGTCGTCCGACGTGTTGGTGGTGTAGGCCGGCACGGTGATGGCGCCCGCGGCCAGGATGGCGAGGTCAGCGATCACCCATTCCGGCCGGTTCTCGGCGACAAGCGCGACACGGTCGCCCTGCGCGAGGCCGAGCTTGCGCAGGCCGCGCGCCAGCGCCAGGACCTGGCGCCGCGTCTCGGCCCAACTGGTCGCGCGCCAGCTCTCGCCCTCCTTGACCCACAGGAAGGGGCGATCGCCTTGCTTTTTCGCCTGCTCAAGGAACAGGACGACGAGATTGGGGCAGGTTCTGCAGTCCAAGACGTTTCCTCACGCATCGAAATACAGGGCGCGCGGCTTGCCGTCAATTTCCTGTATTGTGGCGTTAACGATTGGCGACGGCGGGCGGCGAGGCGCGGCGAAGGGCGATGGCGGCAGCAACGGCAAAACGGCGGGCGCTCGGCAAACTGCCGCAGTGGGATCTTGGCGACCTCTATCCCGGCCGCGACAGCCCGGAGCTCGCGTGCGACCTCGACCGAAGCGCGGCCGAGGCGAAATCGTTTCGCGCGCACTACGAAGGCAAGCTCGCCGGACTGTCGGGCGCCGAGCTCGGCGATGCCATTGCGCGCTACGAGCGGCTTCAGGAAACCTTGGGCCGCGTCATGTCCTATGCCGGGCTCGTCCATTCCGGCGACATGAGCGATCCCGAAGTGGGCCGCTTCTATCAGACGACGCACGAGCGCGTGAACGCCATCGAGACCGAGCTTCTGTTCTTCACGCTCGAATTAAACCGCATCGACGATGGGGGTTTGGCGGAGAAAATTTCCGCGCCGGAGCTGGCGCATTACGCGCCGTGGCTCCGCGACGTGCGCGCGTTCCGGCCGTACCAGCTCGACGACGAGCTCGAGCGCATCCTGCACGAGAAATCGGTTGCGGGCCGCGCCGCGTGGACGCGCCTCTTCGACGAGACGGAGGCGGCGCTGCGCTTTCGCATCAAGGGCAGGAAGCGCACGGCCGCCGAGGCCCTGGATCTGCTCTCCGATCCCTCGGGCGCCACGCGCCGGGCGGCGGCGAAGGAAGTGGGCGCGGTCCTCGGCCAGAACGCGCAACTCTTCGCGCTCGTCACCAACACGCTCGCCAAGGACAAGGAGATCGAGGACCGCTGGCGCGGCTTCGCGCACCCGATCTCGTCGCGCAACCTCGGCAATTTCGTCGAGGACGAGGTGGTGGACGCGCTCCTCGCCGCCGTGCGCGAGGCTTATCCGCGCCTGTCGCACCGCTATTATCGGCTCAAGGCAAAATGGTTCGGGGTCGAGACGCTGCCCTATTGGGACCGCAACGCGCCTTTGCCCGACGAGGACGATGTCGCGGTTCCGTGGCAGGAGGCGCGGCGCATCGTGCTCGACGCCTATGGCTCCTTCTCGCCCGACATGGCGGCGATCGGCAAGCGCTTCTTCGAGCATCCGTGGATCGACGCGAAGGTGCGGCCGGGCAAGGCCTCGGGCGCCTTCGCGCATCCGACGGTGCCGAGCGCACACCCCTATATCCTGCTGAACTACCAAGGCCGCGCGCGCGACGTGATGACCTTGGCGCACGAGCTCGGGCACGGCGTGCATCAGGTGCTGGCGGGGCCGCGAGGGCTGCTCATGTCCGACACGCCGTTGACGCTCGCCGAGACCGCCTCGGTCTTCGGCGAGATGCTCACGTTCCGCGCCCTGCTTGCGCGCGAGAGCGAGCCGCGCCGCCGCAAGGCGATGCTCGCGCAAAAAGTCGAGGACATGATCAATACGGTCGTGCGCCAGATCGCGTTCGTCACGTTCGAGATGCGCGTCCATGATGCGCGCCGCCAGGGCGAGCTGACGCCCGAGCAGATATCCTCCATCTGGCTCGACGTGCAGCGCGAGAGCCTGGGTCCGGCGATCGCGTTCGAGGACGAATACCGCTGGTACTGGACCTACATCCCGCACTTCATCCACACGCCGTTCTATGTCTATGCCTATGCGTTCGGCGATTGCCTGGTGAATTCGCTTTATGCGGTTTACGAGGGCGCGCACCAGGGCTTTGCCGAGAAATATCTCGACCTGCTGCGCGCCGGCGGAGCCAAGCGCCACAAGGAATTGTTGGCGCCGTTCGGGCTCGACGCATCGGACCCCGGCTTCTGGAAGAAGGGCCTCGCGGTGATCGACGGCTTCATCACCGAGCTCGAGGCGATGGGCTGATCCCGTGGCCGAAGACGACAACATCGCGGGGCGCATGCGGCGCTATGTCCGCGTCTCGACCGCGATGGGCGGGCTCGCGGCAAGGCTCGCCGGCGAGCGCTATCTCGGCGTCACGGTGGACCGCACGCGCCACGCCGCCGATCTGAAGGCAGCGCTGGGCGGCATCAAGGGGCCGCTCATGAAGGTGGCGCAGCTGCTCGCCACCATCCCCAACGCGCTGCCGCAGGAATATGCCGATGAGCTCGTCTCGCTCCAGGCGAACGCGCCGCCGATGGGCTGGAACTTCGTGAAGCGCCGCATGGCGGGCGAGCTCGGCCCCGACTGGGAGCGGAAATTCAAAAGCTTCGAGCACGAGGCCGCGCGCGCCGCATCGTTGGGGCAGGTGCATCGCGCGACCGGGCGCGACGGGCGGCTCTTGGCCGCGAAGCTGCAATATCCCGACATGGCGTCGGCGGTCGAAGCGGATTTGCGCCAGCTGAAGCTCGTGCTGTCGATCTACGAGCGCTACGACCGCGCCGTGGCGACCGACGAGATTCACGCCGAGGTCGCCGACCGCTTGCGCGAGGAGCTCGACTACGCGCGCGAGCTCGCGCATCTCAGGCTCTATCGCATCATGCTCGATGACGAGGACGCGGTCGTGGTGCCGGAAGGGGTGCCGGAGCTGTCGTCAAAGCGCCTCCTCACCATGACGTGGCTCGAAGGCCGGCCGCTCCTCGAGACGGCGAAGTTATCCTTGCCCGAGCGCAACGTCATCGCCCGCAACATGTTCCGTGCCTGGTACGTGCCGCTCTATTTCTACGGCGTTATTCACGGCGACCCCCACCTGGGCAATTACACGGTGCGCGAGGACCTCGGCATCAACCTCCTCGATTTCGGCTGCATCCGCATCTTCAGGCCCGCCTTCGTCAAGGGCGTGATCGATCTTTATCTGGCGCTCGACCGCGACGACGAGGCGCTCGCGGTCGCGGCCTACGAGAGCTGGGGCTTCAAGAAACTGTCGCGCGAACTGATCGACGTGCTGAACCGCTGGGCGCGCTATGTCTATGCGCCGCTGCTCGAAGACAGGAAGCGCCGCATCCAGGAGATCGCAACGAGCAAGACCGGGCGCGACATCGCCGAGGACGTGCACAAGGAGCTGCGGCGCCTCGGCGGCGTGCAGCCGCCGCGCGAATTCGTGTTCATGGACCGGGCCGCCGTGGGGCTGGGCTCGGTCTTCATGCATCTGAAGGCCGAGGTCAACTGGCACCGCCTGTTCCACGAGCTGATCGACGATTTCGAGGCGGGGGCCCTGGGCGAGCGCCAGGCGCAGGCACTCGCCGCGGCCAAGGTGCCGGGCGTTGCCGTCCCGCGCGGCAAGCGCGGGCGGGCGTAGCCCCTACGCGTCGGCGGAGACGAGCTTGTCGCCGCGCTCGGCGAGAAGCCGGTCGAAATAGGCGATCGTCTTCTTGAGGCCCGTCTCGAGCGCCACGCGCGGCTCCCAGCCGAGGCGGTCGCGCGCCTGGGAAATGTCCGGGCAGCGCTGCACCGGATCGTCGACCGGGAGCGGGCGGCGCTCGATCTTCGAGCGCGAGCCGATGAGCTCGATGATCTTGCGGGCGAGCTCGCCGACCGTGGTCTCGACCGGATTGCCGAGATTGATCGGGCCGGTCACCGCGTCGGGCGCGGCCATCAAACGCACGAATCCCTCGATCAGGTCGTCGACATAGCAGAAGGCGCGCGTCTGCTGTCCGTCGCCGTAGATGGTGATGGGCTCGCCCTTCAAGGCCTGCACGATGAAGTTCGACACGACGCGCCCGTCGTTCGGATGCATGCGCGGCCCATAGGTGTTGAAGATGCGCGCGACGCGGATGCGGAGCTTGTGCTGTCGGTAATAGTCGAAGAACAAGGTCTCGGCGCAGCGTTTGCCTTCGTCGTAGCACGCACGCGGACCGATCGGGTTGACGTTGCCGCGGTAATCCTCGGTCTGCGGATGGACCGACGGGTCGCCATAGACCTCCGAGGTGGAAGCCTGGAAAATCTTGGCGTGGAGGCGTTTGGCGAGCCCCAGCATGTTGATCGCGCCCGAGACGCTGGTCTTGGTCGTCTGCACCGGATCGTGCTGATAGTGAATGGGCGAGGCCGGGCAGGCGAGATTGTAGATCTCGTCCACCTCGACATAGAGCGGGAAGCAGATGTCGTGCCGCATCGCCTCGAATTGCGGGCAGGGGAGGAGCGAGGCGACATTGTCCTTGCGGCCGGTGAAGTAATTGTCGACGCACAGCACGTCGAGCCCGTCCGCGACGAGGCGCTCGCACAGATGCGAGCCCAGGAACCCGGCGCCGCCGGTGATGAGGACGCGCTTTCGCGTGGAGCTCATGGGGTCAACCTCTGAGGGCGGCGCGGGCGGGCGCGCGCGACGGCGCGGCCGGCTCGCGGCCGATGCTGAAATAGAAGAAGCCCGCTTCGGCCATGTCGGCGGGCTTGTAGATGTTGCGCAGGTCGACGATGGTCGGAGTCTTGAGGAGCGCCTTGACGCGCGCCAGATCGAGCGCGCGGAACTCGTTCCATTCCGTGATGATGACGAGCGCGTGCGCGCCCTCCATCGCCTCGTAGGCGCTGGCGCAGAACGTCACGCCCGGCAGGAGCTTCTTCGCCTCGTTCGTGCCCTCGGGATCGAAGCCGCGCACCGATGCCCCCGCCGCGATGAGCGCCGGCACGATGGCGAGGCTCGGGCTCTCGCGCATGTCGTCGGTGTTGGGCTTGAAGGTGAGGCCGAGGCAGGCGACGGTCCTGCCTTTGACGCTGCCGCCCAAGGCCGCGACGACGCGCTCGGCCATCCGCTCCTTGCGCCGGTCGTTGCCCGAAACCACCGTCTCGACGATGCGCAAGGGCGCGCCCGCCTCCTGCGCCGTGCGCACAAGCGCCAGGCAATCCTTCGGGAAGCACGAGCCGCCGAAGCCAGGCCCCGCGTGCAGGAACTTGCGGCCGATGCGGCCGTCGAGACCGATGCCGCGCGCCACGTCCTGCACGTCGGCGCCGACCTTCTCGCACAAATCGGCGACCTCGTTGATGAAGGCGATCTTGGTCGCCAGGAAACCGTTGGCGGCATATTTGATGAGCTCGGCCGTCTCGAGCGCGGTGAACAGGATCGGCGTCTCGATCAGGTAGAGCGGCCGGTAGAGCTCGCGCATGGCGGCGCGCGCCCGCTCGCTCTCGGCGCCGATGACGACGCGGTCGGGCCGCATGAAATCCTGGATCGCCGAGCCTTCGCGCAGGAACTCGGGGTTGGAGGCGACGTCGAACTGCGCGTCCGGGCGTTTTCGGCGCACGATCTCGGCGACCTTGCGCCCGGTGCCGACGGGCACGGTCGATTTCGTGACGACGACGGTGTAGCCGGTCAGCGCGGCCGCAATCTCCTCGGCGGCGGCGAAGACATAGGTCAGGTCGGCATGCCCGTCGCCGCGCCGCGACGGCGTGCCGACGGCGATGAAGACGGCGTCGGCTTCCTTGACCGCGCCGGCGAGATCAGTGGTGAATTTGAGCCGTCCCGCGGCGGCGTTGGTCGCCACCACCTGGTCGAGGCCCGGCTCGTAGATCGGCATTTCGCCGTTCTCGAGGCGGGCGATCTTGGCGGCGTCGGTGTCGACGCAGGTGACATCGACCCCGAACTCGGAAAAGCATGCGCCGGAAACGAGCCCGACATACCCGGTGCCGATCACGGCGATGCGCATCAATTCTCTCCGTCAGCGAGACAAAACGGCGGCGCGCGCCGAATATTCCGCCGCGCCTCCGTGACGGCCGGTTAATGAATGTCGCGAGGCGGCTTGGTCTGCGCAGGAGAGGCCGGCGGGACGGCGGAACCCTAGTCTTGGAGCGCCGAAGGGGTCAAGCGCAACCCGTTCAAATCTTGCCTCCCCTCTATCTTCGGCGTAGAGGGAAGCCGGGGACCCGTTCAGCCGTTATCGCGCCGGCCATCGAATAGACATGACGACGCCAATTCTCGTTACCGGGGGCGCCGGCTATATCGGCAGCCACGCCGCCAAGGCGCTGGCCCGCGCCGGTTACGAGCCCGTCAGCTACGACAATCTGAGCCGCGGCCACCGCGAGGCGGTGCGCTGGGGACCGCTCGTCGTCGGCGACTTGGCCGACCGCGCGCTCGTGCTCGAGACCTTGCGCCGGCACAAGATTGCCGCGGTCATGCATTTCGCGGCCTTCGCCTATGTCGGCGAGTCGGTGGCGGAGCCGGCGCTCTATTTCCGCAACAACGTCGCCAACAGCCTGACCTTGTTCGAGGCGATGGCCGAGTCGGAGGTGCGGCATATCGTCTTTTCCTCGACCTGCGCGACCTATGGCCTGCCCGACCGGATGCCGATTGGCGAGGACGCGCCGCAGCGCCCGGTCAACCCGTACGGCGAATCGAAGCTCATGATCGAGCGCATGCTGCACTGGCTCGGCCCCGCGCGCGGCCTGCGCCACGCGGCGCTGCGCTATTTCAACGCGGCCGGCGCCGATCCCGAGGGCGAGATCGGCGAGGAGCACGAGCCCGAGACGCACTTGATCCCGCTCGTGCTGCTGACGGCGCTCGGGCGGCGCCAAGCCATTGACATCTTCGGCACCGACTATGCGACGCCGGACGGCACCGCCATCCGCGACTATATCCACGTGCAGGACCTGGCCGACGCGCACGTGCTGGCGCTCGCGCATCTCCTCACGGGCGGCGACAGCCTCGCGCTCAACCTCGGCACGGGCGAGGGCCATTCGGTGCGCGCGGTGATCGATGCCGCCGAGCGCGTGACGGGGCGCACGATCGCGCGGCGCGAGACGGCACGGCGCGCGGGCGATCCGCCGAGCCTGGTGGCCGACGCGAGGAAGGCGAAAACGGTGCTCGGCTGGACGGCCAAGCATTCGCGACTGGACGACATCATCGCCAGCGCCTGGGCCTGGCATAACCGGCAATGACGCGCGAGGGACCTCGGTGAGCATCGCGGCCGAAATCGCAACAGCCCGGGCGGCGCCGGCATCATCCGACGCGGCGGCGGCGGGGGCGCTCGCGCCGGTCGAGGTGCACGGCAAGTTCTTCTTCGTCGCGGACCGGAAATTCTTCGTGCGCGGCGTGACCTACGGGCCGTTCGGGCCCGCCTCGCACGGCGCCCAGTTCCCCGAGCACGAAACCGTGACGCGCGACTTCGCGCTGATGCGCGAACTGGGCGCCAACACGCTCCGCATCTTCACCGTGCCGCCGCGCTGGTTTCTGGACGAGGCGGCGGCGGCGGGACTGCGCGTCCTCGTCGGGATTCCGTGGGCGCAGCACGTCACGTTCCTCGACGACAGCGCGGTCCAGCGCGAGATCATGCGCACGATCGTCGCCGCGGTGCGCGGCCTCGACCGGCACCCGGCGATCTTCGCCTATCTCGTCGGCAACGAGATCCCGCCCGACATGGTGCGCTGGCACGGCGCCGAGCGCGTGCGCGCGTTCTTGAAGCGGCTCGTCGCCATGGTGAAGGAGGCCGATCCCGGGCGGCTCGTCTCCTACGCCAATTTTCCCTCGACCGAGTACCTCACCGTCGATTTCACCGATTTCCTGTGCTTCAACATCTATCTGCACCAAGAGCCCGCGTTCCGGCGCTATCTCTCGCGGCTCCACAATCTCGCGGTCGACCGCCCGCTCGTGCTGACCGAGTTCGGCATCGATTCGATCCGCGAGGGCGAGGACGAGCAGACGCGCATCCTGTCGTGGCAGATCCGCACCGCGTTCGAGATGGGCGCGGCCGGCACGTTCGTGTTCGCCTGGACCGACGAATGGTTCACCGGCGGCCATGCCGTCACGGACTGGGCCTTCGGCCTCGTCGATCGCGCGCGCGCGCAAAAACCCGCTTTCGCCGCGGTGAAAGAGCGCTACGAGGGGCCGATCCCGCCCACCCTGCCGAAGACGCCGCGCGTCTCGGTGGTGGTGTGCGCCTACAACGCCGAGCGCACGATGGAGCCGTGCCTCGCCTCGCTCGAGCATCTGAACTATCCCGACTACGAGGTGATCGTCGTCAATGACGGCTCGAAGGACCGCACGCTCGAGATCTCCGAGAAATTCGGCTATTGCCGCATCATCAGCCAGCCGAACAAGGGGCTTTCGGTCGCACGCAATGTCGGCGCCGAGGCCGCGACCGGCGCGATCGTCGCTTATACCGACAGCGATTGCGTCGCCGATCCCGACTGGCTCGCATATCTCGTCGCCAAGATGGAGACGTCCGATCTCGTCGCCTGCGGCGGCCCGAATTTTCCGCCGCCCGAGAACAGCCTCGTGCCGGCGGCGGTCGCGGTCTCGCCGGGCGGGCCGACGCATGTGCTGCTGAGCGACGACGTGGCCGAGCATATCGCCGGCTGCAACATGGCGTTCCGGCGCGACGTGCTGATGCAGTTGGGCGGCTTCGATCCGGTCTATCGCGCGGCCGGCGACGATGTCGATATCTGCTGGCGGCTCCAGGACGCGGGCTACACGATCGGCTTCAGCCCGGCCGCCATCGTCTGGCATTTCCGCCGCAACACGGTCGCGGCCTATATCGGCCAGCAGCGCGGCTACGGCAAGGCCGAGGCGCTGGTCTATTCGAAGCACCCGTTCCGCTTCAACCTGTTCGGCCAGGCGAAATGGCTCGGGCGCATCTATGGCGACCTCTCGACCTCGCTGCTCCTGTCGCGCCGGCCGCTCATCTATTCGGGCGTGTTCGGGCGCGGCTTGTTCCAGACGCTCTACGAGCCGTCGTCCTCGCTCGCGGCGTTCCTGCCGCTCACTTTCGAATGGAACGTGGTCGCGATCGTGCTGGCGCTCATCGCCATCGCCGCCGGCGGCTGGGCCTGGCTCATGGCGGCGCCGCTCGTCATGACCTGGGTCATCTGCATCAATGGCGCCTTGAGGGCACCGATCGACCGGCGCTTCCGCGGCATCAAGGCGCGCGCGTTGGTGGCGCTGCTGATCTATCTCGGACCGATCCTGCGCGGTTACGAGCGCATCAAATGGCGCCTCAAGGAGACGCGCACGCCGGAAGCGACCGGCACGCTCGAGCCACCGATCCAGAAGGCGCGGGTCTCGTGGAAGGAGCGCGCCTTCTATCTCTCCTATTGGAGCGAGACGGGCGACGACAAGGAAGCGCTCCTGGGCGGGCTCATGCGCTTTCTCGTGCCGCAGAAATACTTCGTCGTGGTGGACCAGGGCTGGGACGAGTGGGACTTGAAGATCGCGCGCGGCCTGTGGAGCCGCGCCCTCGTCCTCGTCTGCACCGAGAATCACGGCGGCGCGAAGCGGCTCCTGCGCGTGCGCTGCGCCATGCGCTTCTCGCGCTTTGCCGCCTTCGTGCTCAGGGCCTATGCGCTTGCATCCGCCGTGGCGCTCGTCCTGCATGAGCCGGAGCTCGGCCTCGTCATCGGCCTCGTGGGATTGGCGCACGGCGTCAGCATCGCCCACCGCACCATCGAGTTCGGCCGCCTCATGCACCGCATCGTCGAATCGGTGGCGCAGCGCGCCGGGCTCGCGCCGCTCGAGCCTTCGGGCACGGCCGCCGCGGGCGCGCCCGCGGCGAAAGCCGCCGCCTGACGCGGGCGATGCCCTATCTCGCGAAAAAGCTGCTGCCTTACATCTGGCCCTATCGCTGGCGCTTTTCCTGGGCGTTGGCGCAGGTGTTCCTGATCGCCGGCTTCAATCTTCTGAAGCCGTGGCCGCTGCAGCTCGTGATCGACGACGTGCTGCGCGGCAAGTCTGCCGATGTGTGGGCGCTCAGCGGCCTAGCGCCGGGTACCCTCCTGGTGGCGGCGTGCGTCGGCCTCGTCGTCGTCAATCTCGGCGCCGGGCTTTTGGAGCTGCTGCACAACTACACCACCATCGTCATCGGCCAGCGCATGGTGAACGATCTGCGCGGCGCGCTTTACGCGCACCTGCAACGGCTCTCGCTCGCCTTCCACGGGCGCCAGAAGGTCGGCGACCTCATGTACCGCATCACCGCCGACAGTTTCGCGGTGCAGACCATGATCATGAACGGGCTGCTTGCCGATCCTGTCGGCGATCGTGCTGCTCGCCGGCATGCTCGCGGTGCTGTTGCCGATCGACGCGCGCCTGACGCTCGCTTCGCTCACCATCGTGCCGCTGCTCTTCGGCCTCATCGCGATCTTCAACCGGCGCATCGCCACGATCGCGACCGAGGTGCGCGAGCGCGAAAGCCACGTCTATTCGCTGGTGCAGTGGGCGATGAGCTCGGTGAAGCTGGTGCAGGCCTTCACCCAGGAGGAAGACGAGTATCGCCGCTTCATGGGCGCGAGCCGCGCGAGCCTTGGCGCCACGCTCCGCCTCTATAGCTGGCAGACGCTCTATTCCGCCGCGGTGAACGGCCTCGTCGCCGCGGGGACGGCACTCGTCGTCTATGTTGGCGCGCGCTCGGTCATGGGCGGCGGGCTCACCATCGGCGAGCTCGTCGTCTTCATCTCCTATCTCGCGCAGCTCTATCAGCCGGTGAACCAGATCACGCAGAGCTGGGGCCTCATCGCCGGCGCGAAGATCGGCGCCAAGCGCTGCTTCGAGATTCTCGACACCGAGCCCGATCTCGCGGACGGGACGCGCCTCTTTCCCGCCGCGGGCGCGCGCGGCGAGATCGAATTGCGCGGCGTGAGCTTCCGCTACCGGCCCGAGCTGCCGGTGCTGCGCGGGCTCGACCTCCATGTCGCGCCGGGAACGCGCATCGCCATCGTCGGCGCAACGGGCGCCGGCAAATCGACGCTCGTGAGCCTGCTGCCGCGCTTCTTCGATCCCTCGGCGGGCGCGGTGCTGATCGACGGCGTCGATGCGCGCGACTATCGCTTGAACGCGCTCCGCCGCCAGATCGCGATGGTGCTGCAACCGCCGTTGGTTTTTCCCATCTCGGTGCGCGACAACATCGCCTATGGCCGGCCCGAGGCGAGCGACCGCGAGATCGAGGAAGCAGCGCGCCTCGCGCGCATCCACGAGCTCGTGATGCGCCTGCCCGATGGCTACGCGACCGTCCTCGGCGACGCGGCGGCGCTCTCGGAAGGCGAGAAGCAGCGCCTCACCATCGCGCGCGCAATCCTGCGCGACGCGCCGATCCTGGTGCTCGACGAGCCGACATCCTCGCTCGACGTCGAAACCGAGGCGCTCGTCATGGAGGGGATCCAGCGCCTGACGCGCGGGCGCACCACCTTCATCATCGCGCATCGCCTCTCGACGGTACGGAGCGCCGATCTCGTCGTCGTGCTGAAGGACGGCGCGCTGGTCGAGCGTGGAGCGTTCGCCGATCTGCTGCGTCAGGGCGGCGTTTTCGCCGATCTCTACAACACGCAATTCGCCGCGCCGGCGCAGGCGGGCGCGGGCTCCGGCTGACGCTCAGCGCCGCCTGGCGGCGACCGCGGCGACGGGCTGCACGGCGCTGCGCTGCGCGAACACCACCGGCGCGCCCTTCGATGTGTGAATGAATCCGATTCCCGCGATGCCGAGCATCGCGCCGACGAGGAGCGCCGCCGCGACTGTGCCGGCGCGCCGCCGCCGTACACGCGCCGCGTGCTGCGCGACGATGTGCCTCAATCGCACCTCGCCGGCCGGTGGAAGTTCGGTTGCGATCGCCCGGCCGAGCGCGCGCAAGAGCAGGTTCTGGCGGCAATAGGCTCCGATCCGCGTCGCATCGCGCGGATTGGCCTCGAGGTGGCTCTCGACCGCGTCCGCGCGGGCATGCGGCAGGTGCCCGTCAACGTAAAGCAGCAGTTCTTCCTCGGTCACCGGCAACCACATCGCGCGAACCCTCCCCGTTTCTTTGTCGGCGGGGGAACGCAGAACCCGCCGCGTCGATCCATGCTCGCCAGCGCGACGAATTGCCCGCGCCGCTCTTCAACCACGAAGTGCCGCGAGTTCCGCCGTGCCGTCCCAGATGAGGCGAAGTGCCACGAATGTCACAACCGCGAGCCCGACCCAACTTATCCACCGGTAGCGCGCGATGAGGCGCGCGAGCAGGCCCGCCGATGCGCCCATCAGCGCGACCGAGAGGACCAGGCCCGCCACGAGCACGGCGAAATGGTCGCGCGCCGCGCCCGCGATCGCGAGCACGTTGTCGAGCGACATGGAGATGTCGGCGGCCAGGACCTGGCCGAGCGCCGCGCCGAAGCTTTTTGCACGCGGCCCGTGCATGCCGGCCGCGCGCGCTCCGTTGCCGCGCAGCTCGCGGTAAAGTTTCCACGCGACGAACAGCAGCAAAACGCCGCCCGCGAGCGTCAGGCCGACGATGGCGAGGAGCCGCATCGCCACGGTCGCGAGCGCCACGCGCAATGCGGTCGCCACGATCGTGCCGACAAGAATGACGCGCCGGCGCTGCGCCGCCGGCAATGACGCTGCCGCCATCGCGACCGCGATCGCGTTGTCGCCGGCCAGCGCCACGTCGATGAGCACGACCGAGACGAACGCGGTAAGCACGCCGGGATCGAACATGGCCGCGCGCGTAGCACGAACCGCGAATTCCCGGTAGAGACGAGGCATGAGCCCGTCCGCCCGCCTCGCGCTCTTCTATGCCGGGTATTTTCTCGCGGTCGGCGTGCAATTGCCGTTCTGGCCGGTGTGGCTTGCCGGGCGGGGCTTGAGCGCGGCCGAGATCGGCGCGCTCCTCGCGCTGAGCCAGTGGGTCAAGGTCGGGGCCAATCCGCTGCTCGGCGCGATGGCCGACCGCGCGCGCGACCGGCGCCGCTTCATGGTGCTGCTCGCCGTGGCGGCGGCGGCGGGATATTGCCTGTGCGCGCCGGCGCGCGGATTCGCTGCGATCCTCGCCCCAACTCTTGTGGCGGCCGCGGCCGCTGCGGCGCTCCTGCCCTTGGCCGATGCGACGACGCTCGGTCTCGGCGCGCGGGGCGGCGGCAGCGTCGATTACGGCCGCGTACGGCTTTGGGGGACGCTCGCCTTCATCGCCGCGACGCTTCTCGGCGGGCGGCTCCTCACCGGGCAGTCGAGCGAATTGGTGCTCGAGCTGCTGATCGCGATCTCCATCCTGATCGTGCTCGCCTGCGCCCTCGTGCCGCGCGCAACGGGCGTGGCGCAAGCGCGGTCGCGCGAGCATTGGCGGGCGCTCGTCAACGGGCGCAACGCGACCTTCATCGCGGCGGCGGCGCTCGTCCAAGGGAGCCATGCCGTCTATTACGCCTTCGGCACGCTCTTCTGGCAGCGTCTCGGCATCGCCGACATGACGATCGCGGCGCTGTGGGCCGAGGGCGCGGTGGCGGAGGTCGCGCTCTTTTACGCCGGCGCGCGGCTCGTGCGGCGGATGGGGCCGGGCGCGCTCATGGCGGCGGGCGGGGCAGGCGCGGTCGTGCGTTGGACGCTCACGCCGTTCATCGCCTCGGCCCCCGTGCTCGCCGTGGTCCAGCCGCTCCACGCGCTGTCGTTCGCGGCGACGCACCTTGGCGCCATGCATTATCTCGCGCGGCGCGTGCCGGCGGGCGCGGCCGGGACGGCGCAGTCGCTCTACAACGCACTCGTCGGCGGCGCGGGCGCGGGGCTTGCCTCGCTCGCGGCGGGCGCGCTCTACGGGCGTTATGGCGGCGGCGCCTATCTCGCGATGGCGGCGATGGCGGCGGCGGGCGCGCTCCTGGCGCTTCTCATCCGGCGCGCGGAGTGAAGCGCGCTACTTGCACACGCGATAGGAGTCCGCGTGCTCGGTCGCGAGCTCGCTCACGTGGCTCTTGAACTCGGACCCGTCGAGCTTCGCCGCTTCGGCGAGGAACGTCGCCGATTCGGCGCAGATCACGGGCCGCTGCTCGGAACCGCTCCGCATCGACAGCTCGTTGGCGATCTGCGTCAGGAACTTGTCGAGGCTCGCCTCGGGGCTATGCGCGCCGGTGCGGCGGAAATGATCGATGAGCTGATGCTGGTAGGCGACGATGACGTCGCGGTTGCGCACCGTGAAGTCGCGATAATTCGTGACGTTGCAGGTGTCGCTCAGCACCATGAGCTCGGTCTGGTAGCGGACCGCCTGATCGGCCTCGATGTCGGCCTGCTTGAAGCAGGGCGAGGCGGCGCGCGCAGGGAGTGCCGCCGCGAGCGCGAGGACAAGCGCCGCCGCAGCGGCGAGAGACTTGCGGGCACGAATGTGCGTCATGATGAAATCCCGAAACGAGAGGCCGCTTGCTCGGCGTTGCGGCGCTTCCTGTGCACGCGGTGCCAGATGTGACCGCCGACGAGGAGGATGAGGAAGAGATAGAGGAGGAAGAGGCTGACCTGGTGCATGACATGACCCATCACGCGACCGAGCGCGTCGCCGCACAAAAAGCCGATGCCGACGAACGCGCTCGCCCAGATGAAGGCGGCGAGGAAATTGAACACGAGAAAGCGGCGCCAGCCGATGCTGCTGACGCCCAATGCGAAGGACGAGAAATTGCGCACGCCGTAGATGAAGCGGAACGTCAGGATGAAGCCGGCGTCGAAGCGCTGCAGCCAGCCGAGCGCGCGATCGACGCGCTGGCGCCAGTCGGGCCGCCGCGCCATCAGGCGCAGCCCGAAATGCCGGCCGATCCAGAAATAGCACTGGTCGCCGGCAAAACTCCCGAGCCACGCCGCGACGATCAGAATGGGCGCACTCAAGAGTCCCTGCGCGGCCGCAAAGCCGACGAGAAGAACGAAAGTCTCTCCCTCGAAGAACGTCCAGACCAGAGTAATCAGATAAGACCACGCGCCGTGTTCGAGGATGAAACGTTCTACGTCCATCGACTCGGTTCGCCTCCCAGGGGGCGATCCTAATCCGGAACGGCGATTGAGGTCGAGCGAAGAATCCCGCTAGCGGCCGTTGTCGATGCGGTCGAAATAGCTCTTCATCTCGGTAAAGATGAGAGCGAAACACACGATGAAGAGCGCGAGGCCGATGCCGTAGAGCGCGCCGCCCACAGTCGCGGCAAGCGCGGCGCCGGACAATCCGAGAACGAACAGGATCGCGATCGTGACGGCGAGCGTATCGGCGCCCGCTGGCGAAATCGGCAGGAGAAATCCCACGGCCGCGCCGTCGAGCTGACGCTTGATCCGAAGCGCGATCACCGCTACCGCGATTGCGAAGGTGAGCATCCCGGTGTCGTAGGTGGCGCTGTCGGCGGCATCGCTCGCGGTGAAGAGGCCGAGGATCCCGGCAAAGGCAAGAAAGACATAGCCGAGAAAGGGCCCGACCATGCGCCACACCTCGCGCGCGGGCATCGGCGGCACGGTCGGCGAGCCCGCATCTTGCGGTGCAGCAGAATGAGGTGCGTGGTGCATGCCGCATGAGATAAGGCGCGGCGCGCGCTGCGGCAAGAGTCTTGCCCCGGTGCGGCCGAAATCGGATAGTGGGCCCATGAGCAAGCTGCCGCTGTCCCACTTGAAGGTGATCGACCTGACGCGCGCGCGCGCCGGGCCCACCTGCGCGCGCCAGCTCGCCGATTGGGGCGCCGACGTCATCAAGGTCGAAACGCCCGGCGGCGACGGCCTGGGCGGCGAGCGCAACGGGCCCGATTTCCAGAATCTGCACCGCAACAAGCGCAGCATCACGATCAATCTCAAGGCGCCCGCGGGAGTCGAGATCCTGAAGGCGATGGCCAAGCGCGCCGACGTGCTCGTCGAAAACTACCGGCCCGACGTCAAATTCCGCCTCGGCATCGACTACGAGACGCTGAAGCCGCTCAACAAGCGCCTCATCTATGCCAGCATCTCGGGCTTCGGCCAGACCGGCCCCTATCGCGACCGGCCCGGCGTCGACCAGATCGCGCAGGGGATGGGCGGGCTCATGTCGGTGACCGGATTGCCGGGCCAGGGGCCGGTGCGCGTCGGCATCCCGATCGCGGACCTGACGACCGGCATGTATTGCGCCATGGGCGTCTTGATCGCGCTCATCGAGCGCGAGAGCTCGGGCGAGGGCCAGTGGGTCGAAAGCTCGCTGCTGGCCTCGCAGATCGCCATGCTCGATTTCCAGGCGGCGCGCTGGCTCGTCGCCAAGGACGTGCCCGGCCAGGCCGGCAACAACCATCCGACCAACATCCCGTCGGGCGTCTTCCGCACCAAGGACGGGCACATCAACATCGCCTCGGCCGGGCAGGAGATGTTCCTGCGCTTCTGCACGGCGGCCGGACTCCAGAATCTGATCGACGATCCGCTGTTCAACACGCCGAAGCTCAGGCGCCAGAACCGCGACAAGCTCAACGCGATCATGGAGGAGGTGACCGCGACCAAGAGCTCGGCCGAGTGGATCGACATCCTGAACCGCGCCGGCGTGCCGTGCGGGCCGATCTACCGCATCGACGAGATGTTCGCCGATCCGCAGGTGAGGCACCTCGGCATCGCACAGGCGGTGGAACATCCGACCATGGGGCGGATGGAGCTCGTCGGCCAGTCGGTGACGCTGAGCCGCACGCCGTCGAAGCTGCGCAACGCCACGCCCGAGCGCGGCGAGCATACCGACGCCGTGCTGCGCGATCTCGGCTACGATGACGCGGCGATCCGGCGCCTGCACCAGGAGGGAGTCGTCTGACGCGATGAACATGATTTCCCCGACCGAGCGCATGATCGCCGAAATCGACGGGTCGATCGGCTGGCTCACCTTCAACAACCCGTCGCGCCGCAACGCCGTGTCGATGGACATGTGGCAGGCGATCCCGGACATCCTCGACGCGTTCGAGCGCGATCCGGCCGTGCGCGTCATCGTGCTGACGGGCGCGGGCGACAAATCCTTCGTCTCGGGCGCCGACATCTCCGAGTTCGAGAAGAACCGCTCCTCGGCCGAGGGTGTCGCGCGCTACGAGGAGATCGGCAACCGCGCCCAGTCGCGCCTCGTCAACGCGGCGAAGCCGACCATCGCCATGATCCGCGGCTTCTGCATGGGCGGCGGCGTCGGCGTCGCGCTGTCGTGCGACCTGCGCATCGCGGCGGAAAGCGCGCAGTTCGGCATCCCGGCGGCGAAGCTCGGCATCGGCTATCGCCTCGACGGCCTGACCAAGCTCATGGCGCTCGTCGGCCCCGCCTTCGCCAAGGAGATTTTCTATACCGCGCGCCGCTTCACCGCGACCGAGGCGCACGGCATGGGGCTCATCAACCGGGTGCTGCCGGATGCGGAGCTCGAGGGCTTCGTGCGCTCCTATTGCGCGATGATCGCCGAGAACGCGCCGCTCAGTCTCCGCGCCGCCAAGGGAATCGTCGCCGAGCTCACGAAGCTTCCGTCCGCGGTCGATCGCGCGCGCTGCGACGAATTCGTGAAGGCCTGTTTCGAGAGCGACGACTATGTCGAGGGCCGGCGCGCCTTCATGGAAAAGCGCAAGCCGCAGTTCAAGGGGCGCTAGAGCCTCGCGCAGTCATTGCGAGCGCGCAATGACGGCGTCTATTTCCCCGCGGGCGGCGGCGGGGCAGGCGGCGGCGGCAGGCTGTTGTAGACGTCCGCCGGAAGCACATCCATCACGAAGACGGTGACCTTTTCCTTCGGTCCGAAGGGCCCGTCGACTTTGTGGTTCACCGGCTTCAGGCTCTGCAGGAAGGCCGCGATCGCGTTGTCGTCCGACTTCGTCAGACGGCTATAGGCCTCATACGGCATGATCGGCGCGAGCTGGCGCCCGTCGGGGCGCTTGCCGGTGGTGAAGGCGGTGATGATCTGCGCCCGCGTCCAGCCGCCGAGGCCGGTGTCCTTGTCGGGCGTCAGGTTGCGGCCGACGAAGACGCCGAGCCCGGGAATGGCGAAGCCCACGTCCGAGCCGCCGAGATAGCGCGCCATGTCGGGATGGCCGAGAAAATTGCCGGGCGTGTGGCAATCGGTGCAGCCGCCCATGTTCACGAGATATTTGCCGCGCGCGATCATCGCCTTGCTGTCGGCCGCGGCGGCGGTGTGGGCAACGGCGAGCAGCGCCGCGGCGAGCCCCACGGCTGCGGTAGCAAAACGGTTCATCGAGATTTCCCCTGCAAAACGTGCTGGCGCGTACCATGCCCGATTTGCGCGCGGGATGCCAGAGGCTCGAAAACGAGACCCATGACGGAGCGAGGGCGCGGCGCTAGTCTCGTCTGCCCCATGGCGCTGCCGGAGCGACCCCCCATGCCCGATGCTTCCCGCGATCTCGCTCCGCCGCATTCCGTGCGCCTTGACGAGTACACGCCGCCCGCGTTCCTGATCGACAAGGTGGCGCTCGCCTTCGAGCTCGGCGAGGAGGCGACGATCGTGAAGGCGCGGCTCGAGCTGCGCCGCAATCCCGCTGCCGCCGATCAGAAGGCGCCGCTCAGATTGGATGGCGAGGAATTGGAGCTTTCCGCGCTCGCGCTCGACGGCGAAATCCTGGGCCCCAATCGCTATCACCTCGAGCCGGGCGCGCTCGTGCTGCCCGACGTACCGCAAAATTTCGCGCTCGAGATCGAGACGCGCATCCGGCCGCAGGACAACACGCAGCTCTCGGGCCTTTATAAATCCGGCGGCAATTTCTGCACGCAATGCGAGCCCGAGGGCTTCCGCCGCATCACCTATTTCATCGACCGGCCCGACGTGATGACGCGCTTTGAAGCGACCATCACGGCCGAGCGCGCGCGCTACCCGGTGCTGCTGTCGAACGGCAATCCGGTGGCCGAAGGGGACGCCGGCGGCGGACGCCATTGGCGCAAATGGGTCGATCCGCACCCGAAGCCGTCCTATCTCTTCGCGCTCGTCGCGGGCGATCTCGTGGCGCACAAAGACAGTTTCACGACGCGGTCGGGCAAGACGGTGCCGCTCGGCATCTGGGTCCGGCGCGGCGACGAGGACAAATGCGCGCACGCCATGCAGTCGCTGAAGACGGCGATGAAATGGGACGAGGAGCGCTTCGGCCTCGAATACGATCTCGACGTCTTCAACATCGTCGCCGTCAGCGACTTCAACATGGGCGCGATGGAGAACAAGGGCCTCAACGTCTTCAACACGAAATACGTGCTGGCGAAGCCCGAGACGGCGACCGACACCGATTATCAGGGCATCGAATCGGTGATCGGGCACGAGTATTTCCACAACTGGACCGGCGACCGCGTCACCTGTCGCGACTGGTTCCAGCTTTCCCTGAAGGAAGGGCTGACCGTCTATCGCGATCAGGAATTCTCGGCCGACCAGGGCTCGCGCGCGGTGCGGCGCATCGGCGACGTGCGCCGTCTGCGCGCCGCGCAATTCCCCGAGGATGCCGGGCCCTTGGCTCACCCGGTGCAGCCCAGATCCTATCTGCGCATCGACAATTTCTATACCGCGACGATCTACAACAAGGGCGCCGAAGTGGTGCGCATGATCGAGACGATCGTCGGCCGCGACGGCTTCCGCAAGGGCATGGACCTTTATTTCAAGCGCCACGACAACCACGCCGTGACGATCGAGGATTTCGTCGCCGCGATGCAGGACGCGAACGGCATCGATCTGGCGCGCTTCCGGCGCTGGTATCACCAGGCCGGCACGCCCGAGATCACGGTGCGCGACCGCTACGACGCGGCGACGAAAAGCTACGAGCTGACGCTCAGCCAGGAAACGCCGCCGACGCCGGGCCAGCCGCAGAAAGAGCCGCTCGTCGTGCCGGTGGCGGCGGGCTTCGTCGGCCCCGACGGCGGCGAGCTTGCGGTCGAGAGCGGCGGCGCGAGCCGCGCGGGCGGAACGCGCGTGCTGCTCCTCACCGAGGCGGAGCAGACCTTCCGCTTCACGGGTGTCGCGGCGGCGCCCGTTCCTTCGCTCTTCCGCCGCTTTTCCGCGCCGGTGCGGCTCAAGGGCCTCAGCCTCGAGCGGCTCAAATTCCTGGCGCAGCACGACAGCGATCCGTTCAGCCGCTGGGAATCCTCGCAGCAGGTCGCGACCACCCTGCTGCTCGGCATGGTGGCGGCGATCGGCCGCGGCGGCGCGCCCGGCGTCGATCCGGCGCTCGTCGCAGGCGCGCGCGCGGCCTTGGGCGAGGCGGCGCGCGATCCGGCCTACACGGCCGAGCTGCTGGCGCTGCCGAGCGAGGCCTATCTCGCCGATCAGCTCGAGCGCGTCGATGTCGATGCGATCCATGCCGCGCGCGAGGCGGCGCGCGTCGCGATCGGCCGCGGCCTTGCGAGGGAGTTCGCCGCTTTGCACGACAGCCTCGCCGACCGCGGTCCCTACGGCATCGACGGGCTCGCGATCGGCAAGCGCCGCTTGCGCAACACGGCGCTCGCATATCTCGCGATCGAAGGCGAGGACGGCGGCGTCGTCCGCGCCAAGGCGCAGTTCGACGGCGGCGGCAACATGACCGACGTCCTGGCCGCGCTCGCCGTCCTGGCCGATCTCGAGCATCCGGCGCGGATGGAGGCGCTCGACCGCTTCTATGCGCGCTGGGCCGGCGACGATCTCGTCATCGACAAATGGTTCGCGCTCCAGGCCATGTCGCGCCTGCCGAGCACGCTCGCGCGCGTGCGCGAGCTCGCGCGCCATCCGGCGTTCGACCGCAAGGTGCCGAATCGCATCCGCGCGCTCGTCTCGGCCTTCGCCGAGGGCAACCAGGTGCGCTTCCACGACCGCAGCGGAGCGGGCTACGATTTCCTCGCCGACGAGGTGATGGCGCTCGATCCCAAGAATCCGCTGCTGGCGGCGCGGCTGTTGCAGCCGCTGGGCCATTGGCGGCGGCACGATGCGATGCGCCAGGGCTTGATGCGGGGCGCGCTCGAGCGCGTGCTGGCGCTGCCCGGCCTCAGCAAGAATGCTTACGAGATCGCCACGAAGAGCCTTGCGGAACCGGCCTGATCATCACACGAGAAAGGGAGACAACACATGAAGCTCTATATGCATCCGGCATCGACGACGAGCCGTCCCGTCATGCATTTCATCGCCGACGAGAAGATTCCGTGCGAGCAGCAGGTGGTCGACATCTTCAAGGGCGAGCACATGGGCGACAGCTATGCGCAGATGAATCCGAGCAAGCTCATCCCGATGCTCGAGGACGGCGATTTCCGCCTGACGGAGAGCGCCTCCATCCTGCGCTATCTCGCCGAGAAGAGCGGCTCAAAAGCCTATCCTAAGGACCTGAAGGCGCGCGCCCGGGTCAACGAGGCGCTCGACTGGTTCAATTCTCAGTTCTATCGCGACTGGGGCTACGGCTATGTCTATCCGCAGGTGTTTCCGAACCTGAAGCGGCAGGACCCGGCGGTGCAGGCGGGCGTCGTCTCGTGGGGCGGCGAGAAGGCGAAACATTGGCTCGCGGTGCTGAACGAGCATTTCCTCGGCGGCGGCAAGACCTGGGTCAACGGCTCCGACATCTCGATCGCCGATTATTTCGGGCTCGCGCTCGTCACCGCGGGCGAGCTCGTCCATTGCGACCTTGCGCCTTATCGCAACGTGACGCGCTGGGTCGGCGCCATGAAGGCGCGCCCGAGCTACGGCGAGGTCTATAAATTCTTCAACGGATTCTGCAATTCGACCAAGGCGCAGTCGTTCGCCGCGCTCTAGATCGGATAGCAGGACTGCGAGCTCAGGGTCACCGAGGTCGGGAACGGCGAGGCGCCGATGATCGGCAAGCTGCCGAGGCTGAAGAAATTGAAGGCATAGGTCGCGGTGACCTCGTTCTCGCCGGAGCAGGTGCCGGACGAGGGCTGCGTCGCGGTGAAGACCGGGCAGGTCGCGCCCGAGGGGCAGGAGCTCGAGCCGTTGGGCAGCGGCGCCGCCTGCGCCGCGGCATAGGTCGCCGTGGCGCTGGTCGTGCCGCAGGTCGCGCTGTTGATCGAGGCGCAGCGCGCCGCCTGCTCGGCCGCATAGTCGAGGATGCCCTGCACCCAGATTGCGCGCCCGAACTCGAAGATGCCGAGGAAGAGCACGATCAGGAACGGCACCAGCAGCGCGAACTCGATCGCCGTGTTGGCGTGCGTGTCGCGGCGGAGGCGGCGCAGGGATCGGCGCAAATTGCAGAGGCTCGTCCGCATGGGACGAGGCTAGGCGCCGCTCGATAACGAAGCGCTAACGTCCGCGCCAATCGCGCGCGATTTGCCCGGCTTTTGAGGCAAAGAGCGGGAAAAGAAGCGCCCGTCAGCGCAGCTCGTTCACCGGCCGCAGCACCTTGCCGTCGATGAAGGCGCGGATGTTCTCGACCGCGTTCGCGTAGGCGCGCTCGTAGCCCTCGGCGGTGCAGTAGCCCAGATGCGGCGTCAGCACGACGTTGTCGAGCGCCAGCACCGGATGGTTCTTGGGCAAGGGCTCGATGTCGTAGACGTCGAGCGCGGCGCCAGCGATGCGGTGCCCCTTGAGGCAGTCGAGGAGCGCCGCCTCGTCGACGATCGGCCCGCGCGAGGTGTTGACGAGAAAGGCGCTCTTCTTCATGCGCCCGAGCTCGGCCGCACCGACAAGGCCGCGCGAGCGCGGGCTCAGCACGAGGTGGATCGAGATCACGTCGCTTTCGGCGAAGAGCGCGTCCTTCTCGACCCGGCGCGCGCCCGCCTCGGCCGCCTTGGCGTCGGTCAGGTTCTGGCTCCAGGCGATGACCTTCATGCCGAAGGCGTTGCCGTATTTGGCGACGAGGCTGCCGAGCCGGCCGAGGCCCAGGATGCCGAGCGTCTTGCCGTTGAGGCCGCGGCCCAGATCCGGCGTCTGGAACTGGCCCAGGTGCATGGCGTTGTGCTCGGCCGTGATTTTGCGGAAGAGGCCGATGATGAGGCCCCAGGCGAGCTCGGCCGTGGGATAGCCGAGCATCTCGGTGCCGCACACCTGGATGCGCCGCTCGGTCGCGTAATCGACGTCGATCGCCGCGTTGCGCATGCCCGCGGTGACGATGAGGCGCAGATTGGGCAGCTTCTCGATCAGGCTCTTGCGGAACTGCGTGCGCTCGCGCATCAGCACGACGCACTCGAAAGTATGGAGCCGGTGGGCGAGCTCGGCTTCGTCGGAGATGTGCTCCGGAAACGCCTCGATCGTCGCGTCGGGATGGAGGCTCCGCCAGTCCGCTGACCGCATCGCCGCCTTCTGGTAATCGTCGAGGATCGCCACGCGCATCATCGGCCCGTACCTTCTCCTGGAGGAGGACGAAGGCGATTTAACCGGAGCTTCCGGGCCATTTCAATGGCGGCCATTGCGGCACTTTCGGGGGTACGGCGGCCCCAACCGGACGAGCGCGGGAGCCTTGCGCTCGGCGCGGCGTTTACGAGCCACAGGAAACGAGATGCAAACGACGCAGCAGCTGCAATACGAGATCGGACGCCTCAATCGCCTCATCGCGCGCATCGAGGCGAAGCCGCAGAGCGAGTGGCCGCTCTGGGCCACGACGCTGCATGAGCTGCGCGAGGAGCGCGAGATCCTGACGCTCGTCATGCTCAATCGCGGCGTCGAGGGCAGCAAGAAGGTGGTGAGTTTCCGGCGCTGGCGCGACGGCCCGTGGGCGCCGCGCCCGTTGGCGCGCGCCGCGGGCGGCGGCTAAGGGCCTCAGGCCTCAGGGCTCGCGCAGCATCCAGCGCGTCAGGACCGCGGCGGGCGCCACCCACGCGATCCCGGCCACACCGTAGATGGTGAAGGCGAGTGCGGCATTGTCCGGCAGGCGCGCCACGAGCGCCATCACCGCCCCGGCATAAAGCACCAATCCGAGCAGTAGCACGACCGTGCCGATCAAGATGCGGAGCCGCATGGCGGCCGACCTTGCGGCGCGGCCGCCGGCGCCGCAAGGCCCCTCCCGTCTTGCCGCGATCTTGCGCTCGCGCGCCGGCCCCCGCATGCTCGGAGCGTGGGCGGAGCGCTCGAAGGCATCCTGGTGGTTTCGGTCGAGCAGGCGGTGGCGGCGCCGCTGTGCAGCTGCCGGCTTGCCGATGCCGGCGCGCGCGTCATCAAGGTCGAGCGGCCGGAGGGCGATTTCGGGCGCTACTACGACAAGACCGCGAAGGGCGAGAGCGCCTATTTCGTGTGGCTCAACCGCGGCAAGGAGTCGGCCGTCATCGATCTGAAGCGCGCCGACGACCGCGCGCTCCTCGCCCGCATGATCGCGCGCGCCGACGTGTTCCTGCAAAACCTCGCGCCCGGGGCCGCGGCGCGCGCCGGCTTCGATCCGGCGGCGCTCAGGCAGAAACATCCGCGCCTCATCGCCTGCTCGATCACGGGCTATGGCGAAAGCGGGCCGTATCGCGACATGAAGGCCTATGACTTCCTGATCCAGGCGGAGACCGGGCTCGCCTCGATCACTGGCCCGCCCGAGGCGCCGGCGCGGGTCGGCGTCTCGGTCTCCGACGTCGCCGCGGGTCTGAACGCGCACGCGCAGATCCTCCAGGCGCTTTACGCGCGCGAGCGCACCGGCGCGGGCGCGCTCATCCACATTTCCATGTTCGACGCGACCGCGGAATGGATGAGCGTGCCCTACATGAACCAGATCTATGTCGGCCGCGGTCCGGCGCGGATGGGGCTCATGCATCCCTCGATCGCGCCCTATGGCGCCTATCAGTGCGCCGACGGCAGGGCGATCGTGATCGGCATCCAGAACGAGCGCGAATGGGTGCGGTTCTGCGCGGAGATCCTGGGCGAGGCGGCGCTCGCCGCCGATCCGCGCTTCAGCTCGATGGAGCGGCGCGTCGCCAACCGGGGCGATGTCGAGGCGCTGGTCTCCGCCGCCTTCGCCAAGGAGACGCGCGAGGGGCTGGGCAAGCGCTTGAAGGCGGCCGAGATCGCGTTCGGCAATCTCAACTCGGTCGCGGATTTCGCCCGCCATCCGCATCTGCGCCTGGGCGAGACGACGACGCCATCAGGCGCGGTGAGCTTGCCTTATCCGCCCGGCCTTCTTTCGGGCGCGCCGATGGGCGCCGTGCCGGCCCTCGGGCAGCACAGCGCCGCCATTCGCCGCGAGTTCGCCGAGAGTACGATCGGTTTAGATGGAAGCGGTCCCGTTTCCATCTAAAATCGTGAATCGCACTCTAAATATTTGAGTAGAGACGGATTCACGGTTCACATGAAATCGCGGAGCGATTCCATGTGACCGATCCGGTTCTAGACCCCTTCGACGATGCGCATGTCGCGCTCGGCGGCGTTGCCGAGCGCCTTCAAGGCCGCCTGGTAGCCGGGGCTGTCATGCGCGGCGACCGCCTTTTCGACGCTGTCGAACTCGATCACCACGATGCGTTGATTGAGGCCCGCCTCGTAGGTCTTCGACGGATTGCCGCGGGCGAGGAACCGCCCGCCGCCGGCCTGGATCGCAGGCCCCGCGAGCTTCGCGTATTCCGTGAGCGCGTCGGGATTTTTGATCGCGCGATAGCACGCAATCCAGTAGCCCTTGGCCATCGTCTCCTCCTTGTCCTGCGGCGCGCGCCGCGGTCGGGAAAACCTATCGGCGAAGCCGGTGCGGCGCAAGCCGGCGCCCGGGCCGCGCGCTAGGGTCCGAACTCAATTGAGGTTTCCCTTCGGGACGGTGAATGCTGAATTCTGAAGCTCCCGCACCTGGCGGGGACGTTGGCGAATGAAGGGCATTTCTTGGTTGAGCGATGCGGAGTGGTCGCGAATTCGAGCCGCTGCTGCCGCGCGGGCACGGCGCGGCGCGCACCGTGTCGATGATCGGCGCGTGATCAGCGGGATCGTTCATATCGCTTCGTTCGGGCGCGCGCTGGCGCGACTGTCCGATGGCCTGACGGTCCCTATACGACGATCTACAGACCGGTTCAGACCGCTGGAGCCGGCAGGGCTTGTGGTTCGCCATCTTCGAGGCGCTGACCGGCCACAGCGGCATTTACGGCCTTGCCGCGATCGACAGCACGCACATTAAGAGCGCACCGCTCGGCGGCCGGCGGAAAAGGGGGGCCTTCAGGCAAGCGCTCGGCAACATCGCGCGGCGGCTGCACCAGCAAGCTCCACGCGCTCACGGACGAAAAGGGTCGGCCGCGCGTCCTCATCCTGACCGCCGGCAACATCAACGACATCACCGTTGCGGCGAGCCTTCTCGACCGCGCCGGACCGATCCGGCGGCTCGTCGCCGATCGCGCCTATGACGCCGACCATCTGCGCCATCGGCTCGCCCAACAGCGAGCTGAGGCCGTGATCCCCTCGACGACCTCCCGCCGCAAGCCCATTCCGTATGACAAGCGGCTCTACAAAACGCGCAATCGCATCGAGCGCATGTGGTGCCGGATCAAGGACTGGCGTCGTGTCGCCACCCGCTACGACAAGCTCGCCCGCAACTATCTCAGCGGCGCCCACCTCGCCGCTATCTTCACATGCTGGGTCAATTGAGTCCGGACCCTAGCCCTCGCGCGCCAGCAGCGCGCCAAGGCCGAGGAAAGCCGGAATGGCGAAGGTCACGACGAAGGTCGGGATCGCAGCGAGATAGTCGCGGAAGCGCCCCTTGTCCTCGAAGCGCGCGCGGAAGCGGCTGGCGGCGAAGGTGGCGCCGAGGCGCGGCACGATGCCGCCGGCGATGAAGACGCCGCCGCGCGCGCCCAAGGTCAGCGCCAGGTCGCCCGCCACGGTGCCGAGCATGGCGCAGAACATATCGACGCTCGCGCGGACGAGCGGGTCCGCCTCGCCGACATGGCGGTCGGCGATCTGCGCCGCCGTGTAGGACTGTGCGGGCGTGCCGTCGAGCTCGGCGAGCGCGTGGTAGAGATTGACGAGCCCCGGCCCCGACAGCACGCGCTCGGCCGAGACATGATCGAAGCGGCGGCGCATGCGCGCCAGCACCGCGCTCTCGCGCTCGTCGGCGGCCGGCATGGTCCGGTGCCCGCCTTCGCCCGCCAGCGCGACCCAGCCGCAATCGCCCGGCACCAGGCCGCTGACGCCGAGACCGGTACCGGGGCCGAGCACGGCGATGGGCGCCGCCGCGACCGCGCCGCCGCCGCCGACCTGCGCGCGCTCGCCCGGCTCGAGATGCGGCATGGCGAGCGCGTTCGCGGTGAAGTCGTTGACGACGAGAAGCCGTTCGAGCCCGAGCCGCGCCTTGAGCGCCGCGATCGAGAACGACCACGGATGGTTCGTCAGCGCGACGCTATCGCCGGTGACCGGCGAGGCGATGGAGAGCGCCGCCACATGCGGACGCACGCCTTCGGCCGCGAGATAGGCCTCGAGCGCATCGGCGAGGGTCGCGAAATCGTCGCTCGCGAAGACGCGAAGGCGGGCGGCCCGCTTGCCATCGGCAACGAGCGCGAAGCGCACGCTCGTCCCGCCGATGTCGCCGACGAGCCGCAGGCCGCCGCTCATGCGCGTAACGAGGCGGCCTCGGCGAGCGCGTGGATGAAATTCTCGCGCCAGGCGGCGATGTCGTTGCGGCGCAGCACGCTCATCATCGACGACCAGCGCTGCCGCCGGTCCTCGAGCGGCATGGCATAGGCCTCGTGCATCGCCTCAGACACCGCGTCGACGTCGAAGGGATTGACCTGGAGCGCCGCGTCGAGCTCGCGCGCGGCGCCGGCGAACGACGACAGTACCAGCACGCCCGGATCGTCCGGGTCCTGTGCCGCCACGTATTCCTTGGCGACGAGGTTCATGCCGTCGCGGATCGGCGTGACGAGGCCGATATTGGCGGCGCGCAAAAACCCCATCAGCGTGCGCCGGTTGAAGCTCTTGTTGAGATAGCGCAGCGGCGTCCAGTCGAATTCGGAAAAGCGCCCGTTGATGTGCCCGGCCTTTTCCTCGAGCGTACGGCGGATCTGCGCGTATTCGGGCACGTCGGAGCGCGTGGGCGGCGCGATCTGCATGAAGGTGATGCGGCCGCGCGTTTCCGGCGCCTGCTCGAACAGGCGCTCGAAGGCGATGAAGCGGTTCAAGAGGCCCTTCGAATAGTCGAGCCGGTCGACGCCGAGCATGAGCTTGCGCTCGCGCAAACTCTCGTGCAGGCGCTGGCGATAGCGGCTGCCGACCGATTGCGCGGCACTCGCCGCCACGTTCTCGACATCGATTCCGATCGGGAACTCGGCCGCGGTCGCTTCGCGGCCGAAGGCGCGGAGCCGCCCGCCCGGCATGAGGCGCGCATCCGCCTCGCGCGCGAAATACGAGAGGAACCCGTCGAGATCGGGCTCGGTCTGGAAGCCGACGAGATCAAAGGCGCAGAGCGCCGCCATCAGCGCCTTGTGCACGGGCAGCGTGCGCAAGAGCGCGCCCGGCGGAAAGGGCGTGTGGAGGAAGAACCCGGTCGGCTGCGTCACGCCGAGCTGGCGCAGCTCGTGGCCCAAGGTCATGAGGTGATAGTCGTGCACCCAGACGAGATCGTCGGGCTGCAGCAGCGGCGCCAGCTGGTGCGCGAACAGGCGATTGACGCGCAGATACCCGGCGAAATCCTCGCGCCGGTAGTCGATCAGATCGGCGCGGAAATGCAGGATCGGCCACAGCACGCGATTGGCGAAGCCGGCATAGTATTCCTCGTAGTCCTGCCGCTTCAGCGCAACCTTCGCGTAGGTCACCGCGCCCGAGCGCTGCAAGGTCGGCTGCTCGAGCGTTTCCTCGGCGATCTCGCCGCTCCAGCCGAACCAGATGCCGCCATGCGTCTTCAGCGCCGCTTCGATGCCGACGGCCAGGCCGCCGCTCATGTGCGCGCCGGGCGCGCCGCCCGCCATGCGGTTCGACACGACGACGAGCCGGCGCCGCGGCAGCGCCTGCGCGACCGGGCGAAGGGCTGGCACCGCGCGCTGTCGCACGGCCAGGGGCGGTGTCGGGCTCGTAGGAGTCATCGGGCTCGTAGAGGTCATCGGGACCGGGACGGACGCCTCGCGGTGATGGCTGAACGCCCTCGGGCGGAACCCCGTTCCAACCCTCCCCATTGCTGGGGGCGGCGCTGCGAAATAATCTTGCGCTAACGCACCGCACAACGATGGTGCATTGCACAATCCAAGTTCAAATTAGGCCGAGATATGGCGGATTTGTCGCATCTATTAAATTTGCTGCAAATGCGGTTTTGCGCTTGCGTTGTGCGGTGCAGCGCGGCATATTCTGCATTGCGGCATGGCCGTTGCCCGATGGCCTGCCGTACGTCTTCTAGGCGTTTCCTCCCTAAACTTGGGCCGTGCGCGAGCACGGCCCATTTTTCTTTTGCGGCGGCGGCTCAGCCGCTCTGCGCCGTGCCGCGGTGGAGCACGCGGTCCTCGGGCAGCACCGCGCCCGGCTCGATGTCGCTGCGGCCGGCGAGCGCCTCGTAGTAGGGCGTGAAGTCGGGGCGGGTCGCAGCGAACAGCTGCTCGAACCCGTCGATCACGAAATAGGTCTCCTGAAAATCGTCGATGCGATAGCGCGTCCGCATCACGCGCAGCAGGTCGAAGCCGATCCGGTTCGGGCGCTCGCTTTCGAGGCAGTAGATCGACTCGCCCTTCGAGGAGACGATGCCCGAGCCGTAGATGCGCGGGCCGTCATTGGTGCGGATCAAGCCGAACTCGACCGTGTACCAATAGAGCCGCGCGAGGCGCTCGAGGCTGCCGAGGCGGAGCGCCTTCAGGCCGCCCGCGCCATAGGCCTGCATGTAGTCGGCGAAGATCGGGTTCACCAGCATCGGCACGTGGCCGAAAATGTCGTGGAAGACGTCCGGCTCCTCGAGATAGTCGAGCTGGTCGGCGCGGCGGATGAAGCAGGTCGAGGGAAAGCGCCGCTCGGCCAGGTGGCCGAAGAATATTTCGTCCGGGACGAGGCCCGGCACCGCGACGATGCTCCATCCGGTCGCGGCGCCCAAGACGTCGTCGAGGCGGCGGAAATCGGGAATGCCGTCGGCAGCGACGCCAAGCCGCGCGATGCCGTCGAGAAACTCGCGGCAGGCGCGGCCGCGCAAAATCTCTTCCTGGCGATGGAACAAGGTGCGCCAGATCGCGTGCTCGGCCGCGCCATAGCCGTTCCAGTTCTGCCGGAAGTCGTGCGCGGCGTCCATGATTTCTACCTCTGAACGGGCCGCTTCCGCGGCAAGCTCACGGCGTCGTCTCGGCCCCTTCGCCCAATTCGCGCTGCATCAGCACGCTATCGACCCAGCGCCCGAACTTGAAGCCGGTCGCCGGCAAAAGCCCGACATGACGGAAACCCAGCCGCTCGTGCAGCACGATCGAGGAGAGATTGGCGCTGTCGCCGATCACTGCCACGATCTGGCGGTAGCCCAAGGCCGTGACGCGCGCGACGAGCGCGGCCAAAAGCGCGCGGCCGATCCCGCGGTGCTGCGCCTCGGGTGCGAGATAAATCGAATCCTCAAGCGTGTAGCGATAGGCCGAGCGCAGGCGATAGGGCGCGGCATAGGCATAGCCCACGATCGCGCCGCCAGGCTCGCGCGCGACAAACCACGGCAGGCCGCGCTCCTTCACGTCGGCGAAGCGGCTGCGCATGTCGTCCTCGCCGGGCGGCTCCTCCTCGAACGAGGCGAGCCCGGTCAGCACATGATGGGCATAGATGCGGGCGATCGCGCCGATGTCCTCGGGAGCCGCCTCGCGCACCGCGAAGCCCGCTCCCTCGGTCACGACGGCCTCAGCGGCGCCGGATCGATCGCGACGAGCGCCGCGACGAGCTCGCCCATGTCGGCGGCAAGCCGCCCCAGGAACGGCTTCTTGTCGAAGCGCAGCTCGTCCATGTAGAGGCCGCGCGACAGCTCGATCTGGAGCGCGTGGCCGCCGGTGTGCGGCTTGCCGTAATGCGCCGTGGTGAAGCCGCCGGCATAGGGCGTGTTGCGCGCCACCTGATAGCCCTTGGCGCGCAGGCACTGATAGGCCGTCTCGGTGATCGCGGCATGGCACGAGGTGCCGTGGCAATCGCCGAGCACGATGTCGGCGCGGCTCTTCGGCAGGTTGCGCTCGCCCTGCGCGATCGAGGACGGCATCGAGTGGCAATCGAGGAGGACGTAGAAGCCGAAACGCTCGCGCGTCGCGCCGACGAGCTGCTTCAGCGCGCGGTGATAGGGGCGATAGAAGCGCTCGACGCGCTCGACCGCCTCGGCGAAGCGGAGCTTCCTCGCATAGATCTCCTCGCCGGTCGCGACGACGCGCGCGATCGTGCCGAGCCCGACGCGCACGCGCGGCGAGCGGCTGTTGACGTAAGCCGGCAGCGGGTCCTCGAACATCACCGGATCGAGCTCGAACGGCTCGCGGTTGGGATCGAGATAGGCCCGCGGGAAACACGCCTTCAACAGCGGCGCCGCCACCCCCTGGGGATCGAAAATCTCGTCGACGAAGGAATCCTCCGAGCGCCGGAGCGTCAGCGGGTCGAGGCGCGAGGCGGCCAGGAATTCCTCGGGATAGCGCGCGCCGCTATGGGGCGAGGCGAGCACCAGGGCCACGTCCTGGGCCCGGTGCGCCGTGATTTCGATGGGCGGCTCGACCGCCGCGCTGGGTTCAAAACGCCCTTCCATGACCGGCGAGATTAGGGGCAAGGGGCTTGCTCTGTCATCCCCTCGATAACGCTTCGTTCAGTCCTGGGGCCTAGAGTGTCCGGCCGGCCTCATCAGAGCGAGCGATGGCGCGAATTCTGCTAGCCGAAGACGACGATAGCGTGCGGACCTTCCTCGCCCGCGCCTTGCGCCGCGCCGGGCACGAAGTGAGCGACATGCCGGACGGCAAAACGGCGCTCGCCTGGATCAGCGAGCATCCGTGCGATCTCCTGCTCGCCGACGTGGTCATGCCCGGGATCGACGGCATCGAGCTCGCGCGCCGCGCCGCCGACATGTGGCCGCATCTGCGCATCATCTTCATCACCGGCTTCGCCGCCGTGGCGCTCAGGGCGGCCGAAACGCTCCCGCGCGAGGCGACCGTGCTAGCGAAGCCGTTCCATTTGCGGAAACTTGTGAGCGAGATCGACCGCTTCCTCGCCGCCTGACTTGCGGGCCGCGCGGGGTTGGGGTAGATCGCGTAGAGGGGCGCTTAGCTCAGCGGGAGAGCACTTCCTTGACATGGAAGGGGTCGGAGGTTCAATCCCTCCAGCGCCCACCATTTTCGTGAGTGACACCGCGGCGCGGGAAGGGGACGACCCATGACGCGCGGTTTCGCCATCGCCATCCTCGCGCTCGGCCTTGCGGCAACGACGGCGCTCGCGAGCGGCACCTACGATCCCGGCGCATCCGATACCGAGATCAAGCTCGGCAACACCTTTCCCTATTCCGGCCCGAGCTCGCCGACCTCCCCGCTCCCGCGCGAGATGGCGGGCTATTTCACGATGCTCAACGAGCGCGGCGGGGTGAACGGCCGCAAGATCGATTTCATCAGCCTCGACGACGGCTATCTCCCGCCCAAGACCGTGGAGCTGACGCGGCGCCTCGTCGAGCAGGACCAGGTGCTGGCGATCTTCGGCTCGGAGGGAACGCCGACGCAGCTTGCGGTGCGCGCATATCTCAACCAGCGCAAGATTCCGCAGCTCTTCCCCTTCACCGGCTCGAACACCCTCATCGATCCGAAGAAATACCCCTACACCGTGGCGCTCGGCTCGAGCTACGGGCTCGAGGGCACCGTCTGGGCGAAGTACATCCTGGCGAACCGGCCCAACGCCAAGATCGGCATCTTCTACCAGGACGACGATTTCGGCAGCGACCATATGGGGCCGTTCCTCGCCACCTTGGGCGACAAGGCCAAGACCATGGTGGTGGCAAAGGAGAGCTATCTCTCGACCGACACGACCGTCACCTCGCAGATCATTTCGCTGCGCGGCGCCGGCGCCGACACGTTCGTGCTGTTCGCGACGGCGCGCCAGGCGGCGCAGGCGGTCTCGGTCGCGCGCGACCAGGGTGGCCCCGACGCGCTGATCTTCGTGCCTTATGCGGCGAGCGCGCGCAGCATCCTGGCGCCCGTCGGCGACGAGAAGCTCAAGGGCATTCTCTCGACCGATACCGCCGTCGATCCGACCGATCCCGCCTTGGCCGACAATCCGGCGGTCAAGGACTATCTCGCCTTCGTCAAGAAATACACACCGGAAGCGGACCAGGCGAGCGATGCCGCCTCGCCCGTGGCCTATCTCGCGGCGCAGGTCATGACCGAGGTGCTGAAGCGGTGCGGCGACACCTTGACGCGCGCCAACATCATGACCGTCGTGACGCACATGAAGGACTGGACCTTCCCGCTGTTCCTGCCTGGCATGAGTCTCAACACCACGCCCGACGACTATTTTCCGACGCACACGACGCAGATGAAGCGCTACGACGGGACGCGCTGGGTGATGATCGGGAAGGTGATATCGGAATGAGGAGGTGCGTCAGTTCGTGAGCTCGGCCGGCGGCGGTCCTGCCGGCAGCACGAAATGCGCGACGAACAGCGCCACGACGAACACGACGAGCGCGATCCCAATATAGTCGTAGCGGTCGAGGCGGCGGCGCATGGGACGAGTGGACCCCATCGCCGAGCGCCGCTCAAGCACTCTGCGCCGCCCATCCGAGGCGCCAATTCCTCCTTGTTCGGGCCGCGCTGTGCGCGCACCCTTGCACCGTCATCATCCCTGGAGGCGCGGCGATGCGTGCCGAAGACGTGCTGCCCGATGCCGTGAACCAGACCGAAATCAACGGTGTCGCCGTGCGCAAAGGCACGATCGGAGCGTTCCTCGTCAATGCCAGGGTCTTGTGCGACCCGGCGGCGCCGGCGGCGGCACGCGCCGTCGCGGAGCGCGATCTCGTCGATGCCTTGCCGGCCTTGCGCGCGCTCGGTCTGTTCGACGTATTCGAGATCAGGGACACGGCGCTGCGCGCCTTCATCGACGCGCAGTGAACGAAGCGAGGCGGCGCTCTCTCTGATCTCCCGCGCGGGCTAGAGCGCCCAGGACACGGCCGTCATGCCGCCATCGACGAGGAGATCGGCGCCGGTGATGTAGGACGCCTCGGGCGAGGCGAGGAACACGGCGGCGGCGGCGATCTCGGCCGGCTGGCCGTGCCGCCCCATCGGAATCTTCGCCATCATTCCCGCGCCGACCGCGCGCTGCTCCTGGTCGCCGGTCCAGAACCGCTCGGTCGCAGGCGAGCGGATGAGGCCCGGGCTGATGCTGACGGCGCGGATCTTGTAGGGCGCGCCCTCGGCCGCGAGCATGCGGGTGAAGCCCATGACGCCGGCTTTCGCCGCGCCATGCGCCGCCGTGTGCAGCGGCAGCATCTCGCGATGCCCGCTCATCGAGGCGGTGCTGATGACCACGCCGCCGCCGCGCGCGACCATGTAGGGCCAGACCGCGCTCGTCGCCGTGTAGACGCTCGTCAGCTCGTAGCGGATCGTGAGCTCCCATTCCTCGAAGGTGGACGTGCCGAACGGGCCCTTCGCCCGGAGCGAGCCGGCATTGTTGTAGAGCACGTCGATGCCGCCGAAGGCGTCGTGCGCCGCCTTGGCCCATCGTTTCGCCGCTTCGGGATCGCTCACGTCGAGCGGGTGGAGCGAGCGCATCTGGCCGCCCGCGCGCTCGACCATGGCGACCGTCTCGGCCGCGTCCGCGGCCTTGACGTCGCAGCCGAACACTTTTGCGCCAGCATCGGCAAAGGCCAGCGCGGCGGCGCGTCCCTGGCCGCCCGCCGTGCCGGAGATGAGCGCAATCTTGCCGTCGAGCCTGCCCATTTTCGTTCTCCTTTCACACGCGCCGCACCGACGCTTCGATGATGCGCTGAAGCTCAGCCAATCCCGCCGTCAGCGCAGCCGGACCCGGCTGCAAGATCAACGGCGATTTGATCTCGTGCAAAGCCTGATTGCGGATCGCCGGAATGGCGTCGAAGCCGGGTCGCGCCGCCACCGTCTCAGGACGAAACTTCTTGCCGCACCAGGAGCCGATGATGATGTCCGGCGCACGCTCGACGACGTCAGCCGGCATCACGATCCGGTCTTTCGCCGCTTTCCGATGAGCCCGCTCGGGGAAGACATCGATGCCGCCCGCTGCGCCGATCAGCTCCGAGACCCAAGCGATGCCGGAAATCATCGGCTCGTCCCATTCTTCGAAATAGACCCGCGGCCGCCATGGCAGATGTTGAGCGCGCGCACGGGCAGTGGCCAGCCCGGCGCCGAGCTCATCGGCGAGACGCTCGGCACGGTCGCCGGCTCCGACCAGCGCACCCAGCGTCCGGATCATGGCAAATATCTCGGCGATGCTGCGTTGGTTGAAAGCGTGGACGTCAACTCCCTGCCGGATGAGGGCGGCGACGATATCGGCCTGAAGATCGGAGAAGCTCAGGACCAGATCGGGCCGCAGGTCGAGAATTTTGGGAATGTCGGCCGAGGTGAAGGCCGAAACCCGCGGCTTCTCTCTGCGCGCTTGCGGCGGGCGCACGACGTAGCCGGAAATGCCGACGATGCGGTCCTGCTCACCGAGAAGATAGAGGGTTTCGACCGTTTCTTCGGTCAGGCAGACGATCCGTTCGGGCGGGAACATCGCCTAGACCGTGATCGCGCCTTCGAGATAGAGCACCGCGGTGCCGCCAAGGCGCACGCGCTCGCCGTCGAGCGTGCAGGCGAGCGCGCCGCCGCGCCGGGAAATCTGGCGCGCCGAAAGCCTGGTCTTGCCGAGGCGCTTGGCCCAATAAGGCACGAGCGTGCAATGCGCCGAGCCCGTCACCGGGTCCTCGGGCACGCCCTGCGCGGGCGCGAAGAAGCGCGAGACGAAATCGACGCCGTCCGCGCCGGGCGCGGTGGCGATGGCGCCCCAGCAATCGACTTTCGTCAGCGCGGCGAAGTCGGGTGCGAGGGCTGCGACCTCGGCGGCGGTCGCATAGACGACGAGGTGGTCGCGCGCGCGCAAGACCTCGCGCGGGCTGCCGCCCAACGCCTCGATGAGCCCCGGCGGCGCCGTCACGGCGACGGCGGGGCGCGCCGGGAAATCCATCTCGAGCCCGTCGCCGGTGCGCTTCACCGCGAGCGTCCCGGCCTTGAGCGTGCGAAAGCGCACCTCGGTGCGCTGTGGCTCGAGCGCGCGGAAGATCACATAGGCCGCGGCCAGGGTCGCGTGGCCGCAGAGATCGACCTCGACCGCGGGCGTGAACCAGCGCAGCAGGTAATCCGCAGCCCCGCCCGCGCCCTCGCGCACGAAGAAGGCCGTTTCCGCGAGGTTGTTCTCGGCGGCGATGGCCTGCAGGCTCGCGTCGGGCGGCCACGTCTCGAGCGGGCACACTGCGGCCGGATTGCCGCTGAAGAGACGATCGGTGAAGGCATCGACCTGGAAGATCGGCACGCGCATCGTGATGTTTCCCGTGAAACGTGCCGCGACTTTGCGGCGCGCGCCGGCAAAAGAAAAGGGGCCCCGCGTTGCCGCGGGGCCCCGTGGTGGGTGAGGGAACTTACTTCGCCGAAGCGGTCCACACCGGCTTGCCGTCGGGACCCTTCAACTGGCTCTGCCAGGCAGCTTCGATCTGCGCCACGACCGGATCCGGCAGCGGCACGTAGTCGAGCGCCGAGGCTTGGTCCTGGCCGTTCTTCAAGGCCCAGTCCATGAATTTCAGCACCGCCTCGTTGTCCGCGACCGGCGCGTCCTTGCGCATCAGCATGTAGGTCGCGGCCGTGATCGGCCAGCTCTTGGCGCCGGGCTGATCGGTCAGGATCAGGTAGAAATCCTGCACCTTGGTGAAGTCGGCATTGGCGGCGGCGGCCTGGAACGCGCCCATGGTGGGATCGAGCGTCACGCCCGCCTTGTTCTGCATCTTGGCGTAGACGAGGTGGTTCTCCATCACATAGGCGTACTCGACATAGCCGATCGCGCCGCTCACCTGCTGCACGTAGTTGGCGACGCCGGCATTGCCCTTGCCGCCGACGCCGCTCGGCCACGACACCGAGACGTCGTCGCCGACCTGCTTCTCCCATTCCGGGCTTACCTTGCCGAGGTAGTTGGTGAAGTTGAAGGTCGTGCCCGAGCCGTCCGAGCGATGGACCGTGGTGATGCCGGTATGCGGCAGCGCGACGCCGGGATTGAGCTTCTTGAGCGCCGGATCGTCCCAATAGGTGATCTTGCCGAGATAGATGTCGGCCAAGGTCGGCCCGTCGAAGCTCAGCTCGCCCGGCTTGATGTTCGGCAGGTTGACCACTGGCGTGATCGAGATGATGACCGCCGGGAATTGGACGAGGCCCTGCTTGTCGAGCTCGTCGGGCGTCAGGGGCTTGTCGCTGTTGGCGAACTGGACGGTCTTCGATTCGATCTGCTTGATCCCGCCGCCGGAGCCGATGGCCTGGTAATTGACGTTGGTGCCGGTCGCCTTGGAGTAGGTGTCAGCCCATTTCGCCAGCACCGGATAGATCGCCGTGCCGCCGGCGCCCTGCAAATCCGCGGCGCTGGCGCCGCCGGCAAGCGCGCCGACCGCCGCGGCCGCGGCCAATCCCACGAGCCAATTCCTCATCTTTTTCCTCCTTGGATCGAATGGCGGCATGGTGCGCATGGAATGTTGCAGTTACATGACGGCGCCGCCCGATTCGCGGATTAAATTTCCGATGCGTGGGGGTCGGGCGGCCGTTCTTCGGAAGAGCTATGGTGACGGGAACGGCGGAGGCGGTTTGGCAGGCTCATGGCGCGCGCCACGATCGCGGTGACATTCGACCTCGACGCGCGCCTTCGCGCCGTCGTCGCGGACGCGGTTGGCGCGGCGGCGGAGATCGTGTGGCTGGCACCCCTCGCGCCCGCCACGAGGGCGGCGGCGCTGGCCCGCGCCGGCGCGATCCTCGCCCGCCACACGGACGAGTTCTTGCCCGGCGAGCTGCCGCTCATCGCCACTGCGCGGCTCCTCCAGATGATGACGGCGGGGGTCGATTACATTCCGCTCCGAACCCTGCCGCCGGGCCTTCCGGTCGCAAGCAACCGCGGCGCGTTTGCCGAGCCGATGGCCGAGCACGCGGTGGCGCTGGCGCTCGCGGCGGCAAAGCGCCTTCTGGTCGAGCATCGCCATCTCGCGGCGGGAAGGTTCAACCAGTTCACGCCGAACCGCATGCTCGCGGGCGGCATTGCCGGCATCTTCGGCCTGGGCGGCATCGGCGCCGCGGCGGCGCGCCGCTTTCGCGCGCTCGGCATGCGGATCCACGCGCTCAATCGACGCGGCGCTACGGACGAGCCGGTCGACTGGATCGGCCCGCCGCGGCAACTGGACGAGCTGCTCGCGGCATCGGACGTGCTGGTCATCGCCGCGCCGCTGACAGAGGCGACGCGCGGCATCATCGATGCGCGCGCGCTCGTCGGCATGAAGGACGACGCGATCCTGGTCAACCTGGCGCGCGGCGAGATCGTCGAGGAGGTGGCTCTCTACGACCATCTGCGCGCCCATCCGCGTTTCACGGCGTGCCTCGATGCGTGGTGGGTCGAGCCGATCCGGCATGGCGCCTTCCGGCTCGGCCACCCGTTCCTCGATCTGCCGAACGTGATCGGCTCGCCGCACAATTCGGCGGTGGTGGCGGGGACGTACGACGTGGCGCTGCGGCTGGCCGCGGCGAACTGCCTCAAGGCGCTGCGCGGCGAGGTGCCGGAGCGCCTCGTCCCCGACGACGAGCGGTTGGTTTGACATCAACGTGGTTCTCGTCGCGCTCGAAGCGGTGAAACCCATGCTTCCTCACCCGTAGCGCCATGGCGCCCACCAATCCGGAGTTCGACCGTTACATCGAGCGCTTGACGGCACCGTTGCCGCCGCGGCTTCGCCGCGCGATTGAAAGGTTGCGCCGTCCCGAAGCGCGTTGGCTGCGCCGCGCCGTCGCCGTCCTGTTTATTCTCGGCGGGATGCTGTGGTTCCTGCCGGTGGTTGGGTTGTGGATGCTGCCCCTGGGTCTCATCCTCATTGCGGAGGACCACCCATGGCTCAAGCGGAAGCTTGCATGGATTTTCATGGCGGCAGAGAAGGCGTGGACGAAGTGGCGGCGACGCTAGGATGCACTCAGCGCCGCCGGCGGCGCGTGATTTAGATGTCGACCGTTCGATTGGCGCTGATCGAGCTCGTCGTCCTCGCGGCCTATTTCGGCCTCGCCATTTGGGGCGGCGGCGGGTTCGCGCGGTTCTTCTCGCTATCGGCCGCTCGGTGCGCTCGTCCTCATGAGCGTCGCGCTCATGGCAGCAGCCTTTTTCACCCAGGGAAATGTCAGCCCCGGCGAGCGCGAGGATCGCAGCAACCGCTGGGTCCTCGCGGTTTTCGCTCTGATCAGCCTGCTTTCCGCTTTCTTTCCGCCCTATGCCGACCGCAAGGATTTCTGGATCATCGACGGCGAGGGCGTGCGCTGGCTCGGCGTCGTTCTCTTCGCCGTTGGCGGCGTGCTCAGGATCCGGCCGGTGTTCGTGCTCGGCCGCCGGTTCAGCGGGTTGGTCGCGATCCAGCCGGGCCACCAACTCGTCACCGGCGGCATCTACGGCGTCATCCGCCATCCGAGCTACCTTGGTCTTCTCGTCAACGCGCTCGGCTGGGGCCTCGCGTTTCATACCTGGGTCGGCGTGCTCCTGGCGGCGCTCAACGTGCCGCCGATCGTCGCGCGCATCGGCGCCGAGGAGCGGCTCCTCGCGACCCAATTCGGCGCCCCTTACGAGGCCTATCGTGCCCGGACCGCGCGCCTCGTTCCGGGAATTTACTGATCCGCGGCCCCGCATCCTTGCCCGAACAGGCAAAGGGGATCAGACTCGGTTCTGCCAGCATGGCACTCGGGAGAGGCATCATGCACGCAGTCACACGGATCTATTCCGGCAAGGGTGCGAACGAGCTGATCGACGTGCTCGCGAAGCACACCAAGGAAATCGAAACCCTGATCCGCGGGGTGAAGGGCTTCGTCAGCTATTCGTTGGTCCGAACCGCCGATGGCGGCTTCACGGTTTCGGTCTATCAGGACAAGGCCGGCACCGACGAAAGCATCGTTATCGCGCGGGAGTGGATCAAGAAGAACGCGTCCAGCACCGGCGCACCCGCACCCAAGATCACGGAAGGCTCGGTCATTCTGCAGCTGAAGTAGCGCTCGTGCCGCGCCTTTATCGGCCGGCGCCGAGCATCTCGGCGGCCCAGTCCCACATGTAAGCGGTGCCGATGCTGAGATTGTCGGACTGGCAGTGGTGATAGCCGCCCTCGGCGCGGGTGAAGATCTTGAGCTTCTTCTTGTCCGAGCCGACCGCCTCGATGCAGCGTTGCGCGAGCGCCAGCGGAATTTGCGCGTCGCCTTCGCCGTGCATGAGCAGGAACGGGCAGCGGATACGCTGCGCCACGCCGTCGAGCCGGAAACCTTCGAGCCGCGCCAGCGCTTCCTCCTTGGTGGCGACGCCGAACTCCCACAACAGATGCTGCCACGGCACGGAGAGCGAGAGCCGCTCGTTCCGGGCGATGCGGTCGAGCCGGTCCTTCCAGGTCTGCCAGTAATCCCAGATCGCGCCCCAGGCGATGCAGCAGGCAAAGCGCGGCTCGAACGCCGCGGCGCGCGGCGCATAGTAGCCGCCGAGGCTCAGCGCCATGACGCCGATGCGGCGCGGATCGAACTCGGGCCGCGCTGCCAGATACTCGTAAGCGGCGCGCGCATAGCGCTCGGTCTCGTGATGGAGAGGGAGATTGCGGAAGCGGATGCTTTCGCCGTTGCCGGGCCCATCGACGATAAGGCAGGCAATGCCGCGCGCGGCGAGATCGGGAACGCCCTTGAAGTATTGCAGCTCCTTCGTCACGTCGAAGCCGTCGAAGAACACCATCGCCGGCGCGCGGCCTCGTGTGCGCTCGGGTGCGGCGTGGACGAGAAGCGCCGGCAGGCTCGTGCCCTCGTAGGGCACCTCGACCAATTCGATACGCGGCCGGTCGATGAGCGCCGCCGCATCCTTGAACGCGGCGACCGCGCGGCGATAGGCGGCGAATCCTGCTTCCGTCTTCGGTTGCAGAAAACGCTCGCCGACATGGGCGTAGTTGGCAGCGCGGAAGAGATACGAGGCGGCGCTGAGGCGCTTGCCCGCCCGTTGCAGCGAACGGCCCTTGTCCTCGAGCCGCGCCGACATGGCATCCCACGCCTCGAACCACGCGGCGTCGTCGCCGAGCCGATCCTTCAGGGCGAGTCCGACGCGATGCACCTCGCCGATCTCGGCGCCGCCCCAGGGTGCCGCACCGAGCGCCAGCAGCACGCCGTGCGACCAGCGGTAATCGCCCGGAAAATATGCAAAGGCGAGCTCGTCCATCGTGCCTCCATTTGCGCCGCGGCTCGTGGCGGGCCTAAAATGCCGGCCCCCGAGTTCGCGACGGTTGCAATGCCCGAAGAATTTTACCGCACCAAACGCCTCCCGCCCTACGTCTTCGCCGAGGTCAACGCCTTGAAGGCGCGGGCGCGGGCCGAAGGGCGCGACGTGATCGATCTCGGCATGGGCAATCCCGACGGCCCGACCCCCGACCACATCGTCAAGAAGCTCATCGAGACGGTGCAGAACCCGAGGACGCACGGCTATTCCGTCTCGCGCGGCATCGCCGGATTGAGGCGCGCGCAGGCGGCCTATTATCAGCGCCGGTTCGGCGTCAGCCTCGATCCCGAGCGCGAGGTGATCGTGACCTTGGGCTCGAAGGAGGGGCTCGCCAACCTGGCGCAGGCGATCACCGCGCCGGGCGACATCGTGCTCGTGCCCAATCCGAGCTATCCGATCCACGCCTTCGGCTTCATCATCGCCGGCGCCTCGGTGCGGCACGTGCCGGTCGGGCCCGGCATCGACTTCATGCGCGAGCTGGAAAAGGCGGTGACCCATTCGGTGCCGCCGCCGGTGGCGCTCTTGCTCAATTTCCCCGCCAATCCGACGGCGCAGGTGGTCGATCTCGAATTCTACGCGGAGGTCGTCGCGTTCTGCCGCGCGCGCGGCATTTTTGTCTTGTCCGACATCGCCTATGCCGAGATCTATTTCGACGACAATCCGCCGCCCTCGATCCTCCAGGTCGAAGGCGCGCGCGACATCGCCGTCGAGTTCACCTCGCTCAGCAAGACCTATTCGATGGCGGGCTGGCGCATCGGCTTCGCGGTCGGCAACCAGCGCCTCATCGCGGCGCTGGCGCGCGTCAAATCCTATCTCGATTACGGCGCCTTCACGCCGATCCAGGTCGCGGCGACCGCGGCGCTGAACGGCCCGCAGGACTGCATCGACGAGATCCGCGGCCGCTACAAGGCGCGGCGCGACGTGCTGGTCGAGGGCTTGCGCCAGGCCGGCTGGGAGATTCCGAGCCCGGCCGCCACCATGTTCGCCTGGGCGCCCTTGCCCGCAGGGTTCCGCGAGATGGGCAGCCTCGCCTTCTCGAAGCTGCTTTTGGAGCATGCCAACGTCGCCGTCTCGCCCGGCCTCGGCTTCGGCGAATATGGCGAGGGCTTCGTGCGCATCGCGCTCGTCGAGAACCGTCAGCGGCTGCGCCAGGCCGTGCGCAACATCAAGCAGTTCCTGAGCCGCCGCAACGACAGCGGCACGCGCCGCAAGATCGTCGCCGTTTCGGGGCAATAGTCGGACGTGAGGCGGCCCGTTCGCGGCCCCGACGTCCGCGGTGCGGGTTGACAGGCGCGGCTCGTCTTTCTAGGGTCGCGCCACCTTCCGAGAGTTCCGCCATGAAGATCGCGAATTCATTGAAGTCGCTCAAGAAGCGCGACAAGAACTGCCGCATCGTCCGACGCAAGGGCCGGGTCTACGTCATCAACAAGACGAACCCGCGCTACAAGGCGCGCCAGGGCTAGGCAGGCCCCAAGGCCCGCACGACGAACCGCGCCGTAGGGCGCGGTTTTTGTTACACTACCCGCCATGCACATGCCGCAGCCCGATGCCGCCGTGATCGCCCGCCGCGCCGAGATCGCACGCGAGCTGCAAGCGATCCTGCCGGCGGAAGCGGTGCGCATAGCCGAGGACGAGCGCCGCGCCTACGAGAGCGACGCGTTCACCGCCTATCGCCAGAGCCCGCTCGTCGTCGTCCTTCCTTCGACCACGGAGGAAGTGGCGCGCGTCCTGCGCTATTGCCACGAGCGCCGCATCAAGGTCGTGCCGAGGGGCGGCGGCACCTCGCTCTCGGGCGGCGCCTTACCCCTTGCGGACGGCGTGCTCATGAGCCTGGGCAAGTTCAACCGCATCCTCGACATCGATTTCGAGAACCGCTGCGCCGTGGTGCAGCCGGGCGTCACCAACCTCGCCATTTCCGGCGCGGTCGATCATGCCGGCTTCTATTACGCGCCCGATCCGTCGAGCCAGATCGCCTGCACCATCGGCGGCAACGTCGCCGAGAATTCGGGCGGCGTGCATTGCCTCAAATACGGCGTCACGACGAACAACGTCCTGGGCGTCGAGCTGGTGATGATCGACGGAACGGTGGTGCGCCTGGGCGGCAAGCATCTCGATGCCGAGGGCTACGATCTTCTCGGCATCACCGTCGGGTCCGAGGGATTGCTGGGCGTCGTCACCGAGGTGACGGTGCGGATCTTGCGCAAGCCCACGGCCGCGCGCGCCGTTCTCGTCGGGTTCCCGACGAGCGAGAGCGCGGGATCGTGCGTCGCCGCCATCATCGGCGCGGGCATCATCCCGGGCGGCATGGAGATGATGGACCGGCCGGCGATCCACGCGGCCGAGGATTTCGTCCATGCGGGCTATCCGCTCGATGTCGAGGCGCTGCTCATCGTCGAGCTCGACGGGCCGCTCGCCGAAGTCGATCACCTGATCGGCCGCGTGCGCGAGATCGCGCTCGCATGCGGCGCCGTCTCGTGCCGCGCCAGCGAAAGCGAGGAGGAACGCCTGCGCTTCTGGGCCGGGCGCAAGGCCTCGTTCCCGGCGGTCGGGCGCATTTCGCCCGATTATTACTGCGTCGACGGCACCATCCCGCGCCGCTGCCTCGCCGAGGTCTTGCAGCGCATCACGGCGCTCGCCGCGCAATTCGGTCTGCGCGTCGCCAACGTGTTCCACGCCGGCGACGGAAATCTCCACCCGCTCATCCTCTATGACGCGAACAATCCCGGCGAGCTCGAGCGCGCGGAGGCGTTCGGCGCCGAGATTCTGCGCCTCTGCGTCGCCGTGGGCGGCGTGCTGACCGGCGAGCACGGCGTCGGCGTCGAGAAGCGCGACCTCATGGACACGATGTTCACGAAGCTCGACCTCGACCAGCAGCAGCGCTTGAAATGCGCGTTCGATCCCGAGGGGCTGCTCAACCCGGGCAAAGTGTTTCCGCAGCTCCATCGCTGCGCCGAATTGGGGCGGGTCCACGTGCATAAGGGGCGCGTGGCGTTCCCCGATCTGCCGCGCCTTTGAGAGAAGCGTGACGAATTTCCGGCCCAAGGACGAGACCGAGCTCGCGGCGATCATTGGTGATGCGTTTGCGCGCGAGGAGCCGCTCGAACTCGTCGCCGGCGGCAGCAAGCGTGGCCTCGGCCGCCCGCTTCAGCTCCCGCACACGCTCGACCTTTCCGGATTTTCCGGCATCCGGAATTACGAGCCCGAGGAACTGGTGCTGACCGCGGGCGCTTCGACGCCGATGGCGGAGATCGAGGCGGCACTCGCCGAAAAGCGCCAGATGCTCGCCTTCGAGCCGGGCGACTGGCGCAAGCTCCTGGGCAGCGAAGCGGCGCGCCCCACGCTCGGCGGCGCGATCGCGGCCAATCTCTCGGGCCCGCGCCGCATCCGCCAGGGCGCCGCGCGCGACCATTTCTTGGGCTTTCACGGCGTCTCCGGGCGCGGCGAAGCGTTCAAGGCAGGAGGCCGCGTCGTCAAGAACGTGACCGGCTACGATCTGCCGAAGCTCATGGCGGGATCGTTCGGCACGCTCGCGGCGCTCACGGAGGTGACGCTGAAAGTGCTGCCGTGCCCCGAGGCGACGCGCACGCTCGCCATCCTCGGCCTCGACGACGAAGCCGCTCGCCGCGCCATGAGCGTGGCACTCAAAAGCTCGCACGAGGTGAGCGGCGCCGCGCATCTGCCGGCGGGCGCGTCGGCCGCAGGGCCGCGCACGCTGCTGCGGCTCGAAGGGCCCGCGCCGTCGGTCGCCGCGCGCGCGGCGGCGCTCCGCCAAGAGCTCGCGGAGTTCGGCGCGATCGAGCGGTTGGATGACGCGGCCTCGCATGAGCTGTGGCGAAGCGTGCGCGATGTGCTGCCAGTCGCGGCTCCGGGTGCCGCGGTCTGGCGCGTGTCGGTGGCGCCGACCGAAGGTCCCGCGCTCGCGGCGCGCGTTGCGATGGCGCACGAGACGCGCCATTTCTTCGACTGGGGCGGCGGGCTCGTGTGGCTTGCGGTGACAGGCGCGGACGACGGCGGCGCCGAAACGATCCGCGGCGCGTTCGCTCGCGCGGGCGGGCACGCGACGCTCATCCGCGCGCCGGACGCGCTCCGCACCGCCGTGCCGCCGTTCGAGCCGCAAGCCGCGCCGCTCGCCGCGCTCTCGGGGCGCGTCAAGACGCAGTTCGATCCGCGCCGCATCCTCAATCGCGGCCGCATGTACCGCGACGTTTAGGCGCCATGCAGACCGGCTTCACGCTCGCCCAGCTCGCCGACCCGAAGCTCGAGGACGCGAACACGATCCTGCGCAAGTGCGTCCATTGCGGCTTCTGCAACACGACCTGCCCGACCTTCGCGCTTCTGGGCGACGAGCTCGACGGGCCGCGCGGCCGGATCTATCTCATCAAGGACATGCTCGAGCACGGGCGGGCCGCCTCGGCGCAGGTGGCGCTCCATATCGACCGCTGCCTTTCGTGCCTTGCCTGCATGACGGCGTGCCCGTCGGGCGTCAACTACATGCACCTCGTCGATCTCGGGCGGCAGCGGATCGAAGCGACGTTCCGGCGGCCCGCGCTCGACCGCATGCTGCGCGCGGCGCTCGCGTTCGTCCTGCCGCGGCCTTTGCTCTTTCGCATCGTGTCGGTCGCGGGCAGCGCGCTCCGGCCGCTCCTGCGCGCGCTGCCGGGCCGCATCGGCGCGATGGGCCGGCTGCTGCCGGCGCGCGTGCCGGCGCCGGGCCTCGTCGAAAAGCCGCAGGTCTTCGCCGCCGAGGGCGTGCCGAAGAAGCGGGTGGCGCTCCTCACCGGCTGCGTCCAGAGCGTGCTCGGGCCGGAGATCAACGCGGCGACCGTGCGGCTCCTGACGCGGCATGGCTGCGAGGTGGTGGTGGCGGAAGGGGCGGGCTGCTGCGGCGGGCTCGTCCATCACATGGGGCGCGACGCGCTTTCCTTCGCGCGCGCCAACATCGACGCGTGGACGGCGGAGCTGGATCGCGAAGGTCTCGACGCCATCATCGTCAACACGTCGGGCTGCGGCGTCACGGTCAAGGATTACGGCCATATGCTGCGCGAAGACCCGCGCTATGCCGAAGGCGCGGCGCGCATCGCCGCGCTCGCCAAGGATCTGAGCGAGTTCGCGGCGGCGCTCGGCCTCAAGCCGCCCATCGTCGCGACGGGACAGCGCGTCGCTTATCACGCCGCCTGTTCGCTCCAGCACGGCCAGCAAATCCGCGACGAGCCGAAGCGGCTTCTTGCGGCCGCCGGCTTCGCCGTGCTCGACGTGCCCGAAGGGCATCTCTGCTGCGGCTCGGCCGGGACCTACAACATGCTCCAGCCCAAGCTCGCGGGCGCGCTGCGCGCGCGCAAGCTCGCCAACATCGCGCGCACCGGGGCCGAGCTCATTGCGACCGGCAATTTGGGCTGCATCGTGCAACTCGAAGGCGGCGCCGGCGTGCCGGTCGTGCACACGGCCGAGCTGCTCGACTGGGCGACCGGCGGCCCGCGTCCGGCGGCGCTCGGTCAGGTCGCGGATTCGTAAACGCGGTAGATCGACCCTGCCTGTGCTTGAGAGGAGTGCTGAAAATGCATCGATCCCTATCAATCGACATGTCGCGGCGCCGCCTCATGGCCGCGTTCGCGCTCGCGCCCGTCACCGGAGCGGTCCTGTCCCGTCGCAGCTTTGCCGCCGGCGCCGCGGCGCAAATTTCCGGCGATGCGGCCCGCAGCCGGCTGATCGCCGGCAACGCTCGATATGTCGCCGGCAAAGCGCTGCGCGTCGATCATTCCGTTCGCCGGGAAGCGGTGGCGCCGGCGCAGATGCCGTTTGCCATCGTGCTTGGATGCTCTGATTCCCGGGTTCCGCCGGAGATCCTGTTCGATCAGGGACTCGGCGACATTTTTACCGTGCGGATCGCGGGTAATATCGCCGACGATCTTACTCTTGGCTCGATGGAATACGCCGTGGAGCATTTCGCGACCCCACTGATCGTCGTGCTCGGACACGAGCGGTGCGGCGCCATCAGCGCCGCCGTCGCCGCGGTCGCGTCCGGCACCATGCCGCCACCTCATATCGCAAGCCTGGTCGCGGCGCTTCAGCCTGCCGTCGCGGCGAGCAAGGACATGCCAGGCGATGCGGTCGAGAACGCCATAACGACCCATGTCCGGCAGACGGTCGCCGCACTCAAGGCGTCTGGTCCCGTCCTCGCCGATGCGGTCGAACATGGTCGTCTCGAGATCGTCGGCGCGGAGTATCATTTGCAAAGCGGGCGCGTCGGCTTTCTGGCGTAAGCGGCCGCGGACGGTCTAACTCCGCTGGCGCACGAGGCGCGGCAGCAGGAGCGAGGCGATGAGCACGGCAAATCCAACGAGCGTCGGTGCCAGCCAGTTCGACGCGCCCGCCCAGGCCCGGCCGCCGGCGACGCCGAGATCGACCGAGGCGAAGGTCATCGGCAATTGCCCGAGGAGCGAGCCGAGCGCGTAGCTGCCGAGCGACAGCCGCGTCAGGCCGAGCGCGTAATTGGCGAGGCTGTGCGGCAGGACGGGAATGAGGCGGAGCGCCGCCACCGCGCGCCAGCCGCCCGCCTCGGCGCGCTCGAGCACGGGGCCGATGCGCGGCATGGATTCGGGCTCGATCAGGCCGGCGTTGAGATAGCGCGCGACGAGGAAGCCCACGACCGCGCCCAAAACGCTGCCGGCCGTCGCCCAGACGAGGCCCCAACCCATGCCGAACACGACGCCGGCCGCGACCGCCAACACCGTGCGCGGCAGGAAGAGGAGGCTCGCCGCGACATGGAGCGCGAGAAAGAGCAGCGGCGCCGCGGGCGCCGCGGCGATCCTTTGCGCAAGCTCGTGCGGATCGAACACGGCGCGGTTGGCGACGACGAAGGCCGTGCCGGCGAGGAGCAGCGCCAAAGCAAGAGCGCGGCCCAAAAGCCGGAGACGCTGCGTCTTTGGCGCGCTCATGGCACGCGCGAGCGCAGGCGCGGCGGCGCGCTTTCTTCCTCGGCGGCAGCCGCGTCGAGCACGATCTCGGGCCGGCTGCCGCGGCGCATGAGCCACATCACGCCGAGAATATCGACGATGCCGACCCAGAGCCGGTCGAACACGCCGTAATTCGAGCGCCCGCCGTGGCGCGGCCGGTGGTTCACGGGCACCGAGACGACCTTGCCGCCGCCGCGCAGCACGAGCGCCGGAAGAAAGCGGTGATAGTGATCGAAGAACGGCAGTTCGAGGAACGGCTCGCGCCGCAGCACCTTGAGGCCGCAGCCGGTATCCCGGGTTGCATCGTTGAGAAGCCGCGCGCGGATGGCGTTGGCGATGCGCGAGGCAAGGCGCTTTGCCGCGGGGTCGCGGCGCTTGGCGCGCAGCCCCGCGACGAGCAGCGCCGGCGCGGGCGGCGCCGCGCGCGCCAGCTCGAGAAGAGGCAAGATGTCGGCCGGATCGTTCTGGCCGTCGCCGTCGAGCGTGGCAATAAAGTGTCCGCGCGCCGCCTTGACGCCGCTGTGGATCGCGGCGCTTTGGCCACAGCTTCTGGCGTGGCGCAGGAGCCGCAAGCGCGGCATCGACCGGGCGAGCGCCTGCACCGCCGCTGCGGTGCCATCCGTGCTGCCGTCATCGACGTAAATTATCTCAAAATCGCAGCGCCCCTCGAGCGCAGCGCGGATCTCGGCGACGAGCGGGGCGATGTTGGGCGCCTCGTTGCGCACCGGGATGACCACCGATAGCTCCATCGGGCCGGGTGGTAGCACAAATCCCCGCCGGCACGAAGCGAACCCGACCCTATCCGCCACGTTAACGGGGATAGAACCGGTGTTCGGCTACGTACCACGCGCATGACGGCATTTTCAGCCTTGATCGCGGCGACCCGATTCGGCTTTGCCGCGCGTCCGGGCGAGCTTGAGGCGCTGGCGCAGGACCCGCGCGGCGCGGTCCAGAAACAGCTTGCCGGCCCGCCGCCCGCGCTCGCCGGCGACCTCCCGTCCGGCACCGACGCGACCGCGCTCTTCCTCCAAGCGACCCGCGACAAGCGCGCGCCCCAGGATCGCAAGGAGTTCAACGAGCGCGTCAACGAAGTCTATTTCGCCGAGATCGCGGCGCGGCTCGGCGCCGCCGCCACGAGCGAGCGGCCCTATGTCGAGCGGCTCGTGCAGTTCTGGAGCAACCATTTCACCGTGTCGGCGCGCCGCCCGTTCCTGCGCGGCATCGCCGGCGCCTACGAGCGCGAGGCGATCCGGCCGCACGTGCTCGGCCGCTTTTCCGACATGCTGCTCGCGGTCGAGAGCCACCAGGCGATGCTGCTCTATCTCGACAACGCGCAATCGATCGGCCCCGACTCTCGCGCCGGCGAGCGCACCGGGCGCGGCCTCAACGAGAATCTCGGGCGCGAGATCATGGAGCTGCACACGCTCGGCGTCGATGGCGGCTACACGCAGGACGATGTCGAGGCGCTGGCGCGCATCCTCACCGGCTGGTCGATCGCGGGGCCGAAGGAGCCGGCGACCGGCAGCTTCCGCTTTCGCCCGTTCGCGCACGAGCCGGGCGCCAAGACGCTGCTCGGCAAACGCTACGAGGAAGGCGGACAGGCGGAAGGCATCGCCGCGCTCACCGATCTCGCCGCTCATCCCGCGACCGCGCGCCATGTCGCGAAAAAACTCGCGATACATTTCATCGCCGACGTTCCGCCGAAGGACGCGGTCGAGCGCATCGCGCAGAGCTTCCTCGAGAGCGGCGGCGATCTGCGCCATGTGAGCGACGCGGTCGTACGCGAGGACGCGGCCTGGCGCGGGCCGTTCGCAAAGGTGCGCGCGCCGACCGACCTCGCGATCGCCGCGTGCCGCGTGACCGGCACCATGCCGCAGGGCAAGCAATGGGCGCAAAGCCTGCGCATGCTCGACCAGCTTCCGTTCTACGCGCCGCAGCCGTCGGGCTGGCCCGACGACGCGGCGTCGTGGATCTCGCCCGAGGCGGTGCTGCGGCGCGCGCAATGGTGCGAGACGTTCGCCAACCGCGTGCCCGACGCGCCCGATCCCTCGGCGCTCGCCAGTGCCAGCCTCGGCGATGCCGCTCCCGCCGAGATCGTCGACGCCATCGCCCGCGCGCCCTCGCGCCGCGACGGCGTGGCGCTGCTTCTCGCGAGCGCGGAGTTCCAGAGACGATGACGCTCGCCCGCCGCGAATTCCTCTCCGGTGCCGCCGGCTTTGCCCTGACGGCGGGGATCCATCGCGCGGCCTTTGCCGCGGCGCCGACCGACCAGCGCTTCGTGGTCGTGCTGCTGCGCGGCGCGATGGACGGGCTCGCCGCGGCGCCGCCTTATGGCGACCCGCACTATGCCGAAAAGCGTGGCTCCATCGCCTTGAAGCCGCCGGGTCAGGATGGCGGCGTCATCGCGCTCGACAAGAATTTCGGCCTCCATCCTTCGTTGGCGCCGCTCGCGCCCTATTACAAGAGCGGCGAGCTCATGCTCGTTCCGGCGACCGGCAACGGCTACAACACGCGCTCGCATTTCGACGCGCAGGATCTGATGGAAAGCGGGCTCGCAGCCAAGGCGCGCGCGCGCGACGGCTGGCTCAATCGCGCGCTGGCGCAGATGAAGGGCGTCGATGGCCGCACCGGCCTCGCGGTCGGCGGCGCCGTGCCGCTCATCCTGCGCGGCCAGGTCGCGGTTGCATCGTGGGAGCCCGACAAGTTGCCGCAGCCGTCGTCCGACTTCATCGTCGCGCTGCGCACGCTCTATCGCCACGACGCGCTCCTCGGCCCCGCGCTCGAGCGCGGCCTCGCGGCGCAGGGATTCTCCGACCAGGTGCTCGGCGCCGATGCCGCCATGGATGTGAAGGGCGGCTATGGCCCGAACGGCTTCGCGCCTTTGGCCGAGGTCGCGGGCAAGCTCATCGCGGCCGACCAGGGCCCGCGCATCGCGGCGCTCGACATGCTCGGCTGGGACACGCATGTGAACCAGGGTGCCGAGACCGGGCGGCTCGCGCAGAATTTCGCCGGGCTTGCCGCGGGCCTCGATGCGATGGCGAAAGCCATGGGGCCGAGCTGGAAGCGCACGGTGGTCGTCGCCGTGACCGAGTTCGGCCGCACCGTCGCGGCCAACGGCAACAACGGCACCGATCACGGCACCGCCTCGGCCATGCTGGTCATGGGCGGCGCGGTCAAGGGCGGGCGCGTTCACGGCGACTGGCCCGGCCTGGCGCAGCTCCAGGACGACCGCGACCTGCGCGTCGCGACCGATTCGCGCAGCGTGATGAAGGGCGTTCTGCGCGATCACCTGGGCATCGAGGCCGCCGCGCTCGGCACCAAGGTCTTTCCCGATACCGCTGGTCTGCCCGCGCTCCAGGGCCTCGTCCGGGCGTGAAATGATATAATCCCGCGCGATGACGGACGCGCCGCGCAGGTTTTTTCTTCAAGCTATCGATGCGGATCATGGCTGCCCGGTGCTCGAGGCGGCGTTTCAAGTTGCCGAGACCGAGGAACTGCGTACGCTGCTGGGATCAAGCGTCGAGGCTGATCCCGAGCTACGCGGGGCCTATTGGCTCGATGAGAAGGAGCTTGCAGAAATTAGTGCGCGATACTGCGTGCCATTCGACCCAGGAGGGCGGGAGGTTCGCCTCGAACCTTGGCACGCGGCGCGCGACATTCCGTACCTTATACATACGAACTACGAACTGGCATTGCTGTTGGACGGAGTAAAGAAGTTCGCCCGCATGGGCGACTTTTATCCGCCGCACCAGCATGATGATGAGGATCGGTTCAATCGCTATGTTGCGGACGGCTTGCTCCACAAGGAAATTTGTCTCGAACCGTTCGACAGTGCGACCGTCTTGAAGGACGGTCGCAAAATTGAAGGACTTCGCGAGGCGTATTACGTGCGAAAGGGCGAGGAATGGCGCATACGCGCCTGGAAATTGATGTGTGCTGCCTCGCGAAAAACCGGCTGGAATGAGGCGTTCGAGCGGTTCGAGGGCATGTTGTACGGATACGAAGAGTGGCAGATGGATTGGTGGATTGAGCGATACCGTGAGATTCGAAAGTCTCTTTGACGGAACGGGGCCGTGTGCGCTCTTTGCGTGGGCCGCGCTCGCTCTATCCGGCTGCGCCACGTCGGGCCCGCCGCTCGTCGACATGACCGACATCGATCCCGTGGTCTATCAGCGCGACCTCGATCGGTGCCAGGCGATCGGCAACGGCAGCGACGCGGCCGGGCCGCTCGTCGCCGGCGCGTTGATCGGCCTCTCGATCGGCGGCGGATTGGGCGCGCTTTCGGCGGCACGGGCGGGTTCGGCGCACGGCCTATTCGGCGGCCGAAGGCTATGGCACCGGGGCCGGCGCGGTCGCCGGTGCTGCCGCGGTGCCGCGGCCAATACGCCGTCGTCGCAGAAATCCGATCCGGCGGAGCGCCCGACCGTGTCGCAATGCCTCGACGCCAAGGGCTACAAGGTGATGGGCGGCGGGCGTGAGCGCACTTTTCTAGCGCCCCTCGACCCAGGCGATGCGCAGGACGTTGGTGGCGCCGGGCGTGCCGAAGGGAACGCCCGCGGTGATGACGATGCGGTCGCCGCTTTGGGCGAATCCTTCCTTTTGCGCGACGAGCGTTGCGCGCTGCACCATGTCGTTGAAATTGTGCACGTCGCGGCTGTGGACGCAGTGCAGGCCCCAGACGAGCGCCAGCCGCCGCGCCGTCTCGATCTTCGAGGTGAGCGCGAGGACCGGCACTTGCGGGCGCTCGCGCGCGGCGCGCACGGCCGTTGCGCCCGAGGTCGTGTAGGACACGATCGCGGCGGCGCCGACCGTCTCGGCCACGTCGCGCGCGGCATGCGAGATGGCGTCGGACGTGGTGTGCTCGGGCGTGCCGGCATCCTGCTTCAACGCCGCGAAATAGAGCGGATCGGCCTGCACGCGGCGGATGATGCGGTCCATCATCGTCACCGCCTCCACCGGATAGGAGCCTGCCGCCGTCTCGGCCGACAGCATCACCGCATCGGCGCCCTCATAGACCGCGGTCGCCACGTCCGACGCCTCGGCGCGGGTCGGCACCGGCGCGCGCACCATCGATTCGAGCATCTGCGTCGCCACCACCACCGGCTTGCCCAACTGACGGCAGGCGTGAACGATCTGGCGCTGCACCGGCGGCACGTCCTCGGGCGGCATCTCGACGCCAAGATCGCCGCGCGCCACCATCGCCGAATCCGCAAGCTCGAGAATCTCGGCAAGGCGCCGGATCGCCGCCGGCTTCTCGAGCTTCACCAGGATGCCGGCGCGGCCGTTGATGAGCTTGCGCGCCTCGGCCACGTCGTCGGGCCGCTGCACGAACGAGAGCGCGATCCAATCGGCGCCGAGCTCGAGCGCAAACGCGAGATCGGAACGGTCCTTGGGCGTCAGCGCCGAGAGCGGCAGCACCGCGTTCGGCACGTTGACGCCCTTGCGGTCGGAGAGAATGCCGCCCGTTATGACCATCGTCTCGGCGAAATCCTTGCCGCACGAATCGACCTTGAGGCGAATGTTGCCGTCATCGAGCAGGAGCTCGGTGCCGGGCTCGATCGCGGCGAAGATTTCCGGATGCGGCAGCGGCGCGCGGCGCTGATCGCCCGGCGCCTTCGCGAGGTCGAGGCGGAAGCGATTGCCATTGACGAGCGTCACCTTGCCGTCGGCGAACGTGCCGACGCGCAGCTTCGGGCCCTGCATGTCGGCCATCACGCCAACCGGGCGGCCGTGCTTCTTCTCGAGCGCGCGGATCGCGTCGTAGCGGGCGCGGTGCTCTTCCTGCTTGCCGTGGCTGAAGTTCAGGCGGAACACGTCGACACCGGCGCAAAACAGAGTGTCGATCATCTCGGGTGAAGACGAGGCGGGGCCGAGGGTCGCGACGATCTTGGCGCTGCGTTGCCGTCTCATCGGTCCGTCATTCCTTCGCTCGTCGCGACGAGTATGGCGCGAAAGTCGTTAACATTGGTCAAGGTCGGGCCGGTCACGACGAGATCGCCCAATCGATCGAACGCGCCCCACGCGTCGTTGTCCGCAAGATGCGCCGCAAGGTCGAGCCCGAGCGATTTCGCACGCGCGAGCGTCGCCGGGCCGCACACGGCGCCGGCAGTTTCCTCGGTGCCGTCGATCCCGTCAGTATCGCAGGCGATGGCGTGGATCTGCGCGTGCTCGCCGAGCGCCAGTGCCAAGGCCAGGATGAACTCGCCGTTGGGCCCGCCGCGCCCTTTGCCGCGCACCGTCACGGTCGTCTCGCCGCCCGAGAGCAGCACGGCAGGAAGCGGCACGGCGCTCCTGTCTACGACCAGCCGCCGCGCAGCGGCCTGGCACGCGATGCCGGCCATGACCTTCGCCGCTTCGCGCGCCTCGCCCTCGATGCGGTCGCCGAGCACGATCGGCGTGAGGCCGGCTTTGCGCGCGGCATCGGCGGCGGCATCGAGCGCATATTGCGGCGTCGCCACTAGCACAAAGCGGCAGCGCGCGAACAGCGGATCGCCCGGCTTCGGCGTCTCGTCCGCGCTAGCGGCAAGGCGGCGCGCGACGGCTTGCGGCGGCGCGATGTCGTACTGCGCGAGGATGGCGCGCGCATCGGCGAATGTGGAAGGATCGGGCACGGTTGGCCCTGAGCCGATGATGGCGGGATCGTCGCCCGCCACGTCCGAGATCGCCAGCGTCACGACCGTTGCCGGCGCGGCCGCGGCGGCGAGCCGGCCGCCCTTGATCGCGGAGAGATGTTTGCGCACGCAATTGATCTCGCCAATCGCGGCGCCGGAGCGCAGCAGCGCCTGCGTCACGGCGCGCTTGTCGTCGAGCGTGAGGCCCGCGGCGGGCAGCGCCAGAAGCGCCGAGGCACCGCCCGAGATGAGACAGAGCACGAGATCGTCCGCCCCGAGCCCCGTGACGCTCGCGAGGATGCGCCGGGCGGCGTCGGCGCCCGCAACGTCGGGCACCGGATGGCTTGCCTCGACCACCTCGATCCGGCGGCACGGCACGCCATGGCCATAGCGCGTGACGACGATGCCCGTGAGCTCGCCCGGCCAATGGTCTTCCACCGCGCGCGCCATTTTGGCCGCGGCCTTGCCGGCGCCGACGACGATGGTGCGGCCTTTGGGCGGCGGCGGCAGGTGCGGCGGCACGCAACGCGCCGGGTCCGCCGCCTCGAGCGCTGCATCGAGGAGACGCCGCAGCACGGTTTCGTTGCCGTCGCGCGTGCGATTCATCCTGCGGCAAGATAGGATAGCGGCGGTGCACGACACAACCTCGGTTCCCGCGCCCGCGACCATCCATCATGTCGGATTCGAATCTTCTTGCCGATGATCCGCCGCCAGTGCAGCACTGGCGCGAAGAGGGCGCGGCCAATGTGCTTTTGACGTGCGATCACGCCTCGAACCTCGTGCCGCGCGCGCTTCAAGGGCTCGGGCTCGGCGCGGCCGAGCTCGAACGCCACATCGCCTGGGACATCGGCGCCGCCGAGGTGACGCGGCGCCTCGCCGCGCGCCTCGACGCGCCGGCGATCCTCGCCGGTTTCTCTCGTCTCGTCATCGACTGCAACCGCGATCCCCTTGACGCGAGTTCGATCCCCGAGACGAGCGATCATGTGCCGATCTCGGGCAATCGCGGGATTTCGGAATCCGCGCGCGCGGCACGGCGGGGAAAAATCTTCGCGCCTTATCACGCGGCGATCGATGCCTGGATCGAGGAGCGGCTCGCGCGCGGGACCGTTCCGGCGCTCGTCTCGATCCACAGCTTCACGCCGGTGATGGGCGGCAACGCGCGGCCGTGGCATGTCGGCGTGCTGTGGGACAGCGATGCGCGGATCCCGCGCCCGCTCCTGGCGGCGCTCAAATCCGATCCCGCCCTCGTCGTCGGCGACAACAAGCCTTATTCCGCGCGCGAACCGCAAGGCTACACGGTGCGCAGTCACGCCGTTTCGCGCGGTCTGCCGCATGTCGCGATCGAGCTGCGCCAGGATCTGATCGCGGACGACGCCGGCGCCGCGCGCTGGGCGGAAATTCTCGGCGCAGGCATTTCCCCGATACTCGCGCGCGCGGAGCTCTATCGCGCGGGGGGCTAGACCCAAGGGGGTCGCAATCCCAATATCTAGCGAAACGACATCCGGAGTGGAGCGATGGACGACCAGACCCGCACCGAGCTCGAGGCCGCATCCTTCCGGCGCCTCGTCGAGCATCTGCGCGAACGCACGGACGTGCAGAATCTCGACCTCATGAATCTCGCCGGCTTCTGCCGCAATTGCCTCTCGCGCTGGTACCGCGAGGCGGCCGAGGCGCGCGGCATCAAGCTGCCCGATCCCGAGGCGCGCAAGATCGTCTACGGCATGCCGTACGACGAGTGGAAGGCGAAGTACCAGAAGGACGAGAAGCAGGCGGTCGCGGCGCCGAAACACTGACACGGACGCCGGCGCTCGCGCCTTGCGTGCGGCGCGCGGCTCGTCTAGGGTCGAAACTCCATGCGAGCCCGCGATAAAAATGCCTCCGCCGGCGCCGTCGCCGGAGAGCGCCTCAAATCGTTCGTCGAGCGAATCGAGCGGCTCGAGGAAGAGAAGCGAGCGCTCGCCGAGGACATCAAGGAAGTCTATTCCGAAGCGAAGGGCGTGGGCTTCGATGTGAAGACCATCCGCCAGCTGGTGCGCCTCCGGAAGATGGACGAAGACGACCGCGACGAGCAGGAGGCGCTGCTCGATACCTATATGCGCGCGCTCGGCATGAAGCCCGAGCGCAGCGGGCGCCGCGCCGCGGGTTAGGCGCGTGGCGCGTGTCGAAGCGCTCTCGGGCGACATCACGCGGCTCGAGGTCGATGCCATCGTCAATGCCGCGAACGAGACACTCTTGGGCGGCGGCGGTGTCGATGGCGCGATCCACCGCGCGGCCGGGCCGGAGCTTCTCGCCGAATGCCGCAGTTTGGGCGGCTGCCCCACCGGCGAGGCGCGCATCACCAAGGGCTATCGCCTCACAGCGCGCCACGTGATCCACACGGTCGGCCCGGTCTGGCGCAGCGGCGGCAACGACGAGGAGCGGCTCTTGGCCTCCTGCTACCGCGCGAGCCTCGCGCTTGCCGTGGGCCACGGGCTGCGCTCGATTGCCCTTCCGGCGATCTCGACCGGCGTTTATGGTTTTCCGAAGCCGCGCGCGGCCGCGATCGCCCTTGCCGAGACGCGGGGCTTTCTCGCCGGCGATCGCACGATCGAGCGCGCGCTGTTCTGCTGCTTCGACGCCGAGACGCTCGCGCTTTACGAGCGCGCGCTCGGGCTCTGAGCCTCAGTCGAGGCGCTTGCCGTCCAGATCCTTCGCCGCCTTGTCGCGTTCGAGCCGGGTTTTCGTGCGCTCGGCCTTGGTGCGGCCGTGGGCGGCGCGGTTCGCCTCGGCGCGGCGCTCTTTTTCCGTGCGCGCGCGGTCCTTGCGGAAGCGGTTGAGATTGATCGGGTCGGCCATCGCGCGCTCCTTTGCCGCGATGCTAGGGCGCGTTCTTGTGCGAGGGAAGCTCGCCGCTGCGGTAGCAGTCGCGCACGAAGAGGCGGAGCGCGCTCGAAAGATTGCCGGCGCGGCCGGCATCGATCGAGGCGACGAGCGCGGAGAGCGACAGGCCGCGCGCCCGCGCGACCGAAGTGAGGTCGCGCCAGAACGGCTCCTCGAGCGACAGGCTCGTGCGATGGCCGGCGATCACCACCGAGCGTTTCTTCGGGCCGTCGCTCACGCGGCCCCGATCATCGCTTCGGGCCGGACCCAGCGATCGAAATCGGCGCCCGACACATAGCCGAGCGCCAGCGCCGCCTCGCGCAGCGTGGTGCCGTCGTGGTGCGCCTTCTTCGCGATCTCGGCCGCCTTGTCGTAGCCGATTTGCGGCGCGAGCGCCGTCACCAGCATGAGCGAGCGCGCGACGAGATCGGCGATGCGCGTGCGGTCGGCTTCGATGCCCGCGACGCAATTGTCGGCGAAGCTCGCCGCCGCGTCGGCGATGAGGCGCAGCGATTGCAGCACGTTGGCGATGATGACAGGCTTCATCACGTTCAATTCGAAATGCCCCTGGCTGCCGGCGATGGTGATGGTGACGTGATTGCCCATGACCTGCGCCGCCACCATGGTCACGGCCTCGGCCTGGGTCGGATTGACCTTGCCAGGCATGATCGAGGAGCCGGGCTCGTTCTCGGGCAGGCGCAATTCGCCGATGCCACAGCGCGGGCCCGAGCCCATGAGGCGGATGTCGTTCGCGATCTTCATGAGCGACGCGGCGATGACGTTGAGCGCGCCCGACAGTTCGACCATCGCGTCATGCGTCGCCAAGGCCTCGAACTTGTCTTGCGCCGAGACGAACGGCAATCGGGTGAGGGCGTTGAGCTCGGCGATGAAGGCATCGGCGAAGCCTTTCGGCGCGTTGAGGCCGGTGCCGACCGCGGTGCCGCCTTGCGCCAACGGATAAAGCCGCGGCAGGCAGCCTTCGATGCGCGCGATGCCAAGCTCGATCTGGCGGCGATAGGCGCCGAACTCGGCGGAAAGCGGCAAGGGCGTTGCGTCCTGGAGATGCGTGCGGCCGATCTTGACGATGCCGGCGAATTCGCGCGCCTTCGCGTCGAGCGCGCGCCGGAGTTTTTGCAGTGCCGGCAGCAGGCGATCGTTGATCTCGCGCACGGCGGCGATGTGCATCGCGGTCGGGAAGCTGTCGTTCGAGGATTGTCCGAGATTGACGTGATCGTTGGGATGAACGGGATCCTGGGCGCCGCGCTTGCCGCCAAGCGCTTCGTTGGCGAGATTCGCGATCACCTCGTTCATGTTCATGTTGGTCTGCGTGCCCGATCCGGTCTGCCACACGACGAGCGGGAACTCGTCGTCGTGCTTGCCGTCGATCACCTGCTGCGCCGCGTCGGCGATCGCCGCCCCGAGCGGGCGCTCGAGCTGCCCGAGCGCCATGTTGGCGAGCGCCGCGGCCTTTTTCTGGAGCGCCAGCGCGCGGATGAGCGGGAGCGGCATGCGCTCGCCGCCGATCTTGAAATTCCCGCGCGAGCGCTCGGTCTGCGCGCCCCAATAGCGCTCGGCCGGGACGCTGACCGTGCCCATGCTGTCGCGCTCGATTCTCGTGCCTGCCATCGCCTGTCTCCTTCCCGGGGACAGGCTAGATATGGGGGCGCGGCGCGGCGCTTCTTAGGCTCGGGTTAGTGCGGCGGTTGCGCGCCCGGGCGGCGCAGCGCCAGTTCGGCGAAGCGCTGCCGCTGGTCGGGCCTCAATGTCGCGAGGAACGTCATCAGGTTCGCCGTCATCTTGCCCTGGAAGGCGCGGCGGTTGTCGAGCGCCGTGTCGGTGAGCTTCGAGATGAGCGCCTGGTCCGGCTGCGCCTTCGCCAATTCGGTCCAGACCTGGCGGAAGATGGGGGCGTTGGTTTCGCCGAGCGTGCGCCGCAATTCGCGCGCGGTGCGAGCGAACGTCCTGAGTGCTGCCTGCTGATCGGGGCCGAGGTCGAGCGTGCGAGCGTTGGCGACGAGCCGGTCGGCGGGCGCCTCGGCCATGGGCCGCGGCGACATCCACGACCAGAACAGGCCGCCTGCGACGAAGACGTTGAGAGTGAGCGAGAGAGCCAGCGCTATCCAGATCGCCCACCCGTGCCGCGGTCCGCGGCCGGAGATCTCGGCGGCCACGGTCAAGTCGCCGAATCTTCGTCTTCGCTAAAGAGCCCGGTCGGCGGGTCCATCAGCTCGTGCGCCGTGCTCTCGGCGGAGGGCGGTTGCTGCGTCAGGTTGGCATAAGCGCTGCTGCCGATCTCGAAGCCGAACGTGCTGGTGACGAGCAGGCTTGCGGCGATGGCGCCCCAGGCGGCGGCGTCGCGCCAGCTTCGGCGGCGGGCGACGAGCGCGACCGGGAATGGCACGATTGAGGCGCTGGGCGTGGCGACGAGAGCGGCGGCGCGGGCGATGTGTCCCTCAGGCGCGGCCGCCGGCGAAGCGAGTGCCGCCTGGCGCGCGGCGACGATGTCGTCGAGCGCCTCGGGATGATCCGCGAGCCACGCCTCGACCGGCTCGGCCGCGGTTTCGTCGAGCCGCCCCTCGGCATAGGCCGCAAGAAGCACAGCGTCGGCGGGCGGCGCCGCAGCCGAGGTCGCGCGCCAGCGGCGCCAGAAATCCAGCTCTTCGGACCGATCCCCCGGACCCGTCATGACACACTCCTCACCTGAGCTTTTAGGCAAGTTGCCATAATTTCATCCCCGCCGCTCCACCTTAGCGTGACCATCGCCGGCCGCCTCGGCCGCGCCGCCGGGAGCGAAATGGCTGCGCAATTTCAGCATCGCTTTGTGGTGGGTGCTGCGCACCGTCTGCGGATCGATGCCGAGCGCGGCCGCGATCTCGGCGACCTCCATGTCCTTGTCGTAAAGCATTGTCACGACGAGCTTTTGCCGTGGCGACAAGAGCTCCTCGGGGAGCTTCAGCGGCTCGACATGGCGGTCCTCAACCGCAAGTTGGGCTTCCGGCACGGTGTCGATCGGCGTCACCGGCGGATGGCGCCGGCGCAGCACGTCGCGCGCGGTCGAGCGCGCGACGATGGTGAGCCACGTGGTCAAGCCGGCGCGCGATGGGTCATAAGTCTTAAGCAAGCGGAAATCGTCCTTGCAGAGGCGCACGAACACCTCCTGCATCAAGTCCTCGGCGTCGGCGCCCTCGCGCGCGACCGCGCGCACCCCGGCCAGGACGAGGCCGGCATAGCGGCGCACGAACGCGTCCCAGGCGGGCTTGTCGCCGCGCGCCAGGGCTGTGAGGTCGATCGCGTCCGCCACGCCGGCTCCCTAGGCGCGCCGCCGGGCGCGGGCCGGGCGGGCCGGCGCGCGGGAGCGCGGGGCGTTCCGCCGCCGCGCCGCCGCGAAGGCCGCGGCGGCCCACACCGCGAGCTCGTCGATTTGCTCGATCACGTCGGCCGGAACCTCGTGATAGCCCAGCGCCACTTGGCGTCCGTTGCGCGCGTAGCAGAAGGGCGCCATGCCGGCGGCCACGAAATCCGGCGCGTTTTCCGCATCGGTGCGGAAGTAGAGCGTGTCGTCATGGACGAGCGCGAACATGGTGCCGTCCCGGAAAAGCCCCGCGCCGCCGAACATGCGCCGCGCCACGATGCCGCCTCCGCCCCAGGACCGAAGCTGGTCGCGCGCGTAGTCGATGAACGCCCTCGAGACCGCCATCGCCCGCCCTAGACGAGCTTGGCGAAGAAATCGTTGCCCTTGTCGTCGATAACGATGAAAGCCGGGAAATCTTCCACCTCGATGCGCCAGATCGCCTCCATGCCGAGCTCGGGATAGGCCAGCGTCTCGACATGGCGGATGCAGTCCTGCGCGAGCCGCGCCGCCGGGCCGCCGATCGAGCCGAGATAGAACCCGCCATGCTTCTGGCACGCCGCGCGCACCTCGGCGCCGCGATTGCCCTTGGCGAGCGTGACGAAGCTGCCGCCCGCGGCCATGAACTGCTCGACATAGGAATCCATGCGCCCGGCCGTGGTCGGCCCGAACGAGCCCGAGGCATAGCCCGCCGGCGTCTTGGCGGGGCCGGCGTAGTAGATCGGATGGTCGCGGAAATAACCCGGCAGCGCGCGGCCGGCATCGAGCTCGGCCTTGAGCTTCGCGTGCGCCAGGTCGCGCGCGACGATGAGCGGGCCGGTGAGCGAAAGGCGCGTCTTCACCGGATGGCGCGACAATTCGCGGCGAATCTCGTCCATCGGCCGGGTGAGATCGACGCGCACCACATCGCCGGCCAGATGCTTCTCGTCGATCTCAGGCAGGAATTGCGCCGGGTTGGATTCGAGCTGCTCGAGGAACACGCCGTCGCGATCGATCCGGCCGAGGATCTGCCGGTCGGCGGCGCACGACACGCCGATGCCGATGGGCAGGCTCGCGCCGTGCCGCGGCAGGCGGATGACGCGCACGTCGTGGCAGAAATACTTGCCGCCGAACTGCGCGCCGATGCCGTTCTGGCGCGACAGCGCCAGCACCTCGGCTTCGAGGCCGCGGTCGCGGAACGCCTGACCGTATTTGTTGCCGGCATCGGGCAGCGAATCGAGATAACGGCAGCTCGCGAGCTTCACCGTCTTGAGATTGAGCTCGGCCGAGGTGCCGCCGATGACGATCGCGAGGTGATAGGGCGGGCACGCGGCGGTGCCGAGCGTGCGGATGCGCTCGTCGAGGAATTTGAGCAGCGCCTTCGGGATTGAGCGTCGCCGGCGTCGCCTGGAAGAGGAAGGATTTGTTGGCCGAGCCGCCGCCCTTGGCGATGAACAGGAAATGGTATTCGTCGCCGTCGTCGGCGAAGAGATCGATCTGCGCCGGCAGATTGTCGCCGGTATTGACCTCGCTGAACATCGACATCGGCGCCAACTGGCTGTAGCGCAGGTTGGTCTCGGTATAAGTGCGCCGGATGCCTTCCGCGAGCGCGCCGGCATCGCCGCCGCCGGTCCAGACGCGCTGTCCCTTCTTGCCCATCACGATCGCGGTGCCGGTGTCCTGGCACATCGGCAGGATCTTTCCGGCCGCGATGTTGGCGTTCTTCAGCATGTCGTAGGCGACGAAGCGGTCGTTATCGGACGCTTCGGGATCGTCGAGGATCGTGCGCAGCTGGCGCAGATGGCCGGGGCGCAGCAGATGCTGGCAATCGACCATCGCCTCCTGGGCCAGGAGCGTCAACGCCGGCAGCTCTATTTTTAGGACGGAATCTCCGGAAAACGCCACTTCCGACACGTGGTCGCCGGTCAGCTTGCGGTAGGGCGTGTCGTCCGCGCCCAGCGGGAAAAGCTCGTGAAAGACGAAGTCGCTCATGCGGCGCAGTCTAGAACCGGATCGTCGCGCATCGAACCCTTTTGTCTGCCTTTTGGCCGACGCTATTCCCGATCCCGAGTTGGGCTCACGCCTTCGGGAAATACCAAGGCAAGGTCGCGGGCTGAGTTTCGTAGCGGGTTTCGTTTTCGGGTATGGCGACCCATTTCTGCGCGCTGCGGGTCCAGAAGTGGATGGTGGGCTTGAGCCAGGAGGTGTCGTCCAGGGTCCCCGGCTTGACGTTGCGGTTCGCATAGGCCGCGCCGCCCGGCACGTGATAGAGCCGGGTCCCGCAGTCAGGACAGAACCAGCATTCCATCGTCTTCGTCGGACTGGTCTGGCGGGCGAACATCTTGGGCGCGCCCCGCGTGATGCGGAAATGCTGTTGCGGGATCACCGCCGCCATGGCGAACGCGGAACCGGATTGTCGCTGACACTCGGTGCAATGGCACGCATAGACGGCGGCGGGCGGCCCGGTGATCTCGTAGCGCACCGCGCCGCACTGGCAGCCTCCCGTCTGAGGACTAGTCATCGCTCGCCGCAGGCCTATTTCTTGCGGAAGGCGTCGAGCGTCACGACCTGCGCGTCCTTTGCGGGTTTTGGCGGCGCCTGATCGTCGGACGGGGCGGCGGCGGCCGCTTCGGCCGCGTCATCGGCGGGGCTCGCCTGGAATTGCAGGCCGAACTTCACCGCCGGATCGGCGAAGGAGGTGATCGAGTCGAACGGGACGACGAGCCGCTCCGGCCGGTTCTTGAAGCTCAGCGTGACGGAGAAGCGATCTTCCTTGACCTCGAGATCCCAGAACTGGTGCTCGAGCACGATCGTCATCTCGTCGGGATATTCGGCGCGCAGATGGTCGGGAATATCGACGCCCGGATGCTTGGTCTTGAGCGTGATGTAGAAATGGTGCGCGCCCGGAAGGCCGCTCGCCACGGCGCGGGCCAGCACCTCGCGCACCACGCCGCGGAGCGCGGCCTCGACCATCTTGTCGTATCGGATGAGGTCTTTCACGACAGGTCCGCTTGCACTCCCGAAGGCGAAGTGGGGGGCTTCTGTTGCCCGGTGCCCCCCGAACCGCGAAACACTCAAAGCTTCATTCCCGCGAGGGAATTAGGCCGCGAGAGCCTCTTGTGCGAAGTTATCGTTCGCAACTCAGTGTTGGCCCGATATCGGCGGTACCATGCCGAGCGACGACCACATCTTTACAACGCGCGTCGATCCTGATTCGCCCCCATAAAGAGTGGTGGAGGCGCCGGGTACTGCCCCCGGGTCCGCTACGCTTATGCCATGCGCCGTTTATCGCCATAGCCGGTTTCCCAGCCCTTCCAATATAGGTCATCGCATGATTTCGACAAGCAGGACCCAGGCGTTCCAGACCGCGGCGATGACGCAGCAGACGACGCCGGGCGCGACCCAATAAAGGCCGGACGGGTGGCCGGCCAGAATGACCGCTCCGGCGATGACGAAAGGAAGCGTCGCGGCCTGGCCGAGCACGACCGGCAGGATGACCTTCCACCGGCTGTCCGGCTGGTAGCGGCCGCGGCTTCGGAGTCTGTGCCTGGTGTGAAAGAACCACAGGGCGACGCCAGTGGCGATGAATTCGGCCGCGAGAAGCTGCGGCGGCTGCGCCGGCACGAGCCCGAAGCTGCACACCACCAGCACCCCGATCAGCATGACCAAACTGTCGGCGGCACGGCCCGGCAGATGCGGAATCTCGAGAATCCGCGTCAGGTTGATGGCGGTCGCGACGAACAGGAGGCCGCACAGCGCCGCCGCGGCGCCCGCCTCGGCGATGAAGAAATTGGCCCACGCGTCGAGGGGTGCCGTACCCATCGCCCGAGTATCGCATGGGCGCACGGCGATTCGGAGTGGCGCTTCCCCGGACTCCCCGGCCGCCTGTAGAGTCCGGCCATGCCCTTGACGCCCGAGCAGCAGGACGAGATCGCGCGGCTGCGCGCCGAGAGCGCGACGACCCGCCGCGCCACCGTTCCCGCGCTCGAGGAAATTCTCTACGCGGCGGTCCCGGTGCTCGACCACGGCTTCGTCCGCGTCATCGATTACATGGGCGATGATGCGGCGGTCGTGCAGGCGGCGCGCGTTTCCTACGGCAAGGGGACGAAGCGCGTCAGCGAGGATCGCGGCCTCATCCATTACCTGATGCGGCACCGCCACACGACGCCGTTCGAGATGTGCGAAATCAAGTTTCACGTGAAGCTGCCGATCTTCGTGGCGCGGCAATGGATCCGCCACCGCACCGCCAACGTGAACGAATACTCGGCGCGCTATTCGATCCTCGACAACGAGTTCTATGTGCCGGCGCCGGCGCAGCTCGCGGCGCAGTCGCGCAGCAACCGCCAGGGCCGGGGCGACGTGCTCGAAGGCGAGGAGGCCCAGCACGTGCTGCACCTGCTGCGCGAGGATTCGGAGAAGGCATATCGCGGCTATATCGAGATGCTGAACGAAAGCGAGGACGGGGCGCCGCTCGATCCCGCGCGCCAGGGCCTCGCGCGCGAGCTCGCGCGGATGAACCTGACGCTCAATTTTTATACGCAGTGGTATTGGAAGATCGACCTCTACAACCTCATGCATTTTCTCGGCCTGCGCGCCGACGCCCATGCGCAGTACGAGATCCGCGTCTATGCCGAGGCGATGATCGGCATGCTCGAGCGCTGGGTCCCGCTGACGGCCGAGGCGTTCCGGCAGCACGGCATGGGCGGCGCGCAGCTCTCGGCGGCGGCGCTCGCGGTGGTGCGGCGCCTCATCGCCGGCGAAAACGTGACGCAAGCGGAAAGCGGCCTCGGCAAGCGCGAATGGACCGAGCTGATGGCGACCTTGGGGCGGCCGGGGGCCGTGATGCGCGCGCCCCGCGAAAGTTTTGGGAGATCCTCCCGATATCTTCGGCGCGTGAAATTGTGCCTAAGAATGCGACTTTTTTAGCCGAGGACGGCTGCGAGAAGCGGCTACGGAAGATCGCGAAGGCGAAGCCGATGCGCCGAGCCGAAGAAATGAGTGCTCTCCTCCCATCTAGAGACCGATTATGATTGGCTCGTGGGATAGAGAAGATGGAGAGCGCGTGCTGGCCGAGCGAATAGAAGTGGAGACACGAATAACGTCGCTTATCACCGATGGGCTCGCGAAGATTGCCAACGGAAATTGGTCGGCGCTCTATCGCGACCCCTCCGACGGTCGCTTGTGGGAACTGACGTACCCACATGGCGACTGGCAGGGCGGCGGCCCTAAGCGTCTCAGCGTAATCACTCGCGAAGAGGCTATGCAGCGGTATCCTGCGGCCAATCTGTAGCCGCGGGTTTGTCAATGGGCCGAGTCCAGCGAAGATGACAGCCGTGCTCGATGGAAGCAGTGCGCGGCTATTGCGCCGCGGCCTGGTCGAGCGGCAGCACGCGTTGCTGGCGGCCGCTCGTTTCGATCCGGATGCGGGCGCCCCCAAGAACGGCGTCGCCTCGCGATGCTGCACGACCTGAAGACAGAACCAAAAGCAAGTCATTGGGCGGCGTCGCGATTGTCTGCGGTATCTGGCTTGCAGACGGCAAAAACGCCGCAATGAAACCCAAGAACTACGCTTGGGCTGTGAACCTCGCTGGATGGCTAGCGTTGGCAGTCGCTGTCGCGCAGGCTGTCATATTTCAAATCGGCCTCTCAAACGGCCACCCGTTTGACCCTGCCGTCGCTGGAGAGATCGTCCTGCTAGCTGTGCTGGGAGTCATTGCGGCGGTCGTTGCCCATTGCCTCAAGAACATCGAAGCTCGGCTAACCAAAATCGAAAAGGGCCCTACCGATTGACTGTGGTTTGCAATCGCCAATAGTCCCCGATCGAATCCAACGCACCGCAAACCCCACCTCACCGTCGACCGCATGCGCGCGATCCTCGCAATGACAGCCCTTTAGGACAGCCCCGTGGCGTCATTGCGAGCGCAGCGAAGCAATCTCCTGCCGTCCTTGAGATTGCTTCGTCGCTTCGCTTCTCGCAATGACAGTCCCTTAGGACAACCCCTTGGTTGCCATTGCGAGCGCAGCGAAGCAATCTCCCGCAGCGCGCTACGTTTGCCGTCGCAAGCAGACTGCCTATTTCACGAATTCGTTGGTGAAGATCTTCGCGTAGGACGACAGCATGTCATCGCGCTTCATGAAGCCCGCCTCGACGTTCATCCGGTCGGCGGTCTCGAGCCCCTGGGCGTCGAGCGTCGCCGTTTCCGGCGTCGCCTCGAGCGTGTGCTTGAAGGCTTCGGCGAGAATTTCCGGATCGGTCACGTTGATGCGCTTGCCGAGGATCGCCATCGCCTCCTGCGGGTGCTGGTGCATGTAGAGGACCGCCTTCGCCGTCGCGCGGCCCATCTTCTCGCACAGCGTGCGGCGCTTCACGCACGTGTCCGAGCGCGTCAGCACGACGTTCGCGGCGACATGGCGGAGCCAGTCGGGATCCTTGTTGCCGTCGGCGATGACGACGCCGACGCCGTCCTTCACCGTCTGCTCGACGATCGGCGGCCCGGCCGAGATGCCGTCGACGGCGCCGCGCTCGAACGAGGCTTCCTGGTCCGTCGGCATCATGGCGGTGACGACATAGTCCTTGGTCGGGTCGAGCCCCCCCGCCGTGGCGATGTCGTTGAGATAGGCGTGCGGGATCGCCTGGATCGAGCCGCCCACCGCGAAGCTCAGCCCCTTCATCAGCTTGGCGCGCTCGGCCAAGGGCGCGGCCGGATCGAAATGGTGCGCGTCGGCGATCTTCTTGCCGATGAGGACCCAGAAGCCGGTGTGATCGTAGGTCCCGGCGATGCCGAGCACCGGCTGATTGTGCGCCGAGGCGCGCGTCAAGGTCACGCCCGAGGCATAGGCGAAATCCATCGATCCCGCGATGACGGCGTTGGTCGAGCCGATGCCGGCGATGACCTGTTCGGCGACGTCGAGGCCTTCGCTTTTGTAGATGCCGGCGTCCTGGGCGATGTATTCGGTCGCGAAGATCATGGCGATGGCGGGCATCGCCATCTTCGCATGCTCGACATCGGCCGCCCGGACGGGCGTCGCGAACGCGGCGAGCGCAAGCGCGGTGAGCGCGATGGTGGGTCGAAGCGTGGTCATGGTGTTCCCCCTCAAGAGCCGGCGAGCCGCTTGGCCGCATCCTCGACCGGACCGAGATCGACGTAATTCGGCGCCACGGTCAGGGTCTGGTGGATGAGGCCGTATTTGGTCTCCATGTCGAGCGCGTGCTGCGTCGCGGCGACGTCGGGCTTGCCGTCTGGCGCGTGATAGGGGCTCACGTTCGTGTAGGTGAAGCCGATGAGTTCGGGCTTGAGCTTCGTCACCTCGGACACCATGCCCACCATCTCCTCGTGGTGCGCTGGATTTAGCAGCCACTGTACGGCGCGGATATGATCCTCGAGGAAATCCACGAGCGCCGCGCGGTGCGCCGCGATCTGCTCGGCACGCATTGCCCATAGTACGGCCTGGATGTGCCCCTCGCCGTCGGCGCCGGTGAACAGCACGCGGTATTTGCCCTCGTTCAGCATGTAGCGGTAGATCGGCAGCAGGTTGATGAGGTCGACCTTGCCCTCGTCGAGCATCGCCGGCATGGCCGGAAAGGGCGCCTCGACCGAGGTGATGTCGCGGTCGGAGATGCCGTGCTCGCGCAAATTGATGCGCATCGCGGAATCGCCGAACGAGCCGAACGCGTTGGTCGCGACGGTCTTGCCCTTCAGCTCCTCGATCGTCTTGATCGGGCTGTCCTTGCGCACGACGTACGTCACCGTGCCATAGCCGGGCACGCCGTCCTGGAACACGTCGGCGATCATGCGCATGTCGAGATGCGCGTTGTCGACCGCGAGCGCCAGCGCCTCGGGCCCGAACGAGGCGATCTCGATCTCGTTGATGGCGAGCGCCTGGATTTGCGGCGTCGTGCCCTGGAAATGCACGCCCGCGGCGACATAGCTCTGGCCGAAATGATGGAAGAGCTCGGGATGGCGCTTGTGCAGCTCGTCGATGATCGGCTGCATGTGATCGGGCGCGGCGACCCAGCCGACGCGGATGTTCCACGGGTCGGCCGACGCGGGATTGGCCGCCGCCGCAAGCGCAAGCGCGGCAAGCGCCGTCAGTGCAGCGATGCGCATGGATCCTCCCCGTTTCATTCGTTTCGTTGCCGCCATAATGCCCGAAATCGGCGGCGCAACAAGAGAGTTGGCTGGAGCCTACTGTACGACGATGCGGGGCGCGGCGCGCGGGCCGTCGGGCGAGCCGGCGGCGAGCTTTTCCCAGATGCGCCGGGCGATGGCGCGATAGACCTCGGCGTGCGCGCCGGTCGGATCGGCGATGACGATCGGGTTGCCGCTGTCGGAGGTCTCGCGGATCGCGACATCGAGCGGCAGCTCGCCGAGGAAGTCGCAGCCGAGCGCCTCGGCCTCGCGCCGCGCGCCGCCGTGGCTGAAGATGTCGGTGCGCTCGCCGCAATGCGGGCACAGGAAATAGCTCATGTTCTCGATCATGCCGAGCACCGGCACGTCGACCTTGCGGAACATGTTGAGACCCTTGCGCGCGTCGAGGAGGGCGATGTCCTGCGGCGTCGAGACGATGACGGCGCCGGCCAAGGGCACCTGCTGCGCCATCGTGAGCTGCGCGTCGCCGGTGCCGGGCGGCATGTCCACCACCATGACGTCGAGCTCGCCCCAATCGACGTCGCGCAGCATCTGCTGCAACGCGCTCATCACCATCGGGCCGCGCCAGATCATCGGCGTGTCCTCGGCCACGAGAAAACCCATCGACATGCATTTGACGCCGTGGTTGCGCATCGGCTCGAGCCGCTTGCCGTCGGCCATGCGCGGCCGGCCGGAGATGCCGAGCATGCGCGGCATCGAGGGGCCATAAATGTCGGCGTCGAGCACGCCGACTTTCTGGCCGTTGGCGTTGAGCGCAAGAGCGAGGTTGGCGGCGGTCGTGGATTTGCCGACGCCGCCCTTGCCGCTCGCCACGGCGATGATGGAGCGCACGCCGGGCACGAGCGGCTTCTTGGCGTCCGGCTGCGGCGCTTGCGGGTGCGCCGCAGGCCCGCCGCCTTGCCGACCGCGCGGCGCCTCGGCGGTGAGCACGGCAGAGACCGACAGCACGCCGTCCAACGCCTCGACCGCGCGCTCGGCCGCCTGGCGCAGCGGCTCGAGCTTCGGCGCGCGGGCGCGCTCGACCTCGAGCGCGAAGGCGACATGGCCCTCGCGCACCTGCACGCCCGCGACCATGCCGAGCGCCACGATATCCCCGCCGCGCTCCGGGTCCTTGACGGTGCGCAGCGCGGCGAGGATATCGTTCTCGGTGACGCTCATGTCCTGCCCCTTCGAGCCTTGCTGACATATAAGGAGAAGTGAGGCATTCTGCAAAGCGAGCGGCCGGCGCGCGGCCGCTCGGAAAGGACCCACATGTCGTGGAATCAAGGCGGCGGCCCCTGGGGCGGCGGGCAAAGCCCATGGGGACGCGGGCCGCAGCCTCCCAACATCGAGGAGATGCTGCGCCGGAGCCAGGATCGCCTGCGCCGCCTGTTGCCGGGCGGCATGGGGCGCGGCCGCGGCATCCTCCTCGTCGTCATCGCCGTCGTGATCCTCCTGATCGGCGCCTCGAGCGTCTATACGGTGGCGCCCGACGAGCAGGGCGTCGTCCTGCGCTTCGGCGCCTTCAATCGCATTTCGACGCCCGGCCTCGGCCTCAAGCTGCCGTTCGTCGAGGACGTGCTCCTGCCGAAGGTCACGCGCATCAACCGCGTCGAGGTCGGATTCCGCGCCTCCAACTCCGAAGGCCGCACCAGCGAGCTGCCGGAGGAATCGCTGATGCTGACCGGCGACGAGAACATCATCGACATCAATTTCATCGTGCTGTGGGTCATCAACGACGCCAAGTCCTATCTCTTCAACATCCGCAATCCCGACGGCACGGTGAAGTCCGCGGCCGAAAGCGCCATGCGCGAAGTGATCGGCCACAGCGAGCTCGCCAGCGCCTTGACCGGAGGCCGCCCGAAGATCGAAAGCGAGACGCAGCAGTTGATGCAGGCGATTCTCGACTCCTATCACGCCGGCATCTCGGTCACGAGCGTGCAGCTCCAGAAAGTCGATCCGCCCGATCAGGTGCTCGATGCCTTCCGCGACGTCCAGAGCGCCAAGATCGACCAGCAGCGCCTCATCAACGAGGCCGAGGCCTATCGCAACAACATCGTGCCGGTGGCGCATGGCGACGGCGCCCGCATCGTCCAGGAGGCCGAGGCCTATCGCGCGCAGATTGTCTTGTCCGCGCAGGGCGACGCCGCGCGCTTCATATCGGTGCTCAATTCCTACAACGCCGCCCGGGACGTGACCGCGCGCCGGCTCTACATCGAGACGATGCAGAGCGTGCTGCAAAACACCAACAAGATCATCCTCGACAAGGGCGCGGCGGGGACGGGCGTGCTGCCCTACCTGCCGCTGCCGCAGCTTCAGCCGGCGCCGCGGCCCCCGGCGCCAGCGCCGGGCGCGGCCCCGCCCCAGACCGGCGCCGCGGCCGGGGGAGGCGGGCGATGAGCGCGCGCATGCTCGCCGCAGCGAGCGCCGCCGTCGTCGTGGTGCTCATCCTCGTCTGGAGCAGCGTCTTCGTCGTATCCCAGGTCGAACAGGCGCTGGTGCTGCAATTCGGCAATCCCATCGAAGTCGTGGACGTTCCCGGCCTGCATTTCAAATTGCCGTGGCAGGACGTGGTCGAGTACGACCGCCGCATCCTCGATTTCGAGCCTCCGGCCGAGGAAGTGATCGCATCCGACCAGAAGCGGCTCGTTGTCGACACCTATATCCGCTTCCGGATCGTCAACCCGCTGCAATTCTATCAGAGCGTGGGGACCGAGCTTGTCGCGTGGCAGCGCGTCGGCGCGATCATGACCGGGGCGCTCCGCCGCATCATCGGCGGCATCGAGCTCCAGGACGTGATCTCGCAGCGCCGCGCCGAGATCATGCAGCAGGTGCGCGACGAGGTGAACACGCAGTCGAAGGGGTTCGGCATCGACGTCGTCGACGTGCGCATCAAGCGCGCCGATCTGCCCGAGCAGAACAGCGAGGCAATCTACGCGCGCATGAAGTCCGAGCGCCAGCGCGAGGCGGCCGGCTACCGCGCCGAGGGCGCGCGCCAGGCGCAGCAGATCCGCGCCGACGCCGACCGTCAGCGCATCGAGATCATCGCCGATTCGAACAAGCAGTCGCAGATCCTGCGCGGCCAGGGCGATGGCGACGCGATCCGCATCACCGCCGAGGCCTATGGCAAGGACGAGGCCTTCTTCTCCTACTACCGCTCGCTCGAGGCGTATCGCGCGGCGTTGACCGGTCCCGACACGACGTTCGTGCTGTCGCCGGACAGCCCGTTCTTCAAATATCTCCAGAACGGGCCGGAGCAGACTTTGCCGGGGCGCTCGGCCGCGGCCCCGGCGGCATCGGTCCCGGATCCGGTCAAATCCGCCAAGTAAGGCGCGGTTTCCGCCCGATGCCGCTTTCGCGCGCGCGCGATCTCACGTAAGATCGCGCATCCCTAGAGCCCATCGCGGGAGTGCATTCCTTGTCATCCGCCATCGTCCGCCGGCCGCGCCGCCGGCCTCCATCGCCTGTGCGGCGGGGTTTTTGGGCGGCGCTGGCACCGGTTGCGACGACGGCAGGGGTCCTCATGCTGGCGCTCCTCGCGCCGGCATGGGCCAAGCCCGCGCCCGACAGCTTCGCCGATCTCGCGGCCAAGCTGCTGCCGGCGGTGGTCAACATCTCGACGACCCAGACGATCAAGTCCGACAAGGGCGAGACGGCCGGGCCCGACCTGCCGCAATTCCCGCCGGGCTCGCCGTTCGAGGAATTCTTCAAGGACTTCCTCAACCGCAACCACGGCGGCGAGGGCGGCACGCCCCAGGCGCTGCCGCGGCACGCAACCTCGCTCGGATCGGGCTTCATCATCGATCCCTCGGGCCTCGTCGTGACCAACAACCACGTCATCGCCGACGCCGACGAGATCACCGTCACCTTGCAGGACGACACCAATTTCAAGGCCGAGGTGGTCGGGCGCGACACCAAGATCGACGTGGCGCTCTTGCGCATCAAGCCGGCAAAGCCGCTGCCGTCGGTCAAGTTCGGCGACAGCGACCAGACGCGGATCGGCGATTGGGTGCTGGCGATCGGCAATCCGTTCGGGCTTGGCGGCACCGTCACCGCCGGCATCCTCTCGGCCCGGGCGCGCGAGATCAACGCCGGGCCCTATGACGATTTCATGCAAACCGACGCCGCCATCAACCGCGGCAACTCGGGCGGTCCGATGTTCAACATGTCGGGCGAGGTGATCGGCATCAACACCGCGATCTATTCGCCGTCGGGCGGCTCGATCGGCATCGGCTTCGCGCTGCCTGCGAACGAGGCGCGGCCGGTGATCGAGCAGATCCGCGATTTCGGCCATCCGCGCCGCGGCTGGCTCGGCGTCAACATCCAGAGCGTGACCGACGAGATCGCCGAGAGCCTCGGCCTCGACAAGCCCAAGGGCGCGCTCATCGCGAGCGTCAAGGATGGCGGCCCGGCCCAGGTCGCCGGCATCCAGCCGGGCGACGTGGTGCTCGACTTCGATGGCAAGGACGTGACCGACATGCGTCACCTGCCGCTCATCGTCGCCCAGACGCCGATCGACACGACGGTCAAGGTCACGGTCTGGCGCAAGCGCGCCGAACAGGTCCTCGACGTCAAGGTCGGCGAACTGAAGGAGGACGAGGAGCAGGCGGCGCTGCCGGCGAAGGAGCAGAAGCCGGAGGCGCCCGCGAGCGGAGTGCAGGTGCTGGGTCTGTCGCTGTCGAACCTGACGCCCGATCTGCGCGAGCGCTACGCCTTGGCCGAGGACACGGCCGGCGTCGTCGTCACCGATGTCGACGCCAAGAGCCAGGCCGCCGAGAAGGGCGTCCATGCCGGCGACGTGATCGTCGAGGTGGCCCAGGAAGACGTGAAGAACGCGAGCCAGATCAACGATCTCATCGAGCAGGCGAAGAAGCAGGGGCGGAAATCCGTGCTGCTTCTGGTCGATCGCCAGGGCGATCTCCGCTTCGTCGCGTTGAAGGTCGATCAGAGCTAGGTCTCGATAATCTCCGCGCGCCGGTAGCCCTGCACATAGAGGAGCGCGCGCAAGTCGGCGTGGTCGATCTTCCAGCGTGCCTCGGCCCGCACCGCCGGCCGGCCGCGGAACGCCACCCCCAATCCCGCCGCCTTCAGCATCGGCAGATCGTTGGCGCCGTCGCCGACGGCGAGCGTCAAGGCCAGCGGGATGCCCAGTTCCGCCGCGAGCTTCTTCAGCGTCGCGAGCTTCGCCTCGCGCCCGAAGATCGGCGGCACGAGCCGGCCGGTGAGCTGCCCGTCCTTCACTTCGAGCGCGTTCGCGATATCGAGATCGAAGCCGAGCCGCGTCGCGGATGGGGCTCGGAGAACACGCGGAAACCGCCCGGAGACGAGCACGCAGGTAGCGCCGTTGGCGCGCATGGTGCGGACGAGCGCGCGCGGCGCCCGGCATGATGCGGATGCGCGCCGCCGCCTGCGTCGAGCACGGAACCGGCAGGCCGCGCAGAAGCGCCACGCGCTCGTCGAGCGCCGCGAGGAAATCGATCTCGCCGTTCATGGCGCGACGCGTGATGGCGGCGACATGCTCCTTCAATCGCCGGCGAAATCGGCCAGCTCCTCGAGCATCTCGTTCTCGATGATGGTCGATTCGAGATCGGCGACCAGGAGCTTCTTGCGCCGCCCGGCCGCGGGCTGCGCGACGAGGTCGATCGCGCGGGTCCCGAGTGCTTCGCGCGCGGCGTGCTCGGCGGCTTCGGGGGCTGCGCCGTCGAACGGCAGGTCGAACGCGTCGGGCGCGAGCGCATCGGGCGGGCCGGCGCGGCCGCCGATTTTTTCACCGCCGCCGCGGCAAGGCTTGCGTCCGCAGGCGCGGCGGGCAGAGCGTCAGCACGAATTCCGCCATGGCGCCTTATCCGCCGCGTGGGCCGGAAAGGCAACCGGTGCTCAAGAGGCCGGGCGGTGTCCCGTACGCCTCGGTGCGCCCCAAGCGGGAGGCTGCGGGCGTTTGCCCTTGCGCAGCGGCCGAGAGAGCGGGTCATAATCGACGAAGATCATGCGGCGTCGAAAGGCCGATGGGCTTTCGACCAGGAGCATTGCCGTCATGCCATCCGGGCCCGCGAAATGCGGCGAGCGCAGAAACCGGTCGCTGCGCACGGCCCATTCCGGCGTAGTTTGGCGATAGCGCAGTGCGAGGTGCTCGGCCGCCGCGGCCAGATATGCATTCGCAACCGGATCGGGCAGAAGCGGCGGCTCGTCGGCAATACTCGCCTTGCGGTCTCGCGGATGCGTGTAGAAATGATCGAGAAACGCGCGCAGATGGCCGTAAAGGTCGCCGTCGCGTCTAGCGGACCTTGCGACGGCGGCGAGGCTTGTTGGGCGTCTGAACGGCACGTTTGCGTTTCCCATAGTCGGCGGCGATCTGCTCGATCCCGAAGGCGATCCGTGGCGTAATCAGGCTTGCGGGATAGAAGCGCTCGACAATTTGCAAGACGCTCGCTGCGTCGTAGCGCCCCGTCTCGGCCATGAGACGTTGGATATCTTCGAGATCGTGCGTTCGATCCGCGGCATCTATTCGCATGGCCATGCATTTCATGGCAAGGAGATACTCGGCAGTCGGTACCATCACCCGCAAGCCGGGTTCGGCTTCGTCAGGATAGCTCCGAAACGGCCGTAGGCCTCCCGCGGCGTGCGCGCTCACGAACCCTTTGACCGCATCGTTCATCCAGGTCTCGTCCCAACCGCGTTCGGCTGCGACCTCGCGCGCGTAGCGCCGAAGGCTCTTGGGACTACCCGACACCACGACATCCACATCCTCGGTCGCGCGCCGGAACCGAAAGGCGAGCACGACCGCCGATCCGCCATAGATCGCAAGTTCGATGATCTCGCCGTTTGCGCGCGCTTTGCGGCCGATATAGCGGAGTCCCGCCTCGATATCCTTGCTCGTCAGTCGTGTCATGGAAGCAAAGCTGCCGGATGGCCAAGGGACGCGCCTATAATTGGTCCGTTCGTTCGAGCAACACAACCATGACGGAAGTCGCTGACGCGGACGTGGTGATCGTCGCGGGTCCAACCGCCAGTGGCAAATCGGCGCTCGCATTGGCGCTCGCCGAGGAATTTCGCGGCACGATCATCAACGCCGACAGCATGCAGGTTTATCGCGACCTCCGCGTGCTGACCGCGCGCCCCGGGCCCGAGGCCGAGGCGCGCGCGCCGCATCGCCTCTATGGCGTGATCGATGCCGCCGATTCGTGCTCGGCCGGGCGCTGGCGCGAGCTCGCGCGCGCGGAAGTTCTGGCGGCGCGCGCGGCCGGGCGGCTTGCCATCCTCGCCGGCGGCAGCGGCCTTTATCTCCATGCCTGGTTGAACGGCCTCGCCGCCGTGCCGGCGGTGCCGCAAGCGGTGCGGATCGCGGCGCGCGCGCTCCATGCCGAATTGGGCGGCGCCGCGTTTCGCGCGCGGCTGGCCGAGCACGATCCCGCCGCGGCGGCGCGCCTTCCCGCCGGCGACACGCAGCGCCTCGTCCGCGCCTACGAGGTCGTGACCGCGACGGGCCGGCCGCTCGCCGAGTGGCAGGCGCTGCCCGCCGCCGCGGCCCGCCGCCGCCGCCCGCCATCGTCCTGCTGCCGCCGCGCGAGGCGCTTTATGCCGCGTGCGATGGGCGCCTGCTCGCCATGGTCGGGCGCGGCGCTTTCGACGAGGTGGCGGCGCTCCGGGCGCGCGGGCTTGCGCCGGACCTTCCGGCGCTGAAGGCGGTGGGCGTGCGCGAGCTCGGGGCCTTCCTCGACGGCGCGGCGAGCCGCGAAGAGGCCATTGCTGCGGCGCAGCAAGCGACCCGCCGCTATGCCAAGCGGCAATATACCTGGCTCCGGCACCGCATGGCCGGGCTGCGTCCGTTCACCATATCGGCGCAATTTTCGGAAAGTTTACTTCCCGGAATATTCTCATTTATTCGTCAGTCACACTTGACCGCCAAGATTTAGCTCTCTAGGTTGCGGATTCGCGCAAGGAGCGGCGGTCATGTCTTCGAGCCAGATGACGGGAGCGGAAATGGTCATCAAAGCCCTGGTGGATCAGGGCGTTGATGTCGTTTTCGGCTATCCCGGCGGGGCCGTCCTGCCGATTTACGACGCGCTCTTCAAGCAGAACCGGCTGCGCCACATCCTGGTGCGGCACGAGCAGGGCGCCGTCCATGCCGCCGAGGGCTATGCCCGCACCACCGGCAAGGTCGGCGCGGTGCTGGTGACGAGCGGGCCGGGCGCCACCAACGCGGTGACGGGCCTGACCGACGCGCTCATGGATTCGGTGCCGATCGTGTGCCTCACCGGCCAGGTGCCGACGCACCTCATCGGCAACGACGCCTTCCAGGAGGCCGACACCACCGGCATCACGCGGCCCTGCACCAAGCACAATTACCTGGTGAAGGACGTGAACGACCTGGCGCGGATGATGCACGAGGCGTTCTATGTCGCGCGCACCGGGCGGCCGGGCCCGGTCGTCGTCGATCTGCCGAAGGACATCCTGTTCGCGACCGGGACCTATCTCCCGCCCGAAGCGGTCCCCACGCACAAGACCTATCGCCCGCAGACCGCGCCCGATCCGGCGCGCATCGAGGAGGCGGCCGAGCTCATCGCCAAGGCCGAGCGGCCGCTTTTCTACGGCGGCGGCGGCATCGTCAATTCCGGGCCGAAGGCGTGCGAGCTCTTCGCCGATCTCGTCAAGAAGACCGGCTATCCCTGCACCTTGACGCTCATGGGCCTCGGCGCCTTCCCGGGATCGGACAAGCAGTGTCTGGGCCTCGTCGGCATGCACGGCACGTTCGAGTCGAACAACGCCATGCACGATTGCGACGTGATGATCTGCGTCGGCGCCAGGTTCGACGATCGCGTCACCGGGCGGCTCAATGCCTTTTCGCCGGGCTCGAAGAAGATCCACATCGACATCGATCCGTCCTCGATCAACAAGAACGTGCGCGTCGACGTGCCGGTGCTGGGCGACGTGGGCCGCGTGCTGGAAGCGCTTGCGGCGGCGCTGAAGCGGCGCAACTTCAAGCCCTCGCGCGAGCGCACCGCCAAATGGTGGAAGGCGATCGAGGGCTGGCGCCAGCGCAACTGTCTCGCCTATCGCAAGTCCGATCCGATCATCAAGCCGCAATATGCGATCGAGCGGCTCTATGCGCTGACACGCGGCAAGGATCCCTACATCACCACCGAGGTGGGCCAGCATCAGATGTGGGCGGCGCAGCTCTTCAAGTTCGAGACGCCCTATCACTGGATGACGTCGGGCGGGCTCGGCACGATGGGCTATGGGCTGCCGGCGGCGATCGGGGTGCAGATCGCGCGGCCCGACGCGCTCGTCATCGACATCGCCGGCGAGGCGTCGATCCTGATGAACATCCAGGAGATGTCGACGATCTGCCAGTATCGCCTGCCGGTCAAAGGCTTCATCCTCAACAACCAGTACATGGGCATGGTGCGGCAGTGGCAGGAGCTGCTGCATGGCGGGCGCTACAGCGAAAGCTACACCGCCGCGCTGCCCGATTTCGTCAAGCTCGCCGAGGCGTTCGGCGCGGTCGGATTGCGGGCGCAAAAGCCCGACGACGTCGACCGCGTCATCGCCGAGATGCTGGCGGTCGACCGAGCGGTGCTGGTCGACGTGGTGGTCGACCAGATGGAGAACTGCTTCCCGATGATCCCGTCGGGCGCCGCGCACAACGAGATGCTCTTGGGCCCCGAGGACCGCAAGCAAGAAGGATCGGTCTCGGAAGAAGGCATGGTCCTCGTCTAGGGCCGGCCGGTGAGCGAGATCGAACAGCACACGATCGCCGTGCTCGTCGACAACGAGCCGGGCGTCTTGGCGCGCGTCATCGGCCTCTTCTCGGGACGCGGCTACAACATCGAGAGCCTCACCGTGGCCGAGACCGACCGCGCCAATAATCTCTCGCGCATCACCGTCGTTACCTCGGGCACGCCCATGATCATCGAGCAGATCAAGGCGCAGCTCTCGCGCCTCGTGCCGGTCCATGCCGTGCGCGACCTGACCGACGAGGGCCCTTATGTCGAGCGCGAATTGGCGCTCATCAAGGTCGCGGGCAGCGGCGAGAAGCGCATCGAGAGCTTGCGCCTTGCCGACATCTTTCGCGCCCGCGTCGTCGATTCGACGACCGAGAGCTTCGTCTTCGAAATGACTGGCTCGACCGAGAAATTGAATGCCTTCGTCGCGCTGATGGCGCCGCTGGGGCTTGTCGATGTGTCCCGCACCGGCGTCGTCGCCATCGCGCGCGGCACCAAGACGATCTGAGGAGGAAAAGATGCGCGTTTATTACGACCGCGACGCCGACGTCAATCTCATCAAGGGCAAGAAGGTGCTGGTCGCGGGCTATGGCAGCCAGGGCCATGCGCACGCGATGAATCTGCGCGACAGCGGCGTCAAGGACGTGCGCGTGGCATTGCGGCCCGGCTCCGCCACGGTGAAGAAGGCCGAGGCCGCGAAGTTCCAGGTGATGGTGCCGGCCGAAGGCGCCAAATGGGCCGACCTCGTCATGATCCTCACGCCCGACGAATTGCAGGCGCAGCTCTACCGCGACGATCTGCGCCCCAACATGCGGCCCGACACGGCCTTGGCGTTCGCGCACGGCTTCAACATCCATTTCAAGCTCGTCGAGCCGCGCCCCGACATGGACGTGTTCATGATCGCGCCCAAGGGGCCGGGCCATACCGTGCGCTCGGAATATGTGCGCGGCGCGGGCGTGCCGTGCCTCCTCGCGGTCGAGCAGAACCCGTCGCAGAACGCGGTCGAGCTCGCGCTGTCCTACGGCTGCGCCCTGGGCGCGGGCCGCGCCGGCATCATCGAGACGACGTTCCGCGAGGAATGCGAGACCGATCTCTTCGGCGAGCAGTGCGTTCTCTGCGGCGGCCTCTCGGCGCTCATCATGGCCGGCTACGAGACGCTCGTTAACGCCGGCTATGCGCCCGAGATGGCGTATTTCGAATGTCTGCACGAGGTGAAGCTGATCGTCGATCTGATCTACGAGGGCGGCATCGCCAACATGCGCTATTCGGTCTCGAACACGGCCGAGTACGGCGACTACACGCGCGGGCCGCGCGTCATCGACGAGCATGTGCGCGCCGAGATGAAGCGCGTCCTCGACGACATCCAGCAGGGACGCTTCGCCAAGGAATGGGTGCTCGAGAACGCCGCCGGCCAGGCGAGCTTCAAGGCGATGCGGCGGCGCGCCGCCGAGCAGGACATCGAGAAGGTCGGCGAGAAGCTCCGCGCCATGATGCCGTGGATCGCGCAGAACCGGCTCGTCGACAAGACCCGGAACTAGCGCGCTCGCCCGCTACGCGGCACGGAGCGCCCTTTGCACCGTCCGAGGCGCGCGGTCGATCACGATGAGATAGGCGCGCGTCGCGCCCTCGGGCCGGCGCTTGTCCTGCTCCCAATGACGCAGCGTATTGACGCTGAAGCCGAAGCGGCTGGCGAACCGTCCTGCGTCATGCCGAGCTTCGTGCGGATGGCGCGCTCGTCGATCCGTTTCGGCACATGGACTCGATATTTGCTCTTGTCGGCTTCGCCGCGCGCATAGACAAGGGCCTCTTCGAGACCGCGCCGGAAGCTGTTCGCCACCTTCCTCATCGCCGAGTCTGTAGTCCTCTGGATCAGTTTCAGCAAGACCCGGAACTAGCGCGCGCAGAGGCTGTTGCCGGGTGCGCGGGATGCTGGCGGCGAGCGCCCGTCCGCGCTATCGTTGAGCGATCAGCTCCGTCCGAGGCATCATGTTCGACCGCCGTCCCAATTTCTTCCGCGCCGACGATGAGCGCGGGGCCGCGCGCCAGGTCGATGCCAAGGTGAAATGGTTCAACGCGTCGAAAGGCTTCGGCTTCGTCGCATTGGATGACGGCACGCCCGACGCGTTTCTGCCGATGGCGGCGTTGCGCCGCGCCGGCTACGACGACGTGCGCGAAGGCGCCTCGGTCCGCTGCGAGATCGGCGCGGGAGCGAAGGGGCCGCTCGTCGTCTCCGTGCTCACCGTCGACAGCAGCACCGTCGCGGCCCGGCCCGCGCCGCGCGCGCCGCGAGACGCCGCCGGGTCCGGTGCGAGCCCGGCGCGGACGCTCGACGGCGCGGTCAAGTGGTTCGAGACCGAGCGCGGCTTCGGCTTCATCGCGCCCGATGGCGGCGGCAAGGACATTTTCATCCATGTCACGACGCTGCGCCGCAGCGGCGTCGAGACGCTCGACCCGGGCCAGCGCGTGCGCGTCGACGTGATCGACGGCCGCAAGGGGCTCGAAGCCGATCGCGTCATCTTGATCTGAGCGGCGGAAATTAGGGGCCGGCGCGGTCATGGTTTGCGGCGCGCCGCGGAACAGGGGAAATGCCTGAGGGGGCATGGAATGGAGCTGGAGCAGACACTCAAGACCTATCGACTCTTCGCCGGACCCTACGACCTTGTGTTCGGGCCGGTGTTTCACCCGGGGCGCAAGGACGCGGTGCGCATCGCCAACGACAAGCCGGGCCAGCGCATCCTCGAAGTGGGCGTCGGCACGGGCTTGTCGCTGCCATACTTCCGCGCCGATTCCGAGATCACGGGCATCGACGTCTCGACCGAGATGCTGGCGAAGGCGAGGAAGCGCGTCGCGCGGCAAGGATTGCCGCAGGTGAAGGCGCTCGTCGAGATGGACGCCGAGAATCTCTCCTTCGCCGACAACAGCTTTGACGCCGTGCTCGCGCTCTATGTCGCCTCGGTCGTGCCGGACCCGGCGCGGTTTGCCGCGGAGATGCGGCGCGTGTGCCGGCCGCGCGGCACCATCGTCATCGTCAACCATTTCATGAGCGACGGCTTCGTCATGCGCCATGTCGAAGAGTGGCTCGCCCCCTTGGCCGGCAAGATCGGCTTCCACGCCGATTTCTCGCTCGATAAATTCCTGGCCGCCGGCAAGCTCGCGGTGCGCGAAATCCGCCCGAGCAATTTGTTCGGCTATTGGAAGCTGTTGCGCTGCGTCAACGACAAGCCGGCCTAAAGCAGCTCGAGATCGAAGCCCGTCACCGTCGCGCCGCCGCGGATCGCGGGGAGGAGCGCGGGCGCCAGCGGCAGGAAATGCTCGGCGAAGAAGATCGATGTGGCGATCTTGGCGCGCAGGAATTTGGCATCGTCGTCGCCCTGCTCGAGCCGCCGCGCCGCGGCCAAGGCGCCCTTCGCCATGAGCCAGCCGCCGCTGACGATGCCCATGAGGCGCAGATAGGGCACCGATCCCGCGAGCGCGCGGGCCGCGTCAGCCGTGTGCGTTGCGACGAGCGCGTCCGTCGCCGCGGCAAGCGCGTCGATCCCGGCGGCGAGCGGCGCGCGGAGCGCCGCGAGCTCCGCGCCGGCCGCGTCGAGCTCGGCCGATGTGGCGCGCATGTCGCGCACAAGCTCGCGCGCGGCGTCGCCATGGTCGCGCATGAGCTTGCGGCCGACGAGGTCGTTCGCCTGGATGCCGTTCGTCCCTTCGTAGATGAGGGCGATGCGCGCGTCGCGGTAATGCTGCGCGGCGCCGGTCTCCTCGATGAAGCCCATGCCGCCATGCACCTGGATGTTGGTCGAGGCAGCTTCGAGCCCGAGATCGGTGCTCCACGCCTTCACCACCGGGATGAGAAGATCGAGCCGGCGCTGCGCCGCTTCGCGCGCGGCGTCATCGGGCCCGTGCCGCGCGCGGTCGGTCTCGCCCGCGGCGTAATAGGCCAAGGCGCGCGACGCCTCGCTCGCGGCGCGCAGCGACAAGAGCATGCGCCGCACGTCGGCGTGCTGGAGGATCGGCTCGGCCGCGCCGGTCTCGGATGCGCCGGCCGGGCGGCCCTGCACGCGCGTCCGCGCAAAGAGGCGCGCCTGCTGATAGGCACGCTCGGCGATGGCGACGCCCTGAAGCCCCACGTCGAGGCGCGCGCGGTTCATCATGGTGAACATCGCCTGCAAGCCGCGATGCTTTTCGCCGACGAGCCAGCCGATCGCGCCCTCGTTATCGCCATAGGCCATGACGCAGGTCGGGCTCGCATGAATGCCGAGCTTGTGCTCGAGGCTGACGCAGCGCAGATCGTTGCGCGCGCCCAGTTTGCCATCCGGCTCGACCAGAAATTTCGGCACCAGGAACATCGAGATGCCGCGCGAGCCGGGCGGCGCGTCGGGCAGCCGCGCCAGCACGAGGTGGACGATATTGGGCGTCCAGTCGTGCTCGCCATAGGTGATGAAGATTTTCTGGCCCTTGATGCGGAAGCGGTCGCCGTCGGGAATGGCGCGCGTGCGCAAGGCGCCGAGGTCGGAGCCTGCTTGCGGCTCGGTCAAGCCCATGGCGCAGGTCCATTCGCCGCTCGCGAGAGGCGGCAGATAGAGCCGCTTCTGCTCGTCCGTGCCGTGGCTTTCGAGAACCGCCGCGCCGCTGATCGTCAGGGTCGGGCAGAGCGCGAACGCCATGTTGGCGCTCGACCACATCTCGGCGACGGCGGTGGCGAGCGTGTGCGGTAAATTCTGGCCGCCGAGCGCTTCCGAAAACGTGACCGCGTTCCAGCCGCCGGCGACGAACTGCGCATAGGCGTCGGCGTAACCTTTCGGCGTGCGCACGACGCCGTTCTCGAGGACGCAGCCTTCGACGTCGCCGGGATGGTTCAGCGGCGCCAGCACCTCGCCCGCGAGCTTGCCCGCGCCTTCGAGCACGGCATCGACGAGATCCGACGGCATCCCATCGAGCCCCGCGATCTCGTCGAGCGCGAAGCGCATCTCGGCAAGGGGTGCGGCGTAGGCGCTCATGGCGCGATGACCTTGCCCGGGTTCATGATGCCGTCGGGATCGAGCGCGTGCTTGATGCGGCGCATGAGGTCGAGCGCGGGCGCGGGCTTGTAGCGCGTGAGCTCGTCGCGCTTGAGGCGGCCGATGCCGTGCTCGGCGCTGATCGAGCCCGCATAGGAGGCGGCGATGTCGTGCACGATACGGTTCAGCGCCTCGGTCTCGGCGATGAAGGCAGCGGGCGCGGACGCGAGCGGCTGCGCCAGGTTGAAGTGGATGTTGCCGTCGCCGACATGGCCGAACGGGATCGTGCGGATGCCGGGATAGCGCGACGCCACCGCGCCCGACGCCTCGAGGATGAAGTTCGCGACCTTGCTCACCGGCACCGAGACGTCGTGCTTGATGGAGGCTCCGATATGTTTTTGCGCCTCGACCATGCCCTCGCGGATGCGCCACAGCGCCGTCGCCTGCGCCTGGCTTTCGGCGATTGTGCCGTCCTCGATGAGGCCGCGCTCGAGCGATGAGGCCAGCAGCTCGTCGAGCGCCTGGCGAAGCCCGCGCCCTTCCTGGCTCGATGACAGCTCCATCAGCACATACCACGCATGCGGCTGCGCCAGCGGATCGGCAACGCCCGGGATGTGCGCGATCGCGATGTCGAGGCCGATGCGCGGGATGAGCTCGAACGCCGTGAGCTGATCGCCCGTGGCGGCGCGCGCGGTGGCGAAGAGCGTCATCGCATCCTCGACGCGTGCGAGGGCCAGGAACGCGGTCTCGATCTCGCGCGGACGCGGGAAGAGCTTCAAGGTTGCCGCGGTGATGATGCCGAGCGTGCCTTCGCCGCCGATGAAGAGCTGCTTCAGATCGTAGCCGGTATTGTCCTTGCGCAATCCGCGCAGGCCATCCCACACCGTGCCGTCCGCCAGCACGACCTCGAGGCCGAGCGTCAGCTCGCGCATGTTGCCATAGCGCAACACGGCGATGCCGCCGGCGTTGGTCGAGAGATTGCCGCCGATCTGGCACGTGCCCTCGGCGCCGAGGCTCAGCGGAAAGAGCCGGTCGGCATCGGCCGCGGCGCGCTGCACCGCGGCGAGGATCGCGCCGGCCTCGACCGTGATCGTGAAATTGCCGGCGTCGAGCGCGCGCACCCGGTTCATGCGCGAGAGGCTTAGCACGATGCCGCGCCCGTCCTCGTCCGGCACGGCGCCGCCGCAGAGCCCGGTATTGCCGCCTTGCGGATAGATCGGCAGGTTCGCTTCGGCGCACAGGCGCACGACAGCCGAGACTTCCGCGGTCGCGCGCGGCCGCACGACGAGATGCGCCGCGCCGCGATAAAGCCCGCGCTCCTCGCGCAGATAGGGCGCCATGTCGGCGGCATCGGCAAGGAAGCCCTGCGGCCCGACCGCTCCCTTGATGCGGTCGAGCGCCTGGTCGATGCGGCTTGGGGCGACGGTCGTCACGCAAATCCTCTAACCCGCGCCGCCCCCGCCCGCAAGCGCCTGGCGCGGCGCTGCGGCGCGGCGCAGCCGGTCGTTGATGGCGAGGCCGAGGCCGTGCTCCGGAATCGGCATCACCGCGATCGCGCGATATTCGCCCCGGTCGAGCGTGCGCAACGCGGCGAAGAGATTGGCCGCCGCCTCGACCACATCGCCCGTCTCGCTCAGCGAGACGACGCGCGCCGCGCCCTGCGGCACCGCGCGCCCGAAGGCGAGGAGCGCCTCGTCCGCTGCGACGGTCCGCGCCTCGAGCCGGAGCGGCACCGACGGCGCGTAGTGGCTTGCGAGTTGACCCGGCGAGCGCAGCGCGCCCGCCTTATCGTGCGCCCGCGCGACCGGGCCGATCGCGGCTTCGATCTCCTCGACTGCCAGGCCGCCGGGGCGCAGCAGGCGCGGCGCGCGGCCGGACAGATCGAGCACCGTCGATTCGAGCCCGACCCGGCACGGGCCGCCGTCGAGAATGGCGGCGATGCGGCCGTCGAGCTCGGCTGCGACATGCGCCGCCGTCGTCGGGCTGACGCGGCCCGAGCGGTTGGCGCTCGGCGCGGCAATGGGCGTTGCGGCGGCGCGGATGAGGCGCTGCGCGAGCTCGTGCGCCGGGACGCGCAGCGCCAAGGTGTCGAGCCCGGCGCTGGCGAGGAGCGACACCCGGCATGATTGGCGCCGCTTCAGCACGAGCGTGAACGGCCCCGGCCAGAAGCGCGCCGCGAGATCTTGCGCGCGGCGGTCGAAGACGGCGAGGTCTTCGGCCGCTTCGGCATCCGCCACGTGCACGATCAGCGGATTGATGCGCGGGCGCTCCTTCGCGGCGAAGATCGCGGCGACGGCGCGCTCGCTCGCCGCGTCGGCGCCAAGCCCGTAAACGGTCTCGGTCGCAAACGCCACGAGTTCGCCGCCGCGGATGAGTCGCGCGGCCTCGTCTACCTCGGAGGGCTGAAGACGAAGCGTCACGCGCGGGAAACTAGCGCGAGGTTGCACAAATTTCGATCCGCGCGTGAATTGTCACGCCGCGCGCGCGCCGCTTCGGATATACTGAAAGGCGAATCGAATGGCGCGCTCGTCGGGCGCCGAGGGGCCTCACCATGCCGGCCAACATCATCACCATCGCCCAGCAGAAAGGCGGCGCGGGAAAGACCACGCTCGCCGCGCATCTGGCGCTCGCGTGGCACGCGGCGGGTCACAGCGTCGCCGTCGTCGATATCGATCCGCAGGCGAGTCTCTCGTCCTGGTTCCGCTTGCGGCGCGAGCGGCGCAAGGTTGCCGCGCCCGACATCGAGGTCGCGGCCATCACCGGCTGGCGCGTCGCGGCCGAGGTCGAGCGCCAGGCGCGCAGCCACGACGTCGTGCTGATCGACAGCCCGCCGCACGCTGCGACCGAAGCGCGAATCGCCGTGCGCACCGCGAGCCTGGTGCTCGTGCCGGTGCAGCCCTCGCCGATGGATCTGTGGGCGACGCGGGCGACGCTCGAGCTCGCGCGCAGCGAGCGCGTGCCGGCGTTGCTCGTGCTGAACCGGGTGCCGTCGCGGGCCAACCTCACCGAGGCGATGCTGGCGGAATTCCTGGCGCTGGGCGTGCCGATCGCGAAGACCCAGATCGGCAACCGCGTGGCGCTCGCCGCGGCGCTCGCCGAAGGGCGCGGCATCCTCGAAAGCGCGCCGCAAAACCGCGGTGCCGAGGAAATCGCGGCGCTCGCCGAGGAAATTCTGGGATATGCCGGTGCGGCGCTGCGCGTCGCCTGACGCGCGGGCTCACCCGCCGTTGCGGATCTCCGCCACGACCTTCTGCAGCATGCCGGCGTCGGGCACGCCGGGCAGGAGGTAATTGCCGATGACGAAGGCGGGCGTGCCGTCGATCTGGAGCGATTCGGCGAGCGCGTAGTTCGACTTGATGATGCGCTCGATCTCGGGCGCGTCGATCGCGCCGTCGAGCGCCTTCATGTCGATGCCGACGGATGAAGCGGTCCGCCGCACCGCGTCGTCGTCGATCGTGCCCTTCACCGCCATCATGGCGCGGTGGAACTGGTCGTACTTGCCCTGCGCGCGCGCCGCGAGCGCCACGTGCGCGGCATAGACCGAGGCCGGCCCCAGGATCGGAAACTCCTTGTAGACGAGCCGGATGCCGTGATCGTCCTTGACCAGCGCCTCGAGCGAGGGCTCGACCTCCTTGCAATAGGGACAGCGGTAATCGAAGAACTCGACGATCGTGACGTCGCCCTTGGGATTGCCGGCGACGGGCGAGGTCGGATCGGCGACGAGCTGGTCGTGCCCGGCGGCGATCGCCGTCTTCACGTTCTGGGCCGCCTCGGCGTCGGTCTTCGCCTGCGCCGCCTTCAACGCATCGATCACGATCTCGGGATGCTCGGCGATGGTGTTGCGGATGAGCTGCTCGACCGCGTCCTTCTGCTCGGGCGTGAGCGGGTCGGCGGCGGCCGGCAGCGCCGCGGCCGCGAGGGCCAGCGCGACCAGGACGAACGTCCGCATGCGCATGAGCCCGCCTTCTTCGCTCAATCGTCGCGCTGGCGCGAGCGCGTCGCGTCGTCGGCGATATCTTGCGCGCGCTGGCGCTGCGCACCCGGCGGCAGCAGCTTGATGGCGCGCGCCGCTTCCTGGCGGGCGCCCCTCCAGTCGCCGTTCGCCATGTTCTGCTCGGCGATCGCGAGCGCCGCCATGCCCATGTTGCCGGTGCGGCCATAGGCGATCGCGAGAAAGCGCCACAGATCGGGATTGTCGCCTTCGATGTGCGAGGCATCGTCGAGCTGGACCAGGGCCTGCTGCGTGAGCTTCGCGTCATCGCATTCGAGCTCGACCTGCGCCGCCTCGATTTTGAGGAGCGCGCTGTCGGGCGCGAGGGCCACCGCCTGCTGGTAGGGGGCCACCGCGTCGGCGACGTGCCCGTTCTCGAACAGCATCTGGCCCTTCAGCTCCTCGAAATAGGGATTGTGCGGCTCGGCCGCGATGAGCCCGTCGATGAGCGCCAGCGCCTGCTTCAGCTCGGGCACGCGATAATACGCGATGGCGCGCGCATAGCGCGCCGGGATCGACTGATCATCAGCCTTGTAGCGTGCCAGCACCTGCGACGGGGCGTTCATGAAGGCGTCGAGCTTCGCCTTCATGATCTGGTGCATCTCGATCCATTCCGGCGGATCCTTGGCGTCGGACCATTGCGAATGCGCGACATGATCGCGCACGTAGTTGATGCGGTCCTGCGTCAGCGGATGGTCGCGCAGATAGGGGTCCTCCTTCTCGCCCGCGAGCATCTCGTCCTGCTGCAGCATCTCGAAGAATTGCAGGAGCCCGCGCGCCGACTGATGCGAGCGGTCGAGGAAGTTCAACGCGGCGTGATCGGCCGATGCCTCCTGGCCGATCGAGAAGGCCATGAAGTTGCGCTCGCCGAGCTCGGCGCCGCCGAGCACGCCCGCGGCGGCCGCGTCGGAATTGCGTCCGGCGACGCCGGCGGCAAGCCCCGCCGCCATGGCGATGACGCTGGCGATCATCGCCTTGGTCATGGCCTTGTCGCTGCGCACGAGATGGCCGCCGGCGATGTGGCCGGTTTCGTGCGCCATGATGCCGACGACCTGGTTGGGCGACTGGCTGCGCAGGAGGAGGCCGGTGTTGAGGAACAGGTTCTGGCCGCCGGCGACGAAGGAATTGATCTCGGGATCCTCGACGATATAGATGTGCGTCGCCTGCGGGTCGAGGCTTGCCGCGCGCAGGATCGGCGTCCACCAGGTGCGGATGATGCCCTCGATCTCGGCGTCGCGAATGAGCTGCGGCTGATCGGACGGGTTGCTATCCTGGGCGAATGCCACCTGCACGACGCCTGAGCGCGCCGCCAGCATGATCGAGAGAGCCGTGACGATAGTGCGCAAACGCACGCGAATCCGCTCCTTGCCGCAGCGAAGCTTCGGGCATCGGGGCGGGCCGCGTCAACCGCGTATTGCGTCAAGAGCGCGTGTTTTGCGATGGCGCTGAAGCTGGCGCGGCGCGCCGCGATCGCGCCCTTCATCGTCATGGACGTGCTGCGCGACGCGAACGAGCGCGCGGCCGCGGGCGCCGACGTGCTGCACCTCGAGATCGGCCAGCCCGGAACGCCGGCGCCAGCTCCCGTGCGCGCGGCGGCGCGGCGCGCGCTCGACGAGGACGCGCTCGGCTACACCGAGACGCTCGGCCTTCCCGCGCTGCGCGAGGCGATCGCGCGGCATTATCGCGACACCTACGGCGTCCGCGTCGATCCGGCGCGGATCGTCGTCACGACCGGCTCCTCGGCGGGCTTCATCCTGGCGTTTCTTGCCGCCTTCGAGCCCGGCGACCGGGTCGCCTTGGCGGCGCCGGGCTATCCCGCCTACCGCAATATCCTGACCGCGCTCGATCTCGTCCCTGTCGAGCTCGCGACCGGACCGGCGGAGCGCTTTCAGCCGACCGTCGAGCTGTTGCGACGGCACGGCGATCTCGCCGGCCTCGTCATCGCGAGCCCGGCCAATCCCACCGGCACGATGATCGACGCGGCGGCGCTTGCGGCAATCGCGCGGCAGTGCGCGGCCGCCGGCATCCGCCTCGTCTCGGACGAGATCTATCACGGCATCACGTATGGCGCGCGGGCATCGACCGCGCTGGGGACGAGCGACGGCGTCATCGTCATCAACAGCTTCTCGAAATATTTCTCGATGACCGGCTGGCGCATCGGCTGGATGGCGGTGCCGCAAGACATGGTGCGCGCGATCGAGTGCCTGGCGCAGAATCTCTTCATCGCGCCGCCGTCCTTGTCGCAGCACGCGGCGCTTGCGGCCTTTTCGTGTCACGACGAGCTGCGGTCCTACGTCGCGCGCTATGCCGAGAACCGCGCGCTCCTGATCGAGGAATTGCCGAAGGCGGGGTTGGACCGCCTCGCGCCCGCCGACGGCGCCTTCTATCTCTACGCCGACATCGCGCATCTGACCAACGACAGCAGCGACTTCTGCCGCCGCATGCTGCGCGAGATCGGCGTCGCCGCGACGCCCGGCATCGATTTCGATCCCGCGCGCGGGCATCAGACGCTGCGGCTCTGCTTCGCCGGCGATCAGGCGACGATCGCGGCGGCGGCGCGCCGCCTCAAGGACTGGCGGCGCTCACCCTAGCGCCGCCACCAGCCGCGGCGCGGATTGGGCGGCGGGCCGGTCACCTCTTTCGGCGGCGGGACGCTGTCGCCGGCCTGGCGCTGCGCATCTTCCGCAGTGCGCTCGGCCTCGGGCTCGGTATCGCCGTCGGCCACCGGCACGCTGCCCGGATCGAACTCGTGTGCGGGCGGCACCGGCGGCGCGGCAAAGGCCGCGGCGACGTCGCTTGCCGCCTCGTCATGCTGCCGCTCGGGCGGCACCAGCTCGATCGTCTCGGTCTCGGGCCGCTCGTGCGCGTGCGGTTCCGCGTCGCCGAATTCGTGGTCCTGGCGCGCGTGCTGCGCGGCGCCTTCGCCCGGACCCTCTTGCCCGTCGCGCCGGCGGCGCCGTCCGCCGCGCCGGCCACGGCGGCGGCGTCCATCGCGTCCATCGCGTCCCTCGCGCGTCTCGGGCCCGTCGTGTGGCGGGGCGCCCTCTTCGTGCGCTTCGGCCGGCGCCGCAGCTTCGGGCTCCGATGCCTCCTCGGCCGGCGTCGGCCGGCGCTCGGGCTGGCGCGGCGCGTCGGACCGGTGGCGCTCGTCGTGGCGCCCGCGGCGGCGGCGGCGGCGGCGCGGGTCGCGTCCGTCGCGTCCCTCGTGGCCTTCGCGACCCTCGCGGCCTTCGCGCGGCGGCGCCGCTGCCTCGTGCTCCTCGCGCTCCTCGCGCTCCTCGCCGTCGGTGATGAGTTCGGTCGGCATGCCGCGCGGGCGCGGCGGCGGCGGGAGCGGAAGAGCGTCCTCGTCCTCGGCGACGATGTCCTCGTCCTCCTCGGGCTCGGGCGGCGGCGGCAAGGCCGACGGCAGCGCCGCCAGCTCCGCCGGCGTCAGCGCGCGCACGCGATCGAGGCGGAAGGCGGGCGGCACCAGCGTCTCGTCGCTGCCGAAGCTCACATGGATGCCGAAGCGCGCCTCGATCATTTGCAGCGCCGCGCGCTTCTGATTGAGGACATAGAGCGCCACCTTGGGCGGCACGGCGACGGCGATCTCGGCCGAGCGGCGGCGCATGCCCTCTTCCTCGATCGCGCGCAGGACATGGAGCGCGGCCGATTCGATCGAGCGGATATGGCCCGTGCCGCTGCAATAGGGGCACGGCATGGTCGAGGCCTCGACCAGCGACGGGCGCAGGCGCTGGCGCGACAGCTCCAGGAGCCCGAACGGGCTGATGCGGCCGAGCTGGATGCGGGCGCGGTCGTGCCGCATCGCCTCCTTGAGGCGGCGCTCGACCTGGCCGCGGTTGCGGTGCTCCTCCATGTCGATGAAGTCGATGACGATGAGGCCGGCGAGGTCGCGCAAGCGCAACTGCCGCGCGATCTCCTCGGCCGCCTCGACATTGGTTTTGAGCGCCGTCTCCTCGATGTTGCGTTCGCGCGTCGAGCGGCCCGAGTTGACGTCGATCGCAACCAGCGCCTCGGTCGGGTTGATGACGATGTAGCCGCCCGAGGGAAGCTGCACCACCGGCGAATGGATCGCGTCGATCTGCTGCTCGATCTGGTAGCGGTGCAACAGCGGCACGCCCGGATCAAGATAGGCCTTCACGCGCTTGGCGTGGCTCGGCATCAGCATCTTCATGAAGGCCTTGGCGGTCTTGTAGCCTTCATCGCCGTCGATCACGACCTCATCGATGTCGCGCGCGTAGAGATCGCGGATCGAGCGCTTGATGAGGTTGCCTTCCTCGTAGATGAGCGCGGGCGCGGTCGATTTGAGCGTGAGGTCGCGGATCTCGTCCCAAAGCCGCAGCAGATATTCGAAGTCGCGCTTGATCTCGGGCTTCGAGCGCTCGCTGCCGGCGGTGCGGACGATGACCCCCATGCCTTCGGGCAGCTCGAGGTCGCTCATCATGTCCTTGAGGCGGCGCCGATCGACGGCGCTGGTGATCTTGCGCGACACGCCGCCGCCGCGCGGCGTGTTCGGCATGAGGACGCAATAGCGCCCGGCGAGCGAGAGATAGGTCGTCAGCGCCGCGCCCTTGTTGCCGCGCTCTTCCTTCACGACTTGGACGAGCATGATCTGGCGGCGCTTGATGACTTCCTGGATCTTGTAGTGACGATAGGGCCGCGCGCGCGGCCGCGCCGTCTCCTCGAGCTCGTCGCCGCCGACAGTCTCGATCGAGACGTGCCGTTCCGTGACTTCGCTCAGACGCTCGTCGCGCGCCGCCTCGGCGACGGCCGTCGCGGCTTCCTCGCCGCCCTCCGGCAGGGGCATTTCGCCCGCGGCCTCGGCGGATCGAGCGGCCGCTCGCGCCAACTCGCTGCCGTTCCCGGCGTCGCCGCCCTCGAGCGCGTCGCGTGGATCGGGCGTGCCGGGCTCGAGCACGTCGTCGTCCTCGGGCGCGGCGGGCGCGAAGCGGACATCGTCCTCGGCCGGCTCGGGCAGCCGCTCGTGCAAGCGGTCGTCGGGCGCCGCCAGCGCCGCGTGCGCCGCGCCATTCCCGTCGTCGGGCTCGTCCTCGCCGTCCTCTTCCGGCAACTCGTAGGGTGCCTCGTGCTCGTCTTCGTGCGGCTCGGCCCCGTCTTCGTGCGGCTCGTGCTCGTCTTCGGCGGTCTCGGCACGGCGCCGCTCGCGCGCTTCCTCGCGGGCGTTGGCGGCCTGTTCGGCAGCGCGCTCGGCGTCGAGCGCCGCCTGCCGGTCGGCGACCGGAATCCGGTAATAGTCCGGGTGTATTTCGTTGAACGCGAGGAACCCGTGCCGGTTGCCGCCGTACTCGACGAACGCGGCTTGCAGCGACGGTTCGACCCGCGTCACCTTGGCAAGATAGATATTGCCCTTGATCTGCTTCTTGGTCGAAGTCTCGAAATCGAACTCTTCGAGCTTGTTACCATTGAGGACGACGACCCGGGTCTCTTCCGGATGGGCCGCGTCGATCAGCATGCGCTTGACCATCGACTCTAGCTCCGAGGGGCGCGCGCGCATCGTCGCGACAGCAGGACGGCGGCGCTGGCCCGATTTCACTGAAGCCGGCGGCGCCTCGGAATTGTGCGGCGGAAATAAGGAAACAGCTCGCCATGGTGCATCTCTTCGAGGCAGCCGCGCCCGACCGCCGGGTCGGGTGGGCTTCTGGGTTCATCCATACCGCGGGGGTGACGCCAAGGCGGGGAAAGGACGGGCGATGCCGCAAGGCTGCACCGAAAATTCGGCGCAAAAGGGCGGGAAGGCCCGCGCAGAAATCCCGCCGTGGCCCCGCCGTCGCCGGCGCTTTCGCCGGTGCGGCGATCCACGGTCTATCGCGCCATTACAATACAAGTGCCGGGCGTCCGCCACAATCGCCTGTTCTGGCACCTGTTCTGGCGCCTGTTCTTGCGCTTGTTCCGGCGCCGGGTCCCGCCGCGGCGCGCTTTGCCAAGCGCGCCTTGAAGGCGCCATAAAGCGGCGACACCTATATATGCCGTCTCCGTGCCCCAGGCAGGGGCCGCACGGGACGGCGCGAACCCCGCACGAAGCCCATGAAATTTCTTACTAATTTTGTGAAATTCCTGATCTTTCTCGGGTTCCTCGGCGCCGCCGCGGCGGCGGCCGTCGTCGCCCTTGCGGTGTGGTATTTCGGGCGCGACCTGCCGGACTACCAGCAGCTCGCGCAATACCAGCCGCCGATCGTGTCGCGCGTCCATGCCGGCGACGGGCGGCTCATGGCCGAATACGCCACCGAGAAGCGCATCTTCGTGCCGGTGAGCGCGATGCCGCCGCTCGTCATTCATGCCTTCCTCGCCGCCGAGGACCGCTATTTCTATTCCCATCCCGGCATCGACCCGATGTCGATGCTGCGCGCCGCCATCGCCGACATCTCGCGCATCGGCACCAATCGCCGGCCCGAAGGCGCCTCCACCATCACGCAGCAGGTGGCGAAGAATTTCCTGCTCAACAACGAGGTCTCGCTCGAGCGCAAGGTCAGGGAGGCGCTCGTCGCCATCAAGATGGAGCGCGTGCTCAGCAAGGACCGCATCCTCGAGCTCTATCTCAACGAGATTTATTTGGGCGGCGGCGCTTATGGCGTGGCGGCGGCGGCGCTCAACGACTTCAACAAGCCGCTCGACCAGCTCGATGTCGCGGAAGCGGCCTATCTCGCGTCATTGCCGAAGGCGCCCAACAATTACGACGCGCGGCTCCATCCCGAGGCGGCGCGCGACCGGCGCGACTGGGTGGTCGACCGCATGATCGAGGCGGGCTTCATCACGCCGGAGCAGGGTGCGGTGGCGAAGACGCAGCCGGTCGAGTTGCGCCGGCGCGATCCGACCGAGATCGTCGACGCGCCCTATTTCGCCGAGGAAGTGCGGCGCGAATTATTGGAGCGCTATGGCGACAAGGCGCTCTACGAGGGCGGGCTCTCGGTGCGCACGAGCCTCGACCCCGCTTATGCGGCGCTCGCGCAGAAATCGCTGCGCGACGCGCTCATCGCCTACGACCGGCGGCACGGCTATCGCGGGCCGGTGCAGCGCATCGCCGTGTCGGGCGACTGGAAGACGGCGCTCGCCTCCGTGCCGTTGCCGTCCGGCGCGAGCGATGTCGGCTGGAAGCTCGCCGTCGTGCTGCGCGTGCCGTCGGACGGCGCGGAGATCGGCTTGGCCGACGGCAGCCGCGCCGTCATTCCCTATGCCGAGCTGAGCTGGGCGCGCAAGGAATTGCCGGACGGCATAGGGCCGGTGCCGGCCAATCCGGCGGCGGCGCTCCAGCCCGGCGACGTGGTGATCGTCGAGCCGCTTGCCGCAGCCGCGGGCGCCAAGGGCCCGGCGCAATACGGGCTCAGGCAAATTCCGGAAGTGTCGGGCGGCATCGTCGTGCTCGACCCGCATACCGGCCGCGTGCTCGCCGAGGCCGGCGGCTTCAGCTTCGCCATCAGCCAGTTCGACCGTGCGACCCAGGCGCGCCGGCAGACCGGATCGGCGATCAAGCCGATCGTCTATCTCGCCGCGGTCGATCACGGCTTCACGCCGTCGACGCTCGTGCTCGACGGGCCGCTCGTGGTCGATCAGGGGCCGGGCCTGCCGAAATGGGACCCGACCAACTACGAGCACAAATTCTATGGGCCGGTGCCGCTGCGCGTCGGACTCGAGGAATCGCTGAACCTCGTCACCGCGCGCGTCGGGCTCGCTGTCGGCGTCGACACGGTCGGGCAATATTTCAAGCGCTTCGGCGTCACCGACAACGTGCCGCACGAAGATGCGATGCTGATCGGCGCCGAGGATACGACGCTCCTCCGCCTCACCGCCGCCTACGCCATGCTCGACAATGGCGGCAAGCGCATCGCGCCCACCTTCATCGACCGCGTGCAGGACCGCAACGGCACGACCATCTATCGCGCCGACAATCGGCCGTGCGACGGCTGCGCCGCGCCCGATTACGACGGCGGCCCGCCGCCCGAGCTTCCCGACACGCGCCAGCAGATCGCCGATGCGAGGAGCGCCTATCAGGTCGTGACGATGATGGAAGGGGTGGTGCAGCGCGGCACCGGCCGCTCGATCGCGTCGCTGGGCCGCCCGCTCGCCGGCAAGACCGGCACGACCAACGATTCGAACGACACCTGGTTCATCGGCTTCTCGCCCGATCTCGTGTGCGGCGTCTATATCGGCTTCGACCAGCCGAGGAGCCTCGGCAAGCGCGAGACCGGCGCCAGCGTCGCCGCCCCCGCCTTCAAGGAATTCATGGGCGAGGCGCTGAAGGATCAGCCGGCGCTCCCGTTCCGCATCCCGCCGGGCATCGACATCGTGCGCGTCAATCCGACGACCGGGCAGCTCGCCCGCGGCGGCGACCGCGGCGCGATCTACGAGCCGTTCAAGCCCGGCACCGAGCCCAAGGCGCAGGACGCCGGGATCGTGCTGAACGCCGGCGCGGCGGTTCCCGCCGCCGGCGCCGTGCCCGCGGCGGCGACCGACCCGGCGCCCGAGGAAGGCGACCTGCCGCAATCCGCGTCTCCCGCCGGCGGCACGGGCGGCTTATATTGAGAGCGGCAGATTCGGGAGTTCTTGCATGCGCGCCGAGATCGAGGCGGTCGCGAACGAGATCAGACGCTCGTTGGCGCTGCTGAGGAGGCATCTTTGACTGGGACGTGGCGACGCGGCGCCTGGCCGAGCTCAACGCGCTCGTCGAGAACCCGAAACTGTGGGACAATTCGCGGCGCGCGCAAGAAATAATGCGCGAGCGCACGCGGCTCGACCGCGGCGTCAACGGCTATCTCGCCATCGAGAAGGACTTTCGCGACACGCTCGCGCTCGCCGAGCTCGCTGACGGCGAGGGCGACCAGGCGATGCTCGACGACGCGCAGAAAACCCTGGCGCGGCTCCAGGCCGACGTGAAGACGCGCGAGCTCGAGAGCCTTCTCTCCGGCGAGGCCGACGGCAACGACGCATTCCTCGAAATCCATGCCGGGCAAGGCGGCACCGAGGCGCAGGACTGGGCCGAGATGCTGTTGCGCATGTACACGCGCTGGGCCGATCAGCACGGCTTCAAGGTCGAATGGCTCGAGGAGAGCGCGGGCGAGGGCGCCGGCATCAAGTCGGCGACCGTGCGCGTCGGCGGCGACAACGCCTATGGCTGGCTCAAGACGGAGAGCGGCGTCCATCGCCTCGTGCGCATCTCGCCGTTCGACGCCAACGCGCGCCGGCACACGAGCTTCGCATCGTGCTGGGTCTATCCGGCGATCGACGACAAGATCGAGGTCGAGGTGCAGGAGAAATACCTGCGCACCGACACCTATCGCTCGTCGGGCGCCGGCGGGCAGCACGTCAACAAGACCGACAGCGCGGTGCGCTTCACCTATACGCCGCCCGGCTCCGAGCCGATCGTGGTCGCCTGCCAGAACGAGCGCTCGCAGCACCAGAACCGCGCCAAGGCGATGCAGATGCTGAAGGCGCGGCTCTACGAGATCGAGCTGCAAAGGCGCGAGGCCCAGGTCGACGCGATGAACGCGACCAAGACCGAGATCGGCTGGGGCCACCAGATCAGGTCCTACGTGCTGCAGCCCTACCAGATGGTGAAGGACCTGCGCACCGGCGTCGAAACCGGCAACCCCTCGGCCGTGCTCGACGGCGACCTCGACCGTTTCCTCGAAGCCTCGCTCGCGGCGCGCATCCAAGGCTCGGACGAAGCGGCCAAGGAAGAGCGCGCGGAATAGGCGAGGGCAACTCACGCCACCGCGTGGCGGAAGCGCAGAGGCGATCCTGCGCCGAGGCGGGCGAGATCGATAACGCGGCCGTCCTTGACGACGTGCGCCAAGTGCCGTCCGCCTTGCAGCGCCGTGATGTCGGCGACCGGGTCCTTTCTCAGCACGATCACGTCGGCGAGCTTGCCGGGTGAAATCTCGCCGACCTGGCCCTCGAGCCCCACGGCAAACGCGTTGCCCTTGGTCGCGGCGGAAATCGCCTCGAGCGCCGAGAAGCCGCCGTATTTCACGAGTATCTCCGCTTCCTTGGCGTGCAGCTCGCCGAACGGCATGAAGCTGTTATTGCCGCTGTCGGTGCCGAGAAGCAGCTTGATGCCGAGCTCCTTCGAGCGCTGCATCAGGCTCACGATATTGTCGAAGTGGCGCTTCATGCGGTTGACGTCGAGCTGCACCTGCTCGGCGCCGACGCGCGTCCCTTCCTCGATGACGCGCCACAGGAACGTCGCGGTTGGCAGGATCGGGATGCCCGCCTTCGCCACCGCCGCGAGATCGGCCTCGGTTGCGAGATCGGCGTGCACGATCCAGTCGACGCCGGCCTCGGCCGCGGCGCGCGTCGAGCCCGCGCCGCGCGAATGGATCGCGACGCGGAGTTTCCGGCGATGCGCCTCGGCCGCGACGGCGGCGATCTCCTCCTTCGCCAGCATCTGCGTCGTGCCGGAGCGGCTGTCGGCCATCTTGATGAAATTGACGCCGTGCTTGTCCTGGCGGCGCACCTCCGCGACCATCTCGGCCGCGCTGTTGCAGAGGACGCCCACGGAATGGTCGGGCGTGCCGACCCAGGACGGCTCGTCGTCCTCGATGCAGCCGTAGGACACGATCATGCGGCCGGCGCAATGTATGCGTGGACCTTCAATGACACCCAGATTAATGGCGTCGCGCACGCCCACGTCGATGAAATAGGTCCCGCCCGGCACCGCGATCGAGGTGACGCCGGCGCGCAGCGCGGCCTGCGCGCCGCGCGCGGCCTTCAAGGTGTTGAGCTCGGGCCGGAGGTTGCCGCGCCCCTGGCCTTCGCCCGGCAGCTTCGGATAGCCATAGGAGAGATGGACGTGCGCGTCGATGAGGCCGGGCATGATCCACTGGCCGGCGGCGTCGATCGCCTCGACGCCGTCATCCTCGAGCCGGAAACCCGGCGGCAGCGCGCCGACGCTCTTGATCCGGTTGCCTTCGATCACGATGGCGTCGTTCGTCACGGGCGGGCCGCCTGCGCCGTCGATCAAAGTGCCGTTTCGGATGATGAGCGCCGCCATGCCGCAATGCTCCGCTTCAGCCGGGCCTACGATACACGGGCGCTCAGGTCTGGTAAAACGCGGGCTCGAGGCCGGCCGCGGTGCGCGCGCGCTCGTTGAAGGGCGGTTTGAGAGTGCCGCGGAAATTCTCGCGCACGAGCGTGCGGTATGTTGCGACAGGCTCGAGACCACGCCGGGTGCAGACGAAACGGAACCAGCGCGCGCCGGCGGCGACATGGCCGATCTCATCATCGAGGATCGTTTGCAGCACCGCGGCGCTCGCATCGTCATCGAAGCGGCGCATGCGTTGGATCATCGCCGGCGTGACGTCGAGGCCGCGCGCCTCGAGCACCAACGGCACCACGGCAAGCCGCGCCAGGAGATCGTGCACGGTCGCAGCCGCCGCTTCCCACAGCCCGTCATGCGCCGGCAGGTCGCCATAGCGCGCGCCGAACTGTGCGAGCCGCGCCGCCAGCAGCGAGAAATGCTTTGCCTCCTCGGCCGCGACTTCGACCCAATCGTCGGCGAAATCGCGCGGCATGCCGGACGGCGAAGCGCGCGATCAGGTCCCAGGCGAGATCGATCGCGTTCAACTCGATGTGCGCCACCGCGTGCAACAGCGCCACCCGTCCCGCATGCGAAGCGCCGGCGCGGCGGCGCGCCATGTCGCGCGGGGCCTTCAGGATCGGCCGCTCCGGCCGCGAGGGATGGTCGGGCGGCGGCTCCTCGCAAGGGGCCAGCGCAAGCGCGCCGCCGTGCCAGAGCGCCGCATATTCGCGGCTGAGCGCCACCTTCTGCTTCGGGCGCGGCCGCGCGCAGCACGGCGCATGCGCAGGCGGCGAGCGTCGTCACAGCTCTTTCAGCGCCTTCATCACCTCGTCGACGTGGCCCGTCACCTTGACCTTGTGCCACACGTTGCGGATGACGCCCTTCTCGTCGATCAGGAAGGTCGCGCGCTCGATCCCCATGTATTTCCGCCCGTACATGCTCTTCTCGACCCACACGCCGTATTTCTCGGTGACCTTGCCTTCGGTGTCGGCGGCAAGCGTGAACGGAAGCTGGTACTTCTTCTTGAACTTGTCGTGCGAGGCGGCGCTGTCGCGCGAGACGCCGATCACCGCGGCATCGGCCTTGCGAAAATTCGGGAAGATGTCGCGGAAGCCGCACGCCTCGGCGGTGCAGCCCGACGTGTCGTCCTTCGGATAGAAATAAAGGACGACGCGCTTGCCTTTGAGCTTCGCCAGGCTGACCGTGCCGCCGCCGTCGGTCGGAAGCGTGAAATCGGGCGCCTTGGCGCCGGGCTCGAGGCTCATGGGGCGTGCTCCTTCTCTGCGATGCGCTGCCGCGCGACTGCGGCCGGGCGCGCGACGATCCGCTCATAGGCGGCGAGCGCCGCCGCCGCCCGTTCCTCGATCTTGGCCGCGAGCGCGGAAAAATCAAATGCGCCGTCCTGGCCGAGGATCGCGCCCAAGGCGGGCGCCACGCGCGCCTCGTCGAACGGCTCGTCCACGGTGAGCTTCATGAGCCCTTGCAGGTCGCGCCACAGCGCGAGGCTCTCGATGAGCGTGTCCGCCGCGTCCGCCGCCAGCACGCCGGTGCGGCGGAGCGCCTCGAGCGCGGCGCGCGTGTTCTGGCGCAGCACGTCGTCATGCTCGGCCGCCGCGCGCAGCATCAGGTACTGCGCGAGGAACTCGATATCGATCATGCCGCCCCTGCGGTGCTTCAAATCGAGCGGGTTCGCGCCCTTTTGCGCCTCGGCGATGCGGCGGCGCATGTCGTCGACATCGGCGACGAGGCGGTCGGGATCGCGCGGGCGCACGAGGATGTCGCGCACGATCGGGCCGATCGACGCGGCAAGCTCCGCCGATCCGGCGACGGCGCGGGCGCGCGTCAGCGCCATGTGCTCCCAGGTCCAGGCGAGCTCGTCGTTGTAGCGGCGGAAGGCGGCAAGCCCGGTCGCAAGGGGCCCTTGCGTGCCGGAGGGGCGCAAGCGCATGTCGACCTCGTAGAGATTTCCCTCCGCGGTCATGGCGGTGAGCGCGTTGATGTAGCGCTGCGCGAGCCGCGCGTAATAGGAGGAGGCGTGGAGCGGTTGCGGCCCGCCCGCGGATTCGACGCCGAGCGGCGCGTCATAGATGAGGATCAGGTCGAGATCGGACGTCGCCGTCATCTCGCGGCTGCCGAGCTTGCCGAGCCCCACGACCGCGAGCGCGCCGCCGGCGACGCGGCCATGCGATTTCGCGAACTCGTCCGCGACGCGCGGCAGGAGGACGGCGAGCGCCGCCTCGGCGATGTCGGCGAACGCGCCGCCCGCCGCCTCGCCGTCGATCCGGCCACGCAGGAGCTGCAATCCGACCTGGAACTTGCGTTCGGCGGTCCAGCGCCGCGCGCGGTCGAGCAAATCTTCGTAATGCCGGGCGCGGTCGAGCACGTGATCCAGGTCGCGCGCGAGATCCTCGCGCGGCGGCAGCTCGTCGAAGAAGCGCGCCGCGAGCACGCCATCGAGCAGGCTCGGCCGGCGCGCGATCTCGTCGGCAAGCCGCGGCCCCGCCGCCATCACCTCCGCCATCAACGCGACGAGCGGCGGATTGTTGGTGAAGAGCGAGAAGAGCTGCACCCCGGCCGGAAGGCGCCCGAGGAACTGGTCGAAGCGCAGGAACGCCGCGTCGGGATATGCGGCCTTGCCGAACGCCTCGAGCACCGCCGGCACGAGCTCGGTCAGAAGCTCGCGGGCGCGCTGGCTGCGCGTCGCGCGATAGCGGCCGTGGTGCCAGCCGCGCACGATGGCCGAGACGGAGGCCGGGTCGGCGAAGCCCAGGCGCCGCAACGTCTCGAGCGTGTCGGGATCGTCCTCGATGCCGGTGAAGACGAGATTGCCCACGGGCGCGGCAAGGGTCGGCGCTTCCTCGAAGAGATGCGCATAGTGGCGCTCGACACGGGCGAGGACGCGCGTGAGATCGGCGGCGAATTCTACGGCGTCGCCGAAGCCCAGGAACAGCGCGATGCGGCGCAGGCCTTCCGCATCGGCGGGCAGGCTGTGCGTCTGCGCGTCATGCACCATTTGCAGGCGATGCTCGACCCGGCGCAGGAAGCGGTAGCAGTCTTCGAGCTCCGCAGCGGTGTCCCCGGTGATGACGCCGGCGCGCGCGAGTGCCGCGAGCGCGTCGCACGTCGCGGGCTGGCGCAGCTCGGGCTCGCGCCCGCCCCAGATGAGCTGCTGCGTCTGGGCGAAGAACTCGACCTCGCGGATGCCGCCGCGGCCGAGCTTGACGTTGTGGCCCGGAACCTTGATGGCGTTGCCGCCGCGATGCGCGTCGATCTGGCGCTTGATCGAGTGGATGTCCTGGATGGCCGCGAAATCGAGGTGCTTGCGCCACAGAAACGGCGTCAGCTCGGCGAGGAATTTCTCGCCGGCTTCGCGGTCGCCGGCGACGGCGCGCGCCTTGATGAGGGCGGCGCGCTCCCAATTCTGGCCGGCGCTTTCGTAATAGGTGAGCGCCGCCTCGAGCGAGACCGCGGGCGGGGTCGAGGCGGGATCGGGCCGCAGGCGCAGATCCGTGCGGAAGACATAGCCGTCCGCCGTGCGCTCGCTCATGAGGCGCTGAAGATCGTGCGCGAGGCGCGTGAAGAAGCGCTGCACACCGCGCTTGCCGCGATAGCGTGCGCGCTCGGCGTCATAAAGCAGGATGAGATCGACGTCGCTCGAATAGTTGAGCTCGAAGGCGCCGAGCTTGCCCATGCCCAGCACGACGAAGCCGCTGCCGCGCGCGGGATCGGACGGATCGGCGGGCGCGATCTCGCCCGTGGCGGCGGCGGCGCGCAGCAGATGCCGCACCGACAGGTCGAGCGCCTGCTCGGCGAAGCGGCTGAGGCTCGCGGTGATCGCCTCGAGCGGCCAGAGCGCGGCGATGTCGGCGAGCGCGACGAGGAACGAGACGCGGCGCTTCGCTTGACGCAGCGCCGCCATGAGGCCGGGCTCGTCGAGCGCTTCGGCGCGCCGCACGTCGAGCGCGCTCGTCGCGTGCGCGAGGCCGGCGTCGAGCCCGTCTTCCAGCAGGCGCTGCAAGAACTTCCGGCTCGGCCAAACAGCATTCCGTCAGGAACGGGCTGTTGCCGAAGAGTGCGGCAAGGAGGCGATGGCCGCCCTCGTCCGCCGCGAGCCCGCGCATGAAGGCGGCGAGCGTCGCGTCCGCCTCGTCCGCGGCCTCGCGCCAGCGCGCGAAACCCGTCTCCGCCGCGCTCCCGTCCGCCGGCGCCGGCAGTTCGGCCAGAGAGGGGAGGAGGCTCGTCACCTCCGCCTCATCATGCCACGCGCACGAGGGCGTGGCGCTTGCGGCCGGCCGAAAGCTTGATGACGCCGTCCTGGAGGTCGGCAGGCGTGAGGCGGCGCGCCTCGTCGGTCACGGCTTCGTCGTTGATGCGCGCGCCGCCGCCGCGCATGAGGCGCCGCGCCTCGCCGAGACTCGCGGCCAAGCCAGCGCGGTGGAAAATCTGGATCGCCGGCGCGCCCGCTTCGAGCTCGGCGCGCGCCAGCTCGACCACCGGCAGATCCTCGCCGACGCCGCCTTCCGCGAAGACGCGCCGCGCCGTCTCGGCGGCGGCGAGCGCCGCCGCGCGCCCGTGCAGGAGCGCCGTCGCCTCGGTCGCGAGCACGATCTTGGCGTCGTTGATCTCGCTGCCGTGAAGGCGCTCGAGGCGCGCGACCTCGGGAAGCGGCAGCTCGGTCAGAAGGCGCAGCCGCTGGCTGACGTCCGCGTCCTCGGTGTTGCGCCAGTATTGCCAGTAGTCGTAGGGCGACATGCGCTCCTCGTTGAGCCACACCGCGCCCGCGGCGGTCTTGCCCATCTTGGCGCCGGACGCGGTCGTGAGCAGGGTCGAGGTGAGGCCGAAGAGCTCGAATCCTCCCGCGCGGCGGCCGAGCTCGACCCCCATGACGATGTTGCCCCACTGGTCGGAGCCACCCATCTGCACCGCGCAGTTGTGGCGCCGCGCCAGCTCGACGAAGTCGTAGGATTGCAGCACCATGTAGTTGAACTCGAGAAAGCTCAACGGCTGCTCGCGCTCGAGCCGCAAGCGCACGCTGTCCTGGGTCAGCATGCGGTTGACCGAGAAGTGCCGGCCGTAATCGCGCAGCAGCGGAATGTAGAGGAGCCGGTCGAGCCAGTCGGCGTTGTTGGCCATCAGCGCGTCGCTCGGGCCGTCGCCGAATGCGAGGAAGCGGGCGAACACGCGGCGGATGCTCGCCATGTTCGAGGCGATATCCTCGGTGCTCAGGAGCTGGCGCGATTCGTCCTTGCCCGAGGGATCGCCGATCTTGCTGGTGCCGCCGCCCATCAGCACGATCGGCTTGTTGCCGGTCTGCTGCCAGAGCCGCAGCAGCATGATCTGCAAGAGATGACCGACATGGAGGCTGTCGGCGGTACAATCGAAGCCGATATAGGCGGTCACCGGCCCGGCGCCGAGGCGCTTGGCGAGCGCGTCGCGGTCGGTGATCTGGTGGACGTAGCCGCGCTCTTCGGCGGCGGCGAGGAAGGAACGGGCGGCCATGTTGGGATCGCGGATTAGCGCATGAGTGCGGCGCGCGTCTACCGCGTCATCGGCCTGATGAGCGGCACCTCGCTCGATGGCATCGACGCCGCCTTCCTTGCGACCGACGGGCAGGCCCGGCTCGAACCGGGACCGTTCCTGACGCTGCCCTACGCGCCCGCCTTCCGCGCGCGGCTGAGGGGCGTGCTCGGCGGCCAGGGCGATGTCGCCAGTGTCGAGCGCGAGCTCACCGAGCTCCATGCCGAGGCGGTCGCGGCGCTCCGCCAGCACAACGCGCTCGGCGCGATCGACCTCGTGGGATTTCACGGCCACACCATCCTGCACCGGCCGCAGGAGCACCGGACCTGGCAGATCGGCGACGGCGCGCTGCTCGCCCGATTGACCGGCATCGACGTGGTCAACGACTTCCGCAGCAACGACGTCGCGGCGGGCGGCGAGGGCGCGCCGCTGGCGCCGCTCTATCACCGGGCGCTCGCCGGGCCGCTCGCAAAGCCGGTCGCCGTGCTCAATATCGGCGGCGTCGCCAACGTCACCTGGATCGGGGAAGGCGAGGACGACATCCTCGCCTTCGACACCGGGCCGGGGAACGCGCTGATCGACGACTGGATGCTGCGCCACACCGGCACGCCGCTCGACCAGGACGGCGCGCTGGCGCGCCAGGGCCGGGCGAGCGAGCCGCACATCACGAATTTTCTGGCCCATCCCTATTTCGCGCGCCGGCCGCCGAAATCGCTCGACCGCGACGACTTCGCCGCCTCGGTCCCCGATCATCTCGCGCCCGCGGATGGCGCGGCGACGCTCACCGCCATGACCGCCGCCGCGGTGGCGGCGGCCGCGCGCCATTTCCGGCGTCCGGCCGAACGCTGGCTCGTGTGCGGCGGCGGCAGGCATAACGATGCGTTAATGACGGCGCTCCGGGCGCAGCTCGGCGCGCCGGTCGAAAGCATCGACCAGGCGCTCGCCGGCAATGGCGACGCGCTCGAGGCGCAGGCTTTTGCCTACCTGGCGGCGCGCTCGGCGGTGGATTTGCCGCTCAGCCTGCCATCCACCACGGGCGCGCGAAGCCCGGTCCGCGGCGGACGGCGCCACCCGTCGCGTTAACAATTCCTTACGCGGCCCGGCCCTACCATTTCACCGCAAGGGTCGTAGGAGGCGCAGTGGTGGCGCCAGTCGAAGCCGAAGCACACGGGTCGAGCGCCGTCGTTCGCCTGGGCGAGCGCTACGAGATCCTGCCGGGGTCGCCGCTGGGCGAATTCGCCGCGCCGGGCTGCGAGGCCTATCGCGCGATCGATCGCGCGCGGCCCGGCGCCGCGGTCTTCGCGCTCGTGACCGAACCGTGCGTGCCGCCGCGCATGACGCACCTCGACGCGGTTGCGGCGCTGCAGACCGAGGCGCTCTGCCGGCCGATCGGCTGGGGCGTGGTCGACTGGCCGCCGCGCGGCCGGCGCCTCTTCGTCATCGTGTTCAACGAGCCGGGGACGCGCCTCGTCGCCGATCCGGCGGCCTCGTTTCCGCCGCTCTCCGACGACGACATCCTCGAGCGCGTGCTGCCGGCGGCGCTGACGGCGTTGAAGTCGCTGTTCGACATCGGCGTGACCCATCGCGCGCTGCGCCCGACCAACCTGTTCCGCACCGCCGACGGCAGGATCGTGCTCGGCGAGTGCGTGAGCGGGCCTCCGGCGGCGGCGCAATCCGTCGCGTTCGAGACGATCGAAAGCGGCCTCGCGCAGCCGATGGGGCGCGGCGCGGGCGTGCCGGGCGATGATCTCTACGCGCTCGGGATGACGCTCGCCGCGCTCATGCTCGGACGCGACCCGGTCGCGGGGGCGGCCGCCGACGATGTGCTCGCCGCCAAGATCGCGCGCGGTTCGGTCGCGACGCTGCTCGCCGGCACGGGTCTGCCGACGCGCATGCTGGAGCCGGTCCGCGGCCTTTTGGCCGACGACCCGCGCGAGCGCTGGACGCTCCAGGACCTTGGCATCTGGCTCACCAGCCGGCGCGTGCCGCTGCGCCAGCTGCCGCCGCAAAAGCGCGCCGCGCGGCCGTTCGAATTCGAGGACGAAAGCCATGTCACGGCGCGGCCGCTGGCGCGCGCCTTCGCCAAGAGCCCGGCGGCGGCGATCAAGTCGATCCGCTCCGGCGACCTCGAAGCGTGGCTGACGCGCAGCCTCGGCGAGAGCGACGCGGCCGCCCAGATCGCGCGCGCCGCCGAAGGCAGCGAGGCCGGCAACCCGGCGAGCGAAGCGCACCTCGTCGCGCGCGTCGCCATGGCGCTCGATCCCGCGGCGCCGCTGCGCTATGCCGAGCTTGCGGCTGCGCTCGACGGCCTCGGCCCGGCGCTCGCCGCGACCTTCCACGCCGGCACCGCCGCGACCGCGATCGCCGACGCGATCATGACGCGGCTGCCGCAATTCTGGGTCGGCGTGCAGGGCCCGCTGCGGCCCGAGCAGGTGCCGCTGCTGAAGACGTTCGACCGCCTGCGCATGCTGCTCGAGGACCGCCGTTCCGGCTTCGGCTTGGCGCGCATCCTCTACGAGCTCAATCCCGGGATGCACTGCCTCTCGCCCGCGATCGAGCGCGAGCACGTCATGGATGGGGCGGCGGTGATCCCGGCGCTCGAGCGCGCCGCCGTGGCGGGCCGGCTCAGCGACCCGCTGATCGACCGCCACCTCGCCGCGTTCATCGCCGCGCGCTGCGCCAAGGCCGGCGCCGATTGGCTCGAGCAGCTCGCGAGCCAGAAGCCCGAGGCGCGCGCGCTCGCCACGCTCGGCATCCTGGCCTATCTCGAAGCGCTCGGCGGCCATAAGGCCGGGCCCAGCCTTGCCACGCGGATCGAGCGCGAGCTGCCGCCGGCGATCGAGCGCCTGCACAGCCGGACGCGCCGCATGACGGTCCGGGCGACGCTCGCCCGGCTCGCCGCGGACGGCGATCTCGGTGCCATGCTGGCCGCGGTGGCCGATCCCGCCGAATTGCAGCGCGACGCGGCCGAATACCGCGCCGCGCGGGCCGAGCAGGCGGCGGTCCGGGCCGAGCTGGCGATGCTGAGCCACGCGGCCGCGGAGCGCCCGGAGCGGGCGGCCGAGCTCGGCGGCACGATGTCCTTCGCGCTCGCCTCGGCGCTTGCCGCCGCGTTCGCGCTCGGCACGCTTGTGGTCGGGATCTGAGCCATGGCGCGCAGGATGCGGACCGCGCGCGGCGCGGCAGGCGGTGGCGGCGGCGGGGCGGTGCCGATCGTGCTCGCCACCGTGTTTCTGCTCGCGGCCTTGCCGCTCTGCGTCGTGCTCGCGGCGGGGATGCTGCCGGCCGGCGTCGCCTTCTTCATCGACCGCAGCCCGCGGCACGATCTCGCGCGCACCGTGACCGCCGCCAACCTCGCCGGCGTGGTGCTGCCGGCGGTGGCGCTGCTCCATCTCGAATTCAGCTTCTCCGGCGCCCTCACCATCCTGCGCGAGCCGCAGAACTGGCTCATCATGTATGGCGCCGCGGCGATCGGCTGGGGATTGTACGCCGCCATGCCGGCGCTCGCCGGGATCGTGCTCGAGATCCGCGCGCGCCAGGCCGAGCAGCGCCTGATTGCGCGGGCCGCCGAGATCGCGTCCGAGTGGGGCGAGGGCGAGGCTCAGCCGCCGAGGTAATTGCCGCCGTTGACGTGGATCACCTGGCCGGTGATGAAGCGCGCGTCGGGGCCGCACAGATGCCGCACCATCGCGGCAACCTCGGCCGGCGGCGCAAGGCGCCCCAGCGGGAGCACGCGGCCCTGGTGCGTCGCCGGCAAGGGCAGCGAAGGGTCGCGCACCGTGCCGATGAGGCCGGGCGAAACGCAGTTGACCGTGATCCGGTCGGGCGCGAGGTCGAGCGCCAAGGCCCGCGTCAGCCCTTCGAGCCCCGCCTTCGCCGCGACCACGTGCGCGCGGAGCCTGGCGCCGCTCGCGGCCGTCATGCCGCCCATGTTGACGATCGTGCCGCAAGGGCTCGCGCGGAGATGCGGCAGCGCCGCCTTGATGCACAGGAACGGGCCCTCGAGCATGACACCCATGGCCTCGCGCCAGCGCGCGAGATCGAGCTCGTCGATCGTCGTCTCGCGCCGCACCGCGGCGTTGTTGACGAGAATGTCGAGGCCGCCGAAGCGTTGCGCCGTCTCGGCGACGATGCGCGCAACGTCGCGCTCCGAGGTGATGTCGCCCGGCACGACGTGCGCCGCACCGCCTTTTTCCCGGATCGCCGTGGCGGCTTCGTCGGCCTCGGCGCGCGAGGACCGCGTGTTGATCGCGACCGCGGCCCCGCCCGCTGCGAGCGCCTCGGCGATGGCGCGGCCGATGTTGCGCGCGCCGCCGGTGACGAGCGCCGTGCGCCCCTTCAGCTCCATGATGCGCCTTGGCGCATGCGCGACACGCCATGTAAGGCAGTCATGCCCGGCCTTGTGCCGGGCATCCACGGATTCGATCGCCCGCCAGAAACTCGTGGATGGCCGGGACAAGCCCGACCATGACGATGGGAAAGGATGGCAATTCCCAATTGCGCTTCCTCAACCTGGGATGAGCTTGCGCTCGAGCGCGGCGGATTTGATGGCGCGTTGCAGCTTGTCGAAGGCGCGCACCTCGATCTGGCGCACGCGCTCGCGCGAGACGCCATAGCGCTGCGACAGATCCTCGAGCGTGCTCGGCTGGTCGGTGAGGCGCCGCGCCACCAGGATGTCGCGCTCGCGCTCGTTCAAATGCGCCATCGCCGCGCGCAAGAGGTCGCGCCGCACGCCCAATTCCTGGCGCTCGGAGAGCTTCTTTTCCTGGTCGTCGGTCTCGTCCACCAGCCAGTCCTGCCACTCGCCCTCGCCGTCGGCGCGGAGCGGCGCGTTGAGCGAGTGATCGGACCCCGCAAGGCGCTGGTTCATGCTCACCACGTCGGCTTCCGGCACCTCGAGCACCTCGGCGATCTTCTTGACGTTCTCGGGCGAGAGATCGCCCTCTTCGATCGCCTGGATCTGGCCCTTCAGGCGGCGCAGGTTGAAGAAGAGCTTCTTCTGCGCCGCCGTGGTGCCCATTTTGACGAGCGACCAGGAGTGCAGGACGTATTCCTGGATCGACGCGCGGATCCACCACATCGCATAGGTCGCGAGGCGGAAGCCGCGGTCGGGATCGAACCGCTTCACCGCCTGCATCATGCCGACATTGCCCTCGGAGATGAGCTCGGCGAGCGGCAGGCCATAGCCGCGATAGCCCATCGCGATCTTGGCGACGAGGCGCAGGTGGCTGGTGACGAGCCGGTGCGCCGCCTCGGGATCCTCGTGCTCGCGCCAGCGCTTGGCGAGCATGTATTCCTCGCCCGGGTCGAGCATCGGGAATTTGCGGATTTCCTGGAGATAGCGCTGCAACCCGCCTTCGCGGGCGATGGTCGGCAGCGTCGTGGTCACGGCCATGGCGCAAAATGCTATCGCACCGGGCCAGCCCTGTCCAATTTAGAGCCCCTCCAACAGCTCTCTCAGCGCCGCCAAATCCGCGGGCAGGCGGCTCTCGAAGCGAAGCGCCTCCGCGGTCGCCGGATGGCTGAAGCCGAGCGTCGCCGCGTGGAGCGCCTGGCGCGGAAAGGCGCCGAGCGCCGCGCGCGCCGGCTCCGGCGCGGCGCCGAGACCCCGTGCGCGCCGCGCGCCGCCATAGGAGGCATCGCCGATGATCGGATGGTGGCGCGCGGCCAGATGCACGCGGATCTGATGGGTGCGCCCGGTGGCGAGGCGGCATTCGAGCTCGGCCGCGACCTGGCCGAACGCCGCGACCACGCGATAGCGCGTCACCGCGCTTTTGCCGCCCTTCGCCACCACCGCCATCTTCTTGCGGTCGCGCGGACTGCGGCCGATCGCGGCCACGATCTCGCCCGCCGGCAGCGCCGGAACGCCCCAGACGAAGGCGCGATAGGCGCGCTCGATGCGGCGCGCGGCGAAGTCGGCGGCAAGGCGGGCATGCGCGAGCTCGGTCTTCGCCGCCACCATGAGGCCGCTCGTATCCTTGTCGAGGCGGTGGACGATGCCGGGGCGCCTGACGCCGCCGATGCCGGCGAGGCTCGCGCCGCAATGGGCGATGAGCGCGTTGACGAGGGTGCGATCGGGATTGCCGGGCGCGGGATGGACGACGAGCCCGGCCGGCTTGTCGATGACGATGACGTGCTCGTCCTCGAAGCGGATGTCGAGCGCCATCGCCTGCGGCGCCGGCCGGTCGTCCACCGGCGGCGGCACGCGCACCGAATAGAGCTGGCCCGGTTTGACCCTGAGCGAGGGGTCGCATATCGTCGCGCCGCCGAGGCTCACGTGGCCCTCTTCGACGAGGCGCTTGAGCCGGGTGCGCGAAAGCCCGTCCAAACGCGCCGCCAAAAGCCGGTCGAGGCGCTCTCCGGCCTCGTTCTCCTCGACCGTCACGGTGTGCGCATGCGGTTCGGCTGGCATGGCCGCTAGGGTGAGCCGAGACATGCGGGCGCTCAAGGTCCTGGTCGTCGTCATGGGCGTGGCGTTCGGCGTCGGCACCATGGCGCTTGTCGCGGCCGTGGTGGTGCGGGTCGAGCGCGGCCGCAGCGTCACCGCCGCCGCCGCCGCTCCTGCCGCTGTCGCGGCGAACGCCGAACCGCTGCGCGCGGCGCTGCCGGCCGGGAGTCGCATCGTCGGCACGGAGCTCGACGGCGACCGCCTCGTCGTCCATGTCGCGCTCGCCGGCGGAGGCGAGGCGATCTACCTCTTCAACGCCCGCACCGGCGGCGCCGTCGCGGTGATCGAGGCGCCGGCGAACCGCTAACGGACATTAAGCGCGTCTTAAGTTCCGCCGCGCGCGTCGCCGGCCGTGACACATTTGCGAAAAAAAATTCCGCCGCCGATGTTTTTTCCTTGAATCGCGCGACGATGCGCGTATGTATCGCCGCGGCGACGCAATTCGCACGTGCCAATGGCCCATCGTGGTTATGCAACGACGTAGCGCGTCCTTTTTGGCAGATCCGGTCACGTAGACCGGTCCCGAGAGGGAGGTCGATATGGTTGCTCACCAACGCAGGGCCGTAGCGCCCTGCCCTGACGACACGCCGCGGCACCTCAGGGATGCGCGCGGCACTGGCGGCCGGGTGTCCACCGATCCGAGCAGTCTGAATTGACCGGTGTACCGGCGTCCGTGGCGAAGAATTCGCACGGCCGTCTCTCAGCGAATTCGTTCCAACTCCTTTCGTGATGGAGAAGCCCTTGGCGGCCCGCGCTCTCGCCACCGCCCGCGCGAATGCTCCCGCCGGCAAGAAGTCGCCGGATTACGTGGTGCTGCGCCCGCGCCGTCGGACGGCCCAGGCGGTCACAAGACCCGCCGACCTCAACCAGAAGATCGCCAAGTTTCTCGCCCTCGAGAAGCCGGCGACGCCCTGCCTCGTCGTCGATCTCGACGTCGTCGCCGAAGCCTATAAAGAGCTCGTCAAATACATGCCTTCGGCCCGCGTCTACTACGCGGTGAAGGCCAATCCGGCGCGCGAGATCGTGGCGCGGCTGGCCGCGCTGGGCGCCGCCTTCGACGTGGCGAGCCCGAGCGAGATCGAGCTCTGCCTCACGGAAGGCGTCGGCGCCGATCTCATCTCCTTCGGCAACACCATCAAGAAAGAGCGCGACATCGCCTTCGCCTATGAGAAGGGCGTGCGGCTCTTCGCCTTCGACAGCCAGGCGGAGCTCGAAAAGCTCGGCCGGGCCGCACCCGGCGCGCGCGTCTTCTGCCGCGTGCTGGTCGAGTGCGACGGCGCCGAATGGCCCCTCTCGCGCAAGTTCGGCTGCGATCCCGACATGGCGGTGTCGCTCCTGCGCCGGGCGAAGGAGCTCGGGCTCGAGCCCTATGGCGTCTCCTTCCATGTCGGCTCGCAGCAGACCGACCTGACGCAATGGGACGGCGCCGTGGCGCGCACCTACGATGTGTTCACGGCCGCCGCGCAAGCCGACATCCAGCTCAAGATGGTTAACATCGGCGGCGGCTTCCCGGCGCGCTACCGCACCGAGGTGCAGCCCTTGGAGCGCTATGCCGGCGCGGTCATGGCGGCGATCACGCGGCATTTCGGCAACGACCTGCCCGAGATCGTGATCGAGCCTGGCCGCTCGCTCGTCGGCGACGCCGGCGTGATCCAGAGCGAGGTGGTGCTGATCGCGCAGAAATCCTTCGCCGACGACCGGCGCTGGATCTATCTCGACATCGGCAAGTTCAACGGCCTCGCCGAGACGGCGGACGAGAGCATCAAGTACCGCATCCGCACGCCGGCCGACGGCGGCGCCACGGCGCCGGCGGTGATCGCGGGCCCGACCTGCGACAGCGCCGACATTCTCTACGAGAAGGCGGATTACCGCCTGCCCGTGGACCTCAAGGTCGGCGACAAGGTCGAGATCCTAGCGGCCGGGGCTTACACCTCGAGCTACGCCTCGGTGGGCTTCAACGGCTTCCCGCCGCTCCGGACCTATTGCATCTAGCACCGAACCGTCATCGCGAGTGCAGCGAAGCAGTCTCCTCGGAGATTGCTTCGCAGCATTTGGCTCCGCGCACTGACGGCGGGTGAGGCGCGAGCAGCGAGATCTCGCCCAGAAGCTTCTGCTGGATCGCCGTGGCGAAGGACTGAAAATCCTCGACCTTGAGCAGGAAGCTGTGCTCGCCGCCGACGACGTACTGGTCGTAGTACTGGTCGAGCCATGGCTCGGTCTTGAGGATGGCGAGGCCGTTGATGGCGATGCCTTGCGCGACGAGCGTGTCGCGCACCGCGTTGGGCGGCGGCCCGATATTCGCCATGCCGTCGCCCGAAACGTCGATGATGCGGCGCTCGGCCGTGTCGGGCAGGCGCTGGAACGCGGCTGCCGCTGCGACGAGCGCGTCGCCGATCGCGGTGAGCCCGGCCGAGCTGCGCTTCGAGGCTCGCACCTCGGCGGCAAAGGCGGCGGCGCTCCTGGCGTCGGCTATGCGCGCCCAGGGCGCGGTCACGACCTGTTTGTCGCGGTCCGACCATTCGAGCACCATCGCCTCGATCGCGCCGTGCGGACCGCCGCGGATCGCATCCACCACCGCCGGATTTTCGAAGGCGCGTGCGATGCCCTCGTGCTGGAGCTGGTATTCGTCGGCATCGACGCTTTCCGAGACATCGACCGCGAGCACGAGCGCGATGTCGACCGGCTCGGCGAGCGCCGTGCCGCTGAGGCCTGCGGCGAGCGCCGCGCTGATGGCGAGCGCGCTGCTCGCGCGCCTCACGAGCGGGCGAGCCCCGCGACGGGGCCTGGTGCGGGTGGCGCCGGCGCCGCGCGCCCGGCAAGCCGGTCGCGCGCATCGGCATCCGCGCCCGACGGCAGCGCCTGATTGGGCGCCGCGATCCAGGCGAGCACGTCGGCGACGACGCGCGCGCCCTCGAGGTCGCGCAGCAGAAGGTGATAGCCCGCCGGATAATAGGCGAAGCGCTGGCGCGCGGCGGCGTCGGGCGGCAGGTCGGCGACGAAGCGTTCGGCCGCACGGCGCGGCACGATCTGGTCCTGCGCGCCATAGAGGATGAGCGCGCGGGAGGAGAACCGCGGCGCCTCGGCGAGCGCCTCGCCCATCAGATCGACGAGGCCGTTCAACGTATCCGACCGCGTCTCCTTGATGACGAGCGGATCGGCGCCGAGCGCTTGCAGCATGGCGTCGTTGTCGGAGGCGCGGATGTGCACGGGGATGAGGCTCGGCGACCAGCGCACGTTCGGCATGAGATCGGCAAACCACAGGCCGGCGCGCTCGAACAGGTTCATCGTGTCGCGGCCCCACACCGCCGGGGCGAGGAGCACGACGCCGTCGGGCGCGGAGGGCCCATGTCCGGCGCGGTTCGCGGCAAGGATGGCGACGGCGGCGCCCATGCTCTCGCCCATCAGGTAAAGCGGTACGCCGGGATAACGCTGGCGCAGGACGTGCAGCGCGCCGAGCGCGTCCTCGACCATGGGGGGCGAGCCCGCCCAGCGGCCGGGCGAGGGCGCCGCGCCGAAGCCGCGCTGGTCGTAGGCGTAGAGCGCGATGCCGTGCGCCGCGAAGACCGGGCCCGTGTCGGCGAAGGCATTCGAATAATCGTTGAAGCCGTGCAGCGCCAGCATCACCGCACGGGTCGTGCCGTCCGGCAGCCAGCGCCGCATCGGCAGGCGGGTTCCGTCGCGGGCGACGAACGGCTCGTCCGTGCGCGCCGGGCCGTCGGGCTGCGGCGTGCGCACGGCGCCGAGATCGGCCGCGGCGGCGACGCGCGTCTCGGGCTCTGATGCGGACATGGGGTGGCGCGCGCTCGGCATGCAGGCTGAGACGAGGAGGAGGACGAGAAGGGAAACTAAGCGCATCGCGGGCCTTGGCGAAAGGGCGAGCCTGCGTGCGGCTTGGTTAAGGCAGGGTAAAAGATGCCCGCGGCCCTTGCCGAATCGTGCGCGCACTTCGCATAATCGCCGGTGTCGCGTGGACGCTCGCCCGCGTCGGCCGGGAATGAGGGGATGAGCCATGGCAAAGCTGGAAATCGCGCTCGCCGCTGTCGTCGGCGGGCTCTTGTCGCTGCCGCTCGGCCTTGCGGCCGCGGCCGATACGAAGGCGGCGCCGACCTGCTCGGCGATCGCATTTCGTCCGCTCCCCTCGGGCCTCAATGACGGCGTGCAGAATGCCGGGCTCTACCACTCGCGCTTTGGCCGCATGGAGGTGAAGGCGAACGTCAAGAACGGCACGCCGGAGGGCTATTTCGTCGAGATCGATGGCAAGCCGCCGGTCAAGGTGGCGGCGCCGGACCTGCCGCAGGACGTCGCCGCCTGCGCCAAGCTGAAGCGCATGAGCGTACCGGCGAAGGGCGAGGACCCCTGCTCCGGCGACCGCCTCACCGTGCTGACGAGCCACAGCGGCGACAAGCGCTATTACCTGCTCTACGCGCACGAAGGCCGCGGCGCCGAAGCCTGGCATTTTTGCAGCGCCGGCACGGCCTAGCGGAGACTACTGCGGCAGCTTCGCCTCGGCCGGGTGCGCGGGCGCGGCCATGAGCGCGGCGGCATAGCGCGTCGGATCGTCGAGCAGCGCCAAGGCCGCGGCGCGATCGGCGTCGCCGGTCGCGTGCTCCGGCGGACAGAGCGCGCGGAGCCGCGCCCAGCCCGCGTCGTCGAGCCCATCGCGCGCGACGCGCAGTTCGGCGGCCTTCGCGCCGGGCGCGGCGGTGCACACGGTCGGCACCACGCCGTGCCGGTTCAACCCATAGCCCGAGGGCGCGAACAGCTCGGCCCACGTCACCGTCAGCTCGCCGCCATTCCTGGTGCGCAGCACGGTCTGCACGGTGCCCTTGCCGAACGATGCGCTGCCGATGACGACGGCGCGGCCGGAGTCCTGAAGCGCCGCCGCGACGATCTCGGACGAGGAGGCCGAACCGCCGTCGATCAGCACCGCGAGCGGCGCCTTCTCGGGCTCGCCCTCGCTCGGCGCATCGAAGCTCTGATGGCTCTCGGGCACGCGCCCGACGGTCGTCGAGACCGGCACGCCGTCGAGGAAGATGCTGGCGAGATCGACCGCCTGGTCCAACAGGCCGCCCGGATTGTCGCGCAGATCGAGCACGATGCCGCGGAACGAGCGCCCGAGCTTCTGATGCGCCTCGCGCAGGAGCCGCGCGGCCGAGCGCGAGGTGCGCTGGTTGAAGCTTTCGACCCGCAGCCAGGCGATGCCGTCGTGCGCCTCGAGCGTGACGGTCTGGCGGAAGATGATCTCGCGTCGCACGACGACGGTGACGCGCGAATCCCCACCGCTGCGCGCGATCTCGAGCGCGACGGTGCTGTCCTTGGGACCGAGGAGGCGCTGCTGCACGTCCTCCGCGGTGAGCGCGGCAAGCGCCGCGCCGTCGATCGCGACGATGCGGTCGGCGACCTGGATGCCGGCTTGGGCGGCGGGCGTCTCGGGCAGCACCGAGGCGACGCGCACCGCGCCGTCGTGGAAATCGAGCGTCATGCCGACGCCGACGAAGCCGTCGCGCTCGGCGCGATTGTCGCGCGCCACCTCGGGCCGCACATAGCGCGAGAACCGGTCGAGCGTGTGCAGCGACGCATCGATGAGGCGCTCGTCGGCGATCGCGGGCGCGACATCGGCGAAGAGCGGCGAGCGCTCGCGCGCCTTCGCCAGCATCCGCGCGGTGAGCTTGCCCCACGCCGCGGCATCGTCGGGCGGCGCCGCCACCGCGCGCGCCACGTCGCTGCCGTCGTTCAGGATGACGGCGCCCTTCTCCTCGCTCACCGCGAAGGCGGGATCGATGCGGTGCAGCCCGGCGAGGAGCGCCAGGCTCAGGCGCTCGGGATCGGTCGGCTGGATGTGATAGCGCACGACGTCGGCATAGACCTCGCCGTAGAGTTGCGCATCCTGGCCGGGCGTCGCGTCCCTCGTCCCGCACGCGGCAAGCGCGAGACATAGCGCCGCGCCCGATAGGCGCCGAACTCGGCTCGATGCTCGCAAACCAGGCCCCCAACCGTTCTTTTGCCGCAGTTGTCGCACCTCGCCGGGCGCGGGGCAACCCTCAGCGCGAACCCTTGCGCCGGGGGTGGTTGGCGCGGCCGTGCCGCTCCGGGCGCGGGGGCTCGTCCTCGTCGAGCGCGAAGAGGAGGGACGCGGTGACGGCGTTCGCCTCGGCGAGCCGCACGGTTACGGAATCGCCGAGCGTAAACATGCGCCGCGTGCGGCGGCCGACGAGGCGATGATGCGCCTCGTCATGCACGTAGAAATCGCCGGGCAGGCTGCGCATCGGCACGAGCCCGTCGGCGCCGGTGTCGGCGAGCGACACGAACAACCCGGCGCGCGTCACGCCGCTGATGCGCGCGGCAAAGCGCGCGCCGACGCGCTCGGCGAGGAAGGCCGCGAGATAGCGGTCGGACGCGCTGCGCTCGGCCGCGGCGGCGCGGCGCTCGGTCATCGAGATGTGCTCGCCGGTCGCAACGAAGTCCTCGATCCCGACCGGCGGCAGCGCGCCCTCGCCGAATTTCTCGCCGGCGACCAGCGCGCGATGGACCAGAAGGTCGGAATAGCGCCGGATCGGCGAGGTGAAATGCGCATAGCGGCGCAGACCCAGGCCGAAATGGCCGAGATTGCGTGGGCTATAGACCGCCTGCGCCTGCGCGCGCAGCACCAGTTGATGGACGAGCGTCTCGTAGGGCGTGCCGGCCGCCTTCTTGAGGATGTCGTTGAAATGGTGCGGCCGCACCGCCTGGCCCTTGGCGAGCTTCAAACCGGCAATGCCGAGGCTCTCGAGAAACTCGCGCAGCGCCGCAAGCTTGGCCGGGTCGGGCACGTCGTGGACGCGATACATGCAGAGCTGGCGCAATCGTTCCAGCGTCTCGGCCGCGGCGACGTTGGCCGCGATCATCAGCTCCTCGATGAGGCGATGGGAATCGAGGCGCTGACGGATTTCGACGCGCGCGACGCGGCCGCCGGGATCGAGCAGGATCTGCCGCTCCGGCAGGTCGAGGTCGAGCGTGCCGCGTTTCCGCCGCGCCGCTTCGAGCGCATGGAAGACGCCGTAGAGCGGGCGCAGCACGGGGGCGACGAGATCGCGCGTCTGCGCGCTCGGGCTGCCGTCGATCGCGGCCTGCGCTTCCTCGTAGGTGAGGCGCGCGGCCGAGCGCATCAGGCCGCGCACGAAGCGGTGCCCCTTCAGATTGCCGTGCGCGTCGATCGAGAGGTGGGCGGCGATGCAGGCGCGCTCGACCCCGGGCTTCAGCGAGCACAGCTCGTTCGAGAGCTCCTCCGGCAGCATCGGCACGACGCGGTCGGGGAAATAGACGGAATTGCCGCGCTCGCGCGCGGCGCGGTCGAGCGCATCGTCGGGCCGCACGTACCACGCGACGTCGGCGATGGCGACGAGCGCGCGCCAGGCGCCGGGCGCTTCGGGATCGGGCTCGGCCCACACGGCATCGTCGAAATCGCGCGCGTCGGCGCCATCGATGGTGACGAGGGGAACGCCGCGCAAATCCGTGCGGCTGCCGAGCGTCACGGGCCGCGCTTTCGCGGCGAGGTCGAGTGCTGCTTGGGGAAACGCGGTCGGAATGCCATGCGTGTGGATGGCGATGAGGCTGAAAGCGCGCGGATTGGCGCTGTCGCCAAGGCGCTCGACGATCTTCGCCTCGGGCAGGCCGAAGCGGCGTTGCGCCAGGATCTCGGCGAGCACGATCTCGCCTTCGCCCGCGCCCATGTCGGCGCCGCGCGCGACGGTGAACTCGTTCCGCACTTTCCGGTCGGTCGGCTCGATGCGGCCGCCGTCGCGATTGGGGCGATAGATGCCGAGGACGCGATCGCGCTTTTCCTCGGTCAGCGCGCGGATGATGCGCGCCTCCCAGCCATCGGCGCCGCGGCGATAGCGCACCACCGCGCTCTCGCCCACGCCAAGCGCCGGCGCGCCCGGTTCGGCGAAGACGGGAATGTCGGGCGCATCGACGCGTTCGTGCCACGACTGCGGCCGGCCGCGCATCTCGCCGTCGAGATCGATATCGGTGATGGCGAGGACGCCGATTTCCGGAAGGGCCGGCGGCGCGCCGCTTGCGCGCTGTGCGGGGCGCGGCGGAGTGCGCCTAATCGACGGGCTCGGCCGCCCTTTGCTTGCGCTTGGGCGCTCGCGCCTTGGCACGGCCCCGCGTTCCTTTCCCGCCCGTCTTCTTCGCCGCCTGCGCGGCGAGGAGGGCGACCGCCTCGTCAAGCGTCAGTTCTTCGGGCTCGATGTCGTTCGGCACGGTGGCGTTGACGCCGTGATGGTTGACATAGGGACCATAGCGGCCCTTGTAGAGATTGATCGGCGCCTGGTCCGCGGGATGCGCGCCCACAACGCGCAGCGGGCTCCTGCCGCCGCGGCCGGTCCTGGGCTCGGCCAGAAGGCTCACCGCGCGGTTGAGGCCGACCGTCAGCACGTCGTCGCCGGCGGTGAGCGATTTATAGATCTTGCCGTGCCGCACATAGGGGCCGAAGCGGCCGATGCCGGCGACGATCGGCTCGCCATCCTCGGGATGGAGCCCGACCTCGCGCGGCAGCGCGAGCAGCTTCAGCGCGGAGTTCGAGCGTGATGTCGGCGGGCGCCATGTCCTTCGGCAGCGAGGCGCGCTTCGGCTTCTCGCCGTTCTCGCCCTCGCCGAGCTGGACATAGTTGCCGTAAGGGCCCTTCTTCAAGGCCACCTTGTCGCCGCTGACGGGATCGTTGCCCAATTCGCGCGGGCCCACGTCGCCGCCATTGACGCCGTCGCCGCGCTCGAGGCCCAAGGCGCGCGTGTATTTGCACTCGGGATAGTTGGAGCAGGCGATGAAGGCGCCGAACTTGCCGAGCTTCAAGCCGAGCCGCCCGTTCTGGCAGGCGGGGCAAAGCCGCTGGTCGCGGCCGCTGCCGTCATCGGGGAAGAAATGCCGGCCCAGCACCTCGTCGAGCGATTCGATGACCTGCGTGATCTTCAAGTCCTTGGTCGCGTCGACCGCGGCCGAGAAATCGCGCCAGAAATCCTGCAGCACCTTCTGCCACTCGATCCGGCCGCCGGAAATGTCGTCGAGCTTGTTCTCGAGATCGGCGGTGAAGCCGTATTCGACATAGCGGTCGAAGAACGAGGTGAGGAACGCGGTGACGACGCGGCCGCGATCCTCGGGGATGAAGCGTTTCTTCTCGAGCCGCACATAGCTGCGGTCCTGCAGCACCTGGAGGATCGAGGCATAGGTCGAGGGCCGGCCGATGCCGAGCTCCTCGAGCTTTTTCACGAGGCTCGCCTCGGTGTAGCGCGGCGGCGGCTGGGTGAAATGCTGCAACGGCTCGACATCGCCGCGCGTGAGTTTCTGGCGCTCCTCGAGCGGCGGCAGGCGGCTGCCGTCTTCACTCTCGCCCGGATCGTCCTCGTCCTCGTGGTAGAGCGCCAAGAACCCGTCGAAGGCGATGGTCGCGCCGGTCGCGCGCAAGGTGACGCTCTTGTCGGGGGGCTCGATATCGACCGCGACCTGGTCGATGAGCGCGCTCGCCATCTGGCTTGCGAGCGCGCGCTTCCAGACGAGCTCGTAGAGCGCGCGCTGCTCGGCATCGAGCTGGCGCGCGACCTGCGGCGGGCGTCGGAACATGTCGGTGGGCCGGATCGCCTCGTGCGCTTCCTGCGCATTCTTCACCTGGGAGCGATAGATCCTCGGCTCGTCCGGCACGTAGCGGGCGCCGTGATCCTGCTCGATCAGGCGGCGCGCCGCCGCGATCGCCTCGTTCGACAGCGTGACGCCGTCGGTGCGCATATACGTGATGAGGCCGACCGTGTCGCCGCCGATATCGACGCCCTCGTAGAGCCGTTGCGCGATGCGCATGGTGCGGCTCGCGCCGAGGCCGAGCTTGCGCGAGGCTTCCTGCTGCAAGGTCGAGGTGATGAAGGGCGGCGGCGGATTGCGCCGCGCCTGCTTCTTCTCGACCGATGAAACGGCGTAGCCGGACGCAGCGAGAATTTTGTCGGCGGCGGCGCGTGCCTGGCTTTCCGTCTTCAAGTCGAATTTGTCGAGCCGCTTGCCGTCGAGATGGGTGAGGCGCGCGCGGAAGCGCTCGCCCGAGGGCGTTACGAACTCGGCCTCGACGGTCCAATATTCCTGTGCGCGGAACGCCTCGATCTCGTCCTCGCGCTCGCACACGAGACGGAGCGCCACCGACTGCACGCGGCCGGCCGAGCGGCTCCCGGGGAGCTTCCGCCAGAGCACCGGCGAGAGCGTGAAGCCGACGAGATAGTCGAGCGCGCGCCGCGCGAGATAGGCGTCGACGAGTTCGCGGTCGAGCGCGCGCGGATGGCGGAAGGCTTCGAGCACCGCCTGCTTCGTCACCTCGTTGAAGACGACGCGCTTCACGTCGACGCCTTTCAACGCCTTCCTCTGGCGCAGCACCTCCTCGACATGCCACGAGATCGCCTCGCCCTCGCGATCCGGGTCGGTCGCGAGGAAGAGCTGGTCGGCGCCCTTGACCGCGGCGGCGATCTCCTTGAGGCGCTTGTCGGCCTTGGGATCGACCTGCCACGACATCGCGAAATCGTCGTCCGGCCGCACCGAGCCGTCCTTGGGCGGCAGGTCGCGCACATGGCCGTAGCTCGCGAGCACGGTGTAGCCGCGGCCCAGATATTTGTTGATTGTCTTGGCCTTGGCAGGCAATTCGACGACGACGACGCTGTTCATGAAGGGTCTGGCGTGGTGGAAACCGGCAACAAATGGCAACGAAGCGGCCTCATAACAAGGCAACCTGGTTCCCGGGGTGGCGCTCGATCCGGCCGGCGAGCTCGAGTTCGAGCAGCACGGTCACGACGAGGGCTGGGGACAGGTGGCATTGCCGGACCAGCTCGTCAACTTCGACCGGGGATGGTGAAAGGAGTGTTAACAAGCTGTCGCGCGCCCGGTCGAGCTGCGATTCGTCGAGGGCGGCGGTGGCGGCCGCGAACAGCGCGCGGCGGCGCTCGGCCAGGGGCGTTGCGAGGAGCGGCGCCAATTCCTCCATGATGTCGGCGGCGCTCTCGACGATCCGCGCGCCCTTGCGGATCAGGTCGTTGGTGCCGCGGCAGCGCGGGTCGAGCGGCGAGCCCGGCACGGCGAACACCTCGCGCCCCTGGTCCAAGGCGCAGCGCGCGGTGATGAGCGATCCCGAGCCGACCGCCGCCTCGACCACGAGCACGCCCAGCGCGATCCCCGAGATGATGCGGTTGCGGCGCGGGAAATGCCGCGCCTGCGGCACCATGCCGACCGGCATCTCGGCGGCGAGCACGCCGCGCGCGGCGATCGCCTCGTGCAGCTCGCGGTTCTCTTCCGGATAGACGGTGTCGATGCCGCCGGCGAGCACGGCGATCGTGCCGCTTTGCAGCGAGCCCTCGTGCGCGGCGCCGTCGATGCCGCGCGCGAGGCCCGAGACGACGACGAATTTCTGGGCGCCGAGCTCGCCCGCGATCTCGCGCGCGAAGCGCCGTCCGTTGGCCGATGCGTTGCGCGCGCCGACGATCGCCACCGCGTGCCGCGTCAAAAGATCGGCGTGGCCGCGCACGCTGAGGAGCGGCGGCGCGTCCTCGACCGCGGCGAGCGCCGGCGGATAAGCGGGCTCGCCCCAGGCGACGAATTTCGCCTCCGCCTTCGTCAGCGCTTCGAGTTCGCGCTCGATGGCGGCTTTCGTCGCGATCGTGAGCGGGCGCTGCCGGCCGCCGCGGCGCGCGATCTCGGGGAGCGCATCAAGCGCCGCCCCGGCCGAGCCGAAGCGCGCCAAAAGCTGATAGAACGTGATCGGCCCGACATTCTCGCTGCGGATGAGGCGCAGCCAGTCGAAACGTTCGGACGGACTCAAGGAGCGCGCGGCGCCGTTCATTGGGGCCGCACCATGCGGAATTTAGGCAGGCCGCGTCAACCCGGCGCGATTTTTCGACTACGTCCGCTCGCCAAAGCCGACCCGGCTCTCCTCGCCGCGCAGGAGGCGGAGCGCGTTGTCGCGATGGCGCAAAAGCACGAGAAGCGCGATGGCGAGCGCCACCGCGCTGATCGCGCCGGCGCCGGTCATGAGCCAGGCATAGACCGGCGCAAGCACCGCCGCGACGATCGCGGCGAGTGAGGAATAGCGCGTGAGGATGACGATCCCGAGCCACGTGGCGCCGCAGGCGAGCCCGACCGGCCAGGCCAGCGCCAGCAGCGCGCCGCCGGACGTTGCGACCCCCTTGCCGCCGTTGAAGCCGAGCCAGGGCGGAAACATGTGCCCGATCACCGCGGCGAGCCCCGCCACGGCCGCGAACTCCGCGCCCCACGCCCGCGCAAGAAGCACCGCCGCCGCGCCCTTGCCGCCGTCGAGCAGAAGGGTGAGCGCCGCCAGCCCCTTGTTGCCGGTGCGCAGCACGTTGGTCGCGCCGATATTGCCCGAGCCGATGCGGCGAATGTCGCCCAGGCCCGCGCGGCGCGTGAGGATGAGCCCGAACGGGATCGAGCCCAGGAGATAAGCGAGCGCCGCGCAGAGCGCGTATCCGCCCGCCCCGGATGAGACCGACATGGAACTCTTCGCGTGAACCTTTTATCACTATATGGCGGTGGAGAGGCCGGATGAAGCGCGACGTCTGCACCATCAACGACCTGACGAACGGCGAGATCGAGGAAATCTTCGATCTGGCCGACCGTTTCCTCGCCGAGATGGGCAAACCCGAGCGCCCGCACCAGATCGGCGGACGGCGCAATGACGCCGTCGGACAGGTGATGACGAGCCTCTTCTACGAGCCCTCGACGCGCACGCGCTTTTCCTTCGAGGCGGCGATGGTGCGCCTCGGCGGCAGCGTGCTCGGCACGGTCGATCCGGTGACGTCCTCGGCGGCCAAGGGTGAGAGCCTCGCCGACACCGTGCGCGTCATGGAGAACTATGCCGACCTCATCGTCATGCGCCACCCGTACGAGGGCGCCGCGCGCGCCGCCGCGGAATATGTGGATATCCCGGTCGTCAATGGCGGCGACGGCGGGCACGAGCATCCGACCCAGACATTGTGCGATCTCTACACGCTCCGGCGCGAGAACCGCACCTTGAAGGATTTGAACGTGCTGCTGGTCGGCGATTTGAAGAACGGGCGCACCGTCCATTCGCTTGTCTATGGCCTCGCGCGCTTCAACGCGAACATCATCCCGATGCCGGCCAAGGGGTTCGAGCTGCCAGACCATGTCGGCCGCCGGCTCCAGGAGGAATATCACCATCATCCCTATCCGAAGGAGGCGGTGTTCGGCAGCGAAGAGGATCTGCCGCCGATCGACGTCGTCTATGTGGCGCCCGGAAGCGAGCTCAATCTCAGCGCGCAGGGGCAGGCGGCGGCGGGCGACGACGACGACACCGCCGAGCGGCGCCAGAAACGCGCGCTCAAGTTCGATGTGTGCTACGTGACGCGGCTCCAGGGCGAGCGGCTCGCGCCCGGCCAGACGCTCGGCACGGATTATCCGGTGATCGACGCCAAGTTCCTGCGCGGGCGGCGCTACCGCGACACGCGCGTGCTCCATCCGCTGCCGCGCGTCAACGAGTTGAGCTACGACCTCGACAGCGATCCGCGCGGCGTCTATTTCAAGCAGGCCGGCTATGGCGTGCCGGTGCGCATGGCGCTGATCGCGAAGGTGCTGGGCCTTGTGCCCTTCGCCACGCACGAAATGCCCGCGCCGCGCAAAATCTATGGCCACGTCGAGGGGATGCGCTGCCCCAATCCGCGCTGCATCACGCAGCATCCGAGCGAGAAGGCGCACCTGGCGCCGAAATTCTGGTTCATCCGCTCGACGCGGGCCTTGGCGCGCTGCGTCTATTGCGAGACCGACACCGAGATCGCGCGTTATGTCGATGCCGCGACGAGACTGTCCTCGACCGATTTCGACCGTCTGCCCGAGCTCGCGCCGGGCGACGTGCTGCTGTTCGCTTCGGCCGATGCAATGCGCAAGGCGGGCTACGGCGGGTAACTCAGGACGCCCGCCCGATCCGATCCAGAAAACCCTGCAAAATGTAGGCGGCGGCGGCCTGGTCGATGAGCGCGGCGCGGCGCTTGCGCGACACGTCGGCCGCGATCATCGCGCGCTCGACCGCGGCGGTCGAGAAGCGCTCGTCCCAGAACGCGAGCGGCAGGTCGCGCAGCGCCAGGAGATTGCGCGCGAACTGGCGCACGCCCTGCGTGCGCGAGCTGTCGCCTCCGTCGAGCGCCAGCGGGAGGCCGACGACGACGGCGCCCGCGCCGTGCTTCTCGATCTCGGCGAAAATCCGCGCAGCATCGTCGCGAAAGCGCGTGCGGGCGATCGTGTCGAGCGGCGAGGCGACGACGAGCCGCGCGTCGGACAGCGCCATGCCGATGGTCTTGGTGCCGACATCGAGCCCCAGGAGCCGCGCGCCCGGCGCAAGCAAGTCCTTGAGGGTGCTGGGGTTGCAGACCGGCATGACGGATGCTAGGGGACGCGCATGGCGTTGGACAAGGCCACGGTCGCGCGAATCGCCACGCTCGCGCGCATCAAAGTGCCGGACGGCGAGCAGGAGCATTTGGCGCGCGAGCTGTCCAACATCCTCGACTGGATCGCGCAGTTGAACGAGGTGCCGACCGACGGCGTCGAGCCGATGGCGAGCGTCGCCGACATGCGGCTCCCCGCGCGCGACGACGTCGTCACCGACGGCAATATCCGGGAGCGCATCCTCAAGAATGCGCCGCAGCAGCAGCGCGGATTCTTCGTCGTGCCGAAGGTGGTGGAGTGACGGGCCTCACCGGCCTCACCATCGCTGCCGCGCGCGATGGCTTGCGGCAGAAGAAATTCTCCGCCCGCGAACTCGCCGAGGCGCATATCGAAGCGGTCGCGGCGGCGCGCCCGTTGAACGCCTTTCTCGTCGAGACGCCGGAGCGCGCCCTCGCCATGGCGGCGCACTCCGACCGGCGCCTCGCCAGCGGCGAAGCGCTCGCGCTCGAAGGCGTGCCGATCGCGGTGAAGGACCTGTTCTGCACCGAGGACGTGCCGACGACGGCCGGCTCGCGCATCCTCGAAGGATTCCGGCCGCCCTATGAATCGACCGTCACGGCCAAGCTCTGGCGCGCCGGCGCCGTGATGCTCGGCAAGGTCAACATGGACGAGTTCGCGATGGGCTCGGCCAATGTCACGAGCGCTTATGGCAATGTCGAGAATCCGTGGCGCCGGCGGCACGACAACCGGCCGCTCGTGCCGGGCGGATCGTCGGGCGGTTCGGCCGCGGCGGTGGCGGCGCGCGCGGCGCTTGCCGCCACCGGCACCGATACCGGCGGCTCGATCCGCCAGCCCGCGAGTTTCTGCGGCATCGTCGGGTTGAAGCCCACTTACGGGCGCTGCTCGCGCTGGGGCATCGTCGCGTTCGCGTCCTCGCTCGACCAAGCCGGACCGATGACGCGCACGGTGCGCGACGCCGCGATCATGCTCGGCGCCATGGCCGGGCACGACCCGAAGGATTCGACCTCGGCGCCCATGCCGGTGCCGGATTTCGAGGCGGCGCTCGCAAAGCCCGTGCGCGGCTTGCGCATCGGCATCCCGCGCGAATATCGCCTCGACGGCATGCCCACCGAGATCGAGACGCTGTGGCAGGAGGGGCGGCGCTGGCTCGAAGCGGCCGGCGCCAGCATCGTCGAGATCAGCCTGCCGCTCACGAAATACGCGCTGCCGGCCTATTACATCATCGCGCCGGCCGAGGCGTCGTCGAACCTCGCGCGCTATGACGGCGTGCGCTTCGGCCTGCGCGTTCCGGGCGAAAGTCTCGATGCGATGTACGAGGAAACGCGCGGGGCGGGTTTTGGCGCGGAAGTGCGCCGGCGCATCCTGATCGGCACCTATGTCCTCTCCGCCGGCTATTACGACGCCTATTATCTGAAGGCGCAGAAGGTTCGAACCCTGATCGCGCGCGATTTCGCCGCCGCGTTCGAGCGCTGCGACGCGATCCTGACGCCGACCGCGCCGTCCTCCGCCTTTGCCATCGGCGAGAAGATGGACGATCCGGTGGCGATGTATCTGAACGACGTGTTCACCGTGCCGTCGAGCCTCGCGGGATTGCCGGCGATCTCGCTGCCGGCGGGATTGAGCGAGGACGGCTTGCCCCTGGGCCTCCAGGTGATCGGCCGCGCCTTCGACGAGGAGACCGTGCTGAGCGTCGCCGCCGCGCTCGAAGCGGCCGCCGGTTTTTCCGCCGCGCCCGCTTTCATCGCCGGGGGGCGCGCATGAGCCTCGTCGCGGGCCGCACCGGAGACTGGGAGGTCGTGATCGGCCTCGAGGTCCATGCCCAGGTGATCGCCAAGGCGAAGCTTTTTTCCGGCGCCGCGACAGCGTTCGGCGCCGCGCCCAACACGCAGGTCTCGACCATCGATGCGGCGTTTCCTGGCATGCTGCCGGTGCTGAACCGCGTCTGCGTCGAGCAGGCGGTGCGGACCGGGCTCGGGCTCGAGGCGCAGATCAATCTCGTCTCGGTGTTCGCGCGCAAAAACTATTTCTATCCCGATCTGCCGGCGGGGTATCAGATCTCGCAATACGACCGGCCGATCGTCGGCAAGGGCCGCCTCACGCTCGAGCTCGCCGACGGGAGCGCGCGCGAGATCGGCATCACGCGGCTCCATCTCGAGCAGGACGCCGGCAAGAGCCTGCACGACCAGCATCCGCACGCGACCTTCGTCGATCTGAACCGCGCCGGCGTCGCGCTCATGGAGATCGTGTCCGAGCCCGATCTGCGCAGCGCCGAGGAAGCGGGCGCCTATCTGCGCAAGCTGCGCGCCATCCTGCGCTATCTCGGCACGTGCGACGGCAACATGGAGGAGGGCAGCCTGCGCTGCGACGCCAACGTGTCGGTGCGCCGGCCGGGCGGGCCCCTGGGCACGCGCTGCGAGATCAAGAACGTCAATTCGGTGCGCTTCGTGATGCAGGCGATCGAGTACGAGGCGCGCCGCCAGGTCGAGCTTCTCGAAGACGGCGGCACGGTCGCGCAGGAGACGCGGCTCTTCGATGCCGCGCGCGGCATCACGCGGCCGATGCGCAGCAAGGAAGAGGCGCACGACTACCGCTATTTCCCCGATCCCGATCTCCTGCCGCTCGTGCTCGACGAGGCTTGGGTGAAGGACATTGGCGCGCACCTTCCCGAACTGCCTGACGCCAAGAAGGCGCGCTTCATCGCGCACTATGGCCTGAGCGCGGCGGAGGCCGACCTGCTCGTCGCCGAAAAGGCGCATGCCGACTATTTCGAGGCGGTGGCGAAAGGCCGCGACGGCAGGCTCGCCGCCAATTGGGTGACGGGCGATCTTTTCGGCGTCCTCAACAAGGCGGGCGTCGGCATCGAGGATGCGCCGGTGGGCGCTGCGGCGCTGGGCGAGCTGCTCGATCTGATCGCCGACGGCACGATCTCGGGGCGGCTCGCCAAGGACGTGTTCGCGGCGATGGTCGAATCCGGCAAGGGCGCCAAGGCGATCGTCGCCGAGCAGGGGCTGCGCCAGGTGACCGATCCCGCCGCCATCGACGCCGCGATCGAGGCGGTGCTCGCGCGTGAGGGGGAGAAAATCGCCGAATACCGCGCCGGCAAGGACAAGCTGTTCGGCTATTTCGTCGGTCAGGTCATGAAGGCGAGCGGCGGGAAAGCCAACCCGGCCCTGGTCAACGAGCGGCTGCGCGCCCGCCTAGGTTGAGAATTGCGCTTCCCGCGCGACGTGGTAACGTAGGGGTGGGGAGTCCGAGCGAGGCACGCACGTGCGAAGGCTCGAGGGGATCGACGAAAATATTGGCGGCGACACTCCAGCGGTCGTCGCGGACGTGCGGGCGCTTCCCGCCGGGGTGCGGCTCGTGGTGATCGTCGCCTCGGGCCTGATTGGCTGGGCCGTGCCGCTCGGCCTCATCTACCTGCTGTGGTGACGGGTTTTCGTACTTTCGGATGGGAATCTTCCGCGAGTGTGATTGAATTGCCACGAGTCGTGACCATTCCGCGGCAGAGTTCGGCGCCCGCTTGTCAGCGTATCCGGCCTTTGATATCAACTGCTTAGTTTTGCCGTTGGTTTTGGCGCGGAGGGGACTGCCGCCATGCGCCGCTCACTGATCGTTGCTGTGTGCACTGCCTCGCTCGGCCTGATGCCGGTTCTCGCACGGGCGCAAGTGATCGAGCCTCTGCTGCCGGTTCCGCCGCTGCCGACTTCGCCCACGGCGCCGCCGCAGCCTGGCGAGCCGCAAGTGGTCGGCAAGACGGTGACCGATCGCGACCGGCCCGAGTTCGATCCGCTCGGCATCCGCTTCGGCGACTTCTTCTTCTTCCCGCGCGCCGAGATCGACGAAGGCTACAACGACAATCTGTTCGCGACGGAAGGCGGCAAGATCGGCGCCTGGCTGACGCAGGTCATGCCGAGCTTCGACATCATCTCGAACCTGCCGCAGAACGAGATCGAGGTGAGCGCCGGCGCGGCGCTCGGCCGCTACTCGAGCCACAGCAGCGAGAATTACGACGACGCGTTCGGCGCCGTGAGCGGCCGCATCGACCTGACGGCGCTGACGCACATCCTCGCCGGCGTGCGCATCGACCGCCTGCACATCCCGCGCACCTCGCCGGATTCTCCGGGCAATGCCGCCACGCCCGTGGTCTACAACACCGAGACCGGCAATGTCGGCCTCGAGCAGACCGGCACCCGCATCGGCTATCGGGTCGACGGCATCGTGACGCGGTCCGACTACGAGGCGCCGCCGGCCGTCGGCGGCGGGTTCGTTCCCCAGGATGACCGCAACGAGACCGGCTTCGAAGGCGCCGTCAAGGGCACTTACGATTTCTACCCTGATTACCAAGCCTATCTGCGCGGCTCGGGCAATACGCAGCAATTCGATCACGCCGCCGGAAACGGCATTCCGATCCGCAATTCGGACGGCTATCGCATCGATGCCGGCATGCGCGTCGATCTCACCGGCGTGACCTATGCCGAGCTCTATGGCGGCTGGCTCGAGCAGAATTACTCCGCCTCGCAATTCGGCAGCATCGGCGGCCTCGATATCGGCGGGAACGTCGTGTGGAATTTCTCAACGCTCGATACCGTGAAGCTGACCTCGACCCGCACCGTCCAGAACAGCGATGCCGAAATCGGAACGCTCGCGCCCGGCTCGGCGCTTTCGCCGGGTTATCTCGCGAGCATCGAGGGGATCAGCCTCGATCACGAGCTCCTGCGCAACGTGTTGCTCAACGGCAATGCGAGCTGGGAGAACGACGACTGGAAGGGCATCGACCGCACCGACGACGTCTACAGCTTCGGGGCCGGCGCCAAATACCTGATGAACCGCAATTTCTATGTCGGATTCACCTGGACCTTCCAGCGCCGCGATTCGAGCGGACTGCAATCGACGACCGGCTATTCGCAGAACATCTTCCTGCTGCGCCTGAGCACGCAGATCTGAGCGCTCAGGCCCGGCCGTAAGTGTCCTCGAAGCGGACGATGTCATCCTCGCCGAGATAGCTGCCCGACTGTACCTCGATCAGGTGCAGCGGAATCTTGCCCGGATTCTCGAGGCGATGCTGCGTGCCGAGCGGGATATAGGTCGACTGGTCCTCGTACAGCATGATCTCGTCGTTGCCGCGCACGACCTTGGCGGTGCCGTACACGACGACCCAATGCTCGGCGCGATGATGATGCATCTGCAGCGACAGCTTGCCGCCCGGCTTCACCATGATGTGCTTCACCTGGACGCGCTCGCCGGCGTGGATCGTGCGGTAGGTTCCCCACGGGCGATGGACGAGCGGGTGCGCGGCAAGCTCCGGCCGGCCATCGCGCTCGAGCCGCGCGATCAAGGTCTTGAGATCGGCGGCGCGGCTCCGGTGCGCGATAAGGGTCGCGTCGCCGGTCGCGACCACGACCAGATCCTCGACCCCGAGCGCGGCGAGAAACCCCACCTCCGAGCGGAGATAGGAGTTCTTCGAGTCCTCGGCGACGACATCGCCCGAGAGCACGTTGCCGGCGGCGTCCTTCGCGCCGATCTGCCACAGCGCGTCCCACGTGCCGACATCGCTCCAGCCCATCTCGACCGGCACGACCGCGGCATGGCGCGTATGCTCCATCACCGCGTAGTCGAGCGAGATGTTCTCGCACGTCGCGAAGGCATCGCGGTCGAGGCGCAGGAAATCGAGATCGGCCTTGGCGCGCTCGAGCGCCGTGCGGCAGGCGGCCAAGGTCGCCGGATGAAGCCGCTCCATCTCGGTGACGAGAAGCGCCGCGGGAATGAGGAAGATGCCGCTGTTCCAGTAATGCTCGCCCGACGCGAGATAGGTTTCCGCGCGCGCGCGGTCGGGCTTTTCCACGAACGCCGCGACCGCGAAGCTGCCGTGCGCGCCGGCGATCGCGTCGCCGCGCCGGATATAGCCGTAGCCGGTCTCGGGCCGGTCGGCGGTGATGCCGAAGGTGACGAGGTGCCCCGTCTGCGCCGCTTCCGCCGCGCGCCCGATCGCGGCGCGGAACGCCGGCACGTCGCCGATCACGTGATCCGACGGCATGACGAGGAGGAGCGCATCCGTCTCGGCCTGCAACAGCAGGAGCGCCGCGACCGCCACCGCGGGCGCGGTGTTGCGGCCCGTCGGCTCGAGCACGATGGCGCGCGTCGTGATCTCGGCGAGACGAAGCTGCTCGGCCACCATGAAGCGGTGCTCGTCATTGGCGATGACGAGCGGAGGGCCGAAGACGGTCGCATCGGCGACGCGCAGCGCCGCTTCCTGGAGCAGGCTGCGCTCGCTGACGAGCGGCAAAAGCTGCTTCGGATGCAGCGCCCGCGACATCGGCCAAAGCCGCGTCCCCGAGCCGCCGGACAGGATCACGGGGTGGACCCGCGCCGTCATGCCTTCGTCCTTTCCCGCGCACGCCAGCCGGCGTGCCGCGCGATCTTAGCGCAACGTGGTTAACGCGCGATAATCGGGCCAGGACCGGTCTTTTTCCGAGATCGCCGCCGGGGGAAACGGCCATTTTATGGCGAAGGCGGGGTCGTCCCAGCGCACGCCCGATGATGCTTCGGGCGCATAGAAGGCCGAGATCTGATAGAGCACCTCGCTCTCGTCGGCGAGCGTCTCGAACCCGTGCGCGAAGCCCCTAGGTATATAGAGTGCGGCGCCGTTCTCGGCGGAGAGCTCGAACCCCTGCCAGTGGCGATAGGTGGCCGAGCCGGGCCGCAAATCGACCGCCACGTCGAAGATCGCGCCCCGGATGCAGCGCACGAGCTTCACCTCGTCGTGCGGCGGGCGCTGGAAATGGAGGCCGCGCAAGGTGCCGCGCCGGCGGTTCGCCGAGAGGCTCGATTGCGCGATCGCGACATCGAGCCCGGCGGCTTCAAATTCGCGCCGGCACCAGATGCGCGCGAACGAGCCGCGCTCGTCGCGCTGCGGCTCGGGTTCGACGAAGACGAGGCCGGGAAGCCGCGTTGTGGCGAAGATCATGCGCTGACGAGCGGTGACCGCTCCGCGGCGCGGCGGAACTCGCGGTCGAGCGCGCCGGTCGCGACCAAATACTGTAGCTGCTTCAGCCGCGTGTAGGCGCGGAAGGCGAACGTGTCGGCGCTCATGCCGATGCCGGCGAACACGTCGTGGAGATGCTGCGCGCCGTCGGCGGCGGAAAAGCGGCAGCGGAAGAGGGGCAGGTGCTCGCCGATCTTGCCGAAGGCGACGCGGTAGGAGCGGTTGTCGGCGCTGGGCGGGCCGAAACTCAGCTTCGATCCGGCAAAGCACGCGGCCACGATCTCGGCGATCTCGCGCACGGTATAGTTTTGCGCATCGTCGCCGACATTGAAGATCTGGCCGTGGACGGCGTCCTTGGGCGCTTCGAGCGCCAGCGCGATCGCCAGGCAGATGTCCTCGACATGGACGAGCGGGCGCCACGGCGTGCCGTCGCTCAAGACCTTCACCTCGCCGCTCGTCCAGGCATGGCCGCAGAGATCGTTCAGGACGATGTCGAAGCGCATGCGCGGGCTCGGCCCATAGGCGGTGGCGTTGCGCAGGAACACGGGCGCGAAGCCGTCATCCGCGAGCGCCATGACGTCGCGCTCGACCAGCACCTTGCAGTCGGCATAGGCGGTCTGCGGATTGGGCGGGGACTCCTCGGTGCGGAAGCCGCCCTCTGCGGCGGCGCCATAGACGCTGCACGATGAGGTATAGACGAAGCGGCGCACGCCCGCCGCCTTGGCGTTCTGCGCGAGCTCGACCGAGCCGCGGTGATTGATCGCGTAAGTGAGGCGCGGGTCGTGCTGCGCCAGGGGATCGTTCGAGAGCTCGGCCAGGTGCACGATGGCGTCGAAGCCGGCGAGATCGGCCGCCGATATGTCGCGAATATCCTTGGCGATGGTGTCGGGGCGCTTGCGCCCGTCCTCGTAGAGCCAGCCGTCGCGGTAGAAGCCCGCATCCAATCCGACCGCCCGATGGCCGCGCTCGAGCAGGAGCGGCGTCAGCATCGCGCCGATATATCCATCGGCGCCGGTCACCAGAATACGCATGCAAAACTCCCTCGCCCGGGGCGGATTTCCGCGCCGGGCGAACGCCAGGACGGGAGCTTCGTTCCCGCTCCGCCCCTTCCGCGCGCGCCGGCCGTGCGCTAGGAGGCGCCCGGCACATCAGCAAAGGGACTGCGATGATCGATCTCTATGCCTGGGGCACGCCGAACGGGCGCAAGCCGATGATCATGCTCGAGGAGACCGGGCTCCCCTACGAGCTGCACAAGATCAATATCGGCAAGGGCGAGCAGTTCACGCCCGAATTCATCGCCATCAATCCCAATTCCAAGATCCCGGCGCTGATCGACCGCGACGGGCCCGGCGGCAAGCCGCTGCGCGTGTTCGAATCGGGCGCCATGCTCATCTATCTCGCCGACAAGACCGGCAAGTTCATGCCGTCCGATCCGCGCGGCAAATACGCCGTGCTCGAATGGCTGATGTTCCAGATGGGCGGCGTCGGCCCGATGTTCGGCCAGGCGCATCATTTCCTGCGCCAGGCGCCGGAGCAGATCCCCTACGCGCAGGAGCGCTATGTCAAGGAGACGCGGCGGCTCTATGGCGTGATGGACAAGCGGCTCGGCGAGGCGCCCTATCTCGCGGGCGACTACTCGATCGCCGACATGGCGACATATCCGTGGGTCGCGCGCTACGAGTGGCACAAGGTGGCGCTCGCCGAATTCCCCAATGTCGAGCGCTGGTTCAAGGCGATCGCGGCGCGGCCGGCGGCGGCGCGCGCGATGGCGGCGAGCTTCTAGGCGCTAGAGTTCGGCGCGCGGGCGCACAAGCCGGCGGCGCTCGTTCGCGAGCATCGCCTGGGTCCCCTGGTCGAGCGCCCTGAGCTCGGCCTTGCAGCGCTCGAGGATCTGCATGTCGCGGGCATCCTCGCGATCGGAAATGTCCATATAGCTGAGCTTGATCTCGACGAGATCGAGCAGCATCTCGATGGAACGCCTGGACAGCCCCATGTCCTTCTCCCACTCTCCGCGGCGGGAATGATCGGGCGCTCTTTATTAAGATGAGGTAAACCGCCCCTCGCCCGGAACCCGCGTTGACAGGCGCCGGAGGCGCTCGCTAGAAGGTTTCGGCATGCGCCGTGGTGCTACCACTCTTGCGCGGAGGGGTGGCCGAGTGGCTGAAGGCGGCGGTTTGCTAAACCGTTAGCGCCGGTCCCCTTCCATCCCCATCGATGCCGCCCGCGCCGTATTTCCGGCGTTTTCCTTAGCGCACCGCCTCGAGCGATGTTGATCTGGGCGGCGCCTCAGTATTTGACCGGCACGAATTGGGTCGTGAAGAGCTTGTCGTTGCTCGGAATGCTCGACAGCGTGCCCATGTCGATCCACGATTTCTTCAGTACTTCGAGCGCCTTCGGGTCGAACGTCCCATCGTCGATGAACATCGAGATTTCGTAGTCGTAGGTCTTGTCCATCGCCGCCGGGCTCATGTCGAGAACCTTGCTGCCGATCGCATCGGTCGCGTCCTTGTTGGTCTTCATGAAGTGGATCGTCGCAAAAAATCCTTCGAGAAAGCGATTCACCACATCGGGGCTATCCTTGACGAACGCGTCGCGCGCGTAGACGGCGAGCGTGATGAAATTGGGCGCGAAGCGGTCGAACCCGAAGAGAATCCGGCCCGTGTTCTTCTCCTCCATGCCATAGGCCGCCTCGGTCGTGGCGACGATGCCGTCGATCTGATGCGTTTCGAGCGCGGCGACATTCGCATCGAAAGTGCCGAGCGCGACGGTCTTGACGCCGTCGTCCCCCCATCCTTCCTGGATCGCGATCTGCTTTGCGAGCCATTCGGTGAGCGAGCCGGTGGTGGTGATGCCGACGGTCTTGCCCCTCAAGTCGGCGACCGTCTTGATCGGCGAATTGGCGCCGACCACCATACTGCCGTTGCGCATAGCCGAAGCGAACGCCGCGACTGCGATCTGCGGCGCGCCTTTGCCGCGAACGCCATTGCCGGCCCCGAGCTGAGCCGAAATCGACGCTGTTGGAGGCGAGCGCCTGCGCCACCTTCGCATCGCCCCCGGCGCTGCTGATCTCGACCTCGATGCCGTATTTCTGGAAGATCCCTGCTGCATGCCGACGTTGAGCACGGTGAAGGCCCACACGCCGACGCCGCCTTGACCGCGCGCACCTTGTCGAGCGCGAGCGCAGGGCACGCGGCAAGCAGCGCCGAGCCCAGCAGCAGCGCGAAAGCGGAGGCGCGGCGGTTAAATCTCATGGTTTCCTCCCGTGATTATGTCGCGAGGCTAGCATTTTCCGGCGCAGGGTCATTACGCGATGTAGCCATCTTAGGCCCGCGATCGGGCGATATGCTAGGATAGACCAACCATTCCGTTAGGCATCCCTGATAGGCGCTCAATTGACGTGCGCGGCCGCAGGTGCGATTCTGGATGCGCTTGTTAAAGGGGAAGACTTGGTATGTTCGCGCAGATCGAGATCAAGGAACCAATCGAAAAGATTGCTGAAGATTGGGACCTGCTCGCCGACACCATCATACCCCATTTCTTGGGCTTCCGGTCCGTCGGGCACAATATCTTAGGCGTGCGGCGCCGGGCCATCAGCGCGCTTGCGATCGATGATCCCAAAAAGGGGAACATCAAACGCTATGTCGAATTGGGGCCGCGCGGCATTACAGGCGGCGAGGATCAACCTTGGACCTTGCGCATAACCACCGCCGGGACTCCGCATCGGGTCTTGCATAATTGGGGCTACTGGCACATCAACGACAAGGACGAACTCTATCTGCCGATCGCGAGCGCGAGCGAGGGCAAGCCCGGCTATTGGTGCATCGTGCAAGGGCGGCCGGCCGGCAAGGAGAGGGATTTGTTCGCGTGGTACTGCGAGAATTGCCTGACGCTGCTCTTCGACTTGGCCGTGGAGACGGGGCAGACCGGGCTGGCCGGTTTCTGGAAGGGAGAGCTGGAGGCTGTTCGCCGCTACAACGCGGATGCCAAGCTGCGCACCTGCCCCGAATGCGGCCACGTCAACCCATTGGGGTATTGTTGGAACAAGGTGAAGGATACGCCGGAAGAGGCGCAGGCGCGGCTCTATTGGTGAAATGGAAGAGCCCGTCCTCAGATACCTCCTGCCGATCGGGCCGGATAGTGCGACGCTCGGTCGCTGGATCCGCACGCACGACTATAACGTTTGGGTCGAATGCCGTGCGGCGGGTGAGCCGCGGCTGACCTTGTGGGAGGCGCGCGAAGGCGGCGTCCTGCGCATTCCAGACGACGAGACCGTCATGCACGTGGTGAAGGGCGGCACACCGCACCACGTCGAGCGACTTTTCGGTTACTGGCGCACCTGCGATGCGGATATCGTCTGGTTTCGCATCGCGCGCGAGGATTTTGTGCGTTACGCCATAATCCTCGGCGGCTCACCTCAGGCTTACGCCAAGGACGCGATCTTGTGGATTTGTCCGGCCTGCGCCGCGCCAATCTCCCGGCGCGAGTTCGCCACCGGCCCGCATAGCATCGAACGGTTCTGGCGCGGCGAAGCCGACGCGGTCGCTGACTTCAACGCCGACCCCGCGCGCCGCAAATGCCCTCGTTGCGGCCATGAGCATCCGCTGGCCTACCGCTTCCGCCGCGCGGGGCTCGACGATGCCTCGCCGCTGCTCGCTTGGTAGCACCCGTGGACCAGCTTCTGTGCACGCTCGCTGAGTTAAATGAGGCCAAGTCCAAAGAAGTGCGCGTCGGAAATCGAGGCGTCGCCGTCGTGCGGATCGGGGACGATGTCTATGCTTTGGACGCGGTGTGCCCGCACTGGGCCGGTCCCTTGGGTCAGGGCGAGGTAAGCGCCGCGCGGCGCGAGATCACCTGCCCCTGGCATCGATTCCGCTTCAGCCTGCACGATGGACGCTGCGTCGCGGCGACCAATCGGCCGCCAGTCGCCTGCTTCGCGGTGCGCGTCGAGAACGGGCGCGTGTACGCCGATGTTCCACCACGGAAGCTATCTACAAGCTGATGACGGTCAGCCGTCGGATTGGGCACGGCTCGGCCGCCTTCACCCTGCGGACCTACGCGCACCTGCTCTCGAAGAAGGACACGGCGGCCGCCGCGGCGATCGAGGCGGCGCTTCGCCTCAGTTCGATCGCTGAGACTGTGCCGGCTTGTGCCGCGTACCAACGCGGTACCATTTCGGCCTTTGTTTGCAGTGCATTCCACGGTATGCGCGGCTTGCGTTGACACCCCTAAGTCTCGCCGCTACATAGCTTTTCAGCATACGCCGTGGTGCTACCACTCTTGCGCGGAGGGGTGGCCGAGTGGCTGAAGGCGGCGGTTTGCTAAACCGTTATAGGGATAACACCCTATCGCAGGTTCGAATCCTGTCCCCTCCGCCATCCTGCTTCGCGCTGACGCGCTTCGCAGGATTTTCTTGACCTCGACCGCGAAGCAGGATGCCCTCCGAAGCCATCGGCGAAGGAGGGCCTTTCCCTGCACTACGTCTATCTGCTGGAAAGCCTCCGTCTCGCCGACCAACGCTCTGTTGGTCTCACCACCGACCTGAGACGCCGCCGTGCTGAGCACAATTCGGGCAAATCTCTGCACCCGTCCAAATTCAAGCCGTGGCGCCAAGCGTCGTCTGGCGCAGTACGATTGAACCAAGAGCGATCGCGGCACGAGGGTGAGCATCAAGCGCCCGCGGTGAGAGTTGGCTAGGGCCGCGGCCCCGGAGATCGAGATGCAGGACTTCAACGGCAAAACGGCTTTCGTCACGGGCGGCGCCAGCGGCATCGGCTTCGCGCTCGCCAAGGCCTTTCTCCAGGCCGGCATGAACGTGATGCTGGCCGACATCGAAGAGAGCGCGCTGGAGCGGGCGCTCGCATCGCTCGCGATCTACGACAACCGGCTCGAGGGGACCGTGCTCGATGTGTCGCTGAGCGCGGCGTACGAGACGGCGGCCGAGGAAACCCTCACCCGGTTCGGCAAGGTGCATGTCCTCTGCAACAATGCGGGCGTGTCGCGCGCCGGGCCGGTCGATCAGATCGCGGCGTCCGATTGGGACTGGGTCTGGGGCGTCAATGTCGGCGGCACCGTCACCGGCATCCGCACATTTCTGCCGCACATCAAGGCGCACGGCGAGGGCGGGCACATCGTCAACACCGCCTCGATGTCCGGGCTCATCGGCACCGCGCTGGCGGGCGTCTATGCCAGCACCAAGTTCGCGATCGTCGGACTCTCCGAAGCGCTGGCGGATGAGTTGAAAGGCAGCACGATCGGCGTCAGCGTTCTGTGCCCGGCCAGCGTGCGCACCAACATGCCGATGAACGGGCGCAACCGGCCGGCGCGCTTTGGCGGCGGCCTCGACATCATGGCCGACCCGTCCTTGGCGGAACGAAACGCGCGCTTTCTGGCGAACAACGCCGCCGGGCTCGATCCCGACCGCGTGGCGCCGATGGTGCTGCGCGCCATCCGCGAGAACCGGCTCTACATCGTCACCGACCCGTCGCGGCGGAGCGCGGTCGAAGCGCGCCACGGCCGCCTCATGGCGGCCTTCGATGCCAGCGAGGACGACCTCAAGCGCTGACGGGCGCCGATCGCAGAACGAGGAGGAGGGATCATGTCGCAGCAAACCGAGATCGTCGCAAAATTCCTGGCGAACTTTGCGCCCGATCTTTTGGCGCCGGACGCACGTTTTCAGGCATTGAACGTCGATCTCAAAGGCAAGGACGGCGTCCTCGAACGCTTCACCAAATCGCCCGCCGCGGGTGCCTATGTCGAGGCGCGCTGGACCTGCGAGGACAAGGGCGACGCGGTGCAAGCGGTCGGCACGATGCCGAACGGCGCCCGGCTCGTGCTCACTGTGCAGGTGAAAGGCGGCCAGATCGCGCGCCTCCAGCAGCAGATGCTGCCGGGTGCGCCGCGCCCGCCAGGCGAGCTCAAGCTGCCGCCCGATCTCAAGGAGCGCATCAACGCTGCGTTGCAGGAGCGGCATCCGATCCTCATCAGCTATGTCGACGAGACCGGCCAGCCCAACGTGACGTTCCGCGGCTCGACCCAGGCCTTCAGCGATACTCAGCTTGCGATCTGGGTGCGCAACGAGGGCGGCAGGATGCTGCACGCGATCCGGACGAACCCGAAAGTGGCGCTGATGTATCGCGACGAGGATTCGAAGGCGACCTACAGCTTCCAAGGCCGTGCCTGGATCGAGGGAAGCGAGGCGGCGCGCAAACGGATCTACGACGGCATGGCGCAGGTCGAACGCGATCACGACTTCGCCCATCTCGGCGTCGCGATGATCGTCGATCTCGATCTGGTCGAGGGCTATGCCGGCCTGTCGCCGCAAGGCCCGGTCAGTCCGATCCGCATGGCGCGGGCGAAGTAACGCTGCGGCGAAGTGCGCCGCGCCGCCGCTCGAATAAGGTGTGCGCGCGCGAGCGCGGCCGGGACGAAGGAGGCATCATGCCGATCATCGATGTGCACACGCACATGTACACGAACGAGTATCTGGCCGTGCTGCGCGCCAAGGGCGGCGTCTACAGTCTCAAGATGCGGCCCGACGGGCGCGAGGAGATTTTCCGCGGCGACACGCCGGTCGCCATCCCGCAGCCCGGGCATCTCGACTACGATCTGCGCATGGCGGCGATGGACGCCAACAAGATCGACGTCGCCATCGTCTCGCTGACGTGCCCCAACTGCTACTGGGGCGGCGAGGAGATCAGCCTCCAGGTCGCCCGCCAGTCGAACGACTCGATGGCGGCGGCGCAGCGGAAATATCCCGGCCGCATCCTGTGGTACACATCGCTGCCCTGGGAATATCCCGCGCGCGCGGTGGCCGAGCTGAAGCGCACCTGCGACACCGGCGCGTCGGGCGTCATGGTGCTGGCCAATGTCGCCGGCCGCAGCCTGACCGACCCGGTCTTCGCCCCGATCTGGCAGGAGATCGACCGCCGCGCGCTGCCCGTGCTGATCCACCCCACCGATCCGCCCGGGGTCGACATGATGGACATGGGGAAATACGACCTCTCCTGGGCGGTCGGCTTCATGGCCGATACCACGCTGTGCTTCGCCCGGATGATCTTCGACGGCTTCCTCGACCTCTATCCGAACCTGAAGCTGATCGCCTCCCACGGCGGCGGCACGCTGCCCTATCTGGTCGGCCGCTTCGACAAGGGCGACGAAGTCGAGCTGCCGTCGCGCCGCAAGGTGAAGGCGCGGCCGTCGGTGTATTTGAAGCGCATCTATTACGACTGCATCACTTACGATCTTGGCGCGCTGCGCTACATGATCGATGTCGTGGGCGCGGACCGGGTGCTCTACGGCACCGACTATCCCCACCAGGTCCACGACATGGCCGGCGCGCTCGCCAATACCGGGGCGCTCGCGCCGGATGCGCGCGAGGCGATCCGCGGCGACAACGCGAAGCGGGTGTTCGGGTTGTAAGGCCACGCTGCCGCGGAACCGTCAGCGCCGGCACGTTGACGTTCCCGGCCGGGGCCCTCACGATGATTGACGCAACCTGTCTGGTGAGGCCGCGATGAAAGTCTTCGTCTTCGACCTGCTGGCCTATGGCGAGCAGCTCGACCATCTCAAGGTGGCGAACGAGCTGCCCTATCCGCTGCCGGCGCGGCACTTCAAGTCGGAGGTGGCGGTCCGCACCTATGCCGAGCATCTGGCGGCGTGGGAGGAAGCCGACCGGCTCGGCTATGACGGCATCGGCTTCAACGAGCATCACTGCTCGCCTTACGGCCTCATGAATTCGCCGAACCTCATGGCGTCGGCGGCGGCGCAGCGCACCAGGCGCGCGAAGCTCCTGATCTACGGCAATCTCCTGCCGCTGCATGAGCCGATGCGGCTCGCGGAGGAGCTGGCGATGATCGATTGCCTCAGCGGCGGCCGCCTGATCTCGGGCTTCGCGCGCGGCATCCCGCGCGAGTACCAGGTCCACAACGTTCCGCTCGCCAATTCTCGCGCCCGCTTCGAGGAGGCCTACGAGATCGTGGTTCGCGCCTGGACCGAAGAAGTCTTCTCCTATAGCGGCAAGTTCTGGTCGTACAAGGATGTGGCGATGTGGCCGCGCCCGGTGCAGCGGCCGCATCCGCCGGTCTGGATCCCGATCACCGGCAGCAAGGAATCGATCGAGTTCGCCGGCAAGCACAACATCACCATCACGCCCGGCCAGGGGCGCGGCCCGGGCGGGCGCGGCTTGCAGGAGGACATCATCCGCTACTACGCGAAATGCCTTGCCGCGCACGGGCACCGCATCACGCCCGACCACCTGTCGCTCGGCGTCGGCGCCTACGTCGCCGACAGCAAGGCGAGAGCGGTCGCGGAGATGGGGCCCTATCACCTCTATTTCAATCGCACCTTGTACAGTCACGGCAATTTCACCGAGACCAGCATCGGCCGCGAGCGCGGCTACATGTCGACGAGCTCGAGCGACTATGTGCGGCCCGAGAATCTGCAGGCGATCGAGCGGGCGCGCGAGGATTTCCGCGGCTTGACGATGGACGACGTGGCGCGTCAGGCCGAGAACATGCCCTGGGGCACGGCCGGCGAGGTCAAGGAGCGGATCATCGATGCGGCCGAGCGGGCCGGCGCCAACTGCATCAATGTGAGCTTCAACCGCGGCGGCCTGCCGCAGGAACTTTTCCTCGAACAGATCCGCCGCTTCGCGCGCGACGTGCTGCCGGCGCTTCAGGCGCACGAGGTGCGGCGCGTGCCGCTGGGCGAGGAAGCGCTCGCCTGAGCCGGCGCGCGGAATTTCGGCGGAAGGCGGAGGGACCGATGCGGACGGGATTGAAGCTCGCGGTGACGCTTGCGCCCTTGGTCTTGGCCGCATCTCCCCTCGCGCGCGCCGCCGAGCTCGTCGAGGTCGGCTCGGTCGGGACGGCGAGCGCGGTGCTGTGGCCGCACTACATCGCCGAAGCGAAGGGATTCTATGCCGCAGCGGGTTTGCAGATCGACCTCGTCTCGTCGCAAACCGGCTCGGCGATGCTGCAATCGCTGACCGCGGGCTCGACCACGGTCGGGATCGCCGCCGGCATCGCCGATCCGATGAATGCCTTTGCCGCGGGCGCGGGCATCGCCATCGTCGCCATCGACGGCGCGTCGGGCCCCTATGCCGTCATGGCGAAGAAGGAGCTGAAGAGCTTCAAGGAGCTCAAGGGCCGGATCGTCATCGTCGACGGGCCCAAGGGCGCGACCTTGGTCTATTTCAACAAGATGCTCGAAGGCAACGGCATGACGATCAAGGACATCGATTTCGTCTATGCCGGCTCGACGGCGGCGCGCTTTGCGGCGCTCGAATCCGGAACGGCCGACGCCGCCATCCTGACGGCGCCGCAGCTTTTCACCGCCGCGGCGCATGGCTTCGCCAATCTCGGCTACGCCATCGACTATGCGAAGGACGTGCCGTTCACCGCCGAGATCGTCAATGTGAGCTGGGTCAAAACGCACGAGGCGACGGCGAAGAAGTTTCTCGACGCCTATGTCCAGGCCGAGGCGTGGTTCAACGATGGGAAAAACAAGGACGAGGCGGACGGAATTCTCTTCGCCGGAACCAAGATGAACCAGGACGACATCGCCAAATCCTACGATTTCCTGCGCAAGATCGATTTCTTCGTGCCCTCGGCGCATGTCGATCCGGCGAAGATCGCGAATTTCTACAACGCCTTCCGCGAGCTCGATCCGAGCGTCAAGCTCAACGTCGGCAAGCTCGTCATGAACCTCGACTGAGCGGCGGACCTCCCATCACCAAGCGCGCGCGATGACATGAACGCCCCGAAACCCGTTCGCGTCCTGCTCTGCGCGAGCCTCGGCCGGGCCGAGATCGCGGCCGCGCTCGAGCCCATGCCGGGCGTCGCGCTGACGATCGCCGCCGATGTCGACGCCGTCATTCGCGCGCTCGCCGCGCACGACGTGTTGATGTGCCCGAACCCGGTCTATACCGCGCCGCTCGCGGCGGCGCTGCGCGAGCGTCACAGCGCCATCGCATGGCTTCAGCTCCTCACCGCCGGCTATGACGCGCTCGTCGAATTCGGCGTGCCGGACGGGCTCGTCGTGACCGGCGCGGGCGATGCCTATGCGCCGGCCGTTGCGACCCATGCCGTGGCGCTGATGCTGGCGCTCGAGCGGCGCCTCCTCGATTGCGCGGCGAACACGGCGAGGGCGCGCTGGGAGCGCGCCATGGCGCCCAAAATGTCGATCCCGTTCGGCGGCGAGATCGTCATCGCCGGCTTCGGCAGCATCGGCTCGGAGATCGCGCGCATCGTGCGGCCGATGGGCGCGCGGATCACCGCGCTCCGACGCCGTGCGAGCCCGTCGCCGCTCGCCGACGCGGTCCTGCCGATCGGTGATCTTCACACGGTTCTGCCGCGCGCCGACGCCGTCATCCTGGCGCTGCCGCTCGGCCCGGAGACGCATCACCTGATCGGCGCGCAGGAATTGGCGCTGATGAAGCGCGGCGCGGTGCTCGTCAACATCGCGCGCGGCGCGCTCGTCAATTCCGCGGCGCTCGCGGCGGCGCTCCGCGATGGCGTGATCGCGGGCGCGGGCCTCGATGTCACCGATCCCGAACCGCTGCCCGAGGGGCATCCGCTCTGGGCCGCGCCCAATTTGATCGTGACGCCGCATGTCGCGGGAGCGTGCGGGCCCGTGGGCGGCGCGCGCCTCGCCGCGGTCGCGGTCGACAATCTGCGCCGCTATCTGGACGGCGCGCCGCTCGCCCATGGGATCGCGCTCGAGGGAGCAGTCCGATGAAGATCACCAAGCTCGAAAGCCTGCACGCCGATGGCGGCTGGCGCACCTTCTCGTTCCTCAAGCTGTCGACCGACGAGGGGCTCGTCGGCTGGTCGGAATACAGCGACGGGTTCGGCGCCGGCGGCACTAGCGAGCTCATCCAGAAATTCGCGGCACTCGTCGTCGGCATGGATCCGCGCGAGGTCGGCCGGCTCAGCACGACGCTCCACGCCGTGACGCGGCTCGCCGCCGGCGGCCTCAATGCCCAGGCGATCGCCGCGATCGAGAATGCCTGCCTCGATGTGAAGGCGAGGGCGCTCGGCGTTCCCGTGTGCCAGCTCTTCGGCGGCGCGGTCCGCGACCGCCTCACCGTCTACTGGTCGCATTGCGGCATGTTCCGCCTGCGCTTTCCCGAATTCTTCGAAAAGCACCTGGGCAAGCCGCGCATCCGCTCGCGCGACGACATTAAGCGCCTCGGCGAGGAAGCGCTCGCGCGCGGCTTCACGGCGATCAAGACCAATCCGATCTTCCTCGACGGGCCGGAGCCGAGGAGCTTCAACGGCGGCTTCCGCATCGCGCCCGGATTTCTCGAGCGCAATGTCGACGCGCGCATCGTCGGCTCGGTGACGGAGGTGCTGGCCGCGTTCCGCGAGGGGCTCGGGAGCCAGCCGGGCATCCTGTGCGATCTCAATTTCAGCCAGCGCACCGAGGGCTTCATCCGCATCGCCAAGGCGGCCGAGCGCTACAATCTCACCTGGCTCGAATGCGACACGCACGATCCGAAGGCGCTGGCGCAGGTGCGCCGCTCGACCGCGACGCCGATCGCCTCGCTCGAATCGATCTATGGCCTGCACGGCTACCGCCCGTTCTTCGAGGAATACGCGGTCGACGCGGCGATCATCGACGTGCCGTGGAACGGCCTCCACCAGGCCGTCCGCATCGCGACGCTCGCCGATGCCTTCGAGGTCAACGTCGCGCCGCATAATTTCTACGGGCCGATCGCCGACCTGATGAGCGCGCATTTCTGCGCCGTCGTGCCGAATTTCCGCATCATGGAATACGAAGCCGACGACGTGCCGTGGAAGCAGGAGCTGCTGAGCGAGCCGAGCCGCCTCGAGCGCGGCGAGTTCGTCCTGCCCTCGGGTCCGGGGTGGGGCGCAGCCGTCAACGAAGAGGCGGTCCGCGCGCACCCGCCGGTGCGCCGCTGACGGTGCGCTGCGAGGGAGCGGGGGCGCTCAGGGCCGCGCAACGTCGATCACGATCTTGCCGACCGTCCTGCCGCTTTCGAGCGCTTCGTGCGCGGCCGCGGTCTCGGCGAGCGGAAAGCGCGGGCCGATCTGCGGACGATAGCGGCCCGCCGCGAGTGCCGCCGTCACGTCGCGCACCGCGGCCTCGTGCGCCGCGCGCGGCATGACATAGACATAGATGAGATGGACCGTGATCGCCTTGCCGAAGAGCGCATAGAACGGCAGCTTGATGTCGGGATACTCGGCGGCGGGCGCGTAAGTCGAGATCGCGCCGTTGGTCTTCAGGACCGCGAGATTGGTCTCGAGATTGGCCTCGAACGCGACATCGACGACGCGGTCGATGCCGGCGCCGCCGGTCACGGCGAGGATGCGCTTGGCCACGTCCTCGTCCTTGCGGTTGATGACCCAGTCGGCGCCCGATCGGGTCGCGACCTCCGCCTGCTCGGCCCGGCTCACGGTCGCGATCACGCGCGCGCCGGCCCATTTGGCGAGCAGCACCGCCGCCTGTCCGACGCCGCCGGCGCCGCCGGTGACGAGCACGGTCTGGCCGAGGATGCTGCCGTCGATGAAGAGCGCGCGGTGCGCCGTCAGCGCCGGCACGCCCAAGGCCGCGCCCGTGTCGAACGAAACCCCTTCGGGCAACGGCACCGCCTGCTCGGCCGGCAGGACCACGAATTCCGCGGCTGTGCCGAAGGCCCGGCCGCGCTGCGCCTCGTAGAGCCAGACCCGCTCGCCGACGCGCGCCGGCGCCACGCCCGGCCCGACGCGGTCGATGATGCCGGCGCCGTCCTGGCCCGGAACGATCAGCGGGTACTGCATCTCGCGCGCGCCGCGCCAGCCGCTGCGGCCCTTGAGGTCGGACGGATTGAGGCCGGAGACGACGACCTTGACCCGCACCTCGCCGGGGCCCGGATCGGGGTTCGGCCGTTCGCCGAAGGTGAGCACTTCGCGCGCCGCGCCCTTGCGCTCGTACCAGATCGCTTTCATGCCGCCCTCATCTTCTGCGTCGACTTCTGCGTCGACGCTCGTCGTTTTCTAGCATGGGCCGGCGCACCGGGCGAGGCGATGTCTGGCGCCGCCCGGCCGCTTCTGGTATCCCGCTCGCAAGCGGTCCGATCGGGGGAACAGCATGTCTATCACATCGCGCGTCCTTGCCGGCATCGTCGCGCTCCTCTCTCTCGCGGGCGCGGCGCAGGCCGATCCGCTCAAGATCCGGCTCTCCTACATCGTTCCGGTCTCGAACTGGGCGACGATCCTGTTCGTCAAGCCCGAGCTCGCGCCAAATCTCGGCAAGAGCTACAGCTTCGAGGCCGTGCATTTCCAGAATACGTCGATCACGGTGCAGGCGCTCGCCGCGGGCGAGGTCGAAATCGCCAATCTCGGCTTCACCACGTTGCCGCTCCTCATCGAGAATGCCGGCATGACCGATGCCCGCGTCATCGCCGACGAGCTCCAGGACGGCGTCCCCGGTTACTACAGCGACGAATTCATGGTGCTGAAGGACGGCCCGATCAAGACCGTCGCCGATCTCAAGGGCAAGATCCTGGCGGATGGCGGCATCGGCAGCGGGCTCGACATTCCGATCCGCGTCATGCTCGCCAAATACAACATGCAGGACAAGCGCGACGTCACCATCGTCGAGGCGCCGATCCCGACGCTGGCGGCGGAGCTCATCGACCACAAGGTCGATTTGATCGGCATCCCGCTGCCCTTCACGGCCAATCCCACGACCCGCGCGGCGGCGCGAACGCTCTTCACGCAAGGCGACGCCATGGGCGTGACGGAGCTTGGCTTCTGGGTCGCGCGCGCGCCGTTCATCGCGAAGAACCGCGCGGCACTCCTCGACTTCATGGCGGATGCGCTGCGCGAGGAACGCTGGTATGTCGATCCGGCCCATCACGACGAAGCGGTCAAGATCGCGGCCGAGACCAGCAAGCTTCCCGCCACGGTCTGGGATAGCTGGCTCTTCCGGAAGGATGGGCAGAGCGGCGACTATTATCGCGCGCCCGACGGCAAGCCCAACATCGCCTCGCTGCAAAGCTCGATTGACGAGCAGCAGAAGCTCGGATTTTTCAAGACCACCTTCCCGGTGAAGGACTATGTCGATCTGAGCCTCATCGACGAGGCGGCACAGCGTCTCAAATAGGCGCGCGCGATGGCGGAAGAGCCGACCTATACCGAATATCGCGCCGATCCCAGCGGTCTGCGCCGCAATAAGAGCGGGCGGCTGCGCTCCGGCGATTTCGAATATCCGGCGTTTCCGTTCGCGGCGCCGGCCGAGCTGCGCGAGCGCCGGATCGGGCAGCAGCACGGTCGTCGTGGTCGGCGGCGGCCTTGCCGGCCTTGCGGCGGCCGTCGATCTCGGCGTCCACGGCATCCCGTGCGTGCTGCTCGACGACAACAACACCGTGAGCCTCGGCAGCCGCTCGATCGCCCAGGGCAAGCGCACGCTCGAATCGCGACGCGGCTCGGCATCGCCGAGCGCATGACCGAGAAGGGCGTCC
>CAVSNJ010000008.1:0-11871 GCA_963729295.1 uncultured Alphaproteobacteria bacterium
CGTGACGGGTTCGGCCATCACGCTGCTCCCAAGCAAAGCGACGCGTCATTCTAGACGACGCTTGGTCGCTGTCCATAGCCATCCGATGCGCCATCTCTCCCCGCGCAAATCACTCAGGCAATTAGGTACACTGTTACTGTAATTCGAGCTCGTCGCGCCGGAGATCGTAGACCTGCGTCATGCGCGAGGGCGTTACGCCGAACCCTGTGCAGCTTTGGTACCAGGGCTCGAGCCTTTCGCGAACATTAAGTAAAGCACGTAAAACAGCCCCACAAACGGCACGCCGACGAGAATAGCTTTTTGCTTCTTGGTTTCGCCCATGTCGCGGAGCCGATCTACCGCCCAATAGGCGATAAGCCCCGGTGCTACCAAGACCTGCAAGGTTAGCAGGGCATAAAACGCGGGGCTGTTGGGGTCCGTTATGCTGCCGGTTATACCGAAGTAGACGACCGCGTAAACGACACCAACGCCCACTACCCAACAGGAAAAATTCATTCGACTGAGCGTGCCATTTCGCGTGTTAAATCTTTCGGCTAGCCAAGCCACCAGTATTGGACCAAGCACCACCGCCCAATGCCATAAACTGAGTGAGCCCATCTTTCCCTCCCCCTTGATGAGGTCATAAATCGCGAAATACGCGAACTCTACCGCCCCGAGCAGTACAATCGCCGCGAAAAATAATAATACTAAAAAGACGAAACAGCCGATCTGGCTATCAAATAAATGCCAGACCGTGAACTCCTCGGATTCAATTTTTACTTTACTGCCGCAGTTTGGGCAGATGTCTCCTCTACTTATGAATGCCCGCGCATCATCAGTGTGTCCGCAGTTGCTACATCGAACGTTTGCCCATCTTTTGCATAAAGGGCACTGGCCGGGAGTGATAAAATGGCGGAAGGTGCCGTTGCAGTTGCCGCACTTATACACGTGCGCCCCCTCCCCACACGACTACCACACACGCTCAAATCGCGGGAAACCTACGGGCACTGAAAGAGCCGATGCTCGTAGCAGTTCTCCTTCCCCACCCTCATTCCGCACGGTACTGAGATAGCACCAGGGTCAAACGTAGTCGGAGAAGATCTCCAGCAGGAACGCCATGCGATGGTCCTCGGGATTGCGGCCTGCCGCCTATTCTAAGGCACTGGCCCGGTTTGGCAACTAGACGCCTTGGAGGCGCCGTGCCGCACGCCGCGTCAGCCATTCCGCGGCGATTATGTTCGTTCCTGGCCCGTGCAGTTCTAATTCTGGCGGATCAGGTGGTCGCCGATCTTCGCGTTCCCATCCTCAGCGCGGAGGTCTCCGCCTACCGGTAGAGAGAAGGCGTCTATGGTCTGCGTTGACCTCCCGGGAAAATACCCGTATCGGTGTCGGGCGCAAAAGGGGGAGAGACCACACGTGAATTTTCTCAAACGCCTTTTCCGCTTGCAGCCGCCGGTCGGTGATATCGAACGCCGCCCCGAAAAAAGTAACGAACCGCATGCAGACCTTCCAAATCGTGACGCGCCTTCTGGAGGGGCTACTGTTACGCCAAAAGTAGATCATCTATCGGAGTACTGGAAATGTCCAAAATGCGGCGCGGCGCATAAGAAGAGCATCGGTATTGGCACCGTAATGGCTGAATTAGGAGCCAGGGTCATCGGGAGTGTGACGTGTGGCAATTGCGGGGGGATATACTCCCAGAGTGAAGTGGCGAGCGGCAAATACGACACAGAGCACCAGGACCGGGTTTACCACCTTCGCAGGGTCAATGAGAAACTGAATTTCTACGTAGGAGATCGGGCAGCACAGTGGGGTAGCGGGCATTCAGTTGCCTTCAACGATGAGTGGAGCCCTGTTCAGTTGTCTTGGATACTCGATGGCAACATTTTCCCGGTCGAGCGCAGTTTTGCTTTTTCTAATCTTCAGGCCATTATGGATGGATACCGTCCCCACGCTGAGCGCGCCCTCCAAAGGGCAGGCAAGTATGATCCCGATGATGCGATCAATATGGTCATTCACAAGTTTTTTCTGAGCTACGCTGTCGGACACGGCGTATCCATCCGAGAGGCGCAGGATGCTTATACTAGGGTCATGAATTCACGCTAGAATGCCGCTTACGTTCGGAAATGAGGAACTGCGCCGATCTAGCCTGTTCTGGTAATGGTTGTTGCTGTATTGCGTCATGCGGCCCTGCCCGTGGTTCACCACACACGCCTACCACACACGCTCGAATCGCGGAACGCCTACGGGCGTCGAAAGAGCAGACGCTGGTAGAGCTTTTCTTTGCGCACTCACCGTCCGCACGGTACTGAGAAAGCACCAGGGTCAGACGTAGTCGGAGAAAATCTCCAGCACCACAGGCTCGGCCATCGCTGCCTCCTTGCGCGGCGGCGAGTGTAGCCCGCGCCATTGACGCCGCGCCACAGATTCCGCTAATCAGCCGCCGGGCCCTGGTGGCGGAATTGGTAGACGCGCTAGATTTAGGTTCTAGTGGTCGAAAGGCCGTGGAAGTTCGAGTCTTCTCCAGGGCACCATTTCCTGCCGCTCATGTCCCGGGAGACTGCCGCTGACCGTCACGCTTCATCACGGCGACCTGCCGGCCGGATTGACGCTCGGCCCCGCCGTCGCAATCGACACCGAGACGATGGGCCTCAATCCGGCGCGCGACCGGCTCTGCCTGATGCAGCTCTCGAGCGGCGACGGCAACGCGCATCTCGTGCAGTTCGACGGCAATTACGAGGCGCCCAACGTCAAGGCGCTGCTCGCCAACACCACCGCGCTGAAACTTTTCCATTTCGGCCGCTTCGACATCGCCGTGCTGCGCCAGCATCTGGGCGTGCTGTCCTCGCCGGTCTATTGCACCAAGATCGCGTCGAAGATCGCGCGCACCTTCACCGACCGGCACGGGCTCAAGGATCTGTGCAAGGAGCTCTTGAACGTCGATCTCTCGAAGCAGCAGCAAAGTTCGGACTGGGGCGCCGCCAATTTGACGCAGGAGCAGTTGGCCTATGCCGCGTCCGACGTCCTCTATCTGCATGCGCTGCGCCAGCGGCTTGACGCGATGCTGGCGCGCGAGGGGCGGCTGGAGCTCGCACTCGCCTGCTTCGCCTTCCTGCCGATCCGCGCCCAGCTCGACCTCGCCGGTTTCGCCGAGGCGGAGATCTTCGAACATTAGTTCCGGTCCCGTTCCGTTTGACCCGGAAGGGATGGATCGCCATAGTCTGACCGTAGAACGGGCAGGTTCGCGCCCGCGGGGGACATGCGTAAGAACGGAACAGTTTTGCGCCGTTTGAACGAGGCCAAGGACATCGCCGTCGCCCGGCGCGTGCTCGAAACCGAAATCTCCGGTTTGAAGGCGCTCGCAGCCGGTCTCGATGAGGCATTCACGAAGGCCGTCGACCTCCTGGCGACGGTGGCGGGCCGCGTCGTCGTTACCGGCATGGGCAAGAGCGGCCATGTCGCGCGCAAGATCGCCGCGACCTTCGCCTCGACCGGCACGCCGGCGCAGTTCGTCCATCCCGCCGAGGCGAGCCACGGCGACCTCGGCAATATCGGCCGACGGGACGCGATCCTCGCGCTCTCGAACTCGGGCGAGACCGCAGAATTGAGCGACGTGCTCGCGCACAGCCGCCGCTTCCGCATCCCGCTCGTGGCGATGACGCGGAACGAAGGCAGCGGCCTCGCCGAGGCCGCCGACGTGATGTTGCACCTCCCCGCGACGGTCGAGGCGTGCCCGATGGGTTTGGCGCCCACGACATCGACGACGATGATGATGGCGCTCGGCGATGCGCTGGCGCTGGCACTTCTGGAACGCCGCGACTTCTCGGAAAGTGATTTCCAGCGTCTTCATCCCGGCGGACATCTGGGCCGCCTGCTGCTGGCCGTCGCCGACATCATGCATGACGGAGACGCCATGCCGCTCGTGCCGCGCGGCACCGAGATGGCCGAGGCGATCCTCGTCATGACGCAAAAAAGCTTCGGCTGCGTCGGCATCCTCGATGCCGAAGGGCGGCTCGACGGCATCGTCACCGACGGCGATTTGCGCCGTCACATGGGCGACGCGCTGCTGCGCGCCAAGGTCGAGGACGTGATGAGCCGCCGGCCGAAGACGATCCGCGCCAAGGCGCTCGCGGCCGAGGCCTTGGGCCAGATGAACGCGCAGTCGATCACCAGCCTCTTCGTGCTCGACGCAGCGCGCAAGCCGGTCGGCATCCTGCACATTCACGATTGCCTCCGCGCGGGTGTGGCGTGAAGACGCGTGCCGAGACCTTTGCGCCGAGGGCGGTGCGCCCGCGCATCGATCTTGCGGCGCGGCGCTACAGCCGCTTCGTCCAACTGGCCAAACGCGCCTTGCCGGCGCTGGCCTTGGGGCTGCTGCTGCTGGTGGCCGCGTGGCCGCGCGTCGAAGGCGTGTTCGAGAGCGTGCGCCTCCACGTGCCGCGCATCGACCTGTCGGACGCGAGCGACCTGCACATGGTGAAGGCGCGCTACACCGGCATCGACCGCGAGAGCCGGCCGTTCGTCATCACCGCCGACATCGCGCGCCAGAAACCCAATCTCGACGACCTCATCACGCTCGAGCGCCCGAAGGGCGACCTCACGACCCAGGGCGGCGGCTGGCTCGAGCTGTCGGGCGATACCGGCTTCTATCAGCCGCAGCCGCAACTCCTCGATCTGTTCGGCAACGTCTCGCTGTTCCAGGAAAAGGGCAACGAATTCCACTCGACGAGCGCGCATCTCGACATGAACGCCGGGACCGCCGAGAGCGACGATCCGGTCACCGGCCAGGGCCCGTTCGGCAACATCACGGCACAGGGTTTTCGCATCCTCGATCGCGGCGCCACGATCCTTTTCACCGGCCACGCGCGGCTCGACATGGCGGCGCGGTCGGGGCCGGCGCGGTGAGGCTCAAGATCTTGGCCGCGGCGCTCCTTGCGACGTGTGCCGGCGCCGCGCAGGCCCAGACGCCCGGCACCGCGCCCGCTCATCCTCCGACCAAGCCCGCCCATGCTCCGGCGCATCCCGCGAAAGCGCCGGCGCATCCCGCGAAAGCGGCGGCGAGCCACGCACAGGCGCCCGCCGCAAGCGCCGCCCATGTTCAGCTGCCCGGCCTTGCCGACCGCAACAACGGCAAACCCATCTCGATCGAGGCCGATAACGGCATCGAGTGGCAGCAGAACAATCACGTCTATATCGCCCGCGGCAACGCCATGGCGACGCGCGGCGACGACACCGTCAAGGCCGATACGCTCTCGGCCTTCTACCGCCCGGTGGCGGGTGCGCCGCCGCCGCCGGCCGGCAAGAACGAGAGCGATCCCCTCAATGGCGGCTCGACCGAGATCTACCGGCTCGATGCCGACGGCCATGTCGTGTTCCGGACGCCGACCGACACGATGTTCGGCGATCACGCCGTCTATGACGTCGACAAGACCGTGCTCGTCGTCACCGGCAAGGCGCTGAAGATCGTGACGCCGACAGACATCATCACGGCGCGCGACAGCCTCGAATGGTACGACCAGCAGCAGCTCGGCGTGGCGCGCGGCAACGCCGTCGCGATCCGCGCCGACCGCATCGTACGCGGCGACGTCTTGACCGCGCGGGTGGGGAAGCCGGTGAACGGCGCCTCGCATATCAGCCGGGTCGACGCGCACGGCAACGTCGTCGTGTCCTCGCCCGGCCAGATCGCGCGCGGCGATGCCGGGGTCTATAATCTCGACACCGGGATCGTCACGCTCACCGGCCGGGTTCGGCTGACGCGCGGCGAGAACGAGCTGAAGGGGCGCTACGCCGTGGTCGATCTCAACACCAACGTGAGCCAGCTGCTGCCCGGGCCGCCCGGCGCAAAGCTCGCGTCCGGAACCGGCCGGGTCCAGGGCCTGATCGTGCCGCGCCAGAAGCCGGGCAGTCCCTGATGGCGGCGCGCCCGTCAAAACGCCGGCCGCCGGCACAGCCGCCGCTGCCCGTGCCCCTACCTACCGCCGTCGCACCCCCGCCGCCGCCCGCGCCCGCCGCGGGCCCGGGGCCGGCCCCGGTGCCGCGCGCCGAGGCACACCAGCCGCGCCTCGTCGCCGATAATGCCGGGCTCGTCGGCCTCAATCTCGGCAAAAGCTTTCGCCGCCGCCCGGTCCTGCGCAACGTCAACATCGCCTTGCAGCGCGGCGAGGCGGTCGGGCTCTTGGGTCCCAACGGCGCCGGCAAGACGACCTGCTTCTATATCATCACTGGACTCATCAAGCCCGACTTCGGCACCGTCGCGCTCGATGGCGAGGACATCACCGATCTGCCGATGTACCGCCGCGCGCGGCTCGGCATCGGCTACTTGCCGCAGGAAGCCTCGATCTTCCGCGGCCTCACGGTCGAGCAGAATCTGCGCGCCGTGCTCGAAGTGGCGGAGAAGGAGCCGGAGGTGCGCGAGACGACGATCGACTCGCTCCTCGCCGAATTCTCGATCAGCCATTTGCGCCGCGCGCCGGCGCTGGCGCTGTCGGGCGGCGAACGGCGGCGGGTCGAGATCGCGCGCGCGCTCGCGACGCGGCCCCATTTCATCCTGCTCGACGAGCCCTTGGCGGCGATCGATCCGATCGCCGTCGCCGACATCCGCGATCTCGTGGCGCATCTGAAGGATCGCGGCATCGGCGTGATGCTGACCGACCACAACGTGCGCGAGGCGCTCCAGATCGTCGACCGCGCCTATATCCTGCACGAGGGCAGCGTCCTCATGGAGGGCGCGCCGGACGAGATCGTCAACGATGCCGACGTCCGCCGCGTCTATCTCGGCGAGCGCTTCAGCCGCTAGCACGGATTTCTTAACCATCCCTTCAGCAGATTTGTGACAACCTCGTGACCGAGGGCTTCGTCGGCGCGGACGGTTTCGCATGGCCGAGGCAAAGCACCGGGCAAGGCGGCGCTCCGAGACGCCGGGTTCGCCGGCGCCGGGCGACGGCTTCGCCATGCTGTTCGAGCGCAACCCTGTGCCGCTCTTCGTCTATGACCGCGCGAGTCTGCGCGTCATCGCCGTGAACGGCGCGGCGCTCGCGCTCTACGGCTACGACCGCGAAGACTTCCTCGAGAAGTCGATCGTCGACATCCTGCCGCCGGAAGAACGGCCGCAGCTCCGCGGGCGCATGCCGCGCGCCGAGGACGGCATGGCCAAGGTCGGCGTGCGCCGTCACGTGTGTGCCGACGGGCGCATCGTGCATGTCGATCTCCTGCGCCAGGAATTCGAGTTCAATGGCCGCGACGCGGCGCTCATGTCGGTGATCGACATGACCGGCAAGATGCGCGGCGAGGACGCGCTGCGGCAGAGCCATGAGCAGCTCGCCCGCGCGCAGCGCGTATCGCACACCGGCAGCTTCGTGCGCGACCTGCGCACCGACATCGTCACCTGGTCCGAGGAGGCGTTGCGGATCCTCGGTCTGTCGAGCGACTGGGCGCCGGTGGACGGACGGCCGAGCAACCGCAAGGCGCTCCTGGAGCGGCTGCATCCCGACGACCGCGACCGTTACGCCGCCGCGTCAGACGCGGCGGCGGCGGGCCGCACGAGCCCGCCGCTCGAATGCCGCATCCTCCGGCCCGACGGAACGATGCGCTGGATCTTCCATGAATCCGAGGTGATCCTCGACGAGGACGGGCGGCCGCTGCTCCGCGTCGGGACCTATCGCGACGTGACCGAGGCGCACGAGGCGGCCGAGGAACAGGCGCGCCTGCGCGAGGCGCTCAGCGCCGCCCATCGCGAGCTGCGCGCCGCCAACGAGGAGCTCGAGCGCCGCGTCGAACAGCGCACCGAAGAGCTGCGCGCGGCGCAGGCGGAGCTGCTCACGAAGGAACGTCTCTCGATCCTGGGACAGCTCACGGCGACGGTGGCGCACGAACTGCGCAACCCGATGAGTTCCATCCGCAACACGCTCTACTCCGTACGCCAAATGACCGTCACGCCGGGCTCGCCGCTCGAGCGGATGGTCGCGCGCATCGAGCGCAGCGTCTCGCGCTGCGATGCGATCATCGCCGACCTGCTCGACTTCACGCGCGCGCGGCCGCTGAAGCAGAGCCGCGCCAGGCTCGACGATTGGCTCGCCGAGGTTCTGGCCGAGCAGAAGCTGCCCGACGGCGTCGTGCTGGAGCAGCAGTTTGCCGCCGCCGATGCGGCCGTGACGATCGACAGCGAGCGTTTCCGGCGCGTCATCATCAATCTCGTCGAGAACGCCGCCCAGGCGATGGAGGCCGACTGCCGCGAGCGCCGCATCACCGTTGCCACCTCGGTCGCGGAGATGGCGGTCATCGAGGTGGCCGACACCGGCGCCGGCATCGCGCCCGACATCCTGCCCAAGGTGTTCGAGCCGCTGTTCAGCACCAAGCGCTACGGCACCGGGCTGGGGCTGCCGACGGTGAAGCAGATCGTCGAGCAACATGGCGGGCTGATTGCCATTTCGAGCGCGCCGGGCGACGGCACGAGGGTGCGCATCGGCCTGCCGCTGGCCGCTGCCGCGCTGGCCGCCTGAGGCGGACGGAACCCGAGATTTACCAAGCGTTAAGGGTACGTTGGTACGAAGTTTGCATGTCGTATGCGCTCCGTCCTAAAGTCGGCCCATGGCGCTGACCCAGAGGCTCGATCTCCGCCAGACCCAGGCACTGGTGATGACGCCGCAATTGCAGCAGGCGATCAAGCTGCTGCAATTGTCGAATCTGGAACTCGCGACCTACATCGAGGGCGAGCTGGCGGAAAATCCGCTGCTCGAGCGCGACGACCGGGTAGCCGAATTCGGCGCCGGCGCCGGCCGCGCCCGAGGAAAAGCCCGAGGACAGCGAAAAGTGGCACGAGGAGGCCGGCAGCGAGGGCGACGGCAAGCTCGATCTCGCCGGCGATCCGGAAGCGTGGCGCTCGCGCACCGGCCCGGCCAACGGCGGCGACCTTCCCGGACTCGACCAGACGCTGGTGCGCCCCGAGACGCTGCGCGACCATCTCTTGGCGCAGCTTTCGGTCGAGCTGCACGAGCCCGCCGACCGCCTCATCGGCGCGCACCTGATCGAGCTCGTCGACGAATTGGGCTATCTCACGAGCGAGCTCGAGGGCGTCGCGCACATCCTCAATTGCGCGCCCTCGCGCATCGAGCAGACACTGAAGCGCCTGCAACGCTTCGACCCGCCCGGCGTTTTCGCGCGCAATCTCGCCGAGTGCCTCTCGATCCAGCTCATCGAGCGCAACCGCTATGACCCGGCGATGCAGCGGCTGGTCGAGAACCTGCCGCTCCTTGCGAACCGCGACGCGCCGCAACTGATGCGCATCTGCGGCATCGATGCCGAAGACCTGTCGCTCATGATCGCCGAGCTGAAGGCGCTCGACCCCAAGCCTGGCCTCATCTTCGACCAGACCGAGGCGCAGCCGCTCGTGCCCGACATTTTCCTCCAGCCGCATCCGAGCGGCGGCTGGGCGGTCGAGCTCAACTCCGACACGCTGCCGCGCGTCCTCGTCAACAACCGCTATTACGCCGAGGTGAAGCGCGGCGCGCGCAACAAGGACGAGCGCGATTATCTAGCCGAGCGCTATCAGTCCGCGAACTGGCTCGTCAAGGCGCTGCACCAGCGCGCGACGACGATTTTGAAGGTCGCGCGCGAGATCGTGCGCCAGCAGGACGGTTTCCTGCGCCACGGCATCCAGCATCTGCGGCCGCTCGTGCTGCGCGATATTGCGCAGGAAATCAGCATGCACGAGAGCACCGTGAGCCGCGTCACCTCGAACAAATACATGATGACGCCGCGCGGCATCTTCGAATTGAAATATTTCTTCACCTCGGCGATCTCGGGATCGGCCGGCAACGGCGATGCGTTCTCGGCCGAGGCGGTACGCTTCCGCATCAAGGCGCTCATCGACGGCGAGGCGAGCGATGTGCTTTCCGACGACAAGATCGTCGCGATTCTGGTCGACGACGGGATCGACATCGCGCGCCGCACAGTCGCGAAATATCGCGAGGCGATGCACATTCCCTCCTCGGTCCAGCGCCGCCGCGAGCGCGCGATGAAGGCCGGGCTCTCTTGACTTCGCGCCATACTCTGCATATCGTCTCGGCCGCGCGTGAAGCTGCCGCGAGAATGTTAATTTCGACGGCGGCGGGGAAGGCGAGCCCATGCAAATCTTGGTCAGGGGCAAGCGTTTCGACGTGGGCCAATCGCTCATCGCAACAGCCGCAGTGATCGTCGAACGTTTTTCCGATCTCGCCGCCAAGGACGCGCGCTCAGCGAAGGCGCAATGATGGACATCGCCGATCTCATACTCCCGGACCGCGTCGTGGCGAGCCTTACCGTCGCCACCAAGAAGCAGCTCCTGCAAGAGCTCGCAAAGCGCGCGGCGCCGCTCACCGGATTGCACGAAAAAGCGATCTTCGACGCGCTCTTGGAACGCGAGCGGCTCGGCAGCACCGGCATCGGCGGCGGCACTGCCGTGCCGCACGGGCGCTTTGCCGGCCTGCCGCGCATCTTCGCCCTCTTCGCGCGGCTCGAAAAGCCGATCCCGTTCGATTCGGTCGATGACCGGCCGGTCGATCTCGTGTTCCTGCTGCTGACGCCCGACGCCGCCGGAGCCGATCATTTGAAGGCGCTGGCGCGCGTGTCGCGCCTCCTGCGCGACCGCGCCGTATGCGCGAAGCTGCGCGGCACCGACCGCGCCGACGCGCTCTACGCGCTCCTCACCGACCGCACCGCAAGCCACGCGGCCTGAAGGGACTCACGGCTCTTCCGTCTTGCCGTTGCCTGGACGGCCCTTGCCGATCGACACCTTGCGGACCGTCGTGTCAGGCGAGCGGCGCGCGAGCTCGATGTTGAGGAGCCCGTTCTCGACCCAGGCGGACGAGACCTCGATCCCGTCGGCCAGCATGAACGAACGCTGGAACTGGCGCGCGGCGATGCCGCGGTGGAGATAGACCTTGTCCTTCTCCTCGGCCTGGCGGCCGCGCACGACGAGCTGGTTGCCCTCGAGCTGGATCGCGAGATCGTCCATGGTGAAGCCGGCGACGGCGAGCGTGATGCGGAGCGCGTTGTCGCCGAGCTGCTCGACGTTATAAGGCGGGTAGCCTTCGGATGTTCCTCTGCTCACCTGGTCGAGCGCGCGCTCGAGCTGGTCGAAGCCCAAAAGCAGCGGCGAATTGAAGAGCGAGAGACGTGGCATCGGACCTCCTCTGGCGAGCGAGGCGGCTCTTGCCGGGCCCGATCGGGCACCCGGCGCACCGCGGGCGATCCCATGGCACCGCCCGCGATTAATCTGGGATTGCGTGCGCGCCCGATCAAGAGTCCAATTTGGCGACGTATCGGCTAACCTTGCGCCATGAGCATTCGCGGCAAGGCCTATATCGCCGGGATCTTCGAGCATCCGACGCGCGAGGCGAAGGACAAATCCGTCTCCGAGCTCCATGCCATTCGGCGGCAGGCGCGCTCAAGGACACAGGCCTCGCGCTCTCCGATATCGACGGCTATTTCTATGCCGGCGACGGGCCGGGCGCGCTGTCGCTGGCGAACCATATGGGCTTGAGGCTCCGCCATCTCGACACGACCGATTGCGGCGGCTCGTCCTACATCCTCCATGTCGGCCACGCCGCCGAGGCCATCGCCGCCGGAAAATGCCGCGTCGCGCTCATCACGCTCGCCGGGCGCCCGCGCAGCGATCCTGGCTTCGGCGCGACCATGCGCGCGCAGAACGCGGCCGCATCCGAATTCGCGTTCGAGAACCCTTTCGGCCCGGCCACCGCCAACATGTACGCGATGGCGGCGAGCCGCCACATGCACGAGTTCGGCACCACCTCGGAGCAGCTCGCCTGGGTCAAGGTCGCGGCATCGCACCACGCGCAATGGAACCAGAACGCGATGCTGAAGGAGGTGGTGAGCGTCGCCGACGTGCTTGCCTCG
>CAVSNJ010000009.1:0-10538 GCA_963729295.1 uncultured Alphaproteobacteria bacterium
CACCACAGGCTCGGCCATCGCTGCCTCCTCGCGCGACGGCGAGTGTAGCCCGCGCCATTGACGCCGCGCCACAGATTCCGCTAATCAGCCGCCGGGCCCTGGTGGCGGAATTGGTAGACGCGCTAGATTCAGGTTCTAGTGGTCGAAAGGCCGTGGAAGTTCGAGTCTTCTCCAGGGCACCATTTCCTGCCGCTCATGTCCCGGGAGACTGCCGCTGACCGTCACGCTACATCACGGCGACCTGCCGGCCGGATTGACGTTCGGTCCCGCCGTCGCGATCGACACCGAGACGATGGGCCTTAATCCGGCGCGCGACCGGCTGTGCCTGATGCAGCTCTCGAGCGGCGACGGCAACGCGCATCTCGTGCAGTTCGACGGCAATTACGAGGCGCCCAACGTCAAGGCGCTGCTCGCGAACACCGCGCGCTTGAAACTTTTCCATTTCGGCCGCTTCGACATCGCCGTGCTGCGCCAGCATCTGGGCGTGCTGTCCTCGCCGGTCTATTGCACCAAGATCGCGTCGAAGATCGCGCGCACCTTCACCGACCGGCACGGGCTCAAGGATCTGTGCAAGGAGCTCTTGAACGTCGATCTCTCGAAGCAGCAGCAAAGTTCGGACTGGGGCGCCGCCACTTTGACCCAGGAGCAGTTGGCCTATGCCGCGTCCGACGTCCTTTATCTCCACGCGCTGCGTCAGCGGCTTGACGCGATGCTGGCGCGCGAGGGGCGGCTGGAGCTCGCGCTCGCCTGCTTCGCCTTCCTGCCGATCCGCGCCCAGCTCGACCTCGCCGGTTTCGCCGAGGTGGAGATCTTCGAACATTAGTTCCGGTCCCGTTCCGTTTGACCCGGAAGGGATGGATCGCCATAGTCTGACCCTAGAACGGGCAGGTTCGCGCCCGCGGGGGACATGCGTAAGAACGGAACAGTTTTGCGCCGTTTGAACGAGGCCAAGGACATCGCCGTCGCCCGGCGCGTGCTCGAAACCGAAATCTCCGGTTTGAAGGCGCTCGCAGCCGGTCTCGATGAGGCATTCACGAAGGCCGTCGACCTCCTGGCGACGGTGGCGGGCCGCGTCGTCGTTACCGGCATGGGCAAGAGCGGCCATGTCGCGCGCAAGATCGCCGCGACCTTCGCCTCGACCGGCACGCCGGCGCAGTTCGTCCATCCCGCCGAGGCGAGCCACGGCGACCTCGGCAATATCGGCCGACGGGACGCGATCCTCGCGCTCTCGAACTCGGGCGAGACCGCAGAATTGAGCGACGTGCTCGCGCACAGCCGCCGCTTCCGCATCCCGCTCGTGGCGATGACGCGGAACGAAGGCAGCGGCCTCGCCGAGGCCGCCGACGTGATGTTGCACCTCCCCGCGACGGTCGAGGCGTGCCCGATGGGTTTGGCGCCCACGACATCGACGACGATGATGATGGCGCTCGGCGATGCGCTGGCGCTGGCACTTCTGGAACGCCGCGACTTCTCGGAAAGTGATTTCCAGCGTCTTCATCCCGGCGGACATCTGGGCCGCCTGCTGCTGGCCGTCGCCGACATCATGCATGACGGAGACGCCATGCCGCTCGTGCCGCGCGGCACCGAGATGGCCGAGGCGATCCTCGTCATGACGCAAAAAAGCTTCGGCTGCGTCGGCATCCTCGATGCCGAAGGGCGGCTCGACGGCATCGTCACCGACGGCGATTTGCGCCGTCACATGGGCGACGCGCTGCTGCGCGCCAAGGTCGAGGACGTGATGAGCCGCCGGCCGAAGACGATCCGCGCCAAGGCGCTCGCGGCCGAGGCCTTGGGCCAGATGAACGCGCAGTCGATCACCAGCCTCTTCGTGCTCGACGCAGCGCGCAAGCCGGTCGGCATCCTGCACATTCACGATTGCCTCCGCGCGGGTGTGGCGTGAAGACGCGTGCCGAGACCTTTGCGCCGAGGGCGGTGCGCCCGCGCATCGATCTTGCGGCGCGGCGCTACAGCCGCTTCGTCCAACTGGCCAAACGCGCCTTGCCGGCGCTGGCCTTGGGGCTGCTGCTGCTGGTGGCCGCGTGGCCGCGCGTCGAAGGCGTGTTCGAGAGCGTGCGCCTCCACGTGCCGCGCATCGACCTGTCGGACGCGAGCGACCTGCACATGGTGAAGGCGCGCTACACCGGCATCGACCGCGAGAGCCGGCCGTTCGTCATCACCGCCGACATCGCGCGCCAGAAACCCAATCTCGACGACCTCATCACGCTCGAGCGCCCGAAGGGCGACCTCACGACCCAGGGCGGCGGCTGGCTCGAGCTGTCGGGCGATACCGGCTTCTATCAGCCGCAGCCGCAACTCCTCGATCTGTTCGGCAACGTCTCGCTGTTCCAGGAAAAGGGCAACGAATTCCACTCGACGAGCGCGCATCTCGACATGAACGCCGGGACCGCCGAGAGCGACGATCCGGTCACCGGCCAGGGCCCGTTCGGCAACATCACGGCACAGGGTTTTCGCATCCTCGATCGCGGCGCCACGATCCTTTTCACCGGCCACGCGCGGCTCGACATGGCGGCGCGGTCGGGGCCGGCGCGGTGAGGCTCAAGATCTTGGCCGCGGCGCTCCTTGCGACGTGTGCCGGCGCCGCGCAGGCCCAGACGCCCGGCACCGCGCCCGCTCATCCTCCGACCAAGCCCGCCCATGCTCCGGCGCATCCCGCGAAAGCGCCGGCGCATCCCGCGAAAGCGGCGGCGAGCCACGCACAGGCGCCCGCCGCAAGCGCCGCCCATGTTCAGCTGCCCGGCCTTGCCGACCGCAACAACGGCAAACCCATCTCGATCGAGGCCGATAACGGCATCGAGTGGCAGCAGAACAATCACGTCTATATCGCCCGCGGCAACGCCATGGCGACGCGCGGCGACGACACCGTCAAGGCCGATACGCTCTCGGCCTTCTACCGCCCGGTGGCGGGTGCGCCGCCGCCGCCGGCCGGCAAGAACGAGAGCGATCCCCTCAATGGCGGCTCGACCGAGATCTACCGGCTCGATGCCGACGGCCATGTCGTGTTCCGGACGCCGACCGACACGATGTTCGGCGATCACGCCGTCTATGACGTCGACAAGACCGTGCTCGTCGTCACCGGCAAGGCGCTGAAGATCGTGACGCCGACAGACATCATCACGGCGCGCGACAGCCTCGAATGGTACGACCAGCAGCAGCTCGGCGTGGCGCGCGGCAACGCCGTCGCGATCCGCGCCGACCGCATCGTACGCGGCGACGTCTTGACCGCGCGGGTGGGGAAGCCGGTGAACGGCGCCTCGCATATCAGCCGGGTCGACGCGCACGGCAACGTCGTCGTGTCCTCGCCCGGCCAGATCGCGCGCGGCGATGCCGGGGTCTATAATCTCGACACCGGGATCGTCACGCTCACCGGCCGGGTCCGGCTGACGCGCGGCGAGAACGAGCTGAAGGGGCGCTACGCCGTGGTCGATCTCAACACCAACGTGAGCCAGCTGCTGCCCGGGCCGCCCGGCGCAAAGCTCGCGTCCGGAACCGGCCGGGTCCAGGGCCTGATCGTGCCGCGCCAGAAGCCGGGCAGTCCCTGATGGCGGCGCGCCCGTCAAAACGCCGGCCGCCGGCACAGCCGCCGCTGCCCGTGCCCCTACCTACCGCCGTCGCACCCCCGCCGCCGCCCGCGCCCGCCGCGGGCCCGGGGCCGGCCCCGGTGCCGCGCGCCGAGGCACACCAGCCGCGCCTCGTCGCCGATAATGCCGGGCTCGTCGGCCTCAATCTCGGCAAAAGCTTTCGCCGCCGCCCGGTCCTGCGCAACGTCAACATCGCCTTGCAGCGCGGCGAGGCGGTCGGGCTCTTGGGTCCCAACGGCGCCGGCAAGACGACCTGCTTCTATATCATCACTGGACTCATCAAGCCCGACTTCGGCACCGTCGCGCTCGATGGCGAGGACATCACCGATCTGCCGATGTACCGCCGCGCGCGGCTCGGCATCGGCTACTTGCCGCAGGAAGCCTCGATCTTCCGCGGCCTCACGGTCGAGCAGAATCTGCGCGCCGTGCTCGAAGTGGCGGAGAAGGAGCCGGAGGTGCGCGAGACGACGATCGACTCGCTCCTCGCCGAATTCTCGATCAGCCATTTGCGCCGCGCGCCGGCGCTGGCGCTGTCGGGCGGCGAACGGCGGCGGGTCGAGATCGCGCGCGCGCTCGCGACGCGGCCCCATTTCATCCTGCTCGACGAGCCCTTGGCGGCGATCGATCCGATCGCCGTCGCCGACATCCGCGATCTCGTGGCGCATCTGAAGGATCGCGGCATCGGCGTGATGCTGACCGACCACAACGTGCGCGAGGCGCTCCAGATCGTCGACCGCGCCTATATCCTGCACGAGGGCAGCGTCCTCATGGAGGGCGCGCCGGACGAGATCGTCAACGATGCCGACGTCCGCCGCGTCTATCTCGGCGAGCGCTTCAGCCGCTAGCACGGATTTCTTAACCATCCCTTCAGCAGATTTGTGACAACCTCGTGACCGAGGGCTTCGTCGGCGCGGACGGTTTCGCATGGCCGAGGCAAAGCACCGGGCAAGGCGGCGCTCCGAGACGCCGGGTTCGCCGGCGCCGGGCGACGGCTTCGCCATGCTGTTCGAGCGCAACCCTGTGCCGCTCTTCGTCTATGACCGCGCGAGTCTGCGCGTCATCGCCGTGAACGGCGCGGCGCTCGCGCTCTACGGCTACGACCGCGAAGACTTCCTCGAGAAGTCGATCGTCGACATCCTGCCGCCGGAAGAACGGCCGCAGCTCCGCGGGCGCATGCCGCGCGCCGAGGACGGCATGGCCAAGGTCGGCGTGCGCCGTCACGTGTGTGCCGACGGGCGCATCGTGCATGTCGATCTCCTGCGCCAGGAATTCGAGTTCAATGGCCGCGACGCGGCGCTCATGTCGGTGATCGACATGACCGGCAAGATGCGCGGCGAGGACGCGCTGCGGCAGAGCCATGAGCAGCTCGCCCGCGCGCAGCGCGTATCGCACACCGGCAGCTTCGTGCGCGACCTGCGCACCGACATCGTCACCTGGTCCGAGGAGGCGTTGCGGATCCTCGGTCTGTCGAGCGACGGGCGCCGGTGGACGGACGGCCGAGCAACCGCAAGGCGCTCCTGGAGCGGCTGCATCCCGACGACCGCGACCGTTACGCCGCCGCGTCAGACGCGGCGGCGGCGGGCCGCACGAGCCCGCCGCTCGAATGCCGCATCCTCCGGCCCGACGGAACGATGCGCTGGATCTTCCATGAATCCGAGGTGATCCTCGACGAGGACGGGCGGCCGCTGCTCCGCGTCGGGACCTATCGCGACGTGACCGAGGCGCACGAGGCGGCCGAGGAACAGGCGCGCCTGCGCGAGGCGCTCAGCGCCGCCCATCGCGAGCTGCGCGCCGCCAACGAGGAGCTCGAGCGCCGCGTCGAACAGCGCACCGAAGAGCTGCGCGCGGCGCAGGCGGAGCTGCTCACGAAGGAACGTCTCTCGATCCTGGGACAGCTCACGGCGACGGTGGCGCACGAACTGCGCAACCCGATGAGTTCCATCCGCAACACGCTCTACTCCGTACGCCAAATGACCGTCACGCCGGGCTCGCCGCTCGAGCGGATGGTCGCGCGCATCGAGCGCAGCGTCTCGCGCTGCGATGCGATCATCGCCGACCTGCTCGACTTCACGCGCGCGCGGCCGCTGAAGCAGAGCCGCGCCAGGCTCGACGATTGGCTCGCCGAGGTTCTGGCCGAGCAGAAGCTGCCCGACGGCGTCGTGCTGGAGCAGCAGTTTGCCGCCGCCGATGCGGCCGTGACGATCGACAGCGAGCGTTTCCGGCGCGTCATCATCAATCTCGTCGAGAACGCCGCCCAGGCGATGGAGGCCGACTGCCGCGAGCGCCGCATCACCGTTGCCACCTCGGTCGCGGAGATGGCGGTCATCGAGGTGGCCGACACCGGCGCCGGCATCGCGCCCGACATCCTGCCCAAGGTGTTCGAGCCGCTGTTCAGCACCAAGCGCTACGGCACCGGGCTGGGGCTGCCGACGGTGAAGCAGATCGTCGAGCAACATGGCGGGCTGATTGCCATTTCGAGCGCGCCGGGCGACGGCACAAGGGTGCGCATCGGCCTGCCGCTGGCCGCTGCCGCGCTGGCCGCCTGAGGCGGACGGAACCCGAGATTTACCAAGCGTTAAGGCTACGTTGGTACGAAGTTTGCATGTCGTATGCGCTCCGTCCTAAAGTCGGCCCATGGCGCTGACCCAGAGGCTCGATCTCCGCCAGACCCAGGCACTGGTGATGACGCCGCAATTGCAGCAGGCGATCAAGCTGCTGCAATTGTCGAATCTGGAGCTCGCGACCTACATCGAGGGCGAGCTGGCGGAAAATCCGCTGCTCGAGCGCGACGACCGGGTGGCCGAATCGGCGCCGGCGCCGGCCGCGCCCGAGGAAAAGCCCGAGGACAGCGAAAAGTGGCACGAGGAGGCCGGCAGCGAGGGCGACGGCAAGCTCGATCTCGCCGGCGATCCGGAAGCGTGGCGCTCGCGCACCGGCCCGGCCAACGGCGGCGACCTTCCCGGACTCGACCAGACGCTGGTGCGCCCCGAGACGCTGCGCGACCATCTCTTGGCGCAGCTTTCGGTCGAGCTGCACGAGCCCGCCGACCGCCTCATCGGCGCGCACCTGATCGAGCTCGTCGACGAATCGGGCTATCTCACGAGCGAGCTCGAGGGCGTCGCGCACATCCTCAATTGCGCGCCCTCGCGCATCGAGCAGACACTGAAGCGCCTGCAACGCTTCGACCCGCCCGGCGTTTTCGCGCGCAATCTCGCCGAGTGCCTCTCGATCCAGCTCATCGAGCGCAACCGCTATGACCCGGCGATGCAGCGGCTGGTCGAGAACCTGCCGCTCCTTGCGAACCGCGACGCGCCGCAACTGATGCGCATCTGCGGCATCGATGCCGAAGACCTGTCGCTCATGATCGCCGAGCTGAAGGCGCTCGACCCCAAGCCTGGCCTCATCTTCGACCAGACCGAGGCGCAGCCGCTCGTGCCCGACATTTTCCTCCAGCCGCATCCGAGCGGCGGCTGGGCGGTCGAGCTCAACTCCGACACGCTGCCGCGCGTCCTCGTCAACAACCGCTATTACGCCGAGGTGAAGCGCGGCGCGCGCAACAAGGACGAGCGCGATTATCTAGCCGAGCGCTATCAGTCGGCGAACTGGCTCGTCAAGGCGCTGCACCAGCGCGCGACGACGATTCTGAAGGTCGCGCGCGAGATCGTGCGCCAGCAGGACGGTTTCCTGCGCCACGGCATCCAGCATCTGCGGCCGCTCGTGCTGCGCGATATTGCGCAGGAAATCAGCATGCACGAGAGCACCGTGAGCCGCGTCACCTCGAACAAATACATGATGACGCCGCGCGGCATCTTCGAATTGAAATATTTCTTCACCTCGGCGATCTCGGGATCGGCCGGCAACGGCGATGCGTTCTCGGCCGAGGCGGTACGCTTCCGCATCAAGGCGCTCATCGACGGCGAGGCGAGCGATGTGCTTTCCGACGACAAGATCGTCGCGATTCTGGTCGACGACGGGATCGACATCGCGCGCCGCACAGTCGCGAAATATCGCGAGGCGATGCACATTCCCTCCTCGGTCCAGCGCCGCCGCGAGCGCGCGATGAAGGCCGGGCTCTCTTGACTTCGCGCCATACTCTGCATATCGTCTCGGCCGCGCGTGAAGCTGCCGCGAGAATGTTAATTTCGACGGCGGCGGGGAAGGCGAGCCCATGCAAATCTTGGTCAGGGGCAAGCGTTTCGACGTGGGCCAATCGCTCATCGCAACAGCCGCAGTGATCGTCGAACGTTTTTCCGATCTCGCCGCCAAGGACGCGCGCTCAGCGAAGGCGCAATGATGGACATCGCCGATCTCATACTCCCGGACCGCGTCGTGGCGAGCCTTACCGTCGCCACCAAGAAGCAGCTCCTGCAAGAGCTCGCAAAGCGCGCGGCGCCGCTCACCGGATTGCACGAAAAAGCGATCTTCGACGCGCTCTTGGAACGCGAGCGGCTCGGCAGCACCGGCATCGGCGGCGGCACTGCCGTGCCGCACGGGCGCTTTGCCGGCCTGCCGCGCATCTTCGCCCTCTTCGCGCGGCTCGAAAAGCCGATCCCGTTCGATTCGGTCGATGACCGGCCGGTCGATCTCGTGTTCCTGCTGCTGACGCCCGACGCCGCCGGAGCCGATCATTTGAAGGCGCTGGCGCGCGTGTCGCGCCTCCTGCGCGACCGCGCCGTATGCGCGAAGCTGCGCGGCACCGACCGCGCCGACGCGCTCTACGCGCTCCTCACCGACCGCACCGCAAGCCACGCGGCCTGAAGGGACTCACGGCTCTTCCGTCTTGCCGTTGCCTGGACGGCCCTTGCCGATCGACACCTTGCGGACCGTCGTGTCAGGCGAGCGGCGCGCGAGCTCGATGTTGAGGAGCCCGTTCTCGACCCAGGCGGACGAGACCTCGATCCCGTCGGCCAGCATGAACGAACGCTGGAACTGGCGCGCGGCGATGCCGCGGTGGAGATAGACCTTGTCCTTCTCCTCGGCCTGGCGGCCGCGCACGACGAGCTGGTTGCCCTCGAGCTGGATCGCGAGATCGTCCATGGTGAAGCCGGCGACGGCGAGCGTGATGCGGAGCGCGTTGTCGCCGAGCTGCTCGACGTTATAAGGCGGGTAGCCTTCGGATGTTCCTCTGCTCACCTGGTCGAGCGCGCGCTCGAGCTGGTCGAAGCCCAAAAGCAGCGGCGAATTGAAGAGCGAGAGACGTGGCATCGGACCTCCTCTGGCGAGCGAGGCGGCTCTTGCCGGGCCCGATCGGGCACCCGGCGCACCGCGGGCGATCCCATGGCACCGCCCGCGATTAATCTGGGATTGCGTGCGCGCCCGATCAAGAGTCCAATTCGGCGACGTATCGGCTAACCTTGCGCCATGAGCATTCGCGGCAAGGCCTATATCGCCGGGATCTTCGAGCATCCGACGCGCGAGGCGAAGGACAAATCCGTCTCCGAGCTCCATGCCGAATCGGCGGCAGGCGCGCTCAAGGACGCAGGCCTCGCGCTCTCCGATATCGACGGCTATTTCTATGCCGGCGACGGGCCGGGCGCGCTGTCGCTGGCGAACCATATGGGTCTGAGGCTCCGCCATCTCGACACGACCGATTGCGGCGGCTCGTCCTACATCCTCCATGTCGGCCACGCCGCCGAGGCCATCGCCGCCGGAAAATGCCGCGTCGCGCTCATCACGCTCGCCGGGCGCCCGCGCACCGATCCGGGCTTCGGCGCGACCATGCGCGCGCAGAACGCGGCCGCATCCGAATTCGCGTTCGAGAACCCTTTCGGCCCGGCCACCGCCAACATGTACGCGATGGCGGCGAGCCGCCACATGCACGAGTTCGGCACCACCTCGGAGCAGCTCGCCTGGGTCAAGGTCGCGGCATCGCACCACGCGCAATGGAACCAGAACGCGATGCTGAAGGAGGTGGTGAGCGTCGCCGACGTGCTTGCCTCGCCCGTCATCGCCTCGCCGCTGCATCGGCTCGACTGCTGCGTCATCAGCGACGGCGGCGGCGCCATCATCGTCACGGCGCCCGAGATCGCGCGCAGCCTGACGCATCCGCGCGTCGCCATTCGCGGCGCGGGCGAGGCGTCGAAGCACCAGTCGGGCGGGCGCATCGATCTGACCTTCAGCGCGGCGCGCTGGTCGGGCCCCGCCGCCTTCGCCGAGGCCGGCGTCACTCCCGCCGACGTGAAATACGCCTCGATCTACGACAGCTTCACCATCACCGTGGTGATGCAGCTCGAGGATCTGGGATTTTGCGCGAAGGGCGCGGGCGGGCGCTTCGTCGCCGACGGCAACCTCATCTCTGGACAAGGCCGCCTGCCGTTCAACACCGATGGCGGCGGCTTGTGCAACAACCATCCCTCGAACCGCGGCGGCCTGACCAAAGTGATCGAGGCGGTGCGGCAGCTGCGCGGCGAGGCGCATCCCAAAGTGCAGGTGGCGAATTGCGATCTCGCGGTCGCGAGCGGCATCGGCGGATCGCTTGCCACGCGCCACACCAGCGCCACCGTCATCCTGGAGCGCGAGTGAGCCATGGCCGAACGATCCATTCCGGCGCCAAAGCCCGATCCCGAGACGCAAGTCTTCTGGGATGGTGCCGCGCGCGGCAAGCTCATGCTGAAGCGCTGCCGGTCATGCGGCGAGGCGCATTACTACCCGCGCGCGCTCTGTCCCTTCTGCCTCGGCACGACCGAATGGATCGAAGCGCGCGGCACCGGCGAGATCTATTCCTTCAGCGTCATGCGGCGCGCGCCGGTGCCCTACGCGATCGCCTATGTCACGCTCGACGAGGGCGTTACGATGATGACGAACATGGTCGATTGCGATTTCGATGCGCTTGCCGTGGGCCAGCGCGTGACGCTCGTATGGAAGCCGAGCGAGGGCGGGCCGCCCGTGCCGATGTTCACCCCGGCGCGGAGCGCGAGCTAGGTGTGAACCTTCAATAGG
>CAVSNJ010000010.1:0-278681 GCA_963729295.1 uncultured Alphaproteobacteria bacterium
GGGGATGTGTAGGATAGGTGGGAGACTTGGAAGCGCAGGCGCCAGCTTGTGTGGAGTCACCCTTGAAATACCACCCTTCCGCTTCCTGACATTAACCGACCCCCGTTAGCCGGGGGCGGAACCCTGCATGGCGGGTAGTTTGACTGGGGCGGTCGCCTCCCAAAGAGTAACGGAGGCGCGCGATGGTGGGCTCAGGCTGGTCGGAAATCAGCTGATGAGTGCAATGGCATAAGCCCGCCTGACTGCGAGAGCGACAGCTCGAGCAGAGACGAAAGTCGGTCATAGTGATCCGGTGGTCCCATGTGTGGAGGGCCATCGCTCAACGGATAAAAGGTACGCCGGGGATAACAGGCTGATGACTCCCAAGAGTCCATATCGACGGAGTTGTTTGGCACCTCGATGTCGGCTCATCACATCCTGGGGCTGGAGCAGGTCCCAAGGGTATGGCTGTTCGCCATTTAAAGTGGTACGTGAGCTGGGTTCAGAACGTCGTGAGACAGTTCGGTCCCTATCTGCCGTGGGTGTCCGAGACTTGAGAGGACCTGTCCCTAGTACGAGAGGACCGGGATGGACGCACCTCTGGTGGACCGGTTGTGGCGCCAGCCGCATAGCCGGGTAGCTAAGTGCGGACGGGATAACCGCTGAAGGCATCTAAGCGGGAAGCCCCCCTCAAAACCAGGTCTCGCCTAAGAGCCGTGGAAGACCACCACGTCGATAGGCCGGAGGTGGAAGTGCGGTAACGCACGGAGCCGACCGGTACTAATCGCTCGATTGGCTTGATCCTTTGCCCGCCGCTTGCATGGACAAGCCCAGGCACCGATCGCATGAGACACCGCTCTCGAACCCCTCCAGGCTTGGCTGGCCTGGTGGTCATGGCGAGGGACCCAAACCCGATCCCATCCCGAACTCGGCCGTCAAAGCCCTCTGCGCCAATGGTACTGCGTCCTAAGACGCGGGAGAGTAGGTCGCCGCCAGGCCAGCCAAGCCTATCGCCCGCATCGCCGGTCCTCATCGCGGGGTGGAGCAGTCCGGTAGCTCGTCAGGCTCATAACCTGAAGGTCGGAGGTTCAAATCCTCCCCCCGCAACCAGCGACAGTAGCGCCGGATCCCCCACAGGTCCGGCGTTCTTGCCAGTCCGCTCCCCTGCCTGGGCAAACTCCGCAACGACGGAGAGGTTGCCGTCGGGCAGGTTCGGATGAAGCCGAATGACCGGAGCGGGCTTCAAGGACGAGAACCTTCTCTCGAGCTCCGACTTCTCGCTTTCGAGCGCAGTGAGGCGCGACTTAAGGGTCGCGTTGTAAGCGCCGTCCTCGATGGCCCGGAGAATCCCGGATAGCTTGCGCTCAACGTCGGCGAGCGATCGCATGGCGGCCTCCGACTACTCGAAAATTGATCTTGGATCAGGCTGGCCGTCGCGGCACGACGAGGTTGGCGACGAGGATTTGCACCGGCTCGCCATTCTGGTTGAGCGTGGTCGTTCGCACCTTGATCAGGCCGATGTCGGGACGCGATTTCGACGGGCGGGCCTCCAGGATTTCGCTTTCGAGATGCAGCTCGTCGCCGGGGCGCACCGGATGCGGCCAGCGGAACTCGTCGAAGCCTGCGCCGACGATGCCGCCGGCCGGCCTGAGTTCACCCTCGACCAGGAGCCGCATGGTGACGGCCGCAGTATGCCAGCCGCTTGCGGCGAGCCCGCGAAAGATGGAGCGCTGAGCCGCGGCCTCGTCGAGATGGGCGGGCTGCGGATCGAATTCGGCGGCGAACGATTTGATCCGGGCCGCATCGATCGTGAGTCGCCCGGAACCGCATTTCTGGCCGACGGCAAAATCCTCGAAATAGCGCTCGGTCATCGCGGCGTACTCCGGCGGCCGAACCAGGCTCCACCCGCGACCGCAGCGGCGTTGATGAGGCCGAAGGCCGTGAGCGCGACAGCCAATGAAACGAACACCAAGGTCATGTCGCCGCTCATGCGCAGCGCCAGCCACCCGCCGGCCGCCGCAATCGTGAGCCGCGTGAGATTCGCGAGGAACGGCCATAGCAACCGCCCGGCGCCCTGCGATGCGAAATAGAGCGCCATGCCGAGCCCAAAGAGCCCGTAGAGCGGTCCGACCGCATGGAGATAGCGCGTGCCCGCGTCGAGCATGCCCGGATCGGTGTCGAAAAGCGAAAGCCACGCGTGCGGGTAAGCCGCGGCGGCGAGCCCGATCGCCTCGGTGATGGCGGCGGCGATGGCGGCGCCCAGCCACGCGATGTGAAGCGCGCGCGCTCGCTGACCCGCGCCGATATTGGTGCCGACCATGGCGACGAGCGGACCGCCGAGCCCGAACACGATCGGCACGAGGAGATATTCGAGCCGCGATCCGGTGCCATAGCCGGCGATCGCGGCCGGCCCGAACCGGCCGATGAAGCCCGTGGCGATGGCGATCGTGAGGTTGGTCTGCACGGTGATGAGGGCCGCCACTGCGCCAACCCGCAGGATTTCGTGGAAGAGCGGCCAGCGGAAGCGGAATCCCTGGAAGGTCGGCCGCAGCACCGAGCGGCCTGACCAGAGGTAGGCCCCGAGCGCCAGGTTTCCGGCAGCGTAATAGACGAGCACGGCAACGGCACCGCCGGCGATGCCGAGCCGCGGGAACGGGCCGAGGCCGAGGATGAGCGCGGGCGAGAGCGGGATCAGCACCACGGCCCCGGCGCAGGAGACGATCGCCGGCACGGCCATATTGCCGGTGCCGCGGATCACGTTGCCGAGCGAGTTGAAGAGCCACAGCAGCACCGCGCCCGCGAACACGACGTTCGAATAGATAAGCGCCGCGTGAAGCGAGGCGCCCGTTCCGCCCATCGCGCTATAGAGCCATCGCCCGCCGCCGAGCACGACCACGGTGAAGGCCAGGCCGAAGAGAGCGCCGATCGCGAGCGCGTGAAGCGCGAGATCGTTGGCGTCGGCGCGCCGTCCAGCGCCCAAGGCACGCGCGATCGCCGAAGAGATGCCGCCGCCCATGGCGCCCGCCGACATCATCTGCGTCAGCATCACCACCGGGAAGACGAGCGCGACACCTGCGAGCGCATCGGTCCCGAGCCAGCCGATGAAATAGGTCTCGATGAGGCCGACCGATGCCTGGACGATCATCACCAGGACATTGGGCGCGGCAAGCCGAAGCAAGGTCGCCACGATGGGGCCCTCGAGGAGCGCGCGCGTCCGCGCATCCAACCGTGCGGCCGGGCGAAGGGCTGCATCGACCGTCGGAGCCGGGGTCTCTGCGGTCGCGGGCACGAACGACATGGGACATTCTCCAACGCGCGCTCGATAAGAGCATATGCGCCTAATATAAGAGCATATGCACCCTTGTCAAGAACCGAGGGGGACGGAGCGCTTGACATCAGCGTATATGCGCCCATATAAGCGCGTACGCGCGGTTGTCAACTCGAAAGGACGGAGATGCCCGCCGAGTCCAAACTCCAGACCCAGGACTGCAACTGCTTCGCCGTGCGCAAGGCGGCGCGGCACGTGACGCAATTCTATGACCAGCACCTCGCCCCCATCGGGTTGCGCACGTCGCAGTTCTCGATGCTGGCCAAGCTCAAGCGCTTGGGGCCGATGACGATCAACACGCTCGCCGCCGATCTCGGGATGGACCGCACGACATTGGGCCGCAACATCCTCCCGCTCGAGCGTGATGGCCTCATCGCCATCAAGCCAGGTACCGCCGACCGGCGCGTCAAGGAGCTGCATCTGACCGCAGCCGGCGGCGAGAAGGTGCGGGCGGGCGTGAAGCTGTGGGCCGCGGCCCAAACTGGCTTCGAGGCGGCCTTTGGATCAAAGCGTTCCTCGGAGCTGCGCAACCTCTTGCGCAATCTCGTCACAACCGATCTCGGCTCCGCCCAAGCGCCAAGACAAGATCGCGCAAGATAACCTTGAGGCGCGAGCGCGCCGCGAAGGCGGTTCGCCGCCAAAATAGGTGTATGTACGCTCGATAGCCAGCAGAGACTGACAGGATCGAGACACTGATCCACCGGGCAGCCGCGGCCCTCCCAGGGCAAAGCCTTGAGCGCCCGACCGGACCGAATCAGTTCCCGATGACGCGCACGGGGGCTTGCCACACGGCAAGGACGACGCAGCCTTCTTCGCTCGAGATGGCGTGGCGCGTCCCGGGCGGGCTGATCAGCAGCGCACCTTCGCCATAGTGCCGGGCGCCATCCGATTGCGAGCCCGCCAACACGAAGATGTGTTCCCAGCCGAGATGCTCGTGAAGCGGCACGCCGGCGCCAGGATCGTAGCGCAGCAGTGCCGCCGCCGGTCCGCCGTCGTCGGTCCGGTAGAGCCAATGCACCCGCACGCCCGCGCGGAACGGCTCCCAGGCGAGATCGTCCCAGTCTCGCCGGCCGATGAGCCCGCTCAGCGCGATCGCGTCATCCATGTTTCGCATCCCCCTGCGCGAGCGCGGCGATCACCTTGTCGGCCGTCGCGGTCCAGCCGACGATGGCGCCCTGGGCGCGCACCATCGCCAAGGTGGCGGCCTTGAACTCGGGGAAATAGCTTTCCGTCGCATCTTCGGCAAGGAGGCACTCGAAGCCACGGTCGTTCGCCTCGCGCAGCGTCGTCTGCACGCACACCTCCGTGGTGACGCCACCGACGACGAGATGGGTGATTCCGCGCGCGGCCAGCACGTCGGGAAGGGCCGTTGCGTAAAACGCGCCCTTGCCCGGCTTGTCGAGCACGATTTCGCCCGGCGCGGGTTCGAGCGCGGGGATGATGTCGGCGCCCGGCTCGCCCGCCACCAGGATGCGGCCCATCGGCCCCATATCGCCGATGCGCAAAGCGGCGTTGCCACGCGTGCGCTTCGCCGGCGGACAGTCGGACAGATCGGGGCGATGCGCCTCGCGCGTATGGATCAGCAAAAGTCCGTGGCGGCGGAACGCGGCGATGAGGCGCGCGGCCGGCGCCACCGCCGGGGCAAGACGCGAAACGTCGTTGCCGAGCGCTGCGCCAAAGCCTCCTGGCTCAAGGAAATCGCGCTGCATGTCGATCATGACAAGCGCCACGCGCGCGAGCGGAAACTCGTAGGCGTAAGGTTGTGCGCTCTCGATGCGCGGCACGGGTTCCCTCAGTGCCCGGCCATGTAGCGGCCGATGACGGTGAGATCGGCGGCGGCGGGCGTCGTCTCGTGCACGACGCGTCCCTCGAAGATCACCAGGAGCCGGTCGGACAGTTCGAGAAGTTCGTCGAGGTCCTCGCTCACCAGCAGGACCGCGGCGCCGCGGTTCCTCGCCGCCATGATCTGCGCGTGAATGTCGGCGACCGCCGCAAAGTCGAGTCCGAACACCGGATTGGCGGCGATCAGCACGTCGACCTCGCCTGACAGCTCGCGCGCCAACACGGTGCGCTGCACGTTGCCTCCCGAGAGCGTGCCGACCGGCGCATCGGGCGAGCGCGTCCTGACCCGGTAGCGCGCGATCAGCTCCTCGGCCGCGCGGCGGAAGGCGCCGCGCCTAAGCCACGCTCCCGAGGCGTAGGGCGACTGGTCGAAGCGGCGAAAGGCCATATTGTCGGCAACGCTCATGCGAGGGATGCAGGCGTTGCGCAGCGGCTCTTCCGGCAGCAGCGACACGCGATGACGCAGCATCTCGCCGCGCTGCGCGTGGTAGATCTCGCCGTGGACGCGAACCACGCCGGCCGTCGCGTCGCGCTGTCCGGCCAGCACCTGCACGAGCTCGCTCTGCCCGTTGCCGGAGACGCCGGCAAGCCCGACGATCTCGCCGGCGAAAACGGTGAGATTGACGCCGCGCACCGCCGGCAAGCCCTCGTCGTCATCGGCCGCAAGCCCGTCGAGCTCGAGGCATCGCGCGCCCGGCGCGAGCGCCGAGCGGCCACCGAGGGCGTGAATTTCCTGATCGCCGACCATCATCCGCGCCATCTCGTCGGGGCCGAGCGTGCCGACCGGGCCGCTGCCCACCCAGCGGCCGCGCCGCAGCACCGTCACCTCGTCGGCGAACGCCATCACCTCGCGGAATTTGTGCGTGATGATGAGCACGGTGATCCGGTCCGCATGCGCCATGTCGCGGATCATGCCGAGGATCTCGTCAGCCTCGTTCGGCGTCAGCACCGAGGTCGGCTCGTCGAGAATGAGGAAGCGGCTCTTGAGATAGAGCTGCTTCAGCACCTCGGCCTTCTGCTTCTCGCCGGCGGCGAGCGCCGCGACGGGCGCATCGAGCGGAACCGAGAACGGCATCCGCGCGAGGAACTCCGAAAGGTCGCGACGCTCGGCGGCCCAATCGATCACCATCGGCACGTCGGCGCGCGCCATCACCATGTTCTCGAGCACGGTCATGTGCGGCACGAGGGTGAAATGCTGATAGACCATGCCCAGTCCCAGCGAATGTGCCTGGCGTGGGCTTGCGATCTCGATCTCGCGCCCGCCGACGAGGACGCTGCCGGAATCGGGCCGGTGATAGCCCATGATGCATTTGACGAGCGTCGATTTGCCGGCGCCGTTCTCGCCGAGGAGCGCATGGACCGTGCCGGCGCGCACGCGCACGGACACGTCGTCGAGCGCCACGAGATCGCCGAACCGCTTGCCGATGCCGACGGTCTCGACCGCGAGCGCGGTCATGCGATGCCCCGGATCAGGTCGGACGAGCGAGCGACGGCGCCGAACACGCCGCCCTGCATCTTCACCATCTTGATGGCGTGCTCGTGGTTTGCCTTGTCGGTCGCGCCGCAGCAATCCTCGAGCAGCAGGCATTCGAAGCCGCGGTCGTTCGCCTCGCGCATCGTGGTGTGGACGCACACATCGGTGGTGATGCCGGTGAGCACGAGATTGGCGATGCCGCGCGTGCGCAGGATGAGCTCAAGATCTGTGGCGCAGAACGAGCCCTTGCCCGGCTTGTCGATGATCGGTTCGCCCGGGAGCGGCGTGAGCTCGGGGATGATCTCCCAGCCTTTCTCGCCGCGCACGAGGATGCGCCCGCACGGTCCCGGATCGCCGATGCCGGCGCCGATGCGGCGCGAACGCCAGCGCTTGTTCTCGGGCAGGTCGGCTAGGTCGGGCCGGTGTCCTTCGCGCGTATGAATGACGTGGCAGCCATTCTCGCGCATGGCGGACAGTACGGAGCGGATCGGCGCGATCGGCGCGCGCGTGAGCGACAGGTCATAGCCCATCGTATCGACATATCCGCCCTTGCCGCAGAAATCCGTCTGCATGTCGATGACGATGAGGGCGGTGTTGTCGGGACGCAGGTCTCCGTTCCACGGCCAGGGATAAGGATCGGCAGCAATGTAGCGATCAACCATGGCGGGGCGTGCTCCCTCATCGCGTGATGCTGAGCTCGGACGGCGCGCCGGAAAGGCGATGCTCCGACGACGACGTCAGGATCATGATGAACAGCGTCAGGAAATAGGGCGCGGCGTTGAAAAGATAGTAACCCGACGTGACGCCGACCGACTGCAACGCCGGGCCCAGCGCGCCCGCGCCGCCGAACAGGAGCGACGCGTAGAGGCAGTTCATCGGGCTCCAGCGCGCGAATATGACGAGCGCCACGGCGGTGATGCCCTGGCCGCTCGACAGGCCTTCGCTCCAGCTTCCCGGGTAGTAGAGCGACAGGAATGAGCCGCCGACGCCGGCGAGGAACCCGCCCGTGACGGTGGCCGCGAAACGGACGAGGTCGACCGAGTGGCCCATCGCGCGCGCGGCGTCCGCCGAATCGCCGACCATGCGCACGATCATGCCCCAGCGCGTCGTGCGCAGCGCCCACAGGATCGCCGGCGCGAGCGCGGCTCCGACCAGGAAGAGCGCGTTGATGCGGAGCGCATCGCGCACCGCGGCGACATGGCTCCACGCGCCGAGCGCGATCGCGGGCAAGGTCGGCGCCTGCGGCTGAATGAGCGGCTTGCCGAGATAGAAGGCGAGGCCGGTGCCGAACAGCATGAGCGCGATACCGACGGCGATGTCGTTGACGCGCGGCAGGCTGCAAAGCCCGGCGTGGAGTGCGCCGAACGTCGAACCGGTAAGGCCCGCGACCAGGACGCCCAGCCAGGGCGAGCCGGTGAGATAGGCGGTGCCGTAACCGCTCATCGCGCCCATGACCAGCGTGCCTTCGAGCCCAAGATTGATGCGGCCCGATTTTTCGGTCAGGAGCTCGCCGAGGCTGACGAACAGGAACGGCGTTCCGGCGCGCACCGCGCCCGCCGCGACCGCGAGCGGCACGCCCCACCAGCCGATGCCGGGGTCCACCATCTATCCCTCCTTCTGACGGAAGATGCGGAACCGTCCGAACAGGGTTTCGCTGGCGAGAATGACCACGAAGATGATGCCTTGGAGCACCAGCACCGAGGCGTCGGGCAGATCGAGCCGCCGCTGCAACAGGCCGCCGCTCGCGCCGATGCCGCCGAACAGCAAGGCGACCGGGATGACGGCAAGCGGGTTCTGCCGCGCGATGAAGGCGACGAGAATGCCGGTGAAGCCATAGCCCGTGGCAAGCGTCGCGCTGGCGCGCCCCTGCACGGCGGCGATCTCGACCATGCCGGCCAGCCCCGCCGCGGCGCCGCCCAGTGCGGTGACCGAAAGGATGATGCGGCCCACGGGCAATCCCGCGAGCCGCGCCGCGCGCGTATTTCCGCCGACCATCCGCGCGGCAAAGCCGAACGTGGTGTGGAACAGCAAGACATAGGCGAGGATGCAGAACACGACGCCATAGACAAAGCCCCAATGGACCTCAGTGCCGGGAATGTTGCCGATCATGTCAACGTCGGGCAGCGCATAGCTCGCCGGCTTGTTGAGGCTCGCCGGATCGCGCATCACGCCCTCGACCATGTGATTCAGAAGCGCGACGCCGATATAGGTTAGGAGCAGGGTTGAGATCGTCTCGTTGACGCCGCGCCAATGGCGCAGCGCTCCCGCCATCGCGATCCACGCTCCGCCGACGGCCATGCCGACAGCCGCCATGACGATCTGCACGACCACCGGCGACGCCGAACCCGCGAGCGGCAGTCCGGCGGCGATGGCGGCAAGCCCGCCGACCACGAACGCGCCCTCGCCGCCGATGATCATGAGGCCAGTCTGCGCCGGAAGCGCGGTGCAGAGCGCGGTCAGGATAAGCGGCGCGGCGCGGGTCAGCGTGTTCTGGAACGAGAACCACGAGCCGACCGAGCCGAGCACCATGTAGCGATAGACATCGAGCGGGTTGACGTGGGCGAGCGCCACGAAGGCACCGAACAGCAGCAGCGAGACGATGAGCGCGCCGAGCGGGATGGTGACCGCCTCGGCGGCGTGCCCGACGCCGGCGCCACTGCGGCGCGGGCGCACGGGGGCCGCTTCGGGCCGGCCGGCGCCCGCGAGTTCCGCCACGACATGCTCGGCCATCGTCCAGATCCGCTCAGGCAGGTAGGCTGCCCATCACGCCATCGACCAGGAAGTGCATCGATTCGAGCTGCTCGTCGGTCGCGTTCGTTTGGATGAGCTCGCTCCCCGCCGCGACGACGGTGTTGCCGCTATTGTCCTTGAGCGGACCCTTGAAGATGACGTAATCGCCCGCGGTCAACTTTGCCTTGACGTCGTCGGCGCGCTTCTTCGCCTCGTCCGACACTTTCGGACCGTAGGGCGATTGCTTGATCAGACCTTCCTTGAAAGCGCCGCGATAGAAATTCGGGATTGGCTCGCCCTTCATCCACATGGTCACGAACTTGGGGTAAAGGTCGGTCCAGTTCCATTCCGCGCCGGTGAGGTAGGCGTCGGGCGCGAGCTTCGCCTGGCTGCAGTGATAACCGCAGATCATGGCGCCGCGCTGGGCCGCGGTCTGCACCACCACTTTCGGGCTGTCGACATGCATGGTGATGACGTCGATGCCCTGATCGATCATGCTGCTGGTGGCCTCGGCCTCCTTCACAGGCAGCGACCAATCGCCGGTGAAGATGAGCTGCGTCGTCGCATTGGGATTGACGAGCCGCGCGCCCAGCGTGAAGGCGTTGATGTTCTGCAGCACCTGTGGGATGGGCTTCGCCGCGACGAAGCCGAGCTTGCCGGATTTCGAGGCATAGCCGGCGACGATGCCGTTGATGAACTGCGCCTCGAAGATGTAGCCGAAATAGCTGCCGATGTTCTTCGGGTCCTTGTCGGTCCACAGGCCCCCCGCGTGCTCGAACGTGACCTTCGGATATTTCTGGGCCTCTTTCAGGATGTACGGGTCGAAATAGCCGAACGAGGTCGGGAAGAGGAGCCCCGCGCCGTCGAGATTGATCATGCTTTCCATGGTCTGCTCGACCTGGACGGTCTCGGGGATGCGCTCCTCCTCGACCACCTTGACGCCGGCCATCTTTTTCAGCGCGGCAGCGCCCTCGGCATGCGCCTGGTTGTAGCCGAAATCGTCGCGCGGTCCGACATAGATGAAGCCCACGACCGCCTGGTCCGCCGCGCGGGCGGGGACAAACGGCAGGCTCGAGGCGAGCGCGGCGCCGCCCAACCCGGCGAGAACGGTGCGGCGCGGAACGGCGATGTGATTTGACATGAGATGGCTCCCTTCGGACGGTCGCGGCGGCGGCAAGGCGCTCGGCGCCGTCGGCTTCTCCTGCACAGTCCTTGGCAAGTCCCATGCCACCTGTCGCGGAACCGCCTAGTCTGCGGACGGAACGGGATTTTTGGGGAGTTGAGGGTCGCGGGAGCGCGCCACGTCGCGTAAGCTGCGGGCAGAGGCTGCCTAAAAAATCGCCAGGGAAACGACGATTGTACACAATCGAGCCTTGCCGAACGTGCCAGAGATGACATGGCGTGGGGTTTGCAAGCCGAGGGAATGGATGCAGGGCCACGAACAATCTTCGCGCAAGCGCGCGGTCACCGAAACGCGCTCCGACATGCTGCGCCGGCAGCTCGCCGACGAGATCATCACGGGACAGTTGCGCCCGGGCGAGCGGCTCGACGAGCGCGAGCTCGCCGCGCGCTTCGGCCTGTCGCGGACGCCCGTGCGCGAAGCGCTGCGTCAGCTCGCCGCGATCAGACTCGCCGAGTTGCGTCCACATCGTGGCGTCATCGTCGCGCGGCCGGACGTCGACCATCTTGCCGAGACGTTCGAGTTGATGGCGGATCTTGAAAGCCTGTGCACGCGCTACGCCGCGATGCGCATGAGCGCCGCCGAGCGGCGCGCGCTCGAAGCGTGCCACCTCTCGTCCGGCGAATTGGTGCGCCGCGGCGACCGTGAACGCTATGCCACGCACAATATCGAGTTCCACGGACTCGTCTATCGCGGCGCCCACAACCGCTCGCTCGAGGAGACGGCGCAAGGGGTGCGGCGGCGCCTCGCGCCCTATCGGCACGGGCAGTTCGCCGTGCTCGGTCGGCTCGCCCTCTCGTTTGCGGAGCACGATCGCGTGGTCAGCGCCATCGTGCGCGGCGAGGCCGCGACTGCCGCAGCGGCAATGCATGCACATGTGGCGACAGTCAGCATCGCCTCCGCCGAGTACGTTGCCGGCCGCGCCGTCGACGCCGAGGCGGCGAGCTAGCGCGCGCTCGCGGCACCCAAGGGAAGACCCGACGCGCGTGCGAATGCGGCAGCGATGCCGGCCAGCACCGGCTCGGAAAACGCGCGACCGACCAGCGTCACGCCGAACGGCAGGCCGCCCGTGGTAAATCCGCTCGGCACGGCGATTGCCGCCAAGTCCAGCAGATTGACGAAATTGGCGTAGATCCCGAGATTGGCGTTGAGCGCGAGCGGATCGCGCTCGACCTCGGCGACGCGGTAGATGGTGGGCGCGGTCGGCATGAGCAGCAACTCAGCGCCGTCGAGCAACGCCATCGCCTGCGGGCGCAGCTCGGCGAGGCGCGCGTGGAAGCGAGCCGTTTCGGCCGCCGACACATTGCGGCCGCGCTCGATGATGGCGCGCGTGACCGGCAACACCGAGTGCGGATGATCGCGCAGGAAATCACCGACCGCGGCGACGCGCTCGGCGATGCCGGCGTCGCTGTAGAGCAGCTCGGCCACGCCTGCGAACGGCGCGAAAGCGATGTCGCGCCGGCGGCCGCCGATCGTCGCCATGCGCGCGACCGCCGCGGCGAAAAGCCGTTCGTATTCTTCGTTGCCGCAAAACCGCAAATCCGCTTGCCGCGGCAGCGCGAATTCGAAGGACGGCGCCGGCGGAACCGGCTCGAGCGTGAAGCCCGCCGGTGGCATGCGCGAGTTGGGATCGGCTTCGTCGGGACCCGCCATAGCGGCTAGCACGCGCATGCCGTCTTCGACGGTGAGCGCTAAGACCGAGAGGCAGTCGAGCGAGCGGCACGCCGGCACCACGCCGGCCGCGCTCGCAAGGCCGATCGACGGCTTCACGCCCACGAGATTGTTGAAGGCGGCCGGCACGCGGCCCGAGCCAGCCGTGTCGGTGCCGAGCGCAAAGGCGACCGATCCGGTCGCGACGGCGACGGCTGAGCCGGAGCTCGATCCGCCGGGAATGAAATCGGCATCGAACGGATTGCGCGGCACGCCATAGGGCGAGCGCACGCCGACGAGGCCGGTCGCGAACTGATCGAGATTGGTCTTGCCGATGACGATCGCGCCGGCCGCCTCGAGCCGGCGTACCGCAGCGGCGGACCGGTCCGGCAGGTAGGCAAAATCGGGGCAGCCCGCCGTCGTCGCGAGGCCGGCCACGTCGATATTGTCCTTCACCGCAAACGGCACGCCGAAAAGCGGAAGGCTGGCGGTTCTACCCTCACGTTGTGCGAGATCGAGTGTTTGGGCGCGCTCGCGCAGCATCGCTTCCGGCACGCGGCTGATCCAGACCCAGTCGTCGCCCTCTGCCGCGATGCGCCGCAGCACCTCGTCAATGACATGAGACGGGTTGATGTCGTTCGCTGCATAGCGCGCGCGGAGCGCGCCTATGGTCAGGGCGGCAAGGGGCGGCGAGGACACGGCGCGCGGTAGTTAGTCCGGCGCCGCCGCAGAGTCCATCGATCGCACGGCCAGCCGGCAGCCTTGTCATCGGTAATATAGGCAGCGTGTTCATCGCCCGACCACACGCGATCGCCGCCATCATCACATCCAGAAGGCTCCCCAGTCGATTTCCTTTGCGACCTCTTCGCGCGTCATCCTCAATTCAAAAAGCCGCTTCGCGCCGTATGGCTTGTATCGTTGTGAGCTTGCCCCCAACTTTGGACCACTTGGCGGCCGGATTCTGCTGCTTCTGGTCCCTCCCCGAATCCTGGACCGGGTTACGTGAGAATCTCCGGCCTATTTGACGCCTTGGATTTCTCCGAAGGCTGACGGATCAGGGACATTGGCGTCCTATCACCGATTCCGCTATGCGGTCTCACTTCGTTGTAGGCATGACGCCAATCCTCCACCTTCTTGCGGGCATCGTCCAGATCCATGAACCAGTGCTGGCCCAGGCACTCGAGCCGCACGCTGGCATTGAAGCTCTCCACGTAAGCGTTGTCGGTGGGTTTGCCCGGCCGGCTGAAGTCGAGCGTCACATCGTGAAGGAAAGCCCAGAGGTCGAGCTCCTTACCGATGTACTCGGGGCCATTGTCGACCCTGATGCGCTTCGGTCGGCCGTAGATCGACGCCACACGTTGCAACGTTTGGACGACGTCGGCGCCGCGGTAGCTCAGCCGCACATCGGACGCCGCAATCGGACATCGGATCGTGTATGGCGGACCGAAGCGCCGCCAACATTGCCTCATCGAAGATTCGGTGCTTCGGGACCTCGAAGCCGCTTGCGCCTTTGGCCTACTGGATCAAAGCCGGCCGACCGGGAGACAGTGCCCGGGCGCCTTCTATTCTCCGTCTTTGGCGCTCACCTGATCATTCGCGCCCGGTACCGTGACTTGCGTCGGAATTCCCGTTCGCTCGAGGCCGACCTGACGCACGGCCGACCAATCGATCCGATTCGCCTGTCTGCCGGCTGCCTCAGTTACGCGGGATTCGAGATCTTCCGGTGGCGGCGCCGGCGTCATGTTATTTTCGAGGTCGAGTTGGTCGCCTTGATCTTTGGTAGGATGAACTTCCACGAACAGTTCGTCGCCAATCCACGCCGTCTTCACGTTCTGATTGACCACGCGCACCGGCGTGCCGACCGGAATTTCGTGGAACAATCTCTCGATGTCTTCTGGGTAAAGGTGCATGCATCCGTGACTCACGTCGCGTCCGACGCCGTCGGGCTTGTTGGTGCCGTGAATGAGGTAGTTGGGCCAACCGAGACGAAGGGCATAGGCGCCGAGCGGATTGTCGGGTCCCGCGGGAATGAACTGAGGCAGATCAGGCCTCTCCTCATGGATCGAAGGGGGCGGATACCAGGCGGGATTGGCCTCCTTTGCGACGATCCGCGTCGTGCCGATCGGCGTTGACGCGCCGAGCACACCGATGCCGATCGGAAAGGTTTCAACGTCCTCTTTTCCACGCGGAAAATAGTAGAGGCGTTGCTCCGCGAGATTGATCACGATTCCGCTGCGCGGCGCATCCGGCAACAGATAAAAATTCGATATTGTGATCCGTCGGCCGTTGCCGGGACTCCAGGGATTTACACCGCGATTGGCCGCCATGAGCTGGGTGAAGCCGAGATCGTAGTGGCGGCCCACGTCCATCAACGTGTCCCGCTCGAGCGCCGCGTAAATTGCGACGGCACCGACGGCCGGTTGATTCGCAGCCAGGGGAAACTCCGCCGCTGCCGCCTGCATCACTGGGAGGAAAAAAGGAACGAGCAGGCCTAGGACCAGCATCCCGTTGCCGAGACCACGCCAATTGCACTTTCGATCGACCCGTCGTGCGCCCGCCATCACAGTCTCACAGTCCAAACCTGACGGACGCGCTCGGGCCGACGTTCGCACGACACGATCGACGGACCCGAATGCGCGGCGTGAGCCTACTTCGTTAGGCTTCTCTGGTAGGCCTGACTGCTCTGCTGATTCGACGATTTGGCGTCCGCTTCCGCCTGCTGGGCGGTGTTGAGCGCTTGCTGCGCCGTCGCCATCGCCTGGTCGGCCTTGGCGGAAACGGCCGAGTAATCCGTTGTGGTGGTGGTTGCTGTCGGGGTGGTCGAGCAGGCGGCAAGCGCGAAAGGCGCGACTGCCGCGAGATACAGAACGCTTCTCAGACTTCGCATGACATTCTCCGCTGTCGGTGGACGTCATCTGGCGCGCCCGTTAGCGAACGCACCAGCCGGACCGAGGAATTCGATTGAACTGCTTGCTGCTCGAACCGCCACCCTCAGACCAGCGAATCAACGTTAGGCTTTGGTGGGCCGTGGCGTCAGACTCGGAAATTACCTACGCGACGACCCGCGGCGCGAAATTCACAATTCGGTGGCAATCGTCGGTCGGTGTCGCCAAGATGGCGTCGAATTCCGTCGGCGCGCGCATTCATTTGGGTGGCGCAAGAACCGGAATCGACCGACTTTCGTGAGTGGGGGGATCACTCTCTGCAGTCGCGCCAGAGCTACGTCAGCGTCCGTCGCCATTGTCGTGCCACCATGGCAGCGGCATTGGTGGTCATTCTCGCGGGCTTTTACGCCGGCGCCGCCCTGGCCGAGCCCGGATCCTCGGACAAGGCAGACCGGATCCTTGTGTTGAAGTCCGAACGCAAGCTCCTGCTGATGCGGCATGGCGCGGTGCTCCGGTCTTATCCGATTGCGCTCGGTACTCATTTTCTTGGGCCCAAGCGAGCGAGCGGCGACGGCAGGACGCCCGAAGGCCTCTACTTCATCGACGGTCGGCACCCGCACTCGCCCTATCACTTGGCGCTTCACATCTCCTATCCGAACGCGGCCGACCGCGCGCGATCCGCCGCCGCGCATGTCGATCCCGGCGGCGACATATTCATTCACGGCTTACCGGCGTGGTACGGGCCCAAAGACCCTGACCGATTCTACAAGGACTGGACCAAAGGCTGCATTTCGGTCGGCAATACGGCGATCGAGGAAATTTGGACCGCGGTCGGTGACGGCACGCCGATTGAGATCCGGCCATAGCGGCGGCACGCGGCGCGGCATGGCTTGAGCTCTTGCTAGGAGCCTGCCAGCCAGCGGCGAAAGCAGGAATTATCGAAGTCGATTTTTCGCTTCGCCGATGAGCGAAATCAGCTCCGCCAACTGGACGCCGTCGCGTTCCATCAGACGGTGAACGATGGGATCGACCAACACCTCGTGCAGCGGGGGTTCCTCATCGTTGACGCCGCCCGGTTCGTCGAAAACGATCTTGCACTCGGACGGCGTTGCTCGGGCTTGCCCAATGGCAGTCCCTGGGTCTGACATGGCTGGCCCCTCCCGATATCTGCCGTGTCCGCGATACGACCATTTGGGAAAGCTATCGGAATATCCGCAGTCGGCGGAGATTCGGAATCTACTCAGGCGGCTCGCCCGATCGGGCGTCGGCTCCAGTGTGGGGTATCGATCGTTTCATAACTGCGCCGCACTCCGACACCCGCCGAAGCGACCATGCCGGTTAGGGCAGATTGCCCGGCCGGGTGTCGCCGTAGTAGCTATGGAAATGCTTTTCGTAGGCCCGATCGACCGTTACGGATGCATCGTATTCTGGGCTGTCTTTGACCTTCTGCCGGCTGACGTCGAGGTTCACCAGTTTGCTCGACCAGTCGATCGTCCGTGCCGACCGTGGCGAGATCAGCACCTTCTTTGCGGGCCACCAGTTCTTCGTGTCGACGACGAGGTAATGGATGCTCCAATCCACCTCCTCGACGAGGAAGTCCTCGATGTGACCGATCTCGCCGTCCGTGGCATGAATGTTGTACCCGGTGACCGCTTCGATGCTGCGGAGATGCGGATCGTCCCTGTCTCTCTGAGCCTGGGCCGACTTCTCCTCGCGCCGTATCGCTTCCGGCGACGGTGGTACCATCATGGGGCCGCCCATATAGCCGTAGCCGCCCATGTAGAAGCCGGTGCCCCAATACGGGCTCCAGCCGTAGTAGTCGTAGATGTTCGTCTCGACCTGCCGCGACACGGGCCGGTCGGTATCGATGTCCGGGCTGTCCTTGACCTGCTGCATGGTCAATCTCACCGCGAATTCCTCTCGCGATGGGTGGAGGTGTCCCAGGGCGGAGGTCGGCAGAAGAACTTTGCGACCCGAGAGCCAATTGCCGGTATCGACGACCAACCAACGAATCAGCCACGTGGCGTCGTCGAAAAGAAAATCGCTGACGGTGCCAAGCTTACCGTCACTGGCCGCGATCGCGTAGCCATTGATCATTGATGCATTACGCAACATGGCGCTCTCCTCTTGCGTCATCGAGACGGGAAATGTGGACTCAACCGTTGGATGGGTTGCCGCCCGTCTGCGAGAGGTGGGTCTTCCAGTAGGTATCCACCGTCTGACTCTGCTGGTCGAACTGGCCGGGGGCGGCGAACTTGTCGTTGTCCACATGTGGAGCGGTCTCCATCGAGCCCTTGGTGGTGTCGAGCACGAGCAGGTTCACGTTCGGAGCCAGCTTGAAGTCGGCCCAGGGGACGGGGACGTGTTTTTCGTCGATCCCGAAAACCCCGCCGCGCGCGATCACCAAATAGGCGATCTCGCCTGTCTTCGGACTCATCACGATGTCATCGACGCTGCCGAGAGCCTCGTTCTGAGGGTTGCGCACCTCGGCGCCGAGCAATTCGTCCGAGCGGAATGAGGTGGTCTTGCTGGTGACCGGCTGCGCGGCGGCGATCTGTTGATTTCGCCAGCCCGGCACGTCCGCCGCCGGCACTCCACTGTTGTGCAGATCGGCAACGTAACTCTTGTAGACATCGCGCGACGTGGCGAGCAGGTTCTCGCACTGCCGCTCTTGACCGTGTCGGGCGAGAATGTTGGCGGAGGCGACGAGCATCCGGACCTCGTAGCCCGGCCGCGCGTTCTGGTAAGCGGTCGCCGCCGGGTAACCTCCTCCCATCGGAAAGCCGTACCCGTAGCCGTCCACGGGGTAGCCGTACCCGTAACCGGATCCGCCGAGCCAGTAGCCGCCCTTTCCCATCTGACTGTCGAACGCGCGAAGATCGCTCAGACACTTCGCCGCCGGCATCACCGCAGAGACCTTGTTCGCACCGGGAGACGATTGGTTCGCGGTTCCGGTCACCGGACTCTCGGCCGCCATCAGTGGCGTGGCAAATCCAAGAGAAATCCACGCTGCAACGGAGCTCGCGAGAATCGTGTGTTTCATAGGTTTCCTCTCCTCGTTGCCGTTTTGGTACGATGCAAACTCTGGATTGGTTCGCCGAGGCAACGAGTTTGAGGATAGGTGTCGCCGACATCACGCTTGCAAACTCGGAATCTACTTAGTTGATCCGCGTCCTCAGACGTTGCGGATCCGCTCCGTGATCTCAATGCTTATGTCGGTGAAGGACACGTGGAAAGGTTCGCCCGATGGGCGGACAAAAACCGTTTGGCGCCGCGGGGCGCTCTCCGACCCCCATCGCTGCCCTGTTGCGAGTTGCCAGCCTCTTGTGACGTTTCCCGCACCATACCGCGATAACGGACGAAGGATTAGGTAAATTCCGAACCTAGCCCTGCGCCGCGCTATGCCATATCAGCTGGGTTACGCGTTTATCCACGGAGCACTCGCGTGTCGGCCATGGGCATGCGCACGGTCGGAATGTGGACCACGAGCTCAAAGGTCGCCTAGCCGGACTTGGCGTTCGCGCAGGTCGTGGGTCAACCGGCCCGGTCATGGGAGCTAGCCGGGCACGAAAACGGCGGCGGAAAGAGTAGGTGACACGATCATGACCGCGCGCTTCAGCGGCGATTGGGGCGGACCAGCGACCGCGTTCCCGCATTTTTGGGAGCACACGGTCGGGAGCGGTCATGCCACCCTCGGCTTGCGTGCCGACTGGCAAGCGCAATTGAAACGAGCCCACTACGATCTCGGGATGAGGCACGTGCGCTTTCACGGCCTGTTGTCGGATGACATGGGCACGCTGGTTTCCGAGGGGGACGAGTTTTTCTATTCGTTTTTCAACGCCGACCAGATCTTCGATTTTCTCCTGTCCATCGGAATGAAGCCGTTCGTGGAACTGAGCTTCATGCCATCGACGTTGTCCTCAGGCGATCAAACCGTCTTTCACTATCGCGCCAACGTGACACCGCCGAAAGACTTTGCGCAATGGTCGGTGCTGATCCGAAAATTGGTGACGCATTGGGTCGACCGGTATGGCCTCGATGAGGTCCGGCAATGGTTCTTCGAGGTCTGGAACGAGCCGAATCTGACGGCCTTCGGCAGCGGCAAGCAAAACGAGTATTTCGAGCTCTACCGCTACACCGCCGAAGCGCTCAAATCCGTGGATGGGGCGCTGAAGGTCGGAGGCCCGGCAACGGCCGAAAATGCCTGGGTGGATGATTTTATCGCCTATTGCTCGGGCAACGGACTGCCCATCGATTTCATCAGCACGCACCATTATCCGACCGATGCGTTTGGCAAGCCGGGCGACGATACCGAAACGCAGCTTTCCAAGAGCACGCGCAGCATCTTGCGCGAACAGACGCGCACTGTACGAAAGCAGGCGGGTACTCTGCCGGTCTATTACACGGAGTGGTGCACATCTTCGAATCCGCGCGACCCGATGCACGATGATCCTTATGCCGCCGCCTTCATCGTCAAGACGATCCTGGAAGCGGCCGGCCTGGTTCAGGGTTACAGCTATTGGACCTTCTCCGACATCTTCGAGGAAAATTATTTTCCCTCCGTCCCATTTCAAGGCGGCTTCGGCCTGCTGAACATTCATGGCATCGCCAAGCCCGCCTACCGCGCCTTCCAATTGCTGCACGAATTGGGTACGGAATTGATGCCCGTCGACGGCACGCATCTGACCGTCGACGCGTGGCTCGTTCGCGGCGCCGAATCCGCAACGCTCGTGCTGACCAACTATGCGCTTCCGCGCCATCCGATCGCCACCGAGTCCGTGATATTCACCCTGAAGGGCATGGCGTCCATCGCCGAGGCTTCGATCCAGCGCATCGATCTCGACCACGCCAACGCCAAGCGCCGCTGGGAACAAATGGGCAAACCCGATTATCTCAGCGCCGCGATCGTGGCCGAGTTGGAGTCCATTTCAAATCTCCGGAAAGACGCACAGGCTTTCCGCGCCGAAGGCGGCGGACTCACTTTCGACGTGACGATGCCGCCGCAATCGGTCGCCGCAATACAATTGCGATATTAGATGCGATGGACGCCCTTGGCGCGTTGTCCGATGCTGCGTTGCTGGACAGGCTTCAGCGCGGTGCGTTCGCCTATTTCGAGACCTATAAAAATGCCGAAAGCGGGCTGATCGCGGATACATCGCGCGCCGGATCGCCGTGCAGCATTGCCGTCGTCGGATTTGCCCTTTCGTGCTACCCCATCGCCGTCGAAAACGGCTGGATGTCGCGCCAAGCCGCCGCCGCGCTCACGCTCAGGACCTTGCGATTCTTCCGGGACAGTCCGCAGAGCGACCAGGCCGATAGCGTCGGCTACAAGGGATTTTACTACCACTTTCTGGACATGAAAACCGGACGGCGCGTGTGGCAATGCGAGCTGTCGCTGATCGACAGCACATTGCTGCTGGCCGGCATGCTGACCGCCGCTTGTTATTTCGACGGCGGTGGCGATGAAGGCGAGATCCGCGACGTGGCGGATGCGCTCTACCGTCGTGTCGATTGGCACTGGGCGCAGAATGGCACCGACGGCGTCACCCAGGGATGGAAGCCCGAATGCGGTTTTCTTCACTATGGATGGGAAGGCTATAACGAAGCGGCGATCCTCTATGTTCTGGGCCTCGGATCACCGACGCACGGGCTTGGATCGACCACCTTTGGCAGCTGGACCGTGACTTATCAGTGGGAAAACCTGCTCGGACAGGATGTCCTCTATTCGGGTCCGCTTTTCACCCATTTGTTCTCCCACGCCTGGATCGACTTTCGCGGTGTGCGAGACGATTTCATGCGCGAAAAGGGTAGCGACTATTTCGAGAACACAAAAAGCGCGATCGCCGTCCACCGGGAATACGGTGCGCGCAATCCCGGCGGCTATGTCGGCTATGGCCGCAATTTCTGGGGCATTACCGCGGGCGATGGACCCAGCAATCGGGACTTGCGTGTGAACGGCAGGGACCAGTGCTGCTTCGGCTACATGTCGCGCGGCGTCCCGTATGGGCCGGATGACGGCACCATCGCGCCCTGGGCGATGCTGGCCACGCTGCCGTTCGGCAGCGACGCGGCGCTCGAGGGAACGCGACATCTGCTTCGGCACTACCCGCAAGTGTGCACGAACGATCGCTTTTCGAGCGGCTTCAATCCGACCCTGCCCGCAGCCGGCGGCTGGCTTTCCGAGGGATGGTATGGGCTCGATCAAGGATTGCTGGTGATGATGATCGCGAATCACCGGTCCGATCTGATCTGGAAGCTCGTGCGCGGTTGTCCCTATGTGCGGTCGGGGCTGAAGCGAGCGGGGTTCGAAGGCGGATGGCTTTAGACATGTCGCGAACTCCAAGATCGGCCTCACCGAACCCAGCCAGAGGCGTCGAACGCTCCTGCGACCTAGCGATTTTGGGGGCGGGCCCGGCGGGATTGGCGGCGGCGACGGCGGCCAATCGGCTCGGTCTCACAGTGGCCCTCGTCGAACGCGACAAGCTCGGCGGCAATTCGCTCAATGCCGGCTCGGTGCCTTCGAAGGCGATCATTCAAACGGCCCGCATATATCAGTCGATGCACGACGCCGAAGAGTACGGCGCGGCCGGTCCGAACGCCCGGGCGATGAAGTTCGGCGCCGTCATGGGTCGAATGCGGCGCATACGCGCACGTATCGCCGAATATCATTCGGCTGATCGCTTGCGCGCCCTTGGTGTCGATCTCACGTACGGCGACGGACATTTCGTGCGGCCCGATGCGCTCGCCGTCGGCGACACGCTCTTGCTCTTCAAGAAGGCTCTGATTGCCACCGGCGCGCGCCCGCGGCCGTCCGACATTCACGGTCTCGATGCGATCGGCTATCACACGAGCGCTTCGATTTTCGAGATGCAGACCTTGCCCAAGCGCCTGGCCATCATCGGCGGCGGCCCACTCGGCTGCGAATTGGCGCAGACCTTCTGCCGGCTCGGGGCGGATGTCACGATTGTGCAGAACGAACCCAAATTTCTTCCTCTCGAGGAACGTGATGCCGCCGAGATTCTGTCCCGGTCCATGGCGCGGGACGGGGTGGCCATCCGGCTCAATACCACCGTCGTCGGCGCGCGCATGGAGAACGGGGTCAAGATCCTGGACGCCGTCAACAACGATGCCAAATCCACCATTGCGACCGATGAGATCGTTCTCTGTATCGGCCGGGTGCCAAACGTCGCCGGTATCGGGCTTGACGTCGCCGCCATAGAATTCAGCCCCGAGACCGGGATAACGGTCGATGAATGCCTGCGCACGACCAACGCCGACGTGTTCGCCGCGGGCGATGTGTGCATGGCGCACAAATTCGCAAACGTTGCGCGGGCTTCGGCGCGACTGGCCGTGCAAAACGCGTTTTCGGCAAAAATGCGGCGCCAAGGCGAGCTGGCCGTTCCGTGGTGCACCTCTTGCGATCCCGAAATCGCACATATCGGTATTCAGGTGTGGGAAGCGCGGGAGCGTTCGGTCCCGGTCAAGACCTATACGGTGATGATGCAGGACGTCGATCGCGCCATCACCGATGGACAGGATGACGGCTTCGTGAAAATCCACGTCGGCGAGGGAACCGACCGGATTCTCGGCGCGACCATCGTTGCCACGCGCGCCAGCGAAATGATCAACGAAATCTCCGTGGCCATGACCGCGGGGATCGGTCTGCGCGAATTGGCCCGCGTCCTTCATACCTATCCGACGCAATGTGAAGCCATCCGAATGGCCGCCGAGGCCTATGTTGACGACCTCCCTCGGGACAGAACGTCGTGCGCGCGTTTCCCCGGTTGAGTTCACTGTTTCAGAAAGGTGCGTCGGATCATGGCGAACGAGATCAAGACATCGGGAGCGCCCGTCCGGCCCATCCAGAAGGTGCTCGTCGGACAAAAGGCCTTGGTCACCGGGGCCAATTCCGGCATCGGCCGCGCCGTTGCGCTCGGCCTGGGTCAGGCCGGCGCCGACGTGGTGGTGAATTACGTCGACGGCGAGGATGCGGCAAATGCTGTGGTGAATGAGCTTCGCCAGACCGGCGTGAAGGCTTATGCCCACAAGGCTGACGTCTCGTCGGAGGATAAGGTGGCCGGAATGTTCAAGGACATGATCCGGCAATTCGCGACCATCGACATTCTGGTCAATAACGCCGGCTTGCAACGCGACGCCGCGTTCCACGACATGACTCTGGCGCAATGGAAAACCGTCATCGGCGTCAATCTCACCGGCCAGTTTCTGTGCGCGCGCGAGGCCATCCGGGAATTTCTGCGGCGCGGGATTGTGCCGGCCGTGTCATGCGCGGCCGGAAAGATCATCTGCATGAGTTCGGTTCACCAGGAAATTCCCTGGGCCGGTCATGCGAATTACGCGACCTCCAAAGGCGGCATCAAGATGATGATGGAAAGCTTGGCTCAGGAAATCGCGCCCCATCATATCCGCGTCAACAGCATCGCCCCTGGCGCGATCCGCACCCCGATCAACACGGCGGCATGGCAGACCAAGGCCGCCTATGACCGTCTGATGACTCTGGTGCCTTACGGTCGCATTGGCGAGCCGGAGGACATCGCGCGCGCAGCCGTATGGCTCGCGTCGGATGACTCCGATTACGTCATTGGTACCACCCTTTACGTTGACGGCGGCATGACGCTTTATCCGGGTTTCGCGACGGGTGGATGAGCAACCCGTGAGCGAGCGACCATCGCCGCCGGTGGTCATCGTCGGTGCCGGTTTCGCCGGAATTGAGGTGGCAAAGGCGCTGCAGGACGGCTCGGCGCACGTCGTGGTGATCGACCGCCACAATTACACCCTGTTCCAGCCTCTGCTCTATCAGGTCGCGACCGCGGCGCTCTCACCCGGCGACGTCGCGGTTCCCATACGGGCTTTGCTCCACGGTCCGAACATCGAGATGCTGCTCGATGAGGTCGTCGGCGTAGACCTTGCTCGCGCGCGCGTGCGCACAGTCGCCGGGCGCGAGATCGAGTTCAGCCTGCTCGTCCTGGCGACAGGCTCGCAATACAACTATTTCGGCCATGACGAATGGGCGCTCCTGGCTCCGGGGCCCAAGACCCTCGAGAACGCCATTGCGATCCGCCGTCGCCTGCTCCTCTCCTTCGAACAGGCGGAGATGTGCACCGACGACGAAGAGCGCCGCGCGCTCATGACCTTCGTGATTGTCGGCGCCGGACCCACGGGCGTCGAGATGGCAGGCGAGATTGCGGAATTGGCCAAGGCGACCCTGGTCCGAGACTTCTGCCGCATTGACCCGGCGTCGGCCCGCATCCTTCTGATCGACGCCGAGGCAAAAGTGCTGGGCGCGTTCCCTGACAAGCTTGGCGCCTATGCGCACCGTGCGCTGACGCGGCTCGGCGTCCAGATTCTGCTCAACACGAAGATCGAACAGATCGATGAGAACGGCGTCGTTGCGTCCGGCCAGCGTATCGCCACGCGGGCGGTGATCTGGGGTGCCGGCGTGGAGGCGACGCCCGTCGCCGCATGGCTCGGCGTGCAGGCGGGGCCGCGTGGCACCGTTAAGGTCGACCCCGATTTCTCGATCCCCGGACGTCCAAACGTCTTTGTCATCGGCGATGCCGCGGCGGCATCCGGGGCGGACGGCAAGCCATTGCCGGGCCTGGCAGCGGTCGCCAAGCAGGAGGGCGCCTATGTCGGCCATCTCATTCGCCGCCGCCTCGCGGGAGACGACACGTCGACCGTATTCCGCTACCGGGATTATGGAACGATGGCGACCATCGGGCGCTCTGCCGCCGTTGCCGACCTTCGCGGCTTCAAGCTGACCGGGACTTTCGCCTGGCTGCTGTGGGGTCTCGTCCACATCTACTTTCTCATCGGATTTCGGAACCGTTTGGTTGTCTTGGTGACTTGGTTTTGGGCGTGGCTTACCTACGCGCGGGGTTCGCGCCTTATCACCGGCACCGATGGATCCCGATCCGCGCAACCGCCGCGATGATGGCATCGACCGCAGTCACGGCGTCATCCGGTAATGCAGGTCGAGCATGATCCACAGAGTTCCTCCGGCCATGATGAAGATGAGAAGGGCCGCGAAAGCCAAGGCCAGGATATTTTCGCGCGAAGACGAGCCGAGATCGACATGCAAAAAATAGCGGAGATGGACCACGACTTGGACGATCGCCAGAATGGCGATGATCGTCAGGGTCGCAGCCAGGCCCAGGGCCTCGGTGGCGGTCAGCGCGAACGCGATGAGGGTCAGCACCAGGGCCAGGCCATATCCGACGATGTAGCGCCTCATCATGTCGTGGGTGGTGTCGGTCGACATTTGCATTCAAAGGAGTCCCGGAAGATAGACGACGGAAAATATGCCGATCCACACGATATCCAGGAAGTGCCAGAACAGGCCCAGGCGGTAGAGGCGGGACGCGACGGCCGGGGTCAATCCACGCACGAGCGCCTGGATCCAGAGGATGACGATCCAGCCGAGCCCCAGGCTGACATGCAGCCCATGCGTGCCGACGAGGGTGAAGAAAGCCGAGAGGAAGCCACTGCGATCCGGGCCGGCGCCCTTCATGATCATGCCGCGAAACTCGGACACCTCCATGCCGACGAATCCGGCGCCGAGCAGGACCGTAATCAATAGCCATGCCAATACCGACCCGCGCCGCTCCGCCTTCAGAAAAGCGCTCGCGAAGCCGAAGGTGGTGCTACTGAGCAGGAGAAGCATGGTTTCGATGAAGGTGTGGGTCAGGTTGAACTCGTCGGCGCCGGTCGGGCCGCCGGCAGTCCGGGGCGACATGACGACATAAGTGGCGAAGAGCAGCGCGAAAATGATCGCGTCGCTCATGAGATACATCCAGAAGCCGAGCGCCCTTTCATCCCGGATGTGTCCGGCTTCCTCGTCCGTGATTGTCATCGCCGGCGTGCCGGCGGCATCATGAGCTGACATGTCTTTTCCGGACGGTCAGACGCGACTTGGTTCGAGTGGGACATCGGTATCGACATCGGCCGGCGCCGCAGGGTGGCTACCTTCCATCCTTTCGACCTCACACGCGGGGATGACGTGAAAATCGCGGTCGTTGAAGATCCGCATGATCAGCACGGACCAGATGCCTGCGCCAGCGGCTATGGCGAGCCACCAAATGTCCCAGACCATCGCAAATCCGAGCACGAAGGCGAGGCCGCCGATGATGGCGCCGGCGCCGGTCTCGTTCGTCATCACTATGTCCTTGTAGTGCGCGGGCCTCGTGCCCGCGGTTCCGCTTTCCTTCATCGTGGTAAGCGCATCGATACCGTGGACTTGCGGAATGACCGCGAAATTGTAGCGCGCGGGCGGCGAGGCTGTCGCCCATTCCAGCGTGCGCCCGTTCCAGGGATCGCCGGTGCTGTCGCGCAACGCGTCGCGGTTGCGGACGCTGACGACCAATTGCACGATCAGGAGAATGATCCCCAGCAGAATCACGACCGCGCCGAGTTCGGCGACCATCAACCAAGTTTGCCAAGCGGCCGCGTCATAACGCTCCAGGCGCCGTGGCATGCCCATGAAGCCCAGGACGTAGAGCGGCATGAAGGCCAGGTAGAAGCCGATGATCCATGCCCAGAACGCCCGCTTGCCCCATTTTTCGTCGAGCCGGAATCCGAGCGCCTTGGAGAACCAGTATTGATAGCCCGCCAGATAGCCGAACAACGCGCCGGGAATGAGCATGTTGTGAAAATGCGCAACCAGGAACGTCGTGTTGTGCATGAGATAATCGACCGGAGCGATCGCCAGCAGAACACCCGTCATGCCGCCAACGGCGAAGGTGACGATGAAGCCGATCGTCCAATACATCGGCGACGCCATTTGGACGCGCCCGCGGTACATCGTGAACAGCCAGTCGAAAATCTTCACCCCCGTCGGTACCGCGATGATCATGGTGGCAATGCCGAAGAAGGCGTTGACGTTGGCGCTCGCCCCCATGGTGAAGAAGTGGTGCAGCCAGACCATGAAGGACAGGAGCGTTATCGCCACGGTCGCATAGACGAGCGACCGGTAGCCGAAGAGAGGCTTTCCAGAGAAGGTCGCTACGACCTCCGAATAGACGCCGAACGGGGTCAGGATCAGGATGTAGACCTCCGGGTGACCCCAGATCCAGAACAGATTGGCGTAGTTCATCATGTCGCCGCCGGCCCCGTTGGTGAAGAAATGCATGCCGAGATAGCGGTCGAGACCGAGCAACGCGCTGGCGACGGTCAGGGCCGGAAAGGCGAATATCATCAGAATGCTGGTGCACAGCGCCGTCCAGGTGAACAGCGGCATCCGCATCAGCCACATGCCAGGCGCGCGCCGTTTCAGGATCGTCACGAAGAAATTGATCCCCGTCAATGTCGAGCCCAGACCGCTGATGAGAACCGTCCAGATCCAGTAGTCGACGCCGACGCCGGGGCTGAATTTCACCTCCGAATACGGCGGATAGGCGGACCAGCCCGCGGTCGAGAACTTGCCGATCACCAGCGAAACCATGACCAGGCCGGCGGCCGCCACGGTCAGCCAGAGGCTGATCGAGTTCATGAACGGAAACGACACGTCGCGCGCCCCGATCTGCTGCGGGACAACGATGTTGATCAGGCCGACCAGGAACGGCATCGCCACGAAAAAGATCATGATGGTGCCATGGGAGCTGAAGATCTGGTCGAAATGACCGGGCGGCAGATAGCCTTGCGAGTTCAGCGCGACGGCCTGCTGGGTCCGCATCATGATCGCGTCGACGAAGCCGCGCAGAAGCATGATCAGCGCCAGCGTTATGTACATGATGCCGATCTTCTTGTGATCGACGCTGACCAGCCAGTTGCGCCACAGATAGGCCCATTTGCCGTACCAGGCGATGCTGCCCGCAACGGCAAGTGCGCCAATGACGGTCATCAGGGCGCCACCAAGGGCGATGCCGCTGTAAAGTGGCAGAGCGGCGAAATTCAACCGCCCGAGCACGTCACCGGCCTCGGGATGGTACAGATGAAGCTGTCGCCATTCGGTGTTCGCTCGATTGACCCATGTAGTTTTGGATGATCTTGTCGAAGAGGTTGGCCTCGTAGGCGGCGTAATAGGTAACGGGGAAATTGGTGCTCGGCTTCGCCAATGCCGCATAGGTGGGCGCGTCGAGCGTGTGCGGCGATTGCTTCACCTGCGCCACCCAGTTGTTGAAATCCGCCGCGGTGACGGAACTCACCGCGAAGTGCTGGTCGGGAAATCCCGTCCCGCTGTATTGCGTGTTGCGGCCGACGAAGCGGGCCGGCCGATCGGCGAGCAGATTGAGCCGGGTCTGCATGCCGGCCATCGTGTAGATTTGCCCGCCGAGGCCGGGAACGTAGAAGGAATTCATCACCGTGTCGGAGGTCAGCTTAAGGCTGAGCGGTCGGTCGCTGGGAAAGACCAGCTCGTTGACGACTGCGATCTTCTGCTCCGGATAGAGGAACAGCCACTTCCAGTCTTGGGAGACAACATCCACCTCGAGGGGCGCGGCCTTCGATGCAATGGGCTTGTAGGGATCAAGCCTGTGGGTATAGGTCCAGACGAGAGTGCCGATGGCGACCACGATCACCGCGGGCACCAGCCAGACAACGGCATCGATCGGCAGTGAATAGGACCAGTGCGGCGCATAGCGAGCCTTGGTGTTCGACGCTCGAAAGTGCCAGGCGAACCAGAAGGTCAGGACAAACACCGGAACGATGACGATCAGCATGAGCCCCGCGGCCGTGAACAACAGGTCGCGCTCTTCCAATCCGACCATGCCCTTCGGATCGAGGACAGCGGCCTGGGTCCATCCGCATCCGCCCAACGCAACGAAGGCGAAGACGGTAAGGGCAATGCGAAGAGTTGTTCCCGAATTTGCCAGGGGCGCGGTGCTCCTCCGGTTCATTTTGAGTATTGAGGCGCCGAGCGAGTCAGTGCGTCCTCCTTGCGTGCGTCTCTCCGCCGTAGTGCCGACGCTGGATCGGGGCAGATTTGTCGTTCAACTTGCGATAGTTCCGGACGGCGGTTCCAGCCTTCAATTGTCCCGACAATATCATTAACCGTGACACTATCGGCTCGCATGAGAAGCCGCATGATTGGGTCCGAAAAGCGCCCATCCCCGCCGAGAGCCACCTGCGTGTCATGCTCTGTTCCCCCCGTCTCCCGAGCACCGCTACAGGCACGCTACCTATCGTGCAACCTGGCTGGAAGATTCGGAAAATACTCAGACCCACTTTTTCAGCACCATGCTTGGCGCCGCTCAGAAGGCCGCCAAAGAACGCCATTTTCGAAGTAGATCAAGGCCCGGTCCTCGCCTATGTTTCCATCACTTCCTTTCAAAATATGGATGCCTTTTGCCCGCGAACGCCTAACGCACGCGATTTCCAAAAAGGAACCGTCGTTGTGCTCGCATTCGACCTGTCGCAAGCGGACATTGCCGTGCCGTTCAGGTCGGAGCGTCGGCCCTTCGTCGATGATTGAGCGCGTTCGGCACCCGCATGGCCCATCTAATTTGCCGAGTGGCCCGAGCGCTGTTCAGCCGGCTTGCCCGTCCGGCTCAGGTTGTGAGCGGTGTTGACAAGCGTGACGTGGGAGAAGGCCTGCAGAAAATTCCCGACAAGCCTTCCTCGATCTTTGACGGCATTACGGCACTCCTGACCTTGAAGTCTCAGGGACGCTCTGCGCCCCGCTGGTTCGTGTAGATCGCGAACAGCGTGTGCGACGCGCAGATGAACAGCCGCGATCGGTTGCGGCCGCCGAAGGCGAGATTTGATACGTTGAACGGTACTTTGATCGCGCCCAACTTGGTGCCGTCCGGCGCGATGCAATGCACGCCGTCGGCAGCACTGCTCCAGAGATTGCCGTCCTGATCCAGCCGGAATCCGTCGGCGAAGCCAGGCGTGACCTTATGGAAGATTCGACCGGGTGACAGCCGCTTGCCACCGTCGAGAACATCGAAAACGCGGATATGCTGCATTGGGTCGGCCGCGAACTGGCGGCCGCTCTCGGCCACATACAGCAGGCGTTCGTTGGGCGAGAAGGCGAGCCCATTCGGGCCCGCGAAATCGTCGGCCATGATGTGCAGGCTGCCGTCCTGCGGATCGAGACGGTATAGCATCGGCGGCAGCTCCGGCTCCTGCTTGCCGCCTTCGTAGTCGGTGTTGATGCCGTAATGCGGGTCGCTGAACCAGATCGTACCGTCCGACCGGCAGATGACGTCGTTGGGCGAATTCAGGCGCTTGCCGCCGTAGCGGTCGGCCAGCACGGTGATGCTGCCGTCAAGCTCGGTCCGGGTGATGCAGCGGTGTTGGTGCGAGCATCCGATCAGCCGGCCCTGCCGGTCGCGGGTGTGGCCGTTGGCGAAGCCGGAAGGCCTGCGAAAAACCGATATCCCGCTGTCGGCCGTCCAGCGCAGGATGCGATCATTCGGGATGTCGCTGAACAGAAGACAGTCCTGGTCGGCGAACCAGACCGGTCCCTCTACCCAGGCAAATCCCTCGCCGAGCTTCACCAGCGGCGCATTCGCCAACACGTAGGCGCCGAAGCGCGGATCCAAAATCTCGAACCCGTCCATCTATGCGATGTGGCAAAAGTTGTGGACGGGAGGAACATGCAACTGCACCGTCATCAGCACGGCCGGCGCATCGCCGATCGTGCCGGAGCGATGGCCGTGGCGCCCGTTGACGGGCTTGCAGCCCTGATCCTCGCCGAGCGAGAACTCGCCGGGGCCCTGTTCTATGCGCGTGCCGTCCATGGCCTCAATCCACCAACGGCCGGACAGCACGACGATCCACTGCGGTGCCGGATTCTCATGCCAGTCGCCCACCCATCCCACGGGCTGCACGGTGAAGACGATCGTCGCTTCGGACCGACGGTGCCGGTTGTTCCATTGCAGCGCGGCGCCGCCCACGCCCTTCAGCTCGAACTCGGTCAGCGCGCAACGGGTCTGGTGACTGACGCCATCCTCGTCCGCCCACAGATGCCAATAGGAAATCCGCGGTCGCTGTCCGGTGGTCTCAGTCATTCGCTCTTTCCAGCGCATGGGGCCGGCATATGGGCTTGAACTTCCGCCGCGTGCGGCGCTTGGATAGAGCGTCCCGGATCCGCAGGAGAGATGGAATGCGATGACACTGATCAACGACTACGCACCGCTGCTGCTCCGCATCTGCCTGGTGGTGCTGTTCCCGTTCAGCGGTCTGGACAAGATCATCAATTGGAATTCGGCCATGAAGCAGGCCGGCACAATGCCCTTCAAGCCAGCCATGCTGGTGCTCTCCATCGTCGTCGAGTTCGTGACGCCGATCTGTATCGTTGCCGGCTGGCACGATCGCCTCGCCGCCTTCATCCTGGCGGGGTTCTGCGTGATAACGGCGGTGCTGTTCCACCAATTCTGGCGCTTTCCCGATTTCTGGCGGTTCAAGGAGGGCGAGGGCCTCGAGCATTTCTGGGAGTTCCTGAAGAATTTCGGGCTGGTGGGCGGCCTCGGCCTGATCTTGCTGGCGCCGCAGACGCTGCCGTTCAGCGAGGTCGTTCTGCACCCACTTGCCTCCACTCATGTCGTCGGGCCTCAGGCCGGCAGCCCGGTCGCACCGGCACCGTGATCTACCAGGACCAGGCGGTGGCCGTCGGGATCCCGAATGGCACGGGGTGACGTGCCGGGCGAAGGGCTGACCGCGAGCGTGACCCAATCCGTTGCCACATCGTTCGGATAGGTCATCCCGGCCGGCCGGCCCGGCGGTCGGTAGTTGAGCAATTCCAGCCCCGGTCCAGCGGCCGAAGCCGGGCGCAGGCCGGTCACCCGCACTCGCGCGCCCGCCAGCCCGTCCAGCCGCGCTTGGGCCGGCCCATGGTTCAATGACCGGTCGCTCACCTGCAAGCCCAGTGCGCGGTAAAAACCCAGGCTGCGTCGGGTCGAGGCGATCGAGAGCGCGCTGTGGTCGATGCCGAGGAACGGCCCGTGTGACGCATTCCCGTGCCAGACCGGACGGCCTTGGTTGGGCGGGAACCAGATCAACTCGAGCGGGTGGCCATCCGGATCGCGGAACTTGAACGCCCGCACCGCGCCATTCGAGGGCGGCAGCAGTTGCGGCCCGGCCGCGCTGATGGGACGCCAACCACCCTGTGCGGACAAATGAGCGTAAGCGGTGTCCATATCGCTCACCACGATCGCCAGATGCTGGAACCATAAATCTTCGCTCCTGCTGTCCGGCGGATAAGGCCGGCCTTGCGCCGCGAAACGCACCAGGGCGATGTCTTGCGCGCCCAAGCGCATCACGACCTCCTTGGCGTCATCGTTGCGGAGTCCCAGTGCCGCAAGCGTCCCCTCTTCGCAGCGTCCACGCGCGGTCGCGCGGAAGCCCAGCCCCTCCCGGTAAAACGCCTCGGCGCGGTCCAGATCCGATACCACGCGGCTGATTCGCAGAATGCGCTCTGCCTGTAACCGAGGGCCTCGCGATACATGCACGGCCAGCAACGGGGCCGCTGTCGAAACGAGTAGGGCGGAGCGAGGGACCGTCATCTGCCCAGCCGCTCCGTGATGCGATCGGCGACCCGAAGGGCGTTGGCGATAATCGTCAATGTCGGGTTCACCGCGCCAATCGAGGGAAAAAAGCTCGCATCCGCGATGTACAGATTATCCAGCTCATGCGCCTTGCAGTCGAGATCTAGCACCGAGGTGGCCGGATCGATGCCGAAACGGCAGGTGCCGGCCTGGTGCGCGGTGCCGCCGATCGGGATGTCCTTGCCGAGATAGAGGCGCCGCTCGATCAGATGAGGCCAGGCGCGCATCGGCACCAGCAGCCCTTCCAGCTTGGCCCGCAGACGCCGTGCGGCCTCCTCGTTGCCTTCGTGGACCTCCAGGATCACGCGCTCACCATCGTAGCGGATGCGGTTTTCCGGCCGCGGCAGATCCTCGCTCTGCAACCAGAAATCGATGGAGTATTGGGCCATCTTCTCGAACGGCATCTCGGGCAGCCAAGAGAGATAGCCGGGCAGCGCCTCGGCGCGGATCTGCTCGCCGTGCGACTTCGCGCACATCTGGATCAACCCTAGCGGATAATCCCAATCGTCCGCGCCGAAGTAGAAGTCGCTCAGGGCCAGGGTCTTCTGAAACACCGTATGATTCGGCTCCTTCAAGATCGCCATCACGATGGACATGTTGTGCCGCATGTAGTTGCGCCCGAGCTGGTCCGACGCATTGGCCAGTCCCTTCGGGTGTGCGTCGTTTGCGGAGCGCAGCAACAGCAGGGCGGAACTCAAGGCCCCGCACGCGACTACCACGACATCGGCCGAATACTGTTCCAAAGAGTTGCAGCGGACGACGTTGACGCGGCTGACGCTGCGGCCAGCCGCGTCCGTCTCCAAACGCGAGACATAGGCATTCGTGAGCAGCGTGAAGTTGGGATATGCCGCGCGAGCGGGGTCCACGCAGATCACCTGGGCGTCGGCCTTCGCGTTGATCGCGCAGGGGAAGCCGTCAAAGGCATCGCACCGGATGCAGGGGCTGTAGGTGGCGGCGTTGCCGTCCGGGTCCTGGTCCAGCTTGATGCCAAGCGGCAGATGGAACGGGTGCAGCCTCTCACGCTCCAAGATGTCGTGCAGGTCCTCAATGCGCGGTTCGTGCTTGACCGGCGGATAGGCATAGGGCGCGCTGGACCAAGGTTCGGTGGGATCCTCGCCGCGCTGGCCGTGCACGTGGTACAGCGCCTCGGCCTGCGTGTAGTAGGGTTCGAACACGTCGTAGCCCAGTGGCCATGCCGGGGAGATTCCGTCCTTGTGCCGCAACTCGCCAAAGTCCCGTTCGCGAAGGCGGAACAAGGCAGCGCCATACACTTTGGAGTTGCCGCCGACGAAATAGTGCAGTCCGGGATGAAACGCACTGCCGTGGCGGTCGTACCAAGTCTCAGTCGCCTGGTAGGCGGCATCGACGAAGACGGTCTTGGCATCCCAGTTGTCTCTCGAGCGCGGCAGATAGCCGCCGCGCTCCAGCATCAGGATTCGCTTACCGGTGCCAGCTAGCCGGTGCGCGAGGGAGCCGCCGCCGGGGCCGCTGCCGATGACAATCACGTCGTAATGATCCGGTGTCGTCGCCATGACCTACAGTTCGCCGCGTGCGGCCAGCGCGTGGATGCCGTCCGCCGTTTGCATCGCGATCAGCAGCATTCTGTCTCTGTCCTCACTGATCGGCGCGAACAGAAAGTCGTCGAACTCGGGTGCAAGCTGAGAGATCGAAGCGGAGCGTATCATCATTGCGACCACCGAACCCGGTCGCTTCCTTCGAACACAGAAACCGACACTGAAACCCAGCGCGCTGCTCACGCAGCCATTGTATTCAAGTCCTGAAATCCATACTGCGATGTGCTACGCCGCATCAGACTCGGAAACTACCTAGACCGCTCGCCTTCCAGCATTGAGCGTGTGAGTACTTTCCGCTTCTGCCGTGATGGCATCGTCGGTCAGTATTGTTGCGACTTGGAAAGCGCGCCGGACCCGCACCGGCTCGCATCGACTCCGTTGGATCCGAGCTTCGGACGTGTCGCCCCGCCGCGGGTGGGAGTCTGTCACGCCGGCTCTGAAAGGAGCAACGCAATGTCCTTCTTCTCGATGTTCCTCATCCCCGCCGTCCTGCTGGCGGCTATCATTGTGATCGGCGCGAGCGTGAAGATCCTGCGCCAATATGAGCGAGCGGTGGTCTTTACCCTTGGACGCTTTCAAGGCGTCAAGGGGCCTGGTCTCGTGCTGTTGATTCCCTTCTTTCAGGAAATGGTGCGCGTGGATCTGCGCATCCAGGTCATCGAAATACCGACCCAGGACGTCATCTCCCGCGACAATGTGTCGATGAAGGTTGACGCGGTGCTCTACTTCAACGTCGTCAATCCCGAGCGGGCCGTCATCCAGGTTCAGCGTTATCTTCCCGCCACAGTCATGCTCGCTCAGACGACCTTGCGCTCGGTGCTGGGGCAGCATGAGCTGGACGAGATGCTGTCAGAGCGGAAAAAACTCAGCACCGACGTCCAGAGCATCCTGGACACCCAAACCGAAACCTGGGGAATCAAGGTCAGCAACGTCGAGATCAGGACCGTCGAGCTCACGGAAAACATGGTGCGCGCCATTGCCAAACAGGCAGAAGCGGAACGCGACCGGCGCGCCAAGATCATCCATGCGGAAGCCGAGTTCCAGGCCTCGCAAACTCTCGTCAACGCTGCCCAGATCCTGTCGAGCATTCCGGCTGCCATGCAGTTACGCTACCTGCAAACGTTGACCGAGATCGGCGCCGAGCAGAATTCGACCATCGTCTTTCCGATGCCGATCGACATCATCAGGCCGTTTCTCGAGATCCTTGAGAAGGCCGGGAAGCCGGCCGGCGTCAACGGCGCCACGCACGCACCGCTCCTCATGAAGGACGTTCCGCCAAGCGCGTGAGGCGGAACCCTCACGCACGGGAAGCGCAGCGGTCCGAACAAAATTCAAGGGGATGAGAAAATGATGAAGCTCCTCATTGCGTCGACGGCCATGGCGTTGGTGCTTGCCGGTCCCGTGGGATGGGCCGCGAGCGGCTCCGACACTGCAGGGGCGAGCAATCCTGGCGCGAGCAGCCCCGTGGCCGACGATGCCGGCCAGAAAACGGACCACGCTATGATCGATGTGCTGCCGGCAAGTCAGATCGTCGGTCGCGCTTTGCGAGACGCGCAGGGCATCGACGCCGGCAAGATCAATTCACTGGTGGTCGATACGAAGAGCGGCGCCGTGGAGTTTGTCATGATCGCGCCGCCGAGTTCCCTCAATGCCGACAAGCAACTGATCGCCGCACCGTGGGCGGCGCTCGATCCGCCGGCCGGCGCCAGTGGCCAGATCGTCTTGAAGCTCAGTCTCGACAAGCTGGCGAAGGCGCCGCGCATCGATCCGCGCCTCATCTACGAGATGGGCATGCAGGAAATGCGCGACCGCATGTATGGATATTACGGCGCCGCCTTTCCCGGCTATCCCGAGATTGGCTCCGACGGTCGGGCGGCGGATGCAGGCAAAAACCGGGAGAACGAGCTCGGAGCGCGCGACCGGCAGATCGACTTGGCCGACCAGCTCGGCCCGAAGCCGCCAAGCGCGGCCAACAAGGAGCGGCCGGCCGGGACCAGCGCACTGATCTTCACGGAGAACGGCGTCGTCGCGAGGCTCGAGGCGCTGGCGACTACGTCGACCGCAGCGATGCACGACTCCGACATTTATGACTCGAAAGGCGAAGACATCGGCGAGTTCGACGAGACGATGATCGACGTGCGTCGAGGCAACGTCGCCTACATTCTGGTCTCGCATGGCGGCTTCCTCGGTATGGACGAGAACATTTTTGCGGTTCCCATCGAAGCGCTGTCGCTCTCGCCCTATCGCGGTAGTTATCGATTGACCGTCAACGCAAAAATCCTCAAGCACGAACCCGCCTTGCATGTCGAGCGTGAAAATCTGCCGTCACGCGTCAGCGCCGCTCAGTTGGCGACGCTGTACCGGCGGTTCGGCCTTCAACCCTATTGGACGCAGGCCGGCCAGCTACCCGGGAAGCCCGAGCAATCGAAGAGTTAGCATGATGAGCAGCATCTCGCTTCTTGCGGTGTCGTTGCTGAGCCCATGCATCATCTCGAAGCCAAGCGTGAGCAGCAGCGCGAGGAAGACGGGCACGGCACCCTGTCCTTGACCTCCACCTCGCGTTTGCGCGCGCTGTCCCGATTGACCTGACCGATCTTCTTGAGCTCGCCGCGAAGCTCAGACGAGCACACGTGCGTAGGGCGCCAAGTGCTGCGTGCTGGAAAGCCGCCGGTTCACGACGTTGCAGCTTCGATTGATGAAGCGCGACGCCCGCGTGGTCGAGAATAGCGCGCGCATCCGCGCCTGGTTGGATCGTCGACTGCGCGCGTCATCGCGCATTCGGGTACCGTGCGGCGGGACAAGCGGAGGAATAGGCCCAAGGCGCGTATACGGACTTTATATAAGTAGCTCCTCCGCCCGCTCTCGAATTTATATGCAGTCCTCGCGATCTTGGGGGCAACCGCGCTTTGGTTTGAAGCGGTAGCGGAATCGCGGCTGGCGCCGCGGGAACGGTGATCATGCTGGACGCAATCTTCATGGCAGCCGGTGTCGGCTTCTTTGTCATCGCCCTCCTTTACACCGCCGCCTGCGATCGTCTTTGAGAGGCATGCAATGACTCTCGATTATGGATTGGGTGCTCTCGTGACGCTCGGCGTTCTGGCGTACCTCGTCTACGCCCTCATCAAGCCCGAGCGCTTCTAGGAGGCGCCGCCATGACCTTGAACGGCTGGACTCAGATCGCGCTCTTCAGCGCGCTCATCATTGCCCTCGCGCGACCTTTTGGCGGCTACATGACGCGCGTCTTCGCCGGCGAGCGCACGCTCCTTCATCCGGTGCTGCGCCCTGTCGAGCGTGCGGTCTATTGGTGCTGTGGCGTCAAGGAGAGCGAAGAGCAGCATTGGCTCGTCTACGCGGTTTCGATGCTGTTCTTCAGCGTCGTCGGGTTCGCGACGCTCTACGCGCTGCAACGGCTGCAATGGTATCTGCCGTTCAATCCGCAGGGCCAGACTGCGGTCGAGGAGAGCCTCGCCTTCAACACGTCGGTGAGCTTCGTCACCAACACAAACTGGCAGTCCTACTCGCCCGAGACGACCATGAGCTATCTCGTCCAGATGGCGGGACTCACGGTCCATAATTTCCTCTCGGCGGCGACCGGCATCGCGCTGGCGATCGCGCTCGTGCGCGGCTTCGTGCGGCGCGAGGCGAAGGCGATCGGGAATTTCTGGGTCGATCTCACCCGCTGCACGCTCTACATCCTGCTGCCGATCTCGGTCGTCATCGCGCTCTTCTACGTGTGGCAGGGCGTGCCGCAGAATTTGAGCGCCTATGTCGACGCGACGACGCTCGAGGGCGCGAAGCAGACGATCGCGCAAGGACCGGTCGCCTCGCAGGAAGCGATCAAGATTCTCGGCACCAACGGCGGCGGCTTCTTCAACGCGAACTCTTCACACCCCTACGAGAATCCGAACGCGCTCACATGTCTCGTGCAGCTCGTCTCGATCTTCTCGATCGGCGCCGGTCTTACCAATGTCTTGGGCCGCATGGCGCGCGACGAGCGCCAGGGCTGGGCGATCTTCGCCGCCATGGGCCTTCTGTTCCTCGCCGGCGTCACGACCGCCTATTGGGCGGAATCCCACGGCAACCCCGCCTTCGCGCAATACGGCGTTGATTCGGCGGCGAGCGCGACCCAGGCCGGCGGCAACATGGAAGGAAAGGAAGTCCGCTTCGGCATCGCCGATTCGGCCCTCTACGCAACGGTCACGACCGATACCTCGTGCGGCGCGGTCAATTCCATGCATGACAGCTATCTCCCGCTCGGCGGCATGGTGCCGATGGTCGATATCATGCTCGGCGAGGTGATTTTCGGCGGCGTCGGCTCTGGCCTTTACGGGATGCTTGCCTTCGCCATCGTCGCGATGTTCGTGGCGGGGCTCATGGTCGGCCGCACGCCCGAATATCTCGGCAAGAAGCTCGAGGCGAAGGAGGTCAAGATGACCATCCTCGCGCTTCTCTCGCTGCCCTTGTCGATCCTCGGCTGGACCGCGCTCGCGACCGTTCTGCCCGCGGGCCTTGCCGGAATATCCAATTCGGGCCCGCACGGCTTCAGCGAGATCCTTTACGCCTACACCGAGGGCACCGGCAACAACGGCAGCGCGTTTGCCGGTCTCTCGGCCAACACACTCTTCTACAACACGACCATTGCCGCCGCGATGCTGATGGGCCGCTTCATCTTCGTTATCCCGCTCCTCGCCGTCGCCGGCTCGCTCGCGCAGAAGAAGCTCCTGGCGCCCTCGGCCGGCACATTCCCGACGACGGGGCCGCTCTTCGTCGGCCTGCTCGTCGGCGTCGTGCTCATCATCGGCGGCCTGACTTATTTCCCGGCCGTCTCGCTCGGGCCGATCGTCGAGCAGGTCGCGATGAACCACGGCACGCTTTTTGCCGGCCCGTGAGCTGAAAGGGGCGCATCCAATGTCGATCACCTCACCCGAGACGGGCATCTTCAAGCGCCAGGTCGAGCCGCTGTCATTGTTCGACAGTGCGCTCGTCGTGCCGGCGATCTGGGCCTCCTTCCGCAAGCTCAACCCGCGGACGCTCGCCAAGAACCCGGTGATGTTCTGCGTCGAGATCGTCGCGGTGCTCACCACCATCTTCTTCGTGCGCGACCTGATCTTCGGGGCCGGCAACGTGATCGGCATGAATGCGCTGTTCTCCGGCCAGATTTCGGTCTGGCTGTGGTTCACCGTGCTGTTCGCGAATTTCGCCGAAGCCGTGGCCGAGGGCCGCGGCAAGGCGCAGGCCGATACGCTGCGCCGCATGCGCACGGACACGAAGGCAAAGCGCCTCTTCAAGAACAGCGCACGCGAGTTCGAGCTCGTCGGCGCCGCCGCCCTGAAGCCGGGCGACATCGTGCTGGTCGAGGCCGGTGACTTTATCGCGAGCGACGGCGAGGTGATCGAGGGCGTCGCCTCGGTCGACGAATCGGCGATCACCGGCGAGTCGGCGCCGGTCATCCGCGAAAGCGGCGGCGACCGCTCGGCCGTCACCGGCGGCACGCGTGTCACCTCGGATTGGCTCAAGGTGCGCATCACCGCGGCGCAAGGCTCGACATTCCTCGACCGCATGATCGCGCTGGTTGAAGGCGCGGTGCGGCAGAAGACACCCAACGAGATCGCGCTCAACATTCTCTTGGTCGGCATGACGATCATCTTCGTCTTCGCGACGGTGACGATCCCGAGCTTTGCCGCCTATGCCGGCGGCGCCGTCTCGGTGGTCGTGCTGATCGCGCTCTTCGTGACCTTGATCCCGACCACGATCGGCGCGCTTCTGTCGGCGATCGGGATTGCCGGCATGGACCGGCTCGTGCGCTTCAACGTGCTCGCCATGTCGGGCCGCGCGGTCGAGGCGGCGGGCGACGTCGACACGCTTCTCCTCGACAAGACTGGAACCATCACGCTCGGCAACCGCCAGGCATCGGAGTTTCTGCCACTCCCGGGCATCAGCGAACGCGAGCTGGCGGATGCGGCGCAGCTCGCCTCGCTCTCCGACGAGACGCCCGAAGGCCGCTCGATCGTCGTGCTGGCGAAGGAGAAATACGGCATCCGCGCGCGCGAGATGGCGCAGCTCAACGCCCAGTTCGTGCCGTTTACCGCGCAATCGCGCATGAGCGGCGTCGATATCGAGGGCCACAAGATCCGCAAGGGCGCGTCCGATGCGATCCTCGACTATGCCGGCAAGCGCAACGCTCCGCCGGCGCAGTTGCAGGGAATCGTCGAGCGCATCGCGCGCGCGGGCGGGACGCCGCTTGTCGTCGCGATGGACGACCACATCCTCGGCGTCATTTATCTCAAGGACATCGTCAAGGGCGGCATCAAGGAGCGCTTCTCGGAGCTGCGCCAGATGGGTATCCGCACGGTGATGATCACCGGCGACAATCCGCTGACCGCTGCGGCGATCGCCGCCGAATCGGGCGTCGACGATTTCCTGGCGCAGGCGACGCCCGAGGACAAGCTCCGCCTCATCCGCGAGGAGCAAGGGAAGGGCAAGCTCGTCGCCATGTGCGGCGACGGCACGAACGACGCGCCCGCGCTCGCGCAAGCCGATGTCGGCGTCGCCATGAACACCGGCACGATGGCCGCGCGCGAAGCCGGCAACATGGTCGATCTCGACAGCGATCCGACAAAGCTCATCGAGATCGTCGAAATCGGCAAGCAGCTTTTGATGACGCGCGGCGCGCTCACGACTTTCTCGATCGCCAACGACGTGGCGAAATACTTCGCCATCATCCCAGCGATGTTCGCGGCTTTCTATCCGCAGCTCGCCGTCCTCAACATCATGCGACTCCATAGCCCCGAAAGCGCGATTCTGTCGGCGATTATCTTCAACGCGCTCATCATCGTGGCGCTCATTCCGTTGTCGCTGCGCGGCGTCAAATACGTGCCTGCCGGCGCCGCCAGCATCCTGCGCCGCAATCTGCTGCTCTACGGCGTCGGCGGCATCATCGTGCCGTTCATCGGCATCAAGGCCATCGACCTCATCGTCACCGCGATTGGGCTCGCATAAAGGAGGGCCCCATGCTGAAGCAAATCCGCCCGGCCATCATGATGATCGTCGTTATGACGGTGTTGACCGGTCTCATTTATCCGCTCGGGATTACGGGCCTCGCGCAATTCCTCTTTCCGCGCCAAGCGAACGGCAGCCTGGTCGAGCGGGACGGCAAGATCATCGGCTCGAGCCTGATCGGGCAGAATTTTACCGCCGACCGATATTTCCATGGCCGGCCATCGGCCACGACCGAGCCCGACCCGAAAGACCCGACCAAGACCATCCCCGTGCCCTATGCCGCCGACAATTCGGCGGCGTCCAACCTCGGACCGACGGCGCAGCCGCTTGCCGACCGCGTCAAGGACGACGCCGCGAAGCTGCACCAGGAGAATCCGGATGCGCCGGTGCCGGTCGATCTGGTGACGACCTCGGCGAGCGGGCTTGATCCTGACATTACACCGGCCGCCGCGCTTTTCCAGGTTCCCCGCGTCGCGAAGGCACGGGGTCTTGCGGAGGATCGGCTGCGCCAACTCGTTGTCGACACCACGGACGGGCGCTTCCTCGGCGTCCTCGGCGAGCCGCGCGTTAATGTGCTAAAGCTAAATTTGGCATTGGACGCGCTCGCCCCCAAATAATAAGGCGGCGCAGGCCGCCCTATGGATGAACGCCCGGACCGCGACACCCGTCCCTCGCCCGATGCCCTCCTCGCCCAGGCGAAGCTTGAGGCGCGCGGGCATCTCAAAGTGTTCCTGGGCGCCGCGCCGGGCGTCGGCAAGACCTACGAGATGCTGACAATCGCCAAGGACAAGCGGCGCGAGGGCGTCGATGTCGCGGTTGGCTTCGTCGAAGCGCATGGACGTAAGGAGACCGAGGCGCTGCTCGACGGGCTCGAGGTCATTCCGCGCCGGCGCGTTGAATACAAAGGCCGTTGGCTCGAGGAGATGGACCTGGATGCCGTTTTGAGGCGGCGGCCAAAGCTAGTGCTGGTGGACGAACTCGCGCACACGAACGCGCCGGGCAGCCGGCATCCGAAGCGCTACATGGATGTTGAGGAGCTACTGGAGTCGGGTATCGACGTTTATACGACACTGAACATTCAGCACCTAGAGAGCCTGAATGATGTCGTTGCGAGGATCACCCGCATTCGCGTCCGCGAGACGGTGCCCAACTCGGTCATCGATAGGGCGGACGACGTAGAGGTTATCGATGTCACGCCCGAGGATCTGATCCAAAGACTCAAAGAGGGAAAGGTCTACGTTCCCCAGCAGGCGGAGCGCGCGGTCCGCCACTACTTCCAGCCGGGCAACCTCACGGCTTTGCGCGAGCTTGCCTTGCGTCGCACGGCGCAAAGCGTCGATGAGCAAATGGTCAGCTATATGCGCGCGCACGCGATCCCCGGTCCTTGGGCGGCGAGCGAGCGCGTGCTTGTGTGTGTCAATGAGGAACCATCCTGCGCCGCGGTAGTCCGCTATGCACGGCGCCTTGCCGACCGGCTGCGGGCTCCCTGGGCGGCACTTCATGTCGAAACCCCGCGCACGCTACGTTTGGATGAATCTCAGCGTGATCGGATCGCGGAGGCACTGCGACTCGCCGAAAGGCTGGGCGGGGAGGCTGTCACAATGCCGGGCCAGGACGTTGCGATTGAAATAGTTGATTATGCTCAGGCGAACAACTTTACGCATGTCGTCATTGCGAAATCTCGGCGGTCGCGTTGGTCGGAACTGCTACGCAGCTCTATTACGCATCAACTGATCCGACGCGCCGGAGAGATAAGCGTCCATGTAATCGCCGAGCCACGCGAGCCGCCGGGCCAGGAAGGTAGATTCGAGGCTGCGCAGCATCGCGATACATTCGACGTGAGGCCCTACCTGGGCAGCCTCGGTATAGTCGCAGCCGCACTTGCCATCGGGCTCGTGCTGCAGCAGTTTCTCGCGGTCTCGAATATCGCTCTCGTCTTTCTGACCGCGGTACTTGTCAGCGCGATCGCCTACGGCCTATGGCCGTCCTTGTTCGCATGTCTCGTGAGCGTACTCGCCTACAATTTCTTTTTCCTGCCGCCGCTCTACACGTTCACGATCGCGGACCCGGAGAACGTCGTTGCACTCTTCTTTTTCGCCATCGTCGCGGTTATCGCCAGCAATCTTACGGCGCGCGTGCGCGACCAAGCCGTAGCGGCCCGTCAACGGGCAAAGACGACCGAGGAACTTTATCTTTTCAGTCGTAAGCTCGCGGGCGCCGTGACGCTTGATGACCTGTTATGGGCGACGGCATATCAGATGGCGTCGATGCTGAAGGCCCGAGTGGTTCTACTGCTGCCCGAAGGTGAATCTGTGGCGGTGCGTGCGGGCTATCCACCCGAAGATACATTAGACGAGGCCGATCTAGCCGCGGCGAAATGGTGCTGGGAGCACAATCGGTCCGCTGGCCGGGGGGCGGATACGCTGCCCGGCGCCAAAAGGCTTTTCCTGCCGATCCATACGGGTCGGGGTGCGGTCGGAGTGGTGGGGTTGGATAGCGACCGGCCGGGGCCGTTGCTCACGCCCGACCAACGTAGGCTACTTGATGCGCTTGCCGATCAGGCGGCGCTGGCGATCGAGCGCGTCACATTGGCCCAAGACGTGGATCGGGCGCGTCTCGCGGCCGAGACGGAGCGGCTTCGGTCGGCTTTGCTGACTTCCATATCGCACGATCTCCGCACGCCGCTTGCATCCATTCTCGGCTCTGCGACGAGTCTCAGGACTTACGGCGATAAATTGGATGGGGCGGCGCGGACGGAATTGATCGCCACGATCCAGGATGAGGCCGAACGCCTCAATCGCTTTATTGCAAACCTTCTCGACATGACGCGGCTTGAGGCGGGAACGATTGAGCCGCATGCGGAACTTGTCGATCTCGGGGACATCGTGGGAAGCGCGCTCGAAAGGGCACGAAAGGTTCTCGCTGATCATCGCGTCATCGTCGATATTCCCCCGGATTTGCCGATGCTGAAACTGGACCCTGTGTTGTTCGAACAGGGGCTCTTCAATCTGCTCGACAATGCCGCGAAGTACGCCCCCGCCGATTCCAAGGTACATATACGAGCGCGCTGCAACGCTGGCGAGGTGCGTCTTGAGGTGATGGATGAGGGCAATGGCATACCACCCGATGACCAAGAGCGCATCTTTGACAAATTCTACCGCGTCCATGCGACTGATAAGAAGCGTGCGGGCACCGGGCTAGGTCTGGCCATTTGCCGCGGCTTTATCGAGGCAATGGGCGGCACGATCGTCGCCGGAAACCGCGCGGACCGTTCCGGAGCGGAGTTCCGCATTACGCTGCCCTTGCCGATCGATCGGCCGGCAACTCCGGAGAGGGCGGGATGACGGCAGCAACGCCGGCCGCTCGGGTGTTGGTGGTGGATGACGAACCGGCGATTCGCCGTTTCCTCCGCACCAGCCTTACCGCGCAAGGATATCACGTGATCGAGGCGGAGGACGGCCGATCGGCTCTGGACGCGTTGCGACGGAACTCCGTGGACGTGCTGGTGCTTGATCTTGGCCTACCCGATATCGATGGGTTCGAAGTGATCCGCTGCATGCGAGACGCGGGTTCTGCCTTGCCCATCATTGTCCTTTCCAGCCGCATGGACGAATCCGGCAAGGTCAATGCGCTGGACCTTGGGGCAGACGACTACGTGACAAAGCCGTTCGGCGTTGACGAACTCTTGGCGCGCATGCGGACGGCCTTGCGCCATCGATTGCAGCAGCAAGGAGAGCGTCCGGTGTTCCGGAGCGGCGATCTTACAGTTGACCTCGTGCGCCGGGTGGTCACGGTAAGAGGCGGCGAGATAAAGCTTTCGCCGCGCGAGTACGAATTGCTTCGATTGCTGGTGGCGCATGCCGGAAAGGTGCTGACCCACAAGCTGATCTTGCGCGAGGTGTGGGGCGGTGAGACCGATATTCAGTATCTCCGCATCTACGTTCGCGCGCTGCGGCAAAAGCTAAAGTCCGATCCCGAACGGCCGCAGCACATTTTGACCGAACAGGGCGTCGGCTATCGCTTACGCGTGTCGGACTGAACCTGTCCCTAATCGAGGGGAGTATGAGGGCAGATGGAGATTGCTGATCTAATCAGCCCCGACCGCGTGCTCGCGCGATTGCGCGCAACCGACAAACCGCAAGCCCTGTCCGAGCTTGCCGGGAGGGTGGCATTGGCGCTCGGAATGGATATGCAGGTCATTCGTTGGTGGGGTCGAGGTTGAAGGCCTCGGGACCTTAGGCAGCCGTGGGGTCAAGGGGGCACGGCAGATTCCTGAAGAGATCTCGGTACTCGGTGTGGGCGAGATCGTTCAAGGCGCAGGCGTCCTGTATCTCGAACCAGCGGACTTCCGTATGCTCATCGCCCAGCAGTGATGGTTCACCGCCGCTCCATCCGGTCACCACGAAGAAATGGTACGCGGCCTCGCCGTAGAGGTCCGCTCTCGGCTGGTGGATGCCTCCCGCCGCCACAAAATGCACGGGAGTTAGGCCGACTTCCTCCTGCGCCTCGCGAACGAGCGCTTGCTCGATCGTCTCGCCGACCTCGACGTGGCCGCCTATGACGTCCCAGCAGTTCGGGTACGCTGCCTTGTGCGGGGCGCGCCTCGCCAGGAGCACTTGTCGGTTCCGGACAAAAATGGCGCAGGCGATGCGCTTCACGCTGGCTCCCATCTATCGTGGCCTTCGCTAAATCCAAGATCGATCACTGTCAATTCCGAGCCGGGTGACGCGGAGCTGCACGGCGGTCGGTTCTTCGCAAGGCATGCCGCCATAGTGGCGGGGTTTGTGAGTCACGGTGGCATGGTGGACGAGGCGGTCGATCGCCGCCACCGTCAACACAGCATGGTTCACACGCCGTGCAAAGCTTGCCAAGGGCCCTCGGTTCGGAGGATTCTGACCGCGAAAGGAGCCATGCCATGGCCGGCAAGCGCAGTATCGAAGAGCGGTTGCGGGGGGTCGAAGACCGCCTCGAAATCCTCAATCTCATTGCGGGCCATCCGCCCGGTGCGGACAGCGCCTCGGGCGAATATGCCGCCTCATACTGGCTCGAGGACGGGGTGTTCGATCGCGGTCCGCCATTCGGCGCGCGGCCGGCGCACGATTCCGGCCGCGGCCTGGCAAGTCCGGATTTTCAGGAGGCGATCCGGCAGGGCATTTGCCATTTCACCGGCCCTCCCCACATCGAACTCAACGGCGATACCGCGATCGTGACGTCATATCTGCAAATCCTGGCGCCCAATCCCACGGCCGACGAGTTCACGCTCTCAGCCCATGGCACGTCGCGGGGCTTTCGCGTCCATCGCTTGAGCGTCAGCCGCTGGGATCTGGTGCGCACGGATGAGGGCTGGCGCGTTAAGTCGCGGATGCTCCGTTCGATGGACACACCTGAGGCGCGCGCCCTTCTGCGCGGCGTCGCCGAGCGTCGCATGGAGCGAGCCGCCGGGTGAGGTGAGTGCGATCGGGCGCGTCACTGGCAGCCCCGCAGGCGCGAGGTTGTCGCTGCCGCAGCTCTACCGGCGGTCGGACGCGCACTTTCGCCGCCCGTGCGCTTCTCCTATGTCAGGCACTCCGAAGCGAACAGCTCGTCGACATCCCAGCGCCGCTTCGAAAGCCCCTGCTCGGCGTGATATCGAAGATAGGTCTCGAGCGTCTTGCGATTGGCAGTGACGCCATAGGCCCATGGATCATCGCCCATAAGCGCGCGGTTCTTCTCCATGACCGTTGGCAGCCACGGGATCATGAAGGGAGCGCCGAAATACGTCTCGGCGCTGCGGTACATCTCGATCGCGCGAGCCTTGGCGGCATCGAATGCCTGCATCAGTGACCGCGCAATCCAACGGTTCTGCTCGTAGAGATCGCGGCGGATCACCACCGTGTGCATGACGGGGAAGACACGGGTGCGGTAGAACCAGTCGCGCTCGACCGCTTCGTAGTCGGGGAAGAGCCGCGCCACGTTGGCCGATCCCCTGATGAAACTCGGCGGAAGCCACGCGGTGAAGAGGGCATCGATCTCGCCCGCCTCGAGCATCGCGTCGAGCCCCTGGCCCGGTCCGAGCTTATGAATGCGCACGTCGGGCGGCGGTCGAAAGGGCGCCCAGTCGCTCCGCTCGTTCGGCCGGTCCATTCCGCCCACGAAATGGGTCATGCTTTGCGCCGCGACGCCATACTCGTCGCTCAACACGCCCTTGGACCAGATGCCGGCGTCATGGCCGTAGCGATGCAGTTCGCCCACCTTGCGTCCCACAAGGTCCTGCGGCCCGGCGATGCCGCGTGTGCGGTTCACGAAGATCGCGGCGTGGCGGAAGATGCGGTTTGGGAACACGGGGATCGCAATGAAGGGCGCGCCCGAAAGTTCAAGCGTGCGGAGGTAATAGGTGAAGCCAAGCTCGGCCGCGTCATAGGCACGGTCGCGCACCATCCGCTCCATGATCTGGCCGACTTGGCGCGCGCTTTCGAATTGAAGTGCGATACCATCGGGCTTCACGCTTCCGTCCATCAGCGCGCGCGTACGGTCGTAATTCCAGCAGGCAAGCGTAAGCTTCAAGTCCGCCATCTTCGCCTCCGCCCGCGTCCCACTCCCTTTCAGAGCAGCGCGCGTCACAGCTATAGTATCAGGTCGTCGCGGCGAAGCGCAGTTCGGGAGGTCGCAATTTCACGCCTTGCGGTGAGCCGGCTTGGTGCTCTCGCGTGCGGCATCGCCGCATTCCTGCTCGCGACCGCCCCCGCGCGGGCCGAAGCGCTCAAGATCGGCGGGGTCAGATCCTCCGCTGCTGGGGCTCTCTACATCGCCGCAGAGAAGGGCTATTTCGCGGCTGCCGGGATCGAGCCGGAATTTGTCGACTTCGATTCGCCCGGCCCCGTCCCGGTCGCCGCGGTCTCGGGTGCGATCGACATCGGCGCGACCGGCATTTCGGCCGAGCTGTACAGCCTTGCCGCCCAAGGTGCGCTCAAGGTCATCGCGGGGCAAGCGCACGAGGCCAAGGGATATCAGGTGAACGGCTTCCTTGTGTCGAACGCCGCGGCTGCCGCAGGGCTCGCGCACTTCAATCAGCTCGCGGGGCATTCTGTCGCGATCTCGCAGATCGGCTCTCCCGTGCAATACGCCGCCTCGCAGGTCGCACTGAAGTACGGCGTTGCGCTCGATCGCCTGCGTTTCCTGCCGGTCCAGTCGAACACCAATATCATCTCCGCTGTGACCGGCGGGACCGCCGATACGGCGGTAATTCCGGCGACGGTGTTCGCGGCCTCGCTTGCGCGCGGCGATTTCAAGCTGCTCGGATGGGTTGGCGACGAGGTGCAATGGCAATCGAGCGCGGTGATTGCGACGCCGCACACGCTCGACCGGCGCACTGAGCTTGTGAAGCGGTTCCTCGAGGCCTTGCGGCACGGCCTGCGCGATTACCACGATGCCTTCAGTGCGCCCGACGGTTCGCGGCGCGACGGGCCGACCGCGCCTGAGATCCTCGCCATCTTGGCAAAATACACGGGCCAGCCGGCCGATCGCATTCGTCTCGGCATCCCCGATGTCGATCCTGAGGCGCGGCTCGATTTTTCAGACATGACGCGCCAGCTTGCCTGGTTAACCGCGCAGAGCATGCTGAAGGGTCACGTTACGCTTGATCAGGTGATCGATCGGCGCTTCGCCCGGGCGCGGCCGGAGCGCTAGGTGTTTAGTCCCGGAGTGTGATGGTGCATCTTTGACCCGCGAGGGGGAGGATGCACTTTGGCAGAGCTACTTCATGGCAGCGCGCGCACGACGCCGCGTGTTCGAGCCGAGCTCCAAGCGTCGCGACGACAGGGCTGGCACTCGAGGAAATATCACACTGAGGTATTGGCCATGATCCAATCCATTCCGAACGCCGAGGAGCCTTCGGCCGAGCTCGTTGCGCGCGTCATTGCCGAGGCCGGGATCGAGTTTGTGTTCGGCATCTCGGGCGGACACACCGGCCGCGTCGTCGCAGCGCTCGCCAAGGTGCAGAACGCAGTGCGGACGGTGCTGGTGCGCGAGGAGTCGCTGGCCGGCGTGATGGCGGAGATCTATGGCCGCCTGACGCGGCGGCCGGGGGTGATGATCGGCCAGGGGCCGTGGGTGCTGGGCAACGGCATGATCGGCATCCTCGAGGCTTTTCTCTCGGGCTCGCCGATGCTGCTGTTGAGCGATCTGAGCGACGCGCCGCGCTTCCCGCTGCACGCGCCCTACCAGCAGGCGACCGGCGATTGGGGCTCGTGGGACGCGCGCCGGGCCTTCTCCGGCGTCACCAAGCAAGTGATCGAGGCGCGCGACCCCGTCGCCGCGGTGCAGGCAACGCAGCTCGCCCTGAAGCATGCGCTCTCGGGGCAGCCCGGGCCGGTGGCGGTGCTGTTCGCGCATGACGCGCTCGCAGGATCCGTGGCGCCGGGCTCGCAGCCGGCGCTTTATCCGACGCGCCACTACCTGCCGCCGCCGCCGCCGCCGGCGGATCCCAAGCGCGTTGCCGCCGCCGCGGCCGCGATCCGTGCGGCGGAGCGCCCGGTGCTGATCGCGGGCGGCGGTGTGCGCATCGCGGCGGCCTATGAGCCACTCGCGGCACTTGCGGAGGCGGCGGGATTGCCGGTCGCGACGACCGCGGCTGGCAAGGGCACGTTCGCCGAGACGCATCCCTTGGCCTTGGGCGTCTTCGGCACCTATGGCACGGCGGCCGCCAATGCCGCCCTCTCCGAGGCCGATCTCATCCTCGCGGTCGGCACCAAGCTCGGGCCGAGCGACACGGCGTGGGAAAACCGCGACCTGCTCGATCCGGCGCGCCAGGTGTTCGTGCAGATCGACATCGAGCCGCGCAACGCCTCGTGGACCTTCCCCGCGGAGCATGTGCTGATCGGCGACGCCGCGACCGTGCTGACGCAGCTCTTGGACGCGCTCGGCGCCGACGCGCAGCGCAGCGCCGCAACCCGCGAGCGCGTGGCACGGCATCGCAAGCGTCATGGCTATTTCGACGATCCCGCCTATCGCGCCGCCGACCGGCCGATCCTGCCGCAGCGGCTCATCGGAGAATTGCAGCGCGCGCTGCCCGAGGACGCGATCGTCACCTGCGACGCCGGCGAAAACCGCATCATGATGACGCACTTCTATCAGACGAAGCGCGCGGGCGGGTTCCTGCAAGCGGCGGGCTCGGGCCCGATGGGCTTCGCCATCCCCGCAGCGTTGGCGGCGAAGCTCGTTCATCCCGACCGCCCGGTCGTCGCCGCGTGCGGCGACGGCGGCTTCGCCATGACCATGAACGGGCTCATGACCGCGCTCGAGCATGACATCCCGATCGTGACCGTCATCTTCAACAACCGCGCGCTTGGCTGGGTGCTGCATGGGAGCGGCCCCTTCGCCGCCGAGTTCGGCGATTTCGACCACGCCGCCATAGCCCGCGCCATGGGCTGCCGCGGCACGCGGGTGGAGGATCCGGACGCGCTCGGCGCCGCCTTGCACGAGGCCTTGGGCGCCCGAGTGCCGACGGTGATCGACGTGAGGACTTCGCTCGCCGTGTCCTTTGCCGATATCACCTCGCCGCTCGCCACCGCCGCCTCGCCGCGCCGGCGGTAACGATCGCGCCCGTTACGAAGCCCTGAGCGCCTCCCAGATGCGACGCGGCGTGGCCGGCATGTCGATGTGGCGCAACCCGGTGCGGCGGTGCAGCGCATCGACGATCGCGTTGATGACCGCGGGCGGCGCACCAACGGCGCCGGCCTCGCCGGCGCCCTTGACGCCCAGCGGGTTGGCGCTCGACGGGACGTTGTGCGTCGCGAACGAGAACGACGGCAGGTCGTCGGCGCGCGGCATGGCGTAGTCCATGAACGAGCCGGCGATGAGCTGTCCGCTCTCGCGATCGTAGACCGCGTGTTCGAGGAGCGCCTGGCCGATGCCCTGCACGATGCCGCCGTGGACCTGGCCCTCGAGCAGCATCGGGTTGATGGTGCGGCCGAAATCGTCGACCACGGTGTAGCGCGCGAGGCTGACGATACCGGTTTCGGGATCGATCTCGACCTCGACGATATGACAGCCGTTGGGGAAGGTCTGCGCCGGCGGCACGCGGGTATGCGTGGTGTCGAGCCCGGGCTCCAGGCCCGGCGGCAGCTTTCTAGGATCGCGCGCGGCCTTCGCCACGGCGAAGAGATCGAGGCGAAGATCGGTGCCGGGCACGTTGAAAAAGCCGTCCGTGAAAACGACGTCTTGCGCCGCGGCCTCGAGCAAATGCGCGGCGAGCTTCGTGCCCTTGGCGATGATGCTTCCTCCCGCCTCGTAGAGCGCCGCGCCGGCCACGGGAAGCGCGCGCGAGCCGCCGGTCAGGCCCGCCGGCGTGCGGTCGGTGTCGCCCATGATGACGTCGATGCGGTCGGGATCGACGCCGAGTTGGTCCGAGACCAGTTGTTTGTAGGAAGTTACGAGCCCGGTGCCGTATTCCTGATTGCCCATGACGAGCTCGATGTGATCGTCCTTGAATTCGATAGAAGCCGTCTCGGGAATGCCGCCGCCGCAGCGCTCCGTATAGGTCGCCATGCCGATGCCGCGCAGGATGCCGCGGCGCGCGCTTTGGGCGCGCCGCTCGGGGAAGGACGACCATTCCGCCGCCGCCATGCAGCGATCCATCACCTTCTCGAACTCGCCCGAATCGAACAGCAGCTTGGTCGCCGATGTGTAGGGCATGGCGGATGGCGGCACGAAGTTGGTGCGGCGGATGGCATCGGGGCTCATGCCCAATTCGCGCGCGGCCGCATCGACGAGCCGCTCGACGAGATAGGCCGCCTCGGGCCGGCCGGCGCCGCGATAGGCGCAAACCGGGACGGTATTGGTGCACACGCCCTTGACGTTGACGTGGATCGCCGGCGTCAAATAGAGGCCGGAGACGAGATCGGTCGAGCGCGTCGGGATGAAGCATCCGAGCGGCGAGAGAAAGGCCCCGAGATTGGCGAGGATGGTGACGCGAAGGCCGAGAAACCGGCCCTTGTCGTCGAGAGCCAGTTCGGCGCGCGTCGTGTGGTCGCGGCCTTGATTGTCCGAGACGAAACCTTCCGAACGGTCCTCCTGCCACTTGACGGGGCGCGCGAGCTTGCGGCTCGCCCACACGGCGAGCGCCTGTTCGGGATAGACGAAGGCCTTCATGCCGAAGCCGCCGCCGACGTTCGGCGTGATCAGGCGCAGCTTGTCCTTCGGCAGCTTCAGCACCAGCTCGGCGAGCGGATTGCGCACGAAATGCGGTCCCTGCGTCGCGGTGTAGAGCGTGGAGCGGTCGCTTGCCGGATCATAGTCGCCGATGGCGTTGCGCGGCTCCATCGAATTGGCGACGACGCGGTTGTTGACGAGCTCGATCGTAACGACGCGCGCGGCCTTGGCGAAAGCGGCGTCGGTCGCCTTGGCGTCGCCGAGGTCGTTGTCCCAGTCGAAGACGATGTTGCCGGGGATGTGGTCAAAGAGTTGCGGCGCGCTCGGCGCGGCTGCTTCCTTCGCGTCGGTCACGGCCGGCAGCGCCTGGTAATCGACCGCGATGGCCTCGGCCGCGTCGCGTGCGGCGGCGGCCGTCTCGGCCACGACGAGCGCCACCGGCTGGCCGACATGGCGCACTTTTTCGATCGCGAGCACAGGCCGCGGCGTGTCGTGCCGCGGCGTGCCGTCGCGATTGACGAGCGGTGCGGTGCAGGGCACGTCGCCAAGTCCGGCGGCCCGGACGTTGTCGCCCGTGAGAACAAGCAGCACGCCCGGCATGCGCCGCGCTGCGCTCGCGTCGACGCGTCCGATGTGCGCGTGCGCGATCGGCGAGCGCAGCACGAAGGCATGCGCCATGCGCGGCAGGGTGATGTCGTCGGTGTAGCGCCCTTGGCCCGTGAGGAGACGCAGATCTTCGTAGCGACGTACCGGCTGACCGATGCCGAATTTCATGCCTGCCTCCGCGCTTCGTGCGGCGATGGTTATAGCATCCGGTGGGAGTGCGGTGCTCTGCCGAATGGAATCCGATGGCATCGTGCGCGACCGGCGCTATACGGACGACGTGGACTGACGGCTCGCCGAGTCCGGAGGCCCGAAAATGGCCAAGATCGGTCGCGAGATTCGGGCTACCATGCACGTCTAGAAGACGAAGGCCAGCCTGAGCGCTGTGGCCGCTGCGGCGGTTCCGGCCGACCGAGCGCAGCATCGCGTCACGAGGGGTGAGCAGTGGACGAGCATCGTGGTCTTGCCAGAGAACGCAAGGCGGTGACGCGCTTGCCGGTGATCGACCTCGCCCCATTCGTGGAGGGCCGCGGCTTCGACGAGCGCCGCGCCGTCGCGAGCGCGTTGCGCGAGGCCTGCATCGATATCGGGTTCTTTTACCTGACCGGCCATGGCATATCGCAGCGGGAATTCGACGACGTCATCGCCATGGGCCATCGCTTCTTCGAGTTACCTCTCTCTGAAAAGATGAAGCTTCACAGCAACCGAACCGCGGCGCGGCTCGGCTATCGCGGGATGGGCGGCCCTAACCCGGAGGCAAATCCCGACAAGATCCCGGATATCAAGGAACGCTTTCACATGAGCCGCGACGTGCTTCCCGGCGAGCCGGAGGAGGGACGGCGCAATGCGGGCATGTCGCTCTGGCCGGACGACGCGGTGATTCCCGGGTTTGCAGACCTGATGCGCAAGCACATTCGCGAACGATGCGCGGTGGCGCAGCATCTTGCCCGCGCCTTCGCCTTGAGTCTCGACTTGCCGGAATCCTATTTCGATGAAATGTATCGCTACCCAAGCGGAAATCTGGTACTGAACTATTATCCGGCGGTCGATCGGGCCAAGTTGCGCGAGGAGCAGTGGAGCTTTTCGCCGCACGCGGATTACAACGCCTTCACGCTCCTCTATCAGGATGCGCTCGGTGGTCTTCAACTCCTCAATGCGGCGGGGAAATGGATCGACGCGCGGCCCATCCCCGGAACGATGGTCGTCAATATCGGCGACCTGTTCCAGACCTGGACGAACGACCTCTATACCTCGACGCTGCATCGGGTCGTCAACACCAGCCCGAATGCACGGATCTCCGTTCCGCTCTTCGCCTCGCCCAACGGCGCGACGATCGTCCAGTGCCTCGAAACCTGCGCGGGGCCCGGCAATCCGCCGCGATACCAGCCGGTTCAGGCGGACGAGTACGTGAAGACGATGCTTGATGAGGCTTATCGGACCGGCCTTCCCGTGCTCGGCGCCAAGACCGCGGCACGGCTTCGTGCCAACTGAAAGCCAAGCTGTTACTGGCTTCCGGGACACGTTCCCCACGAAGGTTGACCGGCCGCGTACGTGTTCTTATCGTTTGTAACCGCAATTGCGGAGCAGGCGATGAACGACGGGGCGCGAGCGCGCAATTCGAACGGATCGGCCTATGGCCGGCCGCTGCAGCATCCTGATGAAGAGTTGGTGAGGGTCGGTGCAGGCACGCAAATGGGCGAGCTCTTCCGTCGCTATTGGCTGCCGGTTGCGATTTCGAGCGCTTTGGACAAGCGGCCAGTGAAGGTGCGAATCTGTGTGGGTCCTGCACTCGACGTTCAGCGGGGCGCAGTTCGCCAATGAATTCCGGCTTCCACCGGAAAAGGCCGAATTCTTCCGCGCGGAGCAGGGCGTATGCTACTCGATCATCCGCCAGATGGAGGATGGTCGCGAATATAATCGCGTCTCTTCGTTCATGATGCCGAGCCTGATGTCGGTGCCCGCCACGCGCGATCTGGTGGATGCTCGCTCGACGCGCGTTTCCTGGATCGTGCCGATCGACGATGCGCATTTCACGACCTACAGCACCGGCAAAGTGAAGCCCGGTCAGGCGCCGTTTCAGCTCGTCTATCACGGCGACAAGCTTTGGCACACGATGACCGAGGAGGAACACCAGGACTATCCCGGCGACTTCGAGGCCCAAGCCGGCCAAGGGGCGATCTCGCTCCACTCCGAAGAGCATCTCGCCACCAGCGATCTTGGCATCGCGATGACGCGCCGGATGCTCAGGGAGCAGATCAAGGTCGCGGCGAGCGGCGGCGACCCGCTCGGTGTTGCCTTCGACGAGAAGGACGCGATGGTCCACGTTCCCTCGGGGAACTTCTTCAAGGCTCGGAACGCGGCCGAGTAGGGACGGAGGCGCGGTCGGCGTCAGCGCGGCAGGCCGAGGCCGCGGATGGCGATGATGTTGCGCTGAATCTCGGCTGTGCCGCCGCCGATCACGCCCATGAGAGAATGGCGTAGCACCTGTTCCATCTCGCCGATAGGCGCAGACGGGGCCTCTTCGGACAGGAGGCCGCCGGAGCCGAGAATGTCGAGCGCCGCTTCGCCGAGCCGCTCCTGCAATTCGCCGGCAAACACCTTTGTCATTGCCGCCTCATAAAGCGGCGTGCGTCCCTCTTCGACGATGCGCGCATTGCGGATGGCGAATTGCCGCGCCACCTCGATGTCGGCGGCAAGCGCGCCGATGCGGTCGCGGATGACGGCGTTCTCGCGCAGGGGCTGGCCGCCCACCTCGGCGTGCTTTACGTACTCGGTCAGGCGATCGAGCGAGCGCCGCAACAGGGCAACGAGGCCGCCGATCATCACGCGCTCCGCGGCGAGCGCATCGGTGATGACTTTCCAACCGTTATTGACGCCGCCGACCATGGCGCTCGAAGGCACCCGGACATCGTCGTAAAAGGTGGCCGAGAAGGTCTTGCCGTACATCGCGATGCTCGGGCGGATGGTGATCGCGGCCTGCCTCAGCGGGACGATGAACACGCTGATGCCGGCATGCTTGGGCTTGGCGTCGGGATCGGTCCTGACCGCAAGCCAAACCAGCTCGGCTTTGTCCCCGCCCGTCGACCACAGCTTCTGGCCGTTGATGATCCAATCGTTGCCATCGCGGACGGCGCGCGTGCGCAGAGCGGCGAGATCGGAACCCGCTTCCGGCTCGCTATAGCCGAGCGCAATGCTCATTTCGCCGCGCAAGATCGCCGGCAGATATTCGGCCTGCTGCTCCGGTGTGCCGTGGCGCATGAGCGCCGGGCCGACGATGGTCTCGCCGACAAGATGGCCGCGCGGCGCGTGGGCGTATTCCATCTCCTCGACAAAGGCGAGCTGTTCGGCGGGGCTGCGCGCCTGGCCGCCGAACTCCTTGGGCCAGCCGAGGCCGATCCAGCCTTGCCGGCCGACGAGGCGCGAGAATTCGGGATCGTGGCCGCGGTCCTTGAACGGCCGCCGCTGGTGCATCGCCTCGCGCTCGCCATGCCAATGCAGCGCGAGCCACGCGCGCACCTCGCGCCGGAACGCGCTCACCGCAGGGTCGAGATCGAAGGCGGGAAGGGTTGCCATGCTTTGTCTCTCCCCTCAGCGCGCGGGCGCGATCGGGCCGAGCAGATAATCGGCGAGACCCGCGCGCGCCCGGTGCACGCCGCCGAAGCGCGCGAGGTCGGCGTGGATGCGCCGGAAATGGCGCGGCATCTCATGCTCTTCGGCGTAGCCGATGGCGCCCATCGTGTGATGCGATTCGAGCACCACCTGGCGCAAGGCGGGGCCGGCAAAGGCGAGCGCAGCGGCGCCGAAGACGCGCCAATCCTCGAGCTCGCGATCGAACACCGTGGCGGCGGCGTCGAGGGTAAGCCGTGCGCCATCGAGGCGCGTGAGGCAATCGGCAAGCTTATGCTGGATGGCCTGGAACTGGCCGATGAACTGGCCGAATTGCTTGCGCATCTTGGCATGCTCCAGCGCCAGCTCGAAGCCGCGCTGCGCCGCGCCGAGCGCGCGCGCCGCGCAGCACAGCCGCGCGATCTCGGCGAGCTCGGCCAGCCGCGCGGCCGGCACCTCGACGAGCGCTGCATTCGTGCCGGCAAGGGAAAGCTCGCTCAAGGCCGGAACAGCGAGGCCGGGCGTGGGCGTGACCGTCGTGACGGCGCCGGCAGGAAGAGCGACGATCCCGGCCGGCGCATCGACGAACAGGACAAAATGCGTCGCTGTCGCGGCACCTTCGACGAAGGCGGCGCGTCCGCTGACGGCGCCGCCGACGAACGACACCTGCCCCGACGCCGCATCGCCGTCGAAGGCAGCGAACGCAACCGCTGCCGTGGCCGTACCCCTGTGGAGTGCCTCGCACAGGCCCGCGAGGCCCTCGGCCACGCCGCGCTGCCCACGCGCGAGCAGGTTGACGATCACGCCACCCAAGAGCGGCGCCGGACAGGAAGCGCGGCCCAGCTCTTCGAAGACCAGCAGGATCTCGCGCAGGCCGCCTTCCTCGGGATCGAAACCCAGCTCCGTCAGCCCTTGCGCGGCGAGGCTTTGCCAGATGCGGTTGACGGAAGCGGGGTCGTTCGCCCGCTCGACCGCGCCTTCGGCCGGCCATTGCTCGGCCAGCAACCCGCGCACCGTGTCGCGGAGCAGAGTGCGCTCTTCCTCGCCGATTGCTAAGCCTTGCTTGGCCATCGGCGCTTCCTCACCTTCCGGTGCGGCAAACGATCAGCGCGTCGAGCGCCGTCACGCCTTGGCCTTCGCGGTGGGCGATGAGCGGATTGATGTCGATCTCCATGATCTCGGGCACGGTCAGCATCAGCCGCCCGACTTGCGCGACGGCGTGCGCGACGGCCGTCACGTCGACCGGCTTCGCGCCGCGGAACTCGCCGAGCAGCTTTGCCGCCTTCAAGCGGTGCAGCTCCGCGACGATCGCGTCTTCCGGCAGATCGGGCGGAAGCAGCCGGACATCGCCCAGCGCCTCGATCCAAACCCCGCCCAGTCCGACGAGCAGAATTGGTCCCCACGCAGGATCGCGCTGCGCGCCGATCGCGAGTTCGAGACCGGGCGCGCCCATCGTTTCGACCAGCGCACCCTCGAGCTCAAGCCCGGGCCGCGCGCGGGCGACATTGGCGTAAACCGTCTCCCAAGCCTGGCCGAGCGCTGCCGCATCGGCGATGCCGAGCAGCACGCCGCCGGCGTCGGTCTTGTGCGCAAGCGACGCGGCCTGCGCCTTCACGGCGACGGGATATCCCACGCGCGCTGCAATCTCGCGCGCCTCGGGCAGCGAGCGGGCGAGCGCGCCCGCCGGAACCGGAATTCCGATGGCCCGCAGAACCTCTTTGCCGCGCCATTCCGGCTGCGTGCCTTCGCCGAGCGCCGGCAGGTTGGTGAAAGGCGGCAAATTCCGCGCGGTGCCGAGCGCGGCGAGGCTCTTGCCATAGGCGGTGAGCCGCGCCATCGCGCGAAAGGCGCGTTCCGGCGAACGCAGCAGGACGATCCGGTTCTGTTCGACGAAACTTGCGGCCTGGGGGGAAAGTGGAGCGGTCTCGTTTTGGAGCACGACGATCATCGGCTTCGGCGAACCGTGCGTGCCTTCGACAAGGCGCTCGAGCCAGGTAACGCCCATGGGCGAGCTGTGCCCCGGGATCGAGACGACAAGGCTGCCGTTCGCCGGGTCCTCGGTGAGCGCTTCCGCCCCGAGCCGCACGAGGTCCGGCTTCCACGCCGTGCTGGTGCCAAGATCGAGCGGATTTTCCGGCGGATTGAAGGCTTCGAGGCTCGGCCGCAGCTTGTCCTTCTGCTCCCTCGACATCCGCGGCAGGTCGAGCCCAAGCGTTTCGCAATAGTCTTGAGCGATCGCGCACAACGCACCGGAGAAGGTCAGGACGCCGGCGCCGGCGGTCGGCGGCACGGGATAGCGCAGCAGCAGCTGCCCGACATCGATCATCTCCTCGAGCGTTTCGACCAGCACGACGCCGGCGCGCTGGACGGCGGTGCGCATCGCCGCATGGTCGCCCGTGAGGGCGCCGGTATGCGAGCGCGCGGCCGCCTGAGCACGCGCGCTGCGGCCAGGATGGAGCAGAACGAGGGGCTTGCCCTGCGCGCGCGCCGCTGCCGCCGCGGCGAGGAAATGGGCCGGCTGACGGATCTGTTCGCCATAGGCGAGGATGATGCCGGTCGAAGGATCGCCGGCGAGATGTTCGATGAACTCGGCAAGGCCGATGCCGGCCTCGTTCCCGACGGTGATGAGATACGAGACCGGGACCGCCCGCGCCTCGAGCGCGCCGATGATGTGGCCGCCCATCCCTCCGCTCTGCGCGATCACCGCCACGCCCGGTCCTGTGGCCGGATCGAAGCGCCTCACTCGCGGGAAGCCCATGAAGCCGATGCAGAGGCCGTCCACGTAATTGGTGTAACCGAGGCAATTGGGACCGACGAGCGCGAGGCGGCCTTGATTCGCCACGGCGCCGATCTCGTGTTGACGGGTGCGCTCGTCCTCGCCCATTTCGGCGAAGCCCGAGGCGAACGTGATGGCGGATTTCACCTTGCGCCGAACGCAGGCGGCGACTGATTCGGCCACCGCGCCCGCCGGAACCGTGAGCACCGCGAGATCGATGTTTTCCGGCAATGCGTCGATGCTGGCGAGACAGGCGCGGCCTTCGACGTTCGGGACGTTGCGCCCGACCAGGTGAATGTCGCCCCGGAATTCGTTCTGAACGAGATTGGCAAGCACCATGTGGCCCGCGGAGCCGGCGCGTGAGGAGACGCCGATGATCGCGATCGAGCGCGGCCGCACGAGCGCCTCGACGGCGGCAACCTCCCAGCGCTTCGTCATGGTGCCGGCGTCAGCCATGTCCTCTCCTACGCGCCTGCCTTCCTTGAGGCTATCGTCAGGCATGCGGAACTTATACCATGCGGCACGCGAGGTACATGGGTGGAGGAGCGCGCATTGCCTGAACAAGTCGTGACTTATGAATTCGACGGAACGATCGCGTTCATCGGGCTCAATCGGGTCGCAAAGCGCAACGCACTCAACCAGGAACTTGAGCGGCAGCTTCGCGACGCGGCGCTGCGCGCGCACGAAGAGGCGAAAGTCGCGCTCGTCTACAGCCATGGGGTGGATTTTTGCGCCGGCCTCGATCTCGTCGAAGCGGCGACCTGGCTGAACGATCCGGCCGAGCGCGCCCGCCGCCGCCGCCGCCGGTTCGAACGCGCCTTCGACGAGATCGCGCGCGGGCCTATCCCGTTCGTCGCGGCGATCTCGGGCGCCTGCGTCGGCGGCGGACTGGAGCTTGCCATCTCGTGCCATGTGCGCGTCGCCGACGAGACCAGCTTCTTCGCGCTCCCGGAAGGCCAGCGCGGCATTTTCGTCGGAGCGGGCGGATCGGTGCGCATCGCCCGCGCGCTCGGCGTGGAGCGGATGTCCGACCTGATGCTCACGGGCCGCGTCCTCACGGCCGAAGAGGGCGAGCGCTTCAATCTCGTGCAATACCTCGTGGCGAAGGGCGAGGCGCTCGAGCGGGCAAAATCGCTTGCCGCCCGCATTGGCGAGAACGCGCCGCTGTCCAATTGGGCGATCGTCAACTGCTTGCCGCGTATTCCCGACCTTTCCTATGACGACGGCCTGTTCGTGGAGCGGCTTGTCACGGGAGCGGTGACGAGTCCCGAAGCCGGGGAGCGTCTCAAGGCATTTGCCGAGAAGCGGGCGAAGCGCTTGCCGACACCGGGAACATCCGGGGACGGGCGCAGCGCGATACGGGAGAAGTGACATGGCATTGCGCGAGACGGCGATCGTCGGCTTCGCAGAGACCAAGATCGTCGAGAAGAGCGATCGCGACATCTGGGAGTTGGGCGCCGAAATCCTGGACACCCTCCTCACCGGCACCGGCTTTGAGAAGCAGGAGATCGACGGGCTGATCCTCAGCGCGTCGATGACCGGAGCGGCCAATCCATTTTGGTCGCAGACGACCGCCGACCAGCTTGGGCTCGAACTCGATTTCTGCCAAACGGTGGACATCGGCGGAAGCTCGCCGCTGGGCGCGCTCGCGCGCGCCAGCGCCGCAATCGATGCCGGCCTATGCAAGACCGCGATGTTGCTCTTCGCCGACACGCAAGGCGCGGAAAACAATTCGCGCCAGCGTTCCTTCAGCGGCGAATGGACGACACCCTACGGGCTCTTGGGACCGCCCGGCGCGTTCGGGTTGTTGTCCAAGCGCTACGAGCATCTCTATGGGCTCGACTACCGCATGCTCGGAAAGCTGGCGGTGGCGCAGCGCGGCCATGCGGTCCTCAATCCCAATGCGGTCGAGAAGCTGCGGCAGCCGATCAGCATGGACGACTACATCAATTCGCGGATGATCGCGGAGCCGATCCGCCTGCTCGACAGCGTCATGGTCTGCGACGGCGCGAGCGGGCTCCTGGTCACCAGCCGAATACGCGCACGGGAAAAGCGCATTCAAAAATTCGTGACGCCGGTCGGCTATGGCGAGCGAACCAATTTCCGGATCGGCGAGTCCGTTGTGGACGTGACGCAGTCGGGCCACCTCGCTGCCGGCAAGAAGGCGTTCGCTAGCGCCGGGATTGCGCCCAAGGACATCCGCTCGTTTCATCCCTATGACGATTTCATCATCGCCATGATGATCCAGCTCGAGATGCTGGGCTTCTGCAAGCCGGGCGAGGGTTGCGCCTTCATTCGCGAGCACGATTTCACCCATACCGGCGACCTGCCGCTCAACACCGGCGGCGGCCAGATCTCGGCGGGCCAGCCCGGTCTCGCCGGCGGCGGTGTCAATTTGGTCGAAGCGGTGCGGCAGTTGATGGGCGCGGGTGGGGCGCGGCAAATCAAGCGGATCGACAATGCGCTCGTTACCGGCATCGGCGGTATCCCCTATGGCCGCAACTGGGCGACCAGCACCGTCATGATCCTCACCCCCGGCGCCTGAGGAGCAAGGCCCATGAGCGAGACCGTCCACGATACGATCGATGTCGCACGCGAGCCGCCCACACCGCGCAGCTTCTCGCGACCCTATTGGGAAGGCACGCGCCAGAAGAAGCTGCTCCTGCAATTCGACCGCAGAAGCGACAAGTACCAGTTCTTCCCGCGCCCGGCGAGCCTGTTCGACGGCCACCGCGATCTCGAATGGCGCGAGGTCTCGGGCAGCGGCGAAGTGTTCAGCTACACGATCGCCCGCCGCGGCCCGCCCGCCTTCCGCGGCAAGGAGCCGTACCTGATCGCGACGGTAACGCTCGACGTTGGCGTCAACGTCATCGCCAATATCGTGCATTGCGGGCTCGACGAGATCAAGATCGGCATGAAGGTCAAACCCTACTGGCTGCCGCTCGCGAACGGAACGCACTTGCTGATGTTCGAGCCGGCCCGCTGAAGGATCACGCCCGGCCCAAGAACGGCATGCCGATCGGCAGGACGAAAGCTTCCATCAAATTGGTCTCGTCGGGCAACCGCGCCATCAGCAGCACGATCTCGGCGATCTCCTCGGCCTGCATCATCTGCGTGGGCGGCCGCTTCGGCCGCGACGCGCCGCCCGCGAGATGGCTCTCGGTCACTCCCGGATCGATGATCGAGACCGTGATGCCATGCTCGCGCCCATCGAGCGCCATCGACTGGGTAATGCCGTGCAGGCCGAACTTCGCGGCGGCATATCCGATGGTGTGCGGCCGCGGCCGGCGCGACGAGACGCTGCCGATATTGATGATGCGGCCGCGCTTCTGCTTCACCATCACACGCATCGCCTCGCGCCCGCATAGGAACGGACCGGTCAGCATCGTGTCGATCGAGCGCTGCCAATCGGCGAGGCTGAGGTCCACGGTCGGGACGTGGTCGGCGAGCCCGGCATTGTTGACCAGAATGTCGACCCGGCCAAAAGCCGCCACCGTGCTTTCAAAGAGCCGCAGCACCTGCGGTTCCGCGGTGACGTCGGTTGGGCAGGCGAGCGCGGTGCCGCCCTTGCGCGCGATTTCGGCGGCGATCGCATCGAGCTTGTCGGCCGATCGGGCCGCCAGAACCGTCTTGATCCCGGCATCGGCAAACTTGCGGGCGATCGCCGCGCCGATTCCCGAACTTGCGCCCGTGACGATGGCGACGCGCTCGGACATGTCCTTCATCGTGATTTGCTCCTCGGTTACGAAGCTCTATCTGAGAAATTCCTGTCTGGGCTAGAGTGACGGTCATATTCCAATGACGCGGGGGGAAAAATGAAGCGTCCGCTTCCCATCGCTCTGATGCCGGCCGCGTTCGCGACGCTGGTTTCGATCGCCGCCTGGCCAGCCGTCGCGGGACAGTATGATACTGGCGCCAGCGATAGCGCGATCAAGATCGGTCAAACCTATCCCTATAGCGGCCCAGGCTCCGGCGCCGCTTCGGGGGCTCGTGCCATGGCGGGCTATTTCGCGATGCTGAACGAACAGGGCGGCATCAATGGCCGAAAGATCGACTTCATCAGCCTCGACGATGGCTACAGCCCGCCCAAAACGGTCGAGCAGACGCGGCGTCTCGTCGAGGAGGATGGCGTGCTCGCGATCTTCGCCTCGCTCGGAACGCCGACCGGCGAGGCGGTCAGGCCCTATCTCAACAGCCGAAAAGTGCCGCAGCTCTTCCTCGTCACCGGCGCCAGCTCCGTGGTCGATCCGCAGAAATATCCTTGGACCATGGTCGGGCTTCCAGGCTACGCGGCCGAGGCCCGGATCTTCGCGAAATACCTGCTTGCCGAAAAGCCGGACGCGAAAGTCGGCATCCTGTATCAGGACGACGATTTCGGCCGCGACCATCTCGATGCGTTCCTCGCCGAGCTCGGCGACCGCGCGGCCAAGATGGTCACCGCCAAGGCGTCCTACCAGGTCACCGATCCGACGCTGACTTCGCAGATCATCACCCTCAAGAGCTCGGGGGCGGACACCGTCTATCTCATCACTCAGGGGCGCGCCTCGCCGCAGTCGGTCAGCGCCGTCTACTCGCTCGACTGGCATCCGCTGGAGCTTTTGCCGTCCGTCTCAACCTCGAAAGGCATCATCGGTCCCGCGGGCAACGACGCCCTCAAGGGCGTGGTCTCCGCCGGCTATGAGAAAGACGCGACCAGTCCGGCGCTGGCCGACGACCCCGCGGTGAAGGACTATCTCGCCTGGATGAAGAAATACGTTCCGGCCGCCGACTGGGCGAGCGATGAGTCCTCGCCGGTCGGCTATGACATGGCGCGGCTCATGGCCGAGGTGCTGCGGCGTTGCGTCGACACTCTGACCCGCGCCAACGTGATGCGGCAGGCGACCAGCCTCAAGGATTTCACCACGCCGATGCTGCTGCCGGGAGTCACAGTCAACACCAGTTCCACGAACTTCTTTCCCATCCGGGGAATGCAGATGGAGCGCTATGACGGCGTGCGCTGGGTCCCGTTCGGCAAGCCGGTTACCGGTTAGACCGCGCGCCACGGATCCAATCGGCGGGCCGAAGCGAAAATGTGAGGAGCGGCCCATGAGTGGTTCAGTGCGGCTTTATACGGCAACGCATGACGGCGTCCACGTGCATCGCCTCAAGGACGGACGCTGCGAGCCCGTCGCCGAGGCGGTTCGCGGCGCGATCATCGACTGCGTCGAGCCGCGGCCCGCGACGCCGGCATCGGTCTTTGCCGGCGATACTCATGGCGGGCTCTATCGCACCGACGATGCCGGCCGCACCTGGCGCAAGGTCTTCGACGGCAATGTCCGCGCCATCAAGGTCGATCCGTCGGACGACCGCGTTGTCTATGTCGGCACCGAGCCGGTCCGGCTCTATCGCAGCGAGGATTCGGGCGAGACCTGGGAGGAGATCGCGTCGTTGCAGCGTCTGCCCGACGACACGCGCCGCAAGCTCGGCCAGCCGTCCGCCTCGCAGCGCGATTTCGAAAATCCCCGCTTCCGCCATGGCCGCCAGGAATGGACCTTTCCGATCGCGCCGCATGTCGGGCACATCACTGAAATCTTCGTGCGGCCCGACGATCCGAACGAGCTTTGGCTTTCGATCGAGCACGGCGGCATCGCTCGCTCGCTCGATCGCGGCGCGACCTGGGAGGACGCGAGCGCGGGCATCGATTATCTCGACATTCACAAGGTCATTCGCGTGCCGATGCGCGAGGATCTTTATCTCTGTTCGTCGGCGCGCGGATTTTATGCCTCGTCCGATCCGGTCTTGGGTTGGACGCGGGCCGAGAACGGCGTCGCGCGCAATTACTTTCACGAAATGCTGACGCTCGAGACGCCGGAAAGCGGAGAAGCGCCGATCCTCGTCTGCACCGCAGAACATTCGCCGGCGCGCTGGGAGGCGACGATGGGCGACGGCAAATGGACGAAGGGCGCGACGGGCGCGCGCACCGCGCTTTACCGCAGCGACGATCGTGCGCGCTCGTGGCGCCGTGTCGGCGTCGGCCCAAGCCTGCCCGAGGAGATGGGGCCGATGATCTGGGCGCTGCGCCGGCATCCCGAGGATAGAAACGGCGTCTTCGCCGGCGTCGGCGAGGTCGGGCGCGGCTATGCGTTCGGCACAGCCGGAACCGGCACGATTCTGCAATCCGACGATCAGGGCGCGAGCTGGCGCACGATCAAGACGAACTTGCCGGCGGTGAGGCAGTTGGCGGCCGTCCGCGATTGATCGCATCCGTTCGGATCGTGTGACGAAACCATTAGCCGGCATCCCTTGCCGCCGCCTTCTCATTTCATCCGAGTGCTCCGCGACTGAAGCGCCGCGAAACGGGCGCGAACCCGCGCGTGACACGCTGTTGACGAAAGCATCGAGTTGGGACAAGGCTTGCGCTGCGAACAAGAAAACATGCGCGCGGTCGGCGCGTCCGATCGAGTGGGCAATGGGAGGGAAGAGATGGCGAAGCGGACGATCGTCGCAATCCTGGGCTTCGTGCTTGCGGGAGCGTGGGCTGCTGCCCATGCGGCCGAGCCCATCACCATTGGGCTGAGCGCTTCGCTCACCGGCCCACTTGCCGTCAACGGCAAGCCGGGACTGATGGCGATGCAGATCTGGGAGGCCGACACGAATGCCCATGGCGGGCTCTTGGGCCGCCCGGTGAAGCTCGTTTATTACGACGACCAGAGCACGCCTGCGAACATTCCGAGCATCTATTCGAAGCTCATCGACGTCGACAAGGTCGACTTCCTGGTCGGCAGCGCCACCAACCTCCTGGCGGCCTCGCTGCCGATCGCGATGCAGCACAACAAGGTGCTGGTCGGCATCCTCGCGACCGGCATCAACGACGAATACAAATATCCGCGCTATGTCTCGATCAACCCCGTGGGGCCCGTGGCGAAGCCGGCGCTGACGAGCGGTTTCTTCCAGATCGCGGTCGAGCAGAAACCGAAGCCCGAGACGGTGGCGATCCTTTCCTCCGACGCGGAATACGGCAAGAATTGTCTCGAGGGCGCGCGCATCAACGCCGCCGCCGCTGGGCTGAAGATCGTATTCGACCGGACATATCCGCCGGGCGGCGCGACCGATATGACGCCGATCGTGCGTGCGGCGCAGGAAGCCAATCCCGATCTGCTGGTTGTCTGCTCCTATCCGCTTGAATCGGTCGCGATCATCCGCGCCATAAGCGAGATCGGCTATACGCCGAAGATGGTCGGCGGCGGCATGGTCGGCCCGCAGCTTACGCCTTTGAAGCAGCAGCTCGGTCCGCTGCTCAACGGCATCGTGACGTTCGACATCTGGCTGCCGACCAAGGCCATGCAGTTCCCCGGCGTTATGGAGATGCTGGCGAAGTACCAGGCGGAAGCGCCGGCCGCGGGCACCGACGTCCTCGGCTGGTATTTCCCGCCCTTCGCCTATGCCGGGGTGCAGACGCTCGGGCTCGCGATCGAGGCCGCGGGCTCGACTGACGCCGACAAGGTCGCGGCGAAGCTCCATTCCGAGACCTTCGACACGGTGATCGGCAAGCTCGCGTTCGGCCCGGTCGGCGAATGGCGCAAGGAGCGCATGCTCCAGGTGCAGTACCGCAACATCCACGGCAACAGCATTGACGAGCTCAAGGACATGAGCAAGGTCGCGATCCTCGCGCCGGCGGAGTACAAGTCAGGCGACCTCATCTATCCCTATGCGGATGCAAAGAAGTAAGGGAGCGCTTGAGGAGGGCGGGATATGTTTCGCGCAACGAAGGATCTGAAGCTTCCGACCACGATCACGGGATCGCTGCCGCGTCCGAGCTGGTACACCGACAATCTCGGCACGCGCAGCTTTCTCGAGGCGATGGTGAATGCCGGCTTTCGCGAGCAATATGGCGACGCGCTCGAAGTCTATATCCACGACCAGGAGGTGGCTGGGCTCGACATCCTGACGGACGGCGATTGCCGCTTCGACCACCAGGTCGGCGGCCAGAGCTGGACGAGCTATCTCACCAATCACATGTCCGGGTTCGAGCACGGGCACCCGACGCCGAGCGTGGCACCCCGTGGCGTTGCATTTCCGCGCGGGCATATCCTGCACGACTACCTTGAGGCGCGCGTCATGCCGAACATCGTCGCGCCGGTGGGACGCGGCGATCTGCAATACACGGCAATGTGGAAGACGGCGCAGCGCCTGACCGCGCGGCCCATGAAGTTCGGCACCGCCACGACCGAGGTGGTGGGCTTCGGCGTGACCGACCGCTATTACAAATCGATGCCGGAGCGGCTCTTCGCCATTGCCGACGCCTTGAACGAAGAACTGCACGATCTCGCCGATGGCGGCTGCCCGGTCATTCAGATCGAGGAGCCGCAGATCCATCTCCTCGCCGCGCGCGGCGCAGTCGACAGCGTGCTGACGCCCGAGCTCATGGCCGAGCTGTTCAACCGTACCGTGCGCGGGCTCCGCGCCAAGACCGAGGTATGGGCCCATACCTGCTGGGGCAATCCCTCGCAGCAGCGCATGTTCACCAAGGTGCAGAGCTATGCGCCGTCGCTCAAGACCATGAACACGGTCGATGCCGACGCAGTGACGTTCGAGAGCTGCAGCTCGGGCGGCATCGATATCGAGCCGATCGGCAAGCAAATCACCGACAAGAAGATCGCCATCGGCGTCATCGACCATCACACGTTGCAGGTCGAAACGCCGGACCAGGTTGCCGACCAGATTCGCGCCGCGCTCAAATTCATCCCGGTCGAGCGGCTTGTCATATCGTCCGATTGCGGCATGGGGCGCGAGGGCATGAGCCGACGGCACGCCTTCTACAAGATGGTGTCGCTGGTGCTCGGCACGAACATGATCCGGCGCGAGCTTGGTCTGCCGGAAGCGGCGTGCCTCGCCGCCGATGGCCGCTACTCGTTGACCGTCACGGCGCGCTGACCGGGCGAACCCGCGCTACGCCAGTTCGCCGCCGCCGATGCGATAGACGCGGCATGCCGTGCCGACGAAGAGCGCGTGCTTTTCCGCCTCGGAGAATTTCGCCGCGAAGCGCTTGAACGCGTTCCACAGCACGGCATAGCTGCACGACTGCTTGTCGACCGGGAAATTGCTTTCGAACATGGCGCGCTCGACCCCGAACGCTTCGATGCAGGTCTCGAGATAAGGCCGCCATTCGCGCGCGAGCTCTTCGGAATTTGGCGGATGCGGCTTCTCCTCGAAGCCGAATCCCATCACCTTCATGCCGAGCCCGCCAAGCTTGACGTTAACATTGGGGCAGCGCGCGATGTCGCGGATCGCATCCCGCCATGCCTCGAATACTTCGGCGCGCCGGCCCTTGTAGGCGCCGATGCCGATCGGCCCGCCGACATGGTCGAGCACGATGGTGGTGTCGGGGAATGCGCGCGCGAGCGCCGCGAGCTCGACGATCTGCGTGTGATAGAGCCAGGCGTCGAACGACAGGCCGAACTTGGCGAGCTTCGCGAAGCCCTCGCGGAAGCTTGCGTCCCCGATGAGCCCGCGGGGCGGCGGCGTCGGCACCGTGACGATGGTCGTATCCGCGTCCCACACCGATGAATTGCGGATGCCGCGCAGCCGTCCGCCACCGGCGCGAATATGCGCCTCGAGCACGGGTTCGACCGCTCCGCCGAGACGTTGGAGATCGGCATGCCCGACGATGCCGGCGCACGCCCTGAGCTTGCCGTAGCCGCCGCTCGCCGACATGGCGGCGACGCCGTTCACAAATTCCGTTTCGCCGACCGAAGCGTAGGCGGGATCGCCGTCCGCGCGGTACATCGAGCCGCACTGGAGATAGACGGTCGACAGGATCTTGTGGCCGGTGTCGAGGTCCTTCAGCAGTTCGTCGAAGAGATAGCGCGATTGCCGGTCCCACAGATGATGGTGCGGATCGACGATCGGCCGATCCGGCTCGATCGCCTCCTCGACGAGCGTCGCAAGCCATCGCTCGTCCACCGGATAGTGGATGGTGGGCCGTTGCGGCTGGTCGCTCATCTCGTCCTCCCCTTGCGCTGCGCTTCATAGCGCGCGAGTTCGTCGAACGCCGCCACGATCCGCTCGTGGCGGCGTTGCAAGCCTTCGCGCATCACCCCATGCGTGAAGATGAAGAATTCGGAATTGCGGATGGCATGGACCACACGATCGCCAACCTCGTCCGGCGTCCACGCGGTCTGCTCGGTGACGAGCGTCGAGATATCGACGCGGTCCTCGGTGAAGGGTCCACCGAACCGTTCCGGCCGGCGGCGCGAGGAACGATTGATCGTCGTCGTTACCAGCGCCGGGCACAGCACCGAGACGCCGATCTTGCTCCCCTTAAGCTCGGCCTCGAGTGCCTCGGAAAAGGCTACGACCGCGTATTTCGTCATCGCGTAGGAACCGTTGCGGAGCACCGGATGGACCTGCAATCCGGCGATCGACGCGGTGTTAACGATATGGCCTTCCTCGCCGTCCTGCTGCATCAGCGGCAGGAAGGCGCGCACGCCGTTCACCGCGCCGAACACGTTCACCCCCAGAAGCCAATCCCATTGTGCCGCCGCGATCTGATGGGCCGGCCCTCGGTTCAGCGAGACGCCGGCATTGTTGACACAGATTTGGACGCGGCCGAAATGCGACTGGACTTCGCGCGCTGCGCCTTCGACCGCAGCCCGGTCAGACACGTCGAGCGGCAGCGCGAGCGTGCGCACGCCGAGCGCCGCGACTTCGCCGGCGGCGCGCTCGACCTCAGCGCGCTCGATGTCGGCGAGCGCGATATGGACGCCTTCCCTGGCCAAGGCACGCGCGATGCCCAGCCCGATGCCGTTCGCCGCGCCGGTGACGAAGGCGAATTTCCCGGCAAGGTCTTGCACCGTCTCCTCCCTGCGATGCCGCGGAAGACGTTTTTACTGCATGCCCACAAACGGCATTTATTCTGCGGCGGCGCGGATCGAAGCCTCGCTCAGCACTTCGGCCGCTTCCTTGGCGACGGATGTGCCCGCGAAGAAGCGTGGGTTCTGCGTGCCCCACAAGCGGACGGCATTGGCGAAGGTGAAGTCGCGGAAATCGTCGGACGTGATGAGCCCGTCTTCGACCAGCTCGTAGGCTTCGGGCACCGGATGCAGCATGTCGGGCACGTCGAAATGCCCGATATCCGAGCTGAAGATCGCGTTGATGCGGGCGCCGAACGGATTGGCCCGGCCGAACGCGGTCACGTTCATGCGGTCGTCGGCCTCGCAGCCGAAATAGTACGGCTTGGCGTAAAGCTCGACCCAGTCTTCCTTGCGGGCGATGCCGCAGGCCGCGTAATCGTCGTAGGCCGGGACGCCGCCGGTGAGCTCGTCCTCCTCGCGGTTGGGCCAGCCGTCGCGCCGCGCCAGCTCGGCCACCAGGTCCGGATCGCCGTACGTGTCCGCGAGAGTCTTCAGCAGCGTGCGGTCGAGCTTTTTCGGGTCCATATAGGCCAAGCCCGCGGCTCCGCGCCGTTCCCAATGCTCGATCAGGTCGGCGAAGAGCTGGCAGCCCCAGCCGACGCCGCCTTCGAGGAAGGCAAAGCGCAGCTCGGGGAAACGCCGCGTCACCCCGCCGAGGAAAAGCGCCTTGGCGACGGCGTGCTGCGCGGCTGCGAAGTGGCCGATATGGTTGAAGGTGAAGTTGCTCGGCGAATTCCTGAGGCCAAAACTGCGGCCGCCGGTATGGAAGGTCGGCGCGATGCCGAGCTCGCGGCATTTCCGCCAGACGGCGTCGTAGTCGTAGGGACTGTCGAGGCCGAACTGGTCGTAGGCGACACTGACGCGGACGCGGCCCGGATCGACGCTACCGGCGGCCCTGACCGGGCGTGCGATACCACTGCCGAACATGCCGACCTTCGCGCCCAATTGCTTGGTCGCAAATTCGAGCTCGGCGATCGCCTCGTCGGGCGTATGCATCGGGATGACCGCCGCCGGGGTCAGCCGGTCGCTGAGCTTGGCGAAATAGTCCGCCGTGACGATGTTGAAGCCGCGGACCACGGCGCGGCGCGTGGCGTCGTCGGCGATGCGCGGGATGCTGAGGCCGGCGGTCGGGTAGATCACCGCGAAATCGAGGCCGATCTCGTCGAGCCGGTCGTACAGCAGGCGCGGCATCATCGCGGTGGCGCGGTCGCGCGTGTTGGTTGACTGGCGCCCCCAGTATCCTTCCATGCCGATGCCGCGCTCCGTTCTTTCGGCGATCGACAGGCGCAGCGCGTCGGGGATCCGGCGCTGGCTCGCAAGGTACCCGTCGGCGGCCTTGTCGCCGGCGGCCTTGCGTATTCTTTCGGCAAAGACCGGGTTGTATTCGACCCAATGCCCGTCGGCGTCGATGATCGGATGTTTGAGAGCGGCACGAATTTCGGTGGGGCTGCGGTGAGCGCTCATGCTTGCCTCCAAGCGTACGTGCGACCGTTACGTTAAGCCTTTCGCCGGGCACGTGTAAACCGGCCGTAAGAGGTGCGGCCGCCGTCCTTATGGCGCCACGCGCGGCGGCGCCGAGAGGCGGACGCGATCGGTTTCCGGACGAATGAGGAAGAAGCCCGCGACGCCGCCCGCGGCGACGAGCGCGCCCGAGAGCATGAAGGCATTGAAATAGCCGTCTTGCAGAAAAGCGGCGGCGGCGATGATCCGGCCGGTAACGGCGGGGGCGACAAGCCCGGCGAGGGTGTAGATCGCAGTCATCATGCCGAGCAGCGTGCCGCGCTGTTGCGGCGGCGTGATCTCGCCGATGATCGCGGGTCCGAGCGTGTAGATCGCGCCGGCGACCGCATAGGCCAGCGCCAGAACCGTGATCTGGATGGCGCCGGGCGTGAGCGGTAATGCCGCCATCATGAGAACGCCGCCGACGACGGCGAAGAGCGATGCGGGCATTGCGCGCGCGGCGCGGCTCGAGCGCCCGGCGAGCTTCGCCCGCTGCGAGACAAGGCCGATGAGCGGCATAAGCACTGCCACGCCGCCCCAGGTGAGCGACACAAGCGCCGTCGTCGCCGTCGCGCCATAGCCCAGTCCCTGCTGCAGGAACGCCGGCACCCACACCACCAGGAGCGCCAGGCTCCAGTAGACCGCGGCGCTGACCAGAAGAATGCCGATGACGGTCCGGCTGGCAAAGAGCTGGCGGTAGGGGATGCGCGGCTCGCCGCCACTTGCCTCGGCGGAAGCGGCGACGGTGATCGTGCCCTCTTCGCCGAGAACGATCCACGCGAGAACCCAGGCAAGGCCCGCCGCGCCCAGGAATCCGAATGCCAAGTGCCAGCCGAAACGTACGATGAGATAGACGAGAACGGGTGCGACGGTGAAGACGCCGACCGCTGCGCCGATGGCGACGATGCTCGTCGGCAGCGTGCGGCGGTCGTTCGGGAACCATTTGAAGACGGCATGGAGCGCCACCGGATATGCCGGCCCTTCGCCGGCCCCGAGAATGACGCGGCAGGCGATAAGGGTCGGGAACGATACCGTCGTCAGCATCGGAAACTGCGTGAGCGCCCAGACGAGCCCCATCGCGGCGAGCGCCCATTTGGTCGAGACACGATCGACGCCCATTCCGACCAGCGCCGCGGAAATCGAGAAGAGGGCGAAGAAGCTGCTGCCGGCGATGCCCCATTGCTCGGGCGAAAGCGCCAGGTCGCGCATCATCGGCACGGCGGCGAGTCCGATGACGGCCTTGTCGGCGAAATTGATGTACATGAAGAGGGCGAGCAGCACCGTGACGATCCACGCGCGCGCGGCGGCGCGTTGCTCGACTGCTGGTTCGCCGGTCTTTGCGTCGGCCTGGGATAGCGTGGTCATCTGCCGCGTCCGGCGCTACGCGGCGTTGGGCGGCGCCGTGCCTTGCACCTGGACGCGAAATCCGGAACGGACGTTCGGGTAATAGTCCCAAAGCGCGCGATGATGGGTGTAGCGGTTGTCCCAGAACGCGATCGAATGGGGCCGCCAGCGAAAGCGGCACTGAAAATCCGGGTGCGCGCAATGTTGCCCCAGGAAGGCGATGACCGCGTCGCTTTCCTCGGGCGGAAGCTCGTTGATCTTCTTCGCGATGAAGGGCGTGATGTAGATCGATTTCCGCCCGGTTGCCGGGTTTTTGATGATGAGCGGATGAGTCGAGACCGGAGCGCCCGGCCCGAACGCGCGCGTGCCGTCATGGACGACGGTCAATCCCTCGAGCAATTTCTTCATTCCGTCCGACAGCGCGTCGTAGGCGGCATACATGCTGGCGAACATGGTGTCGCCGCCACCCTTGGGCGGCACGGTGTGGAGATAGAGGATGCTGCCCATCGGCGGAATGGCGGCGCAGGATTGATCCGTGTGCCAGACTTCGCCGCCGGCGATCTGCTCGGACGTTTCGTCGTAATGGAGGATCCGCACCAACGGGTCCGTCTCCATCTTGCGGAGCGTTGTGCCGTCGCCGCCGACATGCTCGTGCAGCTCGCCGAAGAGCTGGCCGAGCCGTTTCAAATCCTGCGGCGTGATCTTTTGATCGCGGAAGAACAAGACGAGATGTTCGGCGATCGCGTCGTGGATTTCTTGCACTTCGAGGTTGCTGAGCGGCCGGGTGAGGTCGAGCTCGGTGACCTCCGCGCCGACATTGGGCGAGACTGGCTCGACGCGAATCGATCGGTACGTCAAGGCGCTCTTCTCCTGATACTTGCCGTAGCCACTTTTGTTCGATAATTTTACTCGTGGCCGCTGCCATGTCCAGGCAGCGCCCCGGAGGCCTCGTCATGCAGTACGAATCGATTACCGTCGAACCCGCTTCGCCCAATGTCGGCGCCGAGATCGGCAACATCGACCTGACGCAGCCGCTCAGCAATCGCCAGGTGCAGGACCTGCATCAGGCGCTGACGGACCACCTCGTTCTTTTCTTCCGCGACCAGAAAATCAATCACGCGCAGCAGAAGGCGCTTGGCCGGCATTTCGGCAAGCTGCATATCAGCGTCGGAGGCGACGGCACGAACTCGAAGGCGCTCGCCGAGGACCCGGAAGTGCGTGCGCTGCATTTCGATGCCAATTCGGAAAGCGTTTCGGGCGAGACCTGGCACACCGATCAATCCTGCGCCGCCATTCCGCCGATGGGCAGCATCCTCTATCTCCACACCGTGCCGCCCAAGGGTGGCGGCGACACCATGTTCGCCAGCATGTATGCCGCCTACGACGCGCTGTCGGATCGGATGAAGCAATATCTCACCGGCCTCACCGCCGTCCATGACGGAACCCGCGTGTTCAAGCAGACGGCAAACAACAAGGTCCCCATCTCGACGCATCCGCTCATCGCGAAGCACCAAGTGACGGGCCGCAAGCTCATCTACTTCACGGGCGAGCTCGTAACCAAGATCAACGGCGTGCCGCCCGACGAGAGCGCGGCGATCGTCGCCTTCCTGACGCAGCATTGCGCGCACCCGGATTTCCAATGCCGGTTCCGGTGGCGGCCGCACTCGATCGCGTTCTGGGACAATCGCTGCGCGCATCACCGCGCGATCTGGGATTATTGGCCGGAAACGCGCTCGGGCTTCCGCATCCAGATCCAGGGGACGGAGCCGCCAATCCCGGCCTGAGCTAGAGCCGCGCCTCGACCCAGCGCGCGGCGGCGAGAAGATCGGCGTCGCGGCGCTGGCGGCCGACGAGCGATAGGCCGAGCGGCAGGCCGTTCGGTCCTTCCCCCACGGGCAAGGTCATGACCGGCACATGCAGCAATGACCAGACGCGGTTCAACACCGGATCGCCGGTATTGCCGAGCCCTTGTGGCGCCTCGCCGGGTGCGCTGAGGGTGAGCCAGAGATCGGTCTCAGCCAAGGCGTCGTCGAACCAGGCGCGCGCCGCATCGGCGACTTTCTGCGCCGCGAGGTAGCGCTCGAGCGAGCAAACCTGTCCGCCTTCGATCAGTCCGGCGAGCACCGGGCTGATCGCGGCGCGATGCGTGCGCCACTCGTGCGCGAGCGAGCGCGCGAGCTCGTAAAGGACGATGGTCAGATGCGCATCGAGCGCTTCGCGCAGGAGGGGCACGTCGCCGATCTCGTGGACCGTGGCGCCGGCTTCGGCCAGGCGCCGCGCCGCTCGTTCGAGCGCGGCGTCGGCATGGCTTTCGACCTTGCTCCAATCGGGGCCGCGATAGACGGCGATCCGCGGCGCGCGCGTCAGCGTTTGCGCGAAAATGGCGGCGGGCACGCCCACCAGCACCGCGGCGACGGGCGCCACATCGTCGACCGTGCGAGCGAAAATGCCGATCGTGTCGAAGCTCTCGGCCTGCGGCTTGATGCCGGCGCGGTTGATGAGGCCGAAGCTCGGCTTCAATGCTGCGACACCGCAATAGGACGCTGGCCGGATCACCGAGCCCATGGTCTGCGTGCCGAGCGCCGCCGGCACCATGCCGTCGGCGACCGCCGCCGCCGAGCCGCTTGATGAGCCGCCGGGGGTCCGATCCGGCGCGCGCGGATGGCGCGTCTTGCCGGGATGGCTCGTCGCGAATTCGGTGGTGACGGTCTTGCCAAGAATGACGGCGCCGGCTGCGCGGAGCAGCGCGACGCAGGAAGCATCGGCGGCCGGCCGGTGGCCGGCATAGATCGGCGAGCCGTACTCGGTCGGCATGTCGGCCGTATCCATGATGTCCTTGATGCCGACCGGAAGGCCGCGGAGCGGCGCCGCCGTCGAAGCCGTTGCGCCGCGATCGATCTCGCGCGCCCGCGCCAGCGCGCCATCGCGATCGAGATAGGCCCAGGCCTGGACCGCATCTTCGCGCAGCGCGATGCGCTCGAGGCACGCGCGCGTCGCCGCTTCCGCGGTCAGCGTGCCGTCAGCGATGCGCCGGATGATCGCGCCGGCGCCCAGCGTGTCCGCCATCGTTAGGGAGCCCGCGCCGCCGGCCGCTCGGCGTCGACCCGTGCCGCGGCGACCGTCGCGACGCGGCGTCCCTCGCGGAAGCAGGCCGAGACGAGCGCCGCGCAAAGCCCCGAACCCGCGAGCACGAGGAGGCTTGCCTCGAAGCCGTGCGTGCGGTCGCGCAGGAACCCCATGGCGAACGGGCCGACGAAGCCGCCGAGCGCGCCGCCCGTATTGACGAGCGCCAAACCTCCCGCCGCTGCGCCGCCTTTCAGGAAATCCGAAGGCAGCGCCCAGAACACGCCGAAGGTGCTGTAAAGCCCGATGCAGCCGATGCAGATGCCGACGAAGATGATGGCGGGTTCAGTCGCGAGCGCGGCAACGACGAAGCCCAAGGCCGAGACCAGATAGGCGCCGATCAGGTGCCAGCGCCGCTCGCCGCTGCGGTCGGAATGACGGCCCCACAGGAACATCGGCGGGATGACGAGGATATAGGGGATCGACGCGAGCCATCCGACCTCCATGTTGCTGAGCTTGCCGAACGATTTGATGATCTGCGGCAGCCAGAAGGACAGGCCGAAATTCGTCACCAGCAGGAAGAAGCAGAGCAGCGCCACGAGCAACACGCGCGAATCGACCAAGGCGCGCCAAAAGCTTTCGACGCCGCGCGGCCCTTGCGCCGCGTACTCGGCCTCGAGCGTGTCCATCAGCCAGCGCTGTTCCTCCGGGGTGAGCCACTTCGCGTCGGTCGGCTTGTCCGGCAGATAGGCGAGCACGACGAAGGCGAGCAGCACCGCGGGCGCGCCCTCGATGATGTACATCACCTGCCAACCGTGCAGACCGAACACGCCGTCGAAGGCGGTCATGATCGCGGTCGAGAGCGGCGCGCCCAGGAAGAAGGCATAAAGGCTGTACGACACAAAGATGCCGAGAATTCGGCCGCGAATGCCGGCGGGCAGCCAGGCGCGGAAATAGAACATGGAGCCGCCGAGGAAGCCCGCTTCCGCCGCGCCGACGATGAAGCGCATGAAGTAGAAGGAATAGGGACCCGTGATGAGGCTCATCGCCATGGCGGCGATGCCCCAGGTAATCATGATGCGCGCGAACCAGCGCCGAGTGCCGAAGCGGAGCTGGAAGTAGTTGCTCGGCACTTCGAGGAAGAAGGTGGTCAGCGAGAAAAGTCCGGCGCCGAACCCATAGGCCGTCGCGGTGAGGCCCAAATCCTTGTTCATCTGCAAGGCGCCGAAGCTGATGTTGATGCGGTCGGTCTGGTGGACGACCCCCAACAGCATGACAAAGGGTACGAGGCGCCAGACGACTTTCGAGAGAATCCTGTCACCAACAGCTTCGGCCATGAGTTCCCCCGAAATCGAATGGCAGCGGCCATTTGCGCCGAACGGCAAAAAAGAGTACCTCAGATCGCGAGCCCACGCGAAACCAATCTTGGCAGAGCGCATGGACACGAAAGTCGCGGAGTTGCTTCAGCCGGCGCGAAGCGCGCTGCTCGTCATCGACGTGCAGAACGATTATTGCCATCCCAACGGCGCGCTGGGTCGTCATGGCGCCGATCTCGGCTCGGTCGCGCCGGCGCTCGCGAATATCCAACGTCTGATCGAGGCGGCGCGCCTTTCCGGCGCGGCCGTGTTCTTCGTCCGTAACTGGCACGAGGCGTGGGCGAATTCGCCCGGTTGGCGCGCGCGGACGCCAAGGCAAAGCGAGGCGGCGCAGGCGCGAAGCTGGGGCGCCGAGTTCTATGGCGTGACACCCGCGCCGGGCGAGCCGGTGATCGACAAGCAGCGCTACGACGCTTTCATCGGCACCCCGCTCGACAGCGCGCTTCGCGCGCTCGGCCGCGGCACGCTCGTGCTGACCGGCTTCGGCACCAATGTGTGCGTTGAATCGACCGCGCGCCACGCGGTCTTCCTCGATTACCACATCGTCTTTGCCGGAGATGCCACCGGGACCGCGGACGGCACGGCCGCGCACGAGGCAACGCTCGCCACCATCGCGCGGCATTTCGGCCCGGTCAGCGTCACGAGCGAAATCGTGGCGGCGTGGCGCGCGCACGCCGGGCGCAACGATTTCGACGCGCCGGCATGATCGTTATTGCAGGAATTTCGTGGTGTAGAGCTGGCTGTCGTCCGGCATTTGCGGCAAAAGTCCGAGCTCGACCCATGACCTTTTGACCAGCTCGACCGACGCCGGGTCGAAATGGCCATCGCTGCTGTAAGTCGGCATCTGCTCGTCATAGACGCGTTCGGTCACGGCGCGCGGCAGTCCGGTCATCGGCATGGTCAGTTCGATGGTCTCGTCGCGATGTGATTTCATGTAGGCGAGCGTCGCGAACGTCCCGCGCAGGAAGGCGCGAATATCGTCGGGTTTGTGCTCGATCAAATCGTTCGAGGCGTAGGCCAGCATTCCGGGAAAGTCCGGGATGAACTTGCCGAAGCTCAACAGCACCTTGAACCGTCCCCGCGCCTCGAGCACGTAGCTCGGATCGGAGCCCCCGACCATGGCATCGACGTTTTTGGTGAGAAGGCCGGCATTCATGCCCTCGACGCTGCCGAGCGGCACGAGCTGGATGCCGTCCGGCCCCCAGCCTTGCCGGCGCGCGAATTCGCGCGCGAGCCAAGCGGACAGCGAAGTCATCGAGCTGATCGCAACCCTCTTGCCCTTGATATCGGCGAGGGAGACAATCGGTGAATCGGAATTCGTGACGAGCACCATGTTCATCGGCGCCCCCATGATCGAGGCTACCGCTTTTTCCGGCGCACCCTTGACCGCAAGCTGCATTTCGCTGCCCGAGCCGAGCACGATGTCGAGACTGCCGGCGGCCAAGGCTTGATGCGCTTTGCCGCCGCCGCCGAAGGACGACCTTTCTACCTCGAGGCCGTTTTGCCGATAGAAGCCCTTCGTTATTCCGACATCGACGAAGATGATGTCGAACTGCTGGTCTTCGGCAACGCCGACGCGCAAAGGCTCGGCCGCGCGGTTCTGCGGCACGGGAAGGACAAGCGCGAGCGCCCCGCCAAGAAGCGCCGAGATAAAAGCAATTCGCCTCATTGTGCCTCCGCTCAACGCACGCGCCGCGAAACCATGTCCGGCGACGGAAATATCTGTCAAGCCGCCTCACTCTGACCATCGCACAGGATTTGAGCCATGACAAAGCTCGCTCTGACCGTTGCCGCCGTTCCTTACGACCGCGTGAGGCCTCTCATCGACGGAAGGGTCGAGATCGAGGGATGCGACCCGAGTTTCTTTCCGATGGAGCCCGAGGAACTGTTTCACCGCGCCTACACGACGCAGGATTTCGACGTGACAGAAATCTCGTCGAGTTCGCACATCCTGACGACGGCGCGCGGCGAGGCGCCCTATATCGCCATTCCGGTGCCGCTCGTGCGCATCTTCCGCCATGGCTCGATCTATATCCGGACCGACCGCGGCATCGAGCGTCCGGAGGATTTGCGCGGCAAGACCGTCGGTGTGCCGGAATATCAGATGACGAACGCGCTCTGGGTGCGGGGCCTGCTCGCCGACGAATATGGCGTGAAGGCCGAGGACATTCGCTGGCGCAACGGCGGCCTGCTCGAGCCGGGCCGGACCGAGCGCACGCCGATCACGCTTCCGGACGCCATCGAGCTGAAGCCGGTGCCGCAAGGCACGACCTTGTCGAGCGAGCTCGAGCGCGGCGGGCTCGACGCCCTCATCGCGCCGCGCCCGCCGCTCGGCTTCCCGCAAAGCAAGAAGATCGGCTATCTCTTTCGCGACATCCGCGCCGCGGAAGAGGCGTATTACAAAAAGACCAGGCTCTTTCCGATCATGCATCTCGTCGGCATCCGCCGCACGCTCGCGGAAATGCATCCGTGGCTGCCGGTGAGCGTCTTCAAGGCGTTCTCTGCGGCGCGCGAGGCGGCGCGGGTCGAGCTGCAACAGGTTGCGGCGCTCCATCCGATGAACCTGCCGTGGATCGTCGAGGATCTCGCCCGCGTCGAGGCGGCGATGGGGCCGGATTTCGGGCGCTACGGCCTCGCCGACATCCGCAAGGAGCTCGATGCGATGCTGCGCTGGTCGATCGAGCAAGGCCTGTCGCGCCGGGCGCCGCGCCTCGACGAGTTGTTCGCGCCCTCGACCTTGGATATCGCGGTGCGGTAAGCTGGCGCCGGAACCTCAGCCGGCGACGGGCGCGGCCGTTCCCTGAATCTGGATGCGGTATCCCGAGCGCACATTGGGGAAGTAGTCCCAGATCGCGCGATGATGCGCGCAGCGATTGTCCCAAAAGGAGATCGAGTTCGGGCGCCAGCGGAACCGCATCTGGAAATTCGGATGCGCGCAATGATCGGTCAGGAAGCGGATGAGCGCGTCGCTCTCTTCCTGCGGCAGCTCGTTGATCTTCGTGACCACCACACCGGTGAAATAAAGCAGCTTTCGCCCGGTTTCTTGATGCTTCACAACAAGCGGATGGGTCGAGATCGGCAGCTTGTTGGTCGAAGTCGTCTCGTAGGCGCGCCGTCCGTCATGGACAGCCGTGAGCCCTTGGCAATAGGCCTTCATGCGCGGCGACAGCGCGTCGTAGGCGGCATACATGCTGGCGAACATGGTGTCGCCGCCGCCGTCCGGGGGCACGGTGTGGAGGTGCAGGATGCTCGCCATCGGCGGCATAGCGGCGCAGGATTGGTCGGTGTGCCAGACCTCGCCCGAGACCTCCTTGGAGTTCTCGTCGAAATGCAGCGAGCGGATCTCCGGCTCTTCTTTCAGCTGCTTCGAAGGCGCGCCATCGCCGGCGACGCTGTAATGCAGCTCGCCGAAGTACCGGCCGAGCCGCTTGAACAATTCGAAGTCGATCGCCTGATCGCGGAAGAAAATCACGCAGTGATCGAGGAGCGCGCCGTGCACCTCCTCCACCTCGCGGTTGCTGAGCGGCTTGGTCAGGTCGATATTGCCGATTTCAGCACCGATCATCGGCGAGCACCGCGTGACACTGATCGATTCGTACCGCATAGCGAACTCCCCGGACAGATGCGCAGCGGCCGATTTGCCGCGGAAAATCGACGTATTTTCTCTTTGCGGGCCGCTCGATGTCAAGAGCGTGCCCGTATTTTGCGCGGGATCAACTTGCCTTGTTAAGATATTCCGCGGGCGTGCTCGAGACCACTTCGACGTAGCTCGGCGCCCATTTGTCGGCGAGCAGATCGAAGAATTTCGGCCGCGGCAGCGTCATCATCTGCTTTAGCACCGCGCGGTGCTCTTCGATGCTGCGCCATTCGCCGATGAGGTAGAAGTGGTTGGGGTCCTGGGCGTCGCGGCACAGCACGCCGTCCTTCACTTGCGCCGGCGATTTGTGCATCAGGTTGTCGTCGGAATAGTCGGCCTCGTTGAACAGCTGGATGAATTCGTCGCCGGTGCCGGGCTTGACCCGGAAATCGTAGACGTGCAGGAAATTGCCTTGCTCGGCGAGCGGAACTAGGGCCATGGCGATGCTCCTTCGTGCGTGCGTGAAGCCACAGTATCCGAACCGGCGACGCAAGTAAAAGCACGAGCACAAGCTGCGCTGCACGTCTGGCGTGCGCCAAAATCATATGGACAGGCAGTGGCTTTAATGGATATCTAGTGCAACGATGGTTGCCGCGCGGAAGTTGCCGCGGCAGCGAGATCCGCAAGACAAAGGCGCGGCGGATTACAGCGGAGGCGGTTGAGAGGAACACTCATGGCCGATGGAGATCAATTCGTCGCATCGGACGAGGCCGGCACGTTGTCCTTGCCGCCCGAGTACAAATGGCCCGGCGGGCTCGAGACCATTCCCGATTGGATCTTCACCGATCCGCGCGTCTTCGCGCTCGAGCAGGAACGGCTGTTCCACGGCCGCGCCTGGAATTACGTCGGGCTCGAGGCCGAGGTGCCGCGGGCCGGCGACTACATCCGTTCCTACGCTGGCGCGACGCCGCTCATTGTCGCGCGCGACGACGGCGGCGCGGTGAGCGTGTTCGAGAACCGCTGCGCCCATCGCGGCGTCGAGTTCTGCAAATCCTATCGCGGCAACGCCAAGCAGTTCACGTGCCCTTATCATCAATGGACCTATGACCTTGGCGGCCGCTTGATCGGCGTTCCGTTCCGACGGGGCCTGAAAGGGCAGGGCGGGATGCCGTCCGCGTTCGAGCTCGGCGAGCACAATCTCCGGCGCCTCAACGTCACCTGCCGCGGCGGCGCGATCTTCGCATCGTTCGTGGCCGACATGGAGCCGCTCGAGGATTATCTCGGTCCCGACGTCGCGCGCGAGTTCGACACGATCTTCAGCGGCCGCGAATTGAAGGTGCACGGCTATCACCGCAACGTCCTGCCGTTCAACTGGAAGCTCTATCAGGAGAATTTGAAGGACGCCTATCACGCGACCTTGCTGCACGCCTATCTCACCACCTTCGGCCTCTTCTCCGCCGACAACAAGACGGTGATCCTGACCGACAGCACCGGGCGCCACCATGTCTCGCTCACGGCGCGGCCGGCGGAACGGCCCAAGATGGACGAGAACAAGGCGCAGATCGGCTCGTTCAACGAGGCGATGCCGCTGCACGATCCGCGCGTCATCAAATTCTTCAAGGAATTCGACGATCCGTGGTCGGGCGCGCCGATTACCATCTGGCCGAACCTCGTGGTGACGCGGCAGACGAACCTGCTCGTCAATCGCCAGATCGTGCCGTTGAGCCCCGACGAGACGCTGCTGATCTGGACGTCGTTCGGCTTTGCCGACGACAGCGACGAGATGACCCGTCATCGGCTGCGCCAGAACAACCTCTTTGGGCCGGGCGGGTTCCTCGGCATCGACGATAACGAGGTGCTGAAATTCGTGCAGGACGGCCTCAGGAAGTCGGTGCCGCGCGATGGCTTGGCGCTCCTCGGCACGGACGACGAAAATACGGAGACGACCATCACCGAGCGGCCGCTGCGGGCGATGTATCGCTTCTACCGGCAGGCGATGGGGCTTTGAATGGCGGCAGGCGGCGATGCGGGGAGCAACGCGGCGTCCGAGCGCGCGCGGTTGCGCGAGCTGCGCTGGGCGATCGAGGAATTCAACTACGAATATGCCGCGGTGCTCGATCGCGGTGACATGGACGGCTGGACCGAATTCTTCACCGACGACGCTGTCTACCGCGTTACCGCGCGCGACAACGCCGACGCCGGATTTCCGCTGAGCCTGATGTCGTGCGAAGGGCGCGGCATGCTGAAAGATCGCGCTTATGCGATCCTCCATACCGAGATGTATGCGCCGCGCTATGTCCAGCACCTGGTCAGCAACACGCGGGTGCTGTCGGTCGACGGCGCCGTCGTCACGGCCGAGGCGAGCTATGTCATTCTCGAAACCTTGACCGACGAGCCGACCCGGATCCTGCAAAGCGGCAGATACAAGGACCGTTTCGTCCAGGATGGCGGCCGCCTGCTCTTGCAGGAGCGGCAATGCGTTTACGACACCGTCCTGGTGCCGAACTGCCTCGTCTATCCGGCCTGACCGGCTTCAAGGAAAGGAAGCGCGATGTCCTTCTCAAAGCCGATACAGGCGAATTTCATCGTTTCGCTTTGTCTTTTCGCGCTGCTCTCGTTGGCGGCGCCGACGCGTGAGGCGCGGGCCGATGAGACCATCAAGCTGCGGCTTGATTTCTTCACGGCGGCAATCCATTCGCCCTACTTCCTTGCGGTCGAACGCGGCTGGTTCAAGAAGGCGGGCCTCGACGTCACGATCGAGGACGGCAGCGGATCGATCAACACGACGCAGCTGGTCGACGCCGGAGATTTCGATCTCGGCGAAGTGTCGCTCGGCGCCATGGCGGTCGGCCGCGCCAAGGGGCTCAACGTCATCTCGATCGCAAGCTATCTGCGCCAGGGCTCGATCGGAATCCTCGTGAAGCAATCGCTCGGCGTCAAATCCTTGAAGGACCTCGAAGGCAAGAAAGTCCTCTATACCGCCGCCTCGATGGAGGGGCCGTTCATCGAGCGCCTGTTCCCCGACAACGGCGTGCCGCTCGACAAGGTCAATCTTCTGAACGTCGACGGCCCGTCGAAGATCGGCATGTATCTCGCCGGCCAGACCGACGGCGTCGTGACCGATATTCCGGGCATGATGTCGATCGCGATCGGCCGGGTCCCGTCGAACGCGCTGCCGTTTTCGGATTACGGTCTCTATATCCCGAGCTTCGGCCTGATCGCGCGGACCGACACGCTCAAGACCAAGAGCGCGGCGATCAAGGCGTTCAACAGCATTTCCTGTGCCTCCTGGAAATACATCATGGACGGCCATGACGACGAGGCCGTGAACGCAACCATGGCGCAACGGCCCAACAGCCCGAGCAAGCCCGCGGCGCTGCATGAGCAACTGGTGCAGTACCGCAAGTTCTTGACGACGCCCGCGACGAAGGACATGCCGATCTGCTTCCAGAGCGACGCGGACTGGGAGAACGCCATCAAGGGCATGGAGCACGCGAAGGTGATTCCCGCGGGAACCAAGCCGTCCTTGTATTTCACCAATGAGTACATCGATCTCGACTACGCGAAATCGATTCTCTGAGGCGTCGGGTGGAGGGGGCGGGCGACGATGGCAGGCCGGGAACGGGCGTCGTAGGGACCGCACGAAGAGCGGCGCAAAGCCACGTCGAAGTCGCAGCGCTGTCGAAGATCTTCAAATCCCCGCAGGGCGATGTCGAGGCGCTGCACGATCTTGGCTTGAGCATCGCCGAGGGCGAATTCGTCAGCGTTCTCGGCCCGAGCGGCTGCGGCAAAAGCACGTTGCTGCGGCTCATCGGCGGGCTCGATACGCCGACATCCGGGAGCGTGCGCATCAACGGCGAAATCTCGCGCGGCGTACCCAAGGGCCTGGGCTTCGTCTTTCAGCGCGACGTGCTGTTCGACTGGCGCACGATCCTTGCCAACATTCTCCTGCCGATCGAATTCGCCAATCGTCCGGTGAAGGCGCATGAGGCACGCGCGCGCGAGCTGCTCATAACATTCGGGCTTCAGGGTTTCGAGAACCGGCATCCGTGGGAGCTCTCGGGCGGCATGCGGCAGCGCGCCGCCATCTGTCGCGCGCTCATGAGCGATCCGCAGCTTCTTTTGATGGATGAGCCGTTCGGCGCGCTCGATGCGCTGACGCGCGACGAACTCAATGTCGAGCTTCAGCGCATCTGGCAGACCTCGCACAAGACGGTGATTTTCGTCACGCACAGCATTGCCGAGGCGGTGTTCCTGTCCGACCGCGTCGTGGTGATGGCGGGCCGGCCGGGGCGCATTGTCGACTGTCTCGACATCGACTTTCCGCGGCCGCGCCGCCTCGACGTCAGGGACGAACGCGAATTTGGTCACTATAGCCGTCATTTGCGCGGCGTCCTCGAACGTCACGGCGCATTCCGCACAGGGGGCTGAACCATGCACCGCAACCTGCCGCGAATTCCGATGGAAGTGACGGCGTTCGTGTCGCTGCTGGTGAGCTGGCAGATCGCGGTCTGGCTCTTCCATCCGCGCCCGATCATGCTTCCGGGGCCCGATGCCGTGTTCGACGAGTTGATGTCGCAGCCCCTCTATTTTCTTGATAACAGCGTCCACACCATCGTCAATACGCTCGTCGCATTCGTCATCGCGGTCGTCGTCGGCGTCGCGTTCGCGATCGCGATCGTCCATTCGCAGTTCCTTGAGAAGACGCTCTATGCAGCGCTCGTCGCCTTCAACAACGTGCCCAAGGTGGCGCTGGCGCCGTTGTTCGTCATCTGGCTCGGCACGGGCGCCCTGTCGAAGATCGCGATGGCGTTCATGGTCTCGATCCTCTCGGTCGTCATCGCGGCGGTGCTGGGCTTCCGCTCGATCCATCCGGAGATGACCGATCTCGGCCGCTCGCTGCGCGGCTCGCAAATGAAGATGCTCGTCAAAATCCGCATCCCCATCGCGCTGCCGGCGATCTTCGCCGGGCTCAAGGTGGCGATTTCCTTGTCGCTCGTCGGCGCGATCGTCGGCGAGTTCGTGGCGGCGCAGCAGGGGCTCGGCTATGTCATCCTGGCGGCGCTTGGCGCTTACCGTACCGAGCGCGTCTACGCCGCGGTGCTGCTTCTCGCGATCATCGGCACGGTGCTCTACTACGCCGTCGAGATCGTCGAGCGCCAGATCATTCCTTGGCACGAATCTCACCGCCATCGCCACGCGCGCGCGTGATCGCTGCGTCGGGGCGGGGACGGGCAGGGCGTGCGGCTTTCTTGGCGCCGCTGCTTTGCCGCGGGAGCTGTCGGATGTGACAAAAATTTAATGACTTGGACGTTGCGCAGCCAGGCGGGCAAAGCCATCTAGACGAGCGTGGCAGAGGAGTTTTTGCATGCGCATCGCCGAGATTTTGCATCACAAGGGGAACGAGGTCGCGAAGATCAGCACGGTCGATAAGGTCGAAGTGGCGATCGGCCGTCTCGCGGAGCGGCGCATCGGCGCGCTGGTCGTGGTCGACCGATGGGGCAGCCTCGCGGGGATGTTCTCCGAGCGCGACGTCGTTCGCGGGCTCGCGCATCACGGCGCCGAATCGCTGCAATGTGAAGTGCATGAGTTCATGACGCCGGAGGTTACCACCTGCGGCCCGGACGACCGCGTCGACGACGCGATGGCCGTGATGACCGCGCACCGCGCCCGGCATTTGCCGGTGATGGAGAACGGGCGGATCTGCGGCCTCGTCTCGATCGGCGATCTCGTGAAATGCAAATTGCAGGAGAAGGAGCAGGAAGCGCAGGTGCTGCACGATCTGATGCTCGTGCGCTCCCGCTCGTGAGCGGATTGGCGGAAGGACTCCCTCTTCGTTCCGCCAAGTGCCCCGGCGTCAGTGCGTCGAACGGCCGGCGAACGCACCGGCCGATGCCGCGCCGGTCCGAAAGAGGTGGCTGCGCGGGCGCGCTTCAACGTGCGAGCTCGAAGGTCGTTCCCGGATGCCGGGCGCCGGTGCTAGGCTCGAAGTGCCCGGGAGAGAGCCATGGCCGAACTCGTCCGCCATCATTCACATTGGGGCGCCTTCAGCGCGGTCGTCGAAGGCGGCCGCATCGTCGGCGTCAAACCATTCGAGCTCGATCCCGATCCCTCGCGCCTTATCGAGGCGATCCCGGCCGCGGTGCATTCGGCCCTTCGCATCGCGCAACCGATGGTGCGGCAGGGCTGGCGTGAGGGCGGGCTCGCGAGCGGCGCCGGCCGCGGGCGCGAGCCCTTCGTGCCGGTGTCGTGGGAGCGCGCGCTCGACCTCGTCGCGGGCGAGATCGACCGTGTGCGGCGCGCCAATGGGCCGTCCGGGATCATGGGCGGCTCGCAGGGCTGGTCCTCGGCCGGGCTTTTCCACGAGGCGCGGGTGCAGGTGCGCCGCTTTCTCGGCGCGTGCGGCGGCTTCGTCGATCAGGCGAGCAATTACAGTTTTGGCACCGCGCTCACTTTCCTGCCGCATATCCTCGGGACGCCGCAGGCGGTCACCGGCCCGCTCACCTCGTGGTCGTCGATCGCGCGCCATACGCGGCTTCTCGTGCTGTTCGGCGGCGCCAATCCCAAGAACACGCAAGTCGCGAAGGGCGGCGCCGCCTATCACGCGATCAGCGGCTGGATCGACAAGCTCGACAAAGCCGGCGTCGAGATCGTGAGCGTGAGCCCGGTGCGCGAGGACGGCCCCGGCAGCGCGGCGGAATGGATCGCGATCCGGCCCAATACCGATACCGCCATGATGCTGGCGCTGGCGCACACGCTCGTCGCCGCCGGCCGGCACGACCGCGAATTCCTCGCGCGCCACTGCACCGGGTTCGAGCGCGTGCTTCCCTATCTCATGGGCGAGACGGACGGCGTGGCGAAGGACGCGGCCTGGGCCGCGCGCGTCACCGGCGTCGCGCCCGAGACGATCCGCGCGCTCGCGCTGCGCATGGCGGCGACGCGCACGATGCTGACCGCATCATGGTCCTTGCAACGCGCCGACCACGGCGAGCAGCCGTATTGGGCGCTCGTTCTGCTCGCCGCGGTGCTGGGCCAGGTCGGTCTGCCGGGCGGCGGGTTCGGATTCGGCTATGGCTCGTCCGCCAACATCGCCGAGCCGCCGCTGCTTTATCCCGGCCCGGCGATGGCGATGGGGCACAATCCCGCCGGTCTCGCGATCCCGGCGGCGCGCATCGCTGATTGCCTGCTGCAACCCGGCGCGCGCTACGACTACAACGGCCGAAGCGCCACATATCCCGACATCCGGCTCGTCTATTGGGCGGGCGGCAATCCGTTCCATCATCACCAGGACCTGAACCGCCTGCGCCATGCGTGGGAGCGGCCGGAAACCATCATCGTGCACGAGCCATGGTGGACCGCCACCGCGCGCCATGCCGACATCGTGCTGCCGGCGACGACCTCGCTCGAGCGCAACGACATCGGCTGCGCCGCGCGCGACCGCTTCGTCATGGCGATGAAGCAGGCGATCCCGCCGCAAGGCGAAGCGCGCGCCGATTTCGCCATCTTCGCCGATCTCGCCAAGCGCCTCGGGGCGGACGCGGCGTTCACCGAAGGGCGCGACGAGGGGCAATGGCTCCGCCATATGTGGGACGAGTTCCGCGCCCGCGCGCAGAGCAACGAGCTGCCGGATTTCGACGGCTTCTGGAACAAGGGTTACTTCGAGATTCCCCGCCAGGGCGACGAGCATGTGCTCTACGACGGATTCCGCGCTGATCCCGCGGCCCATCGCCTCAAGACGTCGTCGGGCCGCATCGAGCTTTATTCCGAGCGCATCGCCGGGTTCGGCTATGACGACTGCCCGCCGCATCCCGCGTGGATCGAGCCCGCGGAATGGCTCGGCGCGCGCGAGGCCGCGGATTTTCCGCTTCACCTCGTCTCGAGCCAGCCGCGCTACAAGCTGCACAGCCAGATGGACCACGGGCCGGTTGCCGCGCTCGGCAAGGTCGGCGGGCGCGAGGCGATCGCCATCCATCCTGACGATGCGCGCGTGCGCGGCATCGCCGATGGCGACGCCGTGCGCGTCTTCAACGACCGCGGCGCGTGTTATGCCGGCGCGGTCATTTCCAATGCGGTGATGCCGGGCGTGGTGCGGCTCTCGTGCGGCGCCTGGTACGATCCCGAGCATGATGGCGAGGAGGCCGCGTGCGCGCACGGCAACGCCAATCTGCTGACGCGCGACAAGGGCACCTCGCGTCTCGGTCAGGGCCCGACCTCGGCGACGACGCTCGTCGAGATCGAGCGTGCGAGCGCGGCGCCGCCGGTCAGGGCTTTCGCCCCGCCGTCGGTCGCGTGATCCCGGTCGCCGCTACTTCGGGAGGTACGCCTCGGTATAGAGCTTCGACATGTCGGGCGGCTGATCGAGCAGCTTCAGATCGGCGAATGTCCGCTTGAGCGTCGCGAGCGATTCGGCGTCGAACTTGCAGTCCCTGGTATACATGCTTTTCGTCAGGTCGTAGTCCTTCTCCATCACGCTCACGGGATTGCCGGTAACGCCGGATTCGATCTTCGCCGTCTCTTCCCGGTGCGTGCGGATATAGTCCATCGTCTCGAGCCAGCCGACGATGAAGGCGCGGATCGCGGCGGGATCGGTTTCGATCAAGTGCTGCGAGGCAAAGATCATGCCGGAAGCGGCGGCGCCCTCGTAGTCCGAGACCGGAATGAGGAGATGCGCCTGCTTCTTCTCCTCGAGGGAGAGGAACAACGCGGTCTCGCCGATATCGGCGTCGATCAGGTGGTCGCGCAGCGCCGAGATGATGCCGGGCGCGCCGTTGCCGATCGCGACGCTGGTGACGCCCTCGGGCCCCCAGTTCTCCTTCTTCGTCAGCTCTCTCGTCAGCCAATCGGTGAGCGAGCCCGAGCTCGAGATGCCCATCTTCGTGCCCTTGAGATCGGCGATCGCGTGGATCGGTGAATCCCACGGCGTGCCGATGGCGAGGAACGGGAATGTGGTGGAGGATTCGCACACGCCCAGCATTGGCACTCCCTTCGCCACGAGCGCCATCTCGGTTCCCGCGCCGTCGCCGATATCAATGGCGCCCGCGGTCATGGCCTGGGCCATCTTGCTGCCGCCGAGGAAGTCCACGATCTTGACATCGAGCCCGTGCTTTTTGAAGAAGCCGAGCTGATCGCCGACATTGACGGGGATAATCGGGTCGGCATTGGGCGCGGCCTTCCCGACGGTGAGTGTCGTGTCGGCCATTGCCATCGATGCGGCAAGGAACGCCCCGAGCGCGATCGCCGCACAGGCGACCACGAATGTCTTGTGATGCAGGTTCTTCGGCATGGTTTCCTCCTCTCTTTTTTTCGGCCGGCCGGTCACCTCGTCGCCTTGGCGACCGATACGAACGTATCGTAATCCGGCTTCAGCGCCGGCTTCTCCTTCGCCAGATCCGCCCCGACGCTCTCGAGCGAATTCATCAGCTTCGATTGCTCGTCCGCCGGGAGGCCGATCAGCTCTCCGCCCTTGTCTTTCCAGAGCTGGCGCTGCTTGTTGTAGAAATCCACCTCCCACGGGTTGATCGCCGTGGCGACCTTCGCGCCGTCGTCATCGACGATCTTCTGCAAATCCTTCGGCAGCGCGTCGTACCATTTCGTGCTCATCACGGCGATCGAGAAGATGAAGGGCAGGCCGCGGCTCTCGGTCACGTATTTCGCGGCGTCATAATACTGCATGGTCGTGTAGACGGTGATCGCGGCGAGCGCGCCGTCGATCGTGCCCTGCTGGATCGCCGGAAGCACGTCGCCCAGCGTCATGGCGACCGGCGTCGCGCCGAGCCGTTGCAGCGCCTCCTGCTGCATCTGCGCCGCCAGAACGCGCAGCTTCTTGCCCTTGAAGTCCTCGATGTGCCGGATCGGGGTGCGGGCGATGACCGAAGATGGCTGCGCCACGAACATCGCGATGCCGTGCAGGCCCTTGTCGGCGCCGAGGCTCAAGATCATCCGCTGAACCGAAGGGTTCTCGGCCACGCGCACGCCATGCGCCATGCCCCCGACGAGGCCCGGCGCCGACATGACTTCGTAGCGGCCGTCGAGCCCGGTCATGAACTCGGGCGGCCCGACATAGATCTGGATCGAGCCGAACTGCACGCCTTCGATCTGGCGCGGAATGGAGCCGAGCTGGCTCGCCGGATAGATTTCGCTTTTGATGCGGCCGCCGGAATCCTTCTCCACCGCGGCGGCGAACTCCTTGCACCATTCATGCTGCGAGTCGTTGATCGTGGCGAGACTCATCTTCATGGTGAAGGTCTGGTCCGCCGCGAGCGCCCCGTGCCCCGCGCCGATCATCGCCGCGGCGCTGGCGCAGAAGAACAAGGATCGGAGCGGTCGTCGTAGTGCGGTAGCCATCCAATTCCTCCCTTCGCGGCGATTTTTCTCGCCGGACTTTGTTTTGCAGTAATCCGGGCGGTGCGTTATTCGAGCCCGCCGGCGGCCAAAAATAGCGCGCCGGCTCGCAAAGCGCCATATTGATAGCGGCGGCTATCGATGCCGCGCGCACGTTGGTTCGCGAAAGCCGAATTGGATGCCCGAGCTCATTCTGAACGCATGCGTCATTCACTACGAGGAGCAGGGACGCGGCGCGCCGGTCGTGCTGACGCCGGGCGGGCGCTGGGGCGGACATGTTCATCGCGTGGTCGCGGCCGAGCTCGCCCGGCATTTTCGTGTCATCACGTGGGACCGGCGCAACACCGACGGACGCTCGGGCATCGTGATCGCGGGCGACGTGTCGGAGGCCGACATCTGGGCGGACGATCTCGCCGCCCTCATCGAGGCGCTGCGCCTCGCGCCCTGTTATGTCGGCGAATATGCCGGCTGCCGCACGGCGCCGCTCCTCGCCTTGAAGCACCCGCATCTCGTCAAGGGACTGATGCTCGCCTGGCCGTCCGGCGGCGAAGTTCCGGCCGCGCGGCTGCCCAGGAATTTCTACCAGTCCTACATCAAGGCGGCGCTGCGGCACGGCATGGCCGGCGTCGCCGCGACGAGCCACTTCGCCGCGTCGATCGAGTTGAACCCGGCAAACCGCGCCGCACTCCTGGCGACGGACGCGCTCGCGTTCGTGCGCCAGATGGGATTTTGGGAATCGTTCTTCACGACGAGCGGCGATCTGCCGGTCGCGGGCTGCCGCATGAGCGAGGAGGAATGGGCCGCCATCGCGGTGCCGGCCACGATCACGGGCGGCGTCGATCCGGTTCATCCTCCGGAAGCGGCCGAGCGGCTCCATCGCCTCTTGCGTAATTCGCGCCGGCATGAGCCGGTCGTCACGGCATCGGAGTGGGCTGAAATCTTCGACGACAACCCCTATCCGGTGACGGCCGATTTTCAGGGCCGGCGGATCGCGCCGGTCTGGCGCGCGTTTCTGCGCGAGATGGAAGGATGACGAGCGGCGCCGCAAATTCTTGTCATGGCCGGCTGCCGTCTCTACCATTCGCGCCCGCGCCATATCGCAAGACGTGACGAGATCGGAAGGAGGGCCCGTGCCGCAACCACGCGCGAAAACGCCGGCCGAGCCCAGCGAGCAGGACCACATCCATACCGGGCCGGGCACGATCGCCGGGCGCTATCTCCGCCAGTTCTGGCAGCCCGTCTTCCATTCAGCCGATCTCGCGCCGGGCCGCGCCGCGCCGCTCAGGATCATGGGCGAGCATTTCACGCTCTATCGCGGCATGACGGGCCGGGCCTATCTCACCGAATTCGCGTGCCCGCATCGCGGCGCGCAGCTTTCGGCCGGGCGCATCGAGGGCGATGCGCTGCGCTGCTTCTATCATGGCTGGAAGTTCGCGCCCGACGGAACTTGCCTCGAGCAGCCGGCAGAGGATTCCCGCTTCCGCGACAAGGTCTCGATCCGGGCTTATCCGGTCCGGGAATATCTCGGCCTCGTCTTCGCCTTTCTCGGCGCGGGGGCGCCGCCGGATTTTTCGCTCTACCCGCAATTCGAGCGCTTCGCCGGGCTGGTCGAGGTCGACTCCTATTTCCGTCCCTGCAACTACTTCCAGAATCTCGAGAACGCGCTCGACATGAGCCATGTCGCCTTCGTGCATCACGACAACAGCGCGTCTTACGCCGAGATCGGCAAGGGCAGCCAGTTGCGCGCCACCGAATCCGACTGGGGCGTGAGCTATTCCTTCACTCGCGCCGACGGCAAGCCGCGTGTGCAGCAGTTCGGCATGCCGAACATTTTCTACATGACGGCGCTGCCCAACGATCCCGACATCGGCTGGCAGGAATCGCTGTTCTGGTGGGTGCCGATCGACGACGAGCGGCACATGCAGTTCAGCATCCATCGCGTGCCGGCGGCGGGCGAGGCGGGCGAGCGCATCCGCGCGCGCCGGCAGCAGCGCCGGTCGCAAATCGACCTGGCGCACCAGGAATTGTGCGAGCGGATCCTGCGCGGCGAATTGAGCCTCGATGACGTCGACAAGCGCCGGGTCGATCTGGTGCGGCTGCAAGACGATATCGCCCAGGTGGGGCAGGGGAGCGTCGCGCGCACCGAGCGCGAATGGCTGGCGCACGCGGATATCGGCATTGCGACCTTGCGCCGTCTGTGGCGGCGCGAACTGGGCGCGCTGGCGCAGGGCGGTCAGCTCAAGCACTGGGCGCGGCGCGATGATCTCGTGCCGCAAGCGTGGGGTCTTGCCGGGATCGGGCCGCGCGTCCTCGGCGACAGCGGCGGCCAGGAACTGCCGCCGGCCGAGATCATCGACATCCGCCCCTTCGTCGAGATCGAGATTCAGCTGCGCGCGCTGCGCCATCCCGCGGGCCGGCCATGACCATCTCGCGCATCGGCCTCGCCGTGCTCGCGGCCGCGTTCGTCGGCCAGGCCGCGCATGCCGCGCCCGTGAAGTTCGGCGATCTCGGCATCGTCGGCGACGCCGCGTTCTATATTGCGCAGGAGAAAGGCTATTTCGCCGCGCAGAAAGTCGAAGTGACGGCCGTACCGTTCAATTCGGCCGCAACCGCCCTCGTGCCGCTCTCGACCGACGCGGTGCAAGCGGTCTCCGGCGGGCTGAGCGCCGGAATCTTCAACGCCTTTGCCCGCGATCTGCCGATCCGCGTCGTGCTCGGCAACACACGCGATATGCCGGGCAATTCGAGCGACACGCTGCTGCTGCGCGAAGATCTGCGCGACCAAGTCACTTCGATCAAGGACCTGCGCGGCCGGAAAATCGCGCTGAACGCCCAGGCCGGCTCGCTCGAATATATCCTGGGGCGGGTGTTGCAGACGGCCGGGCTGAAACTCGCGGACATCGATCTCAGTTACCTCTCCTGGCCGAACCAGGGCGCGGCCTTCGCCAACCACGCGATCGACATTGGCGCCGTCTCCGAGCCATTCGCCGCGCTCTATACGGAGAAGAAGCTCGCTTTCCCGTTCAAGCGTGCGGCCGACGTGCTGCGCGACCCGTTCGTCCAGGTCTCGGTCGTGCTCTTCAGCAAGACGTGGACGGATCGCGACCCCGACCAGGCGAAAGCCTTCACCCTCGCCTATATGCAGGGCATGCGCGATTACTACGACGCGATGAAGGGCGGCCCGAAGCGCCAGGAGGTGGTCGATATCCTGGCGCGCCACACGAGCATGAAGGATCCCTCGCTCTATGGCCGGATCGAGTGGTCCTACATGGATCCGAACGGCGATATCGAGATCGACAGCCTGCGCGACCAAGTCGCCTGGTTCGCGCAGCAGGGCGAACTCCCCAAGGCGGTGACGGTCGAGCAGATGGTCGACCGGCGCTTCGTCGATTACGCGCAGCAAAAGCTCGGCCGCGCGACGGCGAACTGATCGCGGTCCTCTGTCCTTCTGAGAGCCGACGCGGACCGGCCGTCGCCCCGTCGCGGCGCATTGTATCGCCGCAACAGCGGGTCCCACCGATCGGCCTATTCATTTCCATCGTAGGCTATTGCTGGAGAAGTCCGGCACCGGCGACCAGCGCGATGAGCAAGGTGACGAGCACATAGGCAGCATAGGTATTGACATGCCCCACATGCATCCTGCGGACGATGTCGGCAAGCCTCCGCAAGACGTAGATGGGTGGGCCAAGCACGACGCGATCGACGATAGGCTCCTCGTTGTGTTCGCGCCTGATGGCGGTCCGGAAGTGGCGGGCCACGGCTTCGGTGTTGTCCTCGACCGCAGTAGGACGCAACAAGAGTCGGAACACGACCCGGACCGGGTTGGAGAATCCGGTGGCGGTGTAGGTGTTGCCGGGGAAGAGTCGATACAGGCCGCCGGCCCATGTCGTGGCGCGGCTGAGGGTGCGCCGTCGTGTCAGGAGTTGGAAAGCGATATAGATCAGCGCGAGGATGAGCGCGAGCGCGACCAGCATGTAAGACGTGGACATCGCGAAGACGACCGGATTAGCCTCCTCTCCCCGATGAAGGACCACAAGTCCTCGCCCCGGCAGGATGTTCCCGCCGACCGTGGCGCCGAGGTCGGAAAATTCGGCGACGAAGGCCGGCGGAATATCCTCTTGACGTTGCTCGGTCGGACTGAAGAAAGGCGGCACCAGCGCCGCAGTCGCGCTCGCATGGGCGAGGGGCGAAGCGGCGCGATCGAGCGCGGAAATGACGTAGGTCGGCAACACACCGAGCGCGATGCATGCGGCTGCGAGCAGCGCTAACGGCGCTCGCGTCGCCGGACGCGCTTCGGTGGCGCGAGCGGCGCCGTCGGAACGAGGCATGCCGAGGAAGCCCATTGCGAAGACCTTGGCGAAGCATGTGACGGCGAGGCCGGCAGTCAGCGCGAGAAGGGCGCCGGAGAGGGCGAAGACGATCTTGACCGGTATTGAGGCGAGGATGGCGGAGCGCAGGATGGTCTGCAGCGTAAGCCATTCGCTGACAAACCCGTTGAGCGGCGGCAACGCCGAGATCGACAGAACGCCGATGAGGAAGAAGCCGCTCGTCCATGGCATGCCGCGGACGATGCCGCCCAGGCGGTCGAGGTCGCGCGTACCGGCTGCAGTCTCGACGGTCCCTGTGCCGATGAAGAGAAGCGCTTTGTATACCGAGTGATTGACGAGGTGGTAAAGTGCGGCGATGAGGGCGATCGCCGCAACCACCTCGTGGCCGGTGGCGCGGAACACCATTGCTGCCCCGATGCCTGCCGCGACAATTCCCATGTTCTCGATCGTGCTGTGAGCGAGCAGACGCTTCATTTCCGTCTGGACCGTCGCATAAAGGATTCCGACCAGTGCTGAGATGCTGCCGGTCACAAGAACGATCAGGCCGGCCACCGGATCCGTGGTGGGCACGAGATCGAGATTGATACGGATGATCCCATAAATTCCGAGATTGACGATCACGGCCGATAGCAATGCGGAAACATTGGTGGGCGCGACGGGGTGGGCGAGCGGCAGCCAACTATTGACCGGCACGAGCCCGGCCTTCACCGCGAAGCCGAAGAAGGAGAGCAGGAGAACCGCCCATCGGACGCGCTCGCCGAGCGCTGGCGCGTTCGCCCGTAGTCCGGCGAAATCGAGATTGCCCGCCGCGCCTGAGATTAGGACGAATGCAATCACCACCGCGATGACGCCGGCCTCGCTCATCGCCAGCATGATGTACCCGGCCCGCGCGCTTTCCTCGCGATCTTCGTAAGTGACCAGGAGATAGCTCACGATCGACATCGCTTCCCACGCGACCAGGAAGGAGATCGCGTCGTCGGCGATCAGCACCAGCACGATCGCAGCGAACAGGCCATGATAGAGAACGCTGAAATAGCGCAGGTCGTGATGCGCGATATATTTTGTGAGATAGACGGCGGAAAAGAGCGACACGGGCAAGAAGATCAGGCTGGAAACGAAGAGAAAAAGCGCGGAGAGCCGATCCGCGGCGAGCATCAGCCTGCCCAAGGAAAGAACCGACCAGAGCGCGGTCCTGAAGGACGCATCGCCAACAAGCAACGCCGAACTGGCAACGAGGACAGCGAGTGCGGCGACCGAACCGAACGCCGCGAGAACTAACGGGACCCAACGGGCCGGCACAAGGAATGAAACGACCGCGCCCGCGGCGCAGAGGATGAAGAACGCTTCGAAGAGCGGAGCCGTGTTCATCACAAGGGACCCGCATTCGGTCCGGCGACGGCCGACTCGAGGCTGGACGGCGGCTTTCTTGCGACGACCACGAGCAAGCCGTGCAGGATTGCAAGGGGCGGAGGGGGACACCCGGGAACGGCGACGTCGACGGGTATGATCTCGGCGACGTTCGCCGCCGCCGCGAAGCTCGGACCGAAGACGCCGCCCGAAATCGCGCAGGCGCCGATCGCCACGACGCGTTTGGGCGACGGCATCGCTTCATAAGTTGTGCGTAGCGGCTGCCGCATCGCATCGGAGACGGGACCGGCGACGAGCAGCACGTCGGCATTGCGCGGGGTCGCCGTTATGAAGAGGCCGAGCCTGTGCATGTTGTAGTAGGGATTATTGAGCTGTCGCGCCTCGCTCATGCAGGCGCCGCAAGCGCCGGCGTCGAGGAAGCGGATGTGGAGAGAATGGCCAAAGGCTTTGTCGAGCTTGGTCCGCGCGGCCGCCGTTTCGTCGGCGTAGGCGGCCCACTCATAGCCCGACTGCCATGGGATGCCGGGGCTTGCCCCGTCGGCTTGACAGCGGAAGCAGTGGACGCATTGGCCCTGCTTGACCACCACGCCGCCGTCATGTCGTGCGATCGCCTTGGTCGGGCATCGGCTGACGACGGCGTCGGCCTCTTCCGGAGATCCCATCGCAACGCCGGATGGCTGCCCCGGAGATACGCCAGCCGCCTCTTCACGCCGATCAGCGTAGGCGCTGCTCTTTATGCCGGTGCGCAGACCCTTGAGAACCCAGTTTGCCATGGCGTGACCTACCGATCGCACTCGGCATTCGACAGCCCGAAGCTGGCGAGGATGATCGGGAAGTCTTGGAACGCGAACTTCTCGGCGGCGAGGTGAAAGCCGTGCCAGTTCTGAAAAGCAGGTGGGGTAACGCGGTAACGCGCAATCGTGCCGTCATCATGCAATCTGATCCAATGGAAGGCCGCACCCGATGGCGCCTCTACCGCCGCGAGCGCGACGCCCGCGCGCCAGTAGGGCTGGCCTGCGCGTGATGGACCTGTGGGCAAGGTCGATAGGGTCTCGCGAATAATCGCGGCGGATTGCTCCGCTTCGGCGAAGAAGACGCGAAGCCGCGCGTAGCCGTCACCCTCATGCTCGCCGGGAACAGAAAATTGCACGCCATCGTACGCGGCGTAGGGGCGGAGTTTGCGCATGTCGCCGGACACGCCCGAAGCGCGTGCGATCGGTCCGACAAGCCCGTAGGAGATTGCGGCCTCGGTCGAGACGATCCCGACCTCTTCGAGTCGGTCGAGGAAGCTGCTTGAGTACCTCAGCATTCGGCAGAGCTCGGAAAGCCGCTCGGCGGCGGCGGCGACTCCCACCATGATGCGCTGCGCCTGCCCTTCGTTCAGGTCGTACGCCAGGCCGCCGGGCACTACCGATCCGAAAAGATAGCGGTGACGCGCGACCTCGCAGCTCAGCCGTAGCAAGTCCTCTTCGACAAGGGCGGCCTGACTGGTCGCCACGGCCAATGCTGTCGAGTTGCAGATGCCTGTGATCGTCGCCGCGTGATGCCTTAGCCTTTCAAGCTCCGCCAGCACCGTACGGAGCGCCTTGGCGCGCTGCGGCACCTCGATCCCGCAGATCGCCTCGACTGCCTGGCAAAACCCGAGGCCGTGGGCGAATGCCGCAATGCCCGAGAAGCGTTCCGCGAGGAGCAAAGCGCGATCGGCCGGCTGTCCCTCGGCGATCTTCTCCACGCCCCGGTACTTGTAAAAGAAGCGTGGAATTGTGCGAATGACGTCCTCGCCCACCGTCTCGAGCAGAAAATGACTGGCCTCGGCAAAATCCGAGAAGACCGGACCGATCGGCATCGTAAAGCTCCCGGGTGCCGTGACGATCGTCGCGGGTTGCCAAACCGGGTCGGGTTCGCGGCGTTGGAGTGTCTGGCGTCCGTCGAAACTGTGACACATCGGGTTGAGCCCTTCCGGCCAATCCTCGTGCAGGACGAAGTGGCCGAGCCGCGGATGGCCCTCGAACCTCAGACCAAACAAATCCTTCGCCTCGCGCTCATGCCAATCGGCCGCCGGCCCTTTCATGAGGCCGACGATTGAGGGCACCGTGGCGCCGCGCGCGTCGACGTGGAGTTCAAGGTGGACCCAGGGCGCCTCGGCGCTGTCGTAGAAGACATAGGTGAGCAGGAAAGCCGAGTCGGACCATTCCTCGACGACAAGCGTCGCGAACGTATAGCCCGCATCCTCCTCCAACCATTTGCAAAGCTGAAGCAGTTCGGCGGCATGGCATTCTATCCGGCAGAATCCGACCGCATGGTCGAGCGTCGCTTTGAGCCGCTCCTTCCAACGGTCATCGCGAAGATCAACGACATATGTCGATCGAGTTGCCGCAAGGTCGGGAATGTTCATCTTTGCCTCGCTCAACCTCCCATGGCGGTTGCTGCGGCGCGAAGCAGGTTCTGCAATCCCGCAGGGACATAGATTCCGATCGCGATCAGAGGAATCGCGGCGAGACCAAGCGCGAGTTTGCACGACAGCGGCACGGCCGTAATTGCGGAGCTTCCTGGGCGGCCAGCGAATGCCATTCGGTTGACGTGAAACATGATCGCACAGAAAGCGATTACCACGAACGTTGCCAATAACGTGACGGCGACATATTGCCCGCTCGCAATCCCCGCTTTGAAAATCGTGAACTCGCTGATGAAGATGGCGAAGGGCGGCGCTCCGGCGATCGCGAAGGCACCGGCGACGAGCGCGAGTGTCGTGAACGGAGCCAATCTAGAAAGCCCACGGATGGATGTGATTTCCTGCGTTCCGAACCCTGTTCCGATGATCCCAGCCACAAAGAAGCAGAAAGACTTGGCGATAGCGTGTCCGGTCATCTGATAGGCGGCGCCGAGATGCGCCTGGGCGCCGCCCAAACCCGCAGCGACGAGGATGATGCCCATGTGCTCGACCGTCGAGAACGCGAACATCCGTTTGAAATCTCGTACGTGGATCAGGAGCAGCGTGGCGACGCCGATCGACAGCAGGCCGAAGCCGATGTACCACGGGCGCGCATCGAGTGAGGGCACGCCGCCGACCACCGGAAACAGCCGAAGGATGACATAGAGCACCGTCGTCGTTTCGACTCCGGAGAGCAATGCGCAGATCGAGGCCGGCGCTTGGCTGTGCGCGTCCGGCAGCCAAGTATGCATGGGCACAAGCCCGACCTTGGTGCCGAAGCCGACGAGAATGAGAAGGAAGGCGGTCCATAACAGCGCCGGCGGCATGCGCGGCGCGGCACCGACGAGACCGGCCCAGGTAAAGGGCGCGTCACCCGCCACCCGCGATCCCCAATAAAGGATGAGAAAGCCGAGAAGCGCAAGGACGGCGCCGAGCGTCGTCAGGATGACATACTTCCACGCCGCTTCGAGCGCTTCGGGCGTATCGTCGAAGCCGACCAGGAATGCGGAGAGGAGCGTTGTGAGCTCGACCGCAACCCACATGAGCGCGACGTTGGCGAGCACCGGCACCGCCACCAGCGACATGACGAACAAATTGAAGAGCGCGTAATAATTCTGTTCCTTCCATGGTCCTCCATGTGCCGCCCTGATTCTGATGTAGCCCCAAGAGAAAAGGGCGGACGTCATGGCGACCATGGCGACCAGCGCTAGGACGAGCGCGCCCAGTCCGTCGCAGGTGAGCCACTCGCCGAGTTCATTGATGCGGCCGGTGCGGCCGGTCTTGAGGGCCACATCCCCGGCGAGCGCGAAGACGATCACGGCCGAGGCAAGCGTGATCGGCGCGGCGAAGCGGCGGCCGAGCGGAGACAGAGACAGCGCGCTGGCGAGCGCAGGAAGAACCAGGATGGCGAGCAGTTCCATGGCGGCCTCAAAGCTCCCGTAAGGCTGCGAGGCTGCCGACGGAGGTTGTCCCGAGCCGCTTGTGAATCTGCCGCGTGAGCAGCCCGACCACCAAGGCGACGACTGGGACGTCCACGGCCGCAGCCAGTTCGGCGATGACCGGCAAGGTCGGAACGATTGCAACGCCGGCGAAAAAGACGCCGTTCTCGAGCGCGAGCAGGCCGAGGAGTTGTGGTACCGCCTCGCGGCGGACGACCAAGGTGAATGCGCCCAGGAACACCGCCGCAAGTCCGAGCGGCAGATTGATGCGCGCAAACGGCAACGTGGCCGCGTCGAGAAGCGGAGCTGCGACCATGTAGGCAAGCAGAATGAGACCGGCAGCGATCAGGAGCGAGATCGGTACGTTGAGGACCCGGTCGATCTCGCGCGTGCGGTAGACCTCGGCACTGACCGTATGGCGCAGGACCCAAGGAATCATCACCGTCTTGGTGCAAATCGTGATTGCCGCGACAGCGAAGAGGTGCGGCGAGTCGAGCGCAATGCCGAGAAGGACCGCGGAAAGCGTCAGGAGCAACGATTGCGCGATGAAGAGCTGAAGGGATGCCAGGACCTGGCGAGTTGCCACGACCCCGATCGCCGTCAGCAGGAAGACGGCACCGGTCAGTGCATCGAGCGCGGAGATTACGGGAAAAGGCGAATTATCCATTGCGCAGTTCTCTAAATCTGCGACAGACGGGTAATCATGGCGACGACGGAAATGACGAACGCCGCGCCAAGAAACTCGGTGATGCGGAAGAGGCGCAGCTTGGCAAGCGACGATTCGATGTAGACGAGTACGAGCACGAACAGGAAAACCTTGAAGAGAACCAACGGAATCGCGAGCAGCACCTCGCTCGGCGACAGGCTACGCGCCAATCCCCAAGGCGTGACGAGCACGTTGAGGAGGATGCAAATCAGCACGAAGAACTTCATTGCCCCGGCCCACTTCATGAGAGCGGCGCCGCGCCCTGAATATTCGAGCGACTTCGATCGGTCGATCATGGCGAGCTCGAACATTCCCGATGGGCTGTCGACGGGAATGCGTCCGTCCTCGGCGAGGATCAGCATCATGAAGGCGATCAGGAGGAGAATGTGCGACGGCTCGAAAAAATTAGCGATCGGCGTCACCCACCGGAGCTGGACGATGTAGGGAATGGTCGAGCCCGCGACGAAGGAAACCGTCAGGAAGACGACGATGAACACCGGCTCGGCGAGAAACCCAACCATACGGGTCCGGCTTGCGCCCATCGGCCCGTAGGGGTTTGCAGTGTCGACCGCGGCAAGCGTGGCGAAGAAGCCGCCGAGCGCGAGAATGAAACCGCCGCCCAGCATGTCGCCCATGAACGCGAAGGAGAGCGGATATCGCGTCAGCACCGGGATCAGAAGCGCCACGAACACCGGCGCGGCGAACGAGACGTAGGGAGCCGCGCGAAAAATCCAGGAGCTGCGATCCGAAACGATCTCGTCCTTGTGCAGCAGCTTCCACAGATCGCGATAGGGCTGAAAGATGTTTGGTCCGCGTTTTGACTGAAGTATCTCCTTCAATCGGTTCGTCACGCCTTCGACGAGCGGGGCGCAGGCGATCACGACGAAGACCTGGAGAAGATTGTATGCGATCCGCTCGGCCATCGCTCAGCCTCGCGATTCGGCGACGCGTGGTCCCGGGCACGTCGAGCGCAGTCGCCCCAGGAGCCGTCCGACGATGCCACTGCAGGATGCAAATGGCGTAGAGGATGTCCGTTTCGCGATGCCGCTCATCGCACCACACCTGTCTTGCACGCGTCATCCTACTTCTGTCGCTGCCTCGGCTTGAGGCGGTGCCAGCGTAGGAGTCATCGGCCCGATAGGGCGGTTATGGCGGACTCCACCGCCTATGAGGAGCTTTTAAAACAATTGCGGCATATTGGCATGGGCCGCTTGTCTGTCAAGCCGATCGTCAGTTTACCGGCGCTGCTCGCCTTCAGCCGCGTCGGCGGGATTTTGTTCCTTCTCCCTCATCCAGGCCACTACGGATTTGGGATTACCCTCGAGAACACGCGCCCATGTCGACGACTTCAGCACATCACGCTTCGCATTCCACCAGTTTTCGATCACGACCAGAAGAACCCAAGCTTCGCCATTACGGACAATCCGGCTCAGCAGGTGCATTTCCAGCGAAATTGCATAGGACGTTCCGAAGAAACTATGCCGCTCCTTTCGCCATTCGACATCCCCGGCCTTCCACTGCGTTTCGGTCGCATTCGGACAAGTGGCACGATAAAGGATCTGCCACGTATTGAAGAATTTCGCATCGTTGACGCTGCGCATAATGATCTTCCTTGATCGTCGTACGGCGGACCATCGGTCGCACCGCCTCGCTATCGGTCCATCGATTGCTCGCCAACGCGCGAAGACTCAGAAGACTCAATCGCAATCGGTTCCGCTCGATCACCGGACAGAAGCAATTGCGGAACCTGTGTAAATTCCCGCTGGCTGGAGCCGGCCGCACGATCGAACACCCAAATCATGTCGAACCGTTCCTCATGCCCGAGATTCTTTCGGTGCCAAAGGGTTTTTCTGCGTGGCGGATGATCATGATCTTGGTGGCAGCCATTCTAACCTTTACCCGTATGATGTTGTGCACCGGTTCAATTCAGTTCAACCTCCTGAGACCGGAGACGTTGCGGTGGCCGCCCAGCACCATTAGCGCCCTGCGATCGGCGCTTACTCCCTCCTCGCGCGTACCGGCGCATATCCTCCGACAGGTCCGCGGGTCACGGATTCCCCTCGTCCGCCGTCACGCCTGCGAGCTCGGCGCGGATCTCTGCAAGCGTCTCAGAGAACCGCCGTAACTCGGCGAGCTCGAACTCGACGTGATCCGATACCGTGGACCGCTTGGTCGAGGCGGACGTGACGGCCCCTTGGGTTGCTTCGATCGCGGCCGTCAACCGCCCGTCCAACATGGTGGCAAAGCGCCGGAAGGTGTCATCGAGGCCTTGCCGCGTCGCCCAGCGCAGATTTTCGACGTTGCGGGATACGAGTTCGTCGATTTGATGTTGGAGCTCCGCACGGAGCCGCGCCTGACGCAGAGTCGCGGACAAGAGCCGATTGACGAGACCGTTCGGATTGGGGAGCAGCCTGTCGCTCCACCGCTGGGTGACCCAGTACGGTTCCCGGCCGAGCTTGAAGCTGTCGGACTCCGCTGACGCCATATAGGGCACATCGAAGAGATCGGCCGCCGTGCGGCGCACGAGGTTGACGAGCGTCTCGATATGCTGGTGGTGTCCCGCGAGGATCTCTTCGACCGTGTGGCTGAACTCGCGGGACGTTTGGCTCAGCTCTTGCTCGAAAAATTCCGGGATGGCAGCGGCTATCGCCTCTTGTGCCGCATCTTCAGCGTTTGCCTGATCGGATTGCGCCAGCACGCGGTTCAAAACGTCCGTGAGATATTGACGACCTTTGTGACGGAGCCGCTCAGCATGGAGTTCCAGCTGCTCGATGGCACGCCGCCGGTCGCCTGCGAGGAGGTCGGGAATGACGCGCGCTTCCGCCGCAATATGACCCAACGCCTCTTCGAGTGTCGCGCTGCGTTTCTGCAAATCCTCAATCGACAATTCGAGCGCCCGAACGCGCAGCAACAGGTCTGCTTCGGCCTCCGCCAACAAATCGGCAGCTTTGCGGATCACGGCGACCCGCAGCGAAGCCAATTTCTCATACGCCAAATAGCCGAGAAGAAAGTTCTCGACGCCGGCAATGCCGCTGTCGGCGAGCGCGGTGGGGTCGCCGCTCTGCTTGGCCTTGAGGCCAGTGAGTGCCGATATGCAAAAGATCTTGGTTTCCGCCTCGACTTGAAGCGATTGCTGCAACGTTTTCCGCAGAAACTCGACCGCGACCTCGAGATCACCCGATTCGAGGTGGTCGACCTTGTTGAGAACGAAGAACAGGCGCGCGACCTTTGGACGGACGGCCCCGAGATAGGTGAGCTCGGCTTCGGTGATCGGCGGATCGGCGGAGACAACAAAGAGTGCGGCATCGCAGTCGGCAAGGACCTCGAGCGCGGCATCGGTGTTGTGGCGATGCGTAGAGCCGATGCCAGGTGTATCGATCAGAAAAACGCCATTCTTCAAAATTGGTGCCGGAAAGAACAGATCGACGCGCGCCACGCCGAGCCGATTTTTGGGATTCGCTTCCTCTGCGACGAACTGAAAGAGGCGGTTGCGGATGTCCTCGGGCGCAGAACCATCGAATTCCTCTGCGGCACGATTTGTCCTGTACGTCACTCGCACGAGCGGCTTCGAAGCCCACGCGATGAAGGTCGGAATGGCGGTCAGCGGTATGATGCCCGTCGGCAGAAGCGGCTGACCAAGAAGAGCATTGAGGAAAGTGCTCTTGCCCCGTTTGAACTGACCCAGCACCGCGAGCTGAAGCCGCTCCTCGTGGAGCCGCTGGCGCAGATTGCGGAGGCGTATGACGATTGGTGCGTCCGAAGGCGAGGCATGGTCAAAACAGCCTAAGGCGCGATCGAGGAGAATCTTGAGGTCGCTTGGATCGCTGCCCCCGATCTGAGACGACGGAGCCGCGTCATTGCGCAACGCACCGGAAGCCGAGAGCTCGCGCGGACGAACCGCTGAAATATTTCGATTTCCTCGCGTCATCTCTCCGCTCCGCCGGTCTCTTCCGGGACACCCCACCGTTCGAGTGGGCGCAAGTCGAGCCCACTCCGCCCTGAAAGACGGGCAACGCCAACCGCGATTGTCGCGACGGCCACCAGGAAGTTTGGCGCGACATGAGCCAACCCCAAAATAGTCAACACGATCGCGGCGATTCCGCCAATGGCCTCGGAAAGAGAAGCGCCCGATGCCGCACTCACACCCTCGAAATGCGTCTCGTGAATCGCTGTCACGCGATTCCTCCTGTTTGGCTTCTTGTCTCGTATGCGGCAGTCTTCCACCTCCCTTCGAAGCGCAAGAGCCACGAAGGGAATTTAGGCGTCGTGGTTTTCAGACCCGCACTCCGTTCTTGCACGTGCGCCTCGCTGCATGTTGCCGTTCTATTGAACGCGCAACAAAAAACCACCGCACGCGGTGGGTTACACAGGTGCTCCCACCGCGATTTCTCTCGCAGCAGGAGTCATCAGCCGATCGGCGTAGAGTTTATGGGGACTCCATCCCACGTTCAATTTAGCACAAGCCATGCGGGACGCCATCATGAGGATATGCGAAGGCTCTATTGCCTAAACAGCGACCTTGCGGCCTTGTGCTGGTCGCTCCGTCCGCAGCGCCTGCCAGACTGTCCCTTCGAGGCGCACGCGGCGGGGTTTTCGCATAGCGAGGCTTTTGCGGATCGAAGCGCAGGCGCCCGCGCTCGAATGCAGCCTCGCTGGGAGCTGCGTCTACTTCGCATACAAAGCTGCAAAACGGGCAGCAACACGCGGGCTTGTTTCTGTTAGCCTGCCGACCTAGATTTTAGAGATCGGGATGGAGTCCCCGCAAACCGCCGATTGAGGCTAATGACTCCTATCGCAAACGCGTGCGATAGGAGGCCTCGTGCGATCTCTCAAAGAAACGGATACTCCGGATGCTTTCGATTTGAGATCGGAATGGCATCTCGAGGGATCCGCCGCGGACCGGAAAATTCGGTCCTCCCCCAGCTCTACACGGGCCGAGATCGTCGCACTCTGCGCCGCTCAGAGCGGAGCAATCGGTGACGACAATGAGCTTCTACGCGGCGCTTGCCCGAATGGGCGCATAGCCCCGGATAGTTGTGAGCCGCTCGGCTGGAGCGGAGGAGCCTCGCAGGAGTTCTGGAAACGAGGGTTCGTCCTATGATCTTCGGCAGCATTCTCTTTCAGAACGGTGCTAGCCGCGATGGCGAGGAAACGATCGCCGCGCCGGACTTCTTCGTGGATCTCAACCTCGATCAGATCGTCGCGGCGGTCACGGCCGGAAAAGAGGAATACAATCTCACGCCGTTCTTCCGTATGCCTTTGCACGATGTCGATGCCGTCATCTTTCGTCACGAAGTGATGAAGGACCTGGAAGATGCGCAACTGTTAGATGCAATCAAGGCCTTCGCTCTCAGCATGCACGTGGTTCGCGAGCATGTGGCTCAGCTCGCGAAGCGCTATTACGAACATCAGAAGGAACGCTGGTTCCTCGACGCCGTCATCATCTATGGCGACGGCGTCAATCGCCTGGTCCGCGACTTGTCCAGTGCGAAATTCACGGCGCGCGGCCTGCTGGCATTCAGGGAGTACGTGACCGAATACGCCTCGTCCGAGCGCTTCACCTCGGTCCTTCGGCAAGCGAAGGAGCTCGAGGCAGAGCTTTCGGCCATCCGCTATGGCATTCTCATTCAGGGATCGCGGGTCGAGGTCCGCCATTACGCGGGTGAGGGCGACTACAGCGTGGCGGTCCAGGAGACCTTCGAGCGGTTCCAACAAGGGACCGTCCATGAATACGCCTTCAAATTCAACGACTCACCGGAGATGAATCACATCGAGGCGCAGATTCTCGATGGGGTCGCTCACCTGCATCGCGAAACATTTTCAAAGCTCGAAACCTACCGTGCCGCCAACAAGGATTTCCAGGATTCGACGACCGTTTCCTTCGATCGAGAAATTCAGTTCTATGTCGCTTACCTTGACTATATCGCGAGGTTCAAGAAAGCCGGACTCGATTTCTGCTACCCGCGGATCAGTGATTCGAACAAGGAATTCTACGATTATCAAGGATTCGATCTCGCGCTGGCCGCGAATCTGCTGGACGGCAAGGCAACGCCGGTCACCAACGATTTCTACCTCAAGGGCCGGGAACGCATCATCGTGGTCTCCGGACCAAACCAGGGCGGCAAGACCACGACCGCCCGTACCTTCGGTCAGCTACACTATCTCGGAAGCCTCGGCTGTCCCGTTCCGGGCACGAGAGCGCAGCTCTATCTCCCCGATCGAATTTTCACGCATTTCGAGAGGGAAGAGCATATGACGAGCCTCCGCGGCAAGCTGGAGGACGATCTCATCAGAATCCATGGCATCCTTGAAGCGGCGACGCCGCGCAGCATCATCATCATCAACGAAATCTTTGCCTCGACAACTTTGCGGGATGCATTCTTCCTCAGCAAGAAGATCGCTGCTGCGATCATGGAGCTCGACGTTCTGTGCACCTGGGTCACGTTCATCGACGAAGTGGCATCGCTGGGTCCGCAGACGGTGAGTATGGTCACGACGGTCGTTCCCGACAAATCGGCGCGGCGGACCTTCAAGGTCGTCCGGCGGCCAGCGGACGGCCTCGCTTACGCCATGGCGATCGCCGAGAAATATCGGCTGACTTACGACATGGTCAAAGAACGGATCCGGTCATGAAGGCGCATCTGCTACATCGCAGCGAGGATTTTGATTGGAAGTGGGCGTTGCAAGCCGCGGCGCTGCGCGAAGCGGCGCGCTCCGGACGGCGGTACCAGGTCGATAATTTCGATTGGAATTCGGGGCTGCCGTGGAACGCAGAGGCGCTTACGGCGGATCTATCGCTCACGACCTTATTCGACGCCATGGCAAGGGGGGACGACTGCATCTTCGACGTTTCCCGGAAAGTGATTCTGACCGGCGTGCAAGGCGATCTCGATACCATTCGGTACCGTCACGGCATATTGCAGGACTGTCTCGGGCATTCCGCTCTCGTCCGCGAGCTTTACGCAGTGGCGGTCGAAGCTAACGAAAAGCGGAGGGGACACTATCTCGGACTGCTCGCGCGCTTTCCTGACTCGGTGCTGCGCGATGCCATCGACACGATGACGGAGTTGCTGGTTTTTCTGAAGAAGCTCCGCGGTTTCGCTGAAGCGCATGCCGGGAAATTCGTCTCCGAGGGTTGGAGCGCGTTCTTTGCGACGCTCAAGCGGGATCTCGATGATGAGTATTTCGAGACCGTCGAATCACATTTACGCATGCTGAGATTCCGTGACGGAGAGCTGATCAGCGCCGAGATGGGTACGGCAAACACGGGCCGGCGTTATGTGCTCCATCAGACTCCCCATCGGAAATGGACCTTGCGGGACTGGTTGGCGGGATTCTTCGAAGATAAGACGTTCGTCTACAGGTTCGAGCTTGCGCCCCGCGACGACGCGGGCGCGCAGGCGCTCCAGCTCCTTCGCAACCGGGGGGTCAGCCTGGCGGCGAACGCGCTCGGCCAGGCCGCCAACCATGTCCGGGATTTCTTCAGCATGCTGCGGGCGGAGCTCGCGTTCTACGTCGGCTGCATCAATCTGGACGAGAAGCTCCAACGAACGGGAGAACCGAGGTGCACGCCTGAAGCGGCGGCGGCCGAGCACAAGCTGCTATCGTTTCGCGGGCTTTACGACGTTGGCCTCGCCCTGACCGTCGATCGGCTGGTCGTCGGGAACGATGCCGATGCCAACCTGAAGGACCTCGTGATCATCACGGGCCCGAACACGGGAGGCAAATCGACCTTCCTTCGCAGCGTCGGACTGGCTCAGCTGATGATGCAGTGCGGGATGTTCGTTCCCGCGGAATTTTTCTCCGCCAGTCTCTGCGAAGGCATCTTCACGCATTACAAGAGAGAAGAAGATGCCCGTATGCAAAGCGGAAAGTTCGATGAGGAATTGAGCCGCATGAGCGATATTGTCGATCATGTCACGACAAACTGCATGCTCCTGTTCAATGAGTCGTTCGCGGCCACAAACGAGCGCGAGGGTTCAGAGATCGCGCGGCAGGTCATCACGGCGTTGTTGGCCAAAAAAGCCAAGGTCATGTGCGTGACGCACATGTACGAGTTGGCGCACGGCTTCTACGAGAGGAACTACGACCAGACGCTCTTCCTGCGGGCCGGGCGCCAGGCCGACGGCATTCGCACGTTCAAACTGAGCGAAGGAGAGCCGTTGGCCACGAGCTTTGGGGAAGACCTCTATACACGAATCTTCGTCTCGCAATCGACGCTGGCCGTTGCGGTTTGAACGTTCGATCCGGCTGGTTACGGGTCGAGGTGCGAGGCCCGGTAGCCCATCGCGCTCCTGGTCGTGTTCGCGCTCGGCCTGGCGATCCGCTAGCTCGGCGGCGCGATGCCGGTGCGCCGCGCCGCCGTCCAATAGAGCGCGAGGATCGGCGCCATCAGCACCAGCATCGAAATGGCCACCGCCGAGGCCTTGCCGAAGGACGAGCTCAAGACGAAGCTCCAGACCACAACCGCAAGCGGCGCGTTATCGCTGGTCGAGAGCACGACCGGCAAGGTCAGCTCGCGGTATGAGAGCAGTGCGATCCAGATCCAGGCATAGAGTATCGCTGGCGTGAGCAGCGGCACCAGCACCCGGCGCATCACGCCGCCCAGCGTTGCGCCGCTCATCCGCGCCGATTCCTCGAGCTCGCGGTGAATCTGGATCAAGGCGCCGTTCGTCATGCGCGAGCCGTAGCTCAGCATCGCCACGACATAGACAAGGACGAGGATCCAGATCGTGCCATAGATCGGCACGAATTTCCTGAGCACGAACAGCGTCAGAAGCCAGGCAGCGACGCTGAACACGATCGTCGGCACGGTGTGCGGCAGGAAGGCGAAGAAATCATAGACCGCCCGGAACTTGAGGCGCGAGCGCAGCACCACCCACGATACGGAAAGGCTCAAGGCGACGGTGATGGTCGGCACGATCGCCATCAGCATGAGCGTGTTGCGCAAGCCCCTCCATACCAGCTCCTGCGGCAGCGCGCGGAAATTGCCGAACGACAGGCTGGCGAAGGCTGCAGCACCCGGCGGCCGCAGATAGGGCAGTCCTGCCGACCACGCCAGCGTCAGCACCGGCAGGAGCTCGCTGAAGACGAAATATGTGACGACGAACGCGACTGCGAGCAAGCGCAAGCGTCCCAGGCGCACGAGCCGCGGGCGATAAGCCTTGCCCGTCACCACCGAGTAGCGCGGCGCCCGCGCCTGCACGCGCGAATACCACCAGGTGAAGAAGATCGCGAGTACGAGCATGAACACGCTCAGCGCCGCGACGCCGCCATAGTCGGGCAACCCGTCGCTCGGGTTCACCTCGAGATAGACGTAGGTCGAGAAGGTGAAGATGCGGTTCGTCAGTCCGAGGATCGCCGGTACGTCGAAGGCGGAGAAGCCGATCGTGAAGACATAGATGCTGGCCGCCAGAATCCCGGGCCAGGCGAGCGGCACGGTGACGCGGCGCAAGCTCTGCCACAGATTGGCGCCGCCGATGCTTGCCGCCGCCTCGAGCGACGGATCGATCGAGCGGATCACGACCGCCGTCATGATGAAGGTGACGGGCGTCAGGCTCAGCCCCTCGACGATGCCCATGCCGGAGAGCGTCGAAATGTTGAACGGCGCGGCGGCAAGCCCGAAGACCGCCTCGAGCGCCAGGTTGATGAGCCCGATGCGCGGGCTCAAGAGGAAGAGCCAGCCGAGCGCCACGGAAAAGCCGGGAATCAGCAACGCGACGGTCAGGAGGGTGAAGACCACGCGCTTGCCGGGAAAATCCGTCCGCTCGACGAGCCACGCCATCGGCACTGCCAGCACGAGCGACACGGCCAACGTTATCGCCGAGAATGCGATCGTGTTGCCGAGCACGCGGTAGGTGAACGGATCGAGAAAAATGTCACGGTAATGGGTGAATGTATAAACGAGCCGCGGGTCGCCCGGTGTGCCGCGGACGAAGCTCAGCCAGATCACCACGCCGACGAGCACCGCGACCGCGATGCTGGCGATCGTGGCTGCGCCGACGAGCGCCGCCGCAAGCCACTCGCGGCCAGCCACCCGCGCGGCGGCGCGCTCAGTGCCGCTGGATTTGCGCAATCAGCTTCTTGAGATTGTCGTCGATGTCAGGATGCGATCCCCACCATGCCACGGTCACATCCTCGAACTTGACGCCCTGGCTCTCCAAGGCCGCGACACGCGCATGCGTCTGCGTTTCCGGATAGTCGTCGAGATCGACGCCGAAGAGATCATACGGAATGGCCTTCTGGCCTTCGGGCGAGGACACGTAAAGCGCCATCAGGATCGCCGCGTTCGGATGGGCGGCGTTCGCGGGAACGCAGATATAGTTGTAGCGCCGCGCCGCCGCGTCACGGACGATCACGTGCGCCAGCACATCGCGGTATTTCGGCAGGTTCTGCTCGGCGCCGGCGCAGTCGATGGCGAGCGCCGGCACTTCGCCCGCGGCGATGCGGTCGGTCGCCGCGCACGGCGCAAGACCGCCGATCTGGTCCGACAGCTTGCCGATGTAGTCGCTGGTCTTGGCAAAGCCCCAGACGCCGTCGGCGACCAAGACATCGAATCCGGCGAGATAGGGTGTCGTGAAGAGCTTGCCCTTGTATTCGGGTTTCAACAGATCGGCCATGGTGACGACCTTGCCGAACTCGGGCGCCACGCGCTTGTTGTAGAGGACGCCCTGGAGCGCGGTGACGACGCGCAGCGCGCGCCCGTCTTCTTCCGCGAATTTCGGCTCGATCCGGCCCGGATAAAGCTTCACCCAATCGATCTTGCGGAAGAGGTTGCGGCCGATATAGGGAAAGATCTGCACGGCGGTTCCGTAATAGACGTCGCTTGTGGCCTTCTCGCCGGCCTGCATCTCCGTATAGATCTTGCTGGCCATCGGCGCGAAGGAGGGGCCGGGCGTGTAATTCACGTCGAGGCTCACGCCGAACATTTTCTCGATGCCGTCGTGCGCGACGCGCGAGCCTTGCGTGCCGCCGAGAATGTTCTCGGCATAGGAGAGCGTAAGCGCTCCTTCCTTCTTTGCGCCGTCGATCACCGCTTTGAGCTCGGGCGTTATCTCGAGGGCCCTTGCGGCGTGAAGCGGCAGGATCGCGGCCATCATCGCCAGCGCCGCGACGATCGCCCGTTTGCGGGCTCGTAATCCCAAATTCTCCTCCCGAGGATCGCGCGGCGCAAAACTAGCACGCCCGCCGCCTCGTTGACAGGCGCGGGCTCAAGCCCTCTAGTGATGCGCCATGGCTTTCGTCGTCGCGGTCGATATCGGCGGCACCTTCACCGACCTTGTCGCATACGATCGCGAGAGCGGCGAAGTGCGCTATACGAAATGCCCGACGACCTATGGCGATTTCGTCGACGGCATCATGGAATGCCTGAAGAAGGCGGACATCGCGCCCGGCGACGCCTCCTTCGTCAATCACGGGACGACGCTCGTCATCAATGCGCTGATCGAACGGCGCGGCGCCAAGGCGGCGCTCATCGCGACCAAGGGCTTCGCCGATGTGCTCGAGATCGCGCGCGGCAACCGGCCCGATCCGTTCGATCTTTATTACCGCCGCGACGAGCCCTTGATCCCGCGCGAGCGGCGCTACGAGGTGTCGGAGCGTATCGGCAGCGACGGCAGCGTGATCGAGCCGATCGACGAGGCCGCGTTAGCCGCGCTGGCTTCGATCCTGCGCGATGATGGCATCGAGGCGGTCGCGGTCTCGTTCATGAACGCTTACGCCAATCCGCGGCACGAGGAGCGCGCCACCGACATCCTGCGCGGGATCGTGCCCGACGCCTATGTCACGCACGGCACCGCGATTTGCCGGGAATGGTATGAGTACGAGCGCACCGCCACGGTCGCCGCCAACGCCTATGTGGGCCCGCAGGTGTCGGGCTACATCGCCGCGCTCGATCGCCGCCTGCGCCAGGACGGGTTCGAGGGCACCGTCTTCCTGATGGGTTCGAACGGCGGCGTGCTGTCGGTCGAGCGCGCGCGCCGCCAGCCGATCGCGCTCGTCGAATCGGGGCCGATCGGCGGCTGCATCGGCACCGCCGCCTATGCCGAGGCGCTCGGCTTCGCCAACGTCATTTCGTTCGATATGGGCGGCACGACGGCGAAATGCGCGCTGGTCGAGGACGGGCGTTTCTCGGTCGACCAGATCTATTACGCCGGCGGATATGTGAAGGGCTTCCCGATCAAGTCGCCGGTGATCGACATCATCGAAGTCGGGTCGGGCGGCGGCTCGATCGCCTGGCTCGACGGGCAGAATCGGCTCCATGTCGGCCCGCGCTCGGCCGGATCGGCGCCGGGCCCGGCGTGCTATGGCCAGGGCGGCGCCGAGCCGACCGTGACGGACGCGAACCTCGTGCTCGGACGGTTGGCGCCCGACCGGTTCCTCGGCGGCGAGATGAAGCTCGACACCGAGGCGGCGCGGGCATCGATCCTTGCGCGCCTCGCCACGCCGCTCGGATATTCCGGCGCCGATGCCGTGCTCGAGCTCGCCGACGGCATTATCGTCATCGCGACGATCGTCATGGCGGGCGCGATCCGCCGTCAAACGGTGGAGCACGGGCGCGATCCGCGCGACTTCGTTCTGTTCAGCTATGGCGGCGGCGGGCCGCTTCACGCCTCGGCCTTGGCGCGCGAGCTCGCGATTCCGGTGGTCGTCGTGCCGCCCGAGCCCGGAAATTTCTCCGCCTCGGGCATGCTCATGGCCGATGCGCGGCTCGACATGTCGCAGACCTTCGTCGGCCCGCTCGATCGGCCGACCATCGCCGCGATGGACGAGGCCTTCGCCGCGCTCGAGCGCGAGCAGCAGAATGCCATAAGGCGCGAGATCGGCCTCGAGGCGATCGTCTTCGAACGCGCGGCCGAGATGCGCTATCGCGGCCAGCGCCACAACATCAAGGTGCCGATCACCGGCCTTGCCGACGAGGCCGCCATTCGTGCCGCCTTCGACCGCGACTACCGGCGCCGCTATGGTCATGCCGACACGCGCGCAGGCGTCGAGCTCCAGGCGCTGCACCTCTCGGCTTCCGCGCGCATGAGCCGTCCGGAGCTTACGCGGCTGGTACGCTCGCGCGGCGGCGGTGCGAGCGAGCGCGGCGTGCGCCCGGTCTATTTCGGCCGCGCGATCGGCAGGATCGAAACGCGCATCTATGACCGCTTCGCACTCGCCCCGGGCTTTGCGGCATCGGGCCCGGCGATCGTCGAGGAATACGGCTCGACCACCGTGATCTGGCCGGACGACCGATTCGAGATCGGCGCTTACGGCGAGATCCGGATATACTGCCGCTCGTCGAGCTAGGACCGGAGCCGCGCCCTGATGGCAGATACGACGCTTCGCAACGAGACCTCGGGCGCGCTCGACCCCGTCACGATCGAGGTGATCCGCCACGGCATCGTCTCGATCACCGATCAGATCGACGCCAACATCACGCGCACCGCGTTCAGCCCCTACATCTACGAATACAAGGATTACGCCGTCGGCATGACCGATGCCGAGGGGCGCCTCATCGCGCAATGCAATGGCGGCATGCCGATCTTCGTGGCGGACGCCGTCGGCAGCGCGGTCCGCGACGGGCTCAGGATCTATGGACCCGAGCGGCTCTTCGAAGGCGACGTGATCGTCTGCAACGCGCCCTCGATCCAGGGCCAGCATCTCAACAACACGGTCATGTACACGCCGATCTATGCGGGCCCCGGCAAGCGCCGCCTCATCGGCTTCTTCGCCATCAACATGCACTGGATCGACATCGGCGGCGCGGCGGTGGGCTCGTCATCATATTCCTCGACCGACATTTTCATGGAGGGCATCCAGTACCGCACCATAAAGATCTGGTCGAAGGGCGAACGGATCGACGAGGTCTATCGCATCATCGAGGACAATACGCGCTTTCCGCTGGAGCTGATGGGCGACATCGAAGCGCAACTCGGCGGCTGTTTTCTGGGTCGCGATCTCACCCAAAAACTTGCGGATAAATTCGGCATCGAGATTTTCCGCGCCGCGGTCGATACCATTCTCGACCAGTGCGAAGCGTCCGTGCGCACGCGCATCCGCGCCATTCCGGACGGCACCTACGAGGCGGAATCGTTCCTCGACAATGACGGCGCGGGCGACAGGCCGGTCCCGATCAAGGTGCGGGTGATCGTCGCGGGCGATGAGATGACGGTCGATTATTCCGACATCTCGCCCGAGGTCGCGGGCTGCATCAATTCGGGATATCACGGCGGCGGCGTCACGACGGCGCGCATCGCTTTCATGTATCTGATCGCCGGCGACGAACCCGCCAACGAAGGCACGTTCCGTCCGCTGAAATTGATCCTGCCCGAGGGCAAGATCGTGAGCGCGCGGCCCACGGCGCCGATGGGCATGTACGGCACGCCGTTCCCGACCATCGTCGACACCTTCATCAAGGCGCTCGAGCAGGCGCTGCCGGAGCGCGTGACCGGCGCCCATTTCGGCACGTATTCGTCGGTCGGCTTCGCCGGCAAGCGTGCCGACGGCACGTTCTTCCAATGCCACGATTCCGGCCACGGCGGCTGGGGCGCGTCGGCCGCGCGCGACGGCGACGGGCCGTTCCGCACCATGGCGCACGGCGACACGCGCATCATCCCGATGGAATTGCAGGAGACGATGTATCCCTATCGCTACGAAGGCCTCGCGCTGCGCCGGGATTCGGGCGGGGCAGGGCGGTCGCGCGGCGGCATGGGCTTCGTGAAGCGCTATCGCATTTTGCAGCCCTGCATCCTGCGCACCAATCTCGACCGCACCCGGTGCGCGCCCTGGGGCGTGTGCGGCGGCGGTGCGGGCGCGACCGGCAAGGTTGCCGTCATCCGCGACGGCCTGAACGCGCCGATCGACACCAACAAGACCGACGATTTCGAATTGCGCGCGGGCGACGTGGTGTTGGTCGAGACGGGCGGCGGCGGCGGTTACGGGGACCCGCTCGAGCGGCCGCTCGCCGATGTCGTGCGCGACGTGAAGCGCGGCTATGTCTCGCGGGAAAGCGCGCGCGCCGATTACGGCGTCGAAATTCTGGCCGACGGCAGCGGCCGGCGCGCCTAGACCGGGAAATTCTCGAGCAGATCGACGGGGTCGCCATAGCGTCGCGCCGCTTCCACCACCGCCGGATCGCGCAGCGCCTGCAGGAACCCTTCGTCGATCACGACGCGGTTGCCCGCCGTGACCGTCGTGTCGAAGGTCACGAGGTCCATGTGCACGTGCGGCTCTTCCCAGTTCGGCATGACGCGCTGGAGATAGTCCGAAGGCGCCAGGGCGTTGACGCCGAAATGGAGCGCGCCTGGCGAATTGGGGCCGGCCGGGTAGATGTCGAAGCGCGGCGCCTTCGGATTGTGGCCGCAGCCCAATTCGTCGAGATCGCCGCCGATGATGAAGCGCAGGACGTGCGCCTCCTCGCTGTTGCCGTGGATCGCCGCGACCCGTCCGTCCTTGAACTCGACGCCGATCTTTTCCTCGAACGGGCGCTCGAAACCCACGGCCCATTGCGGATAGAGGATGCCGTTCACCGGCATGTACGGATTGGCGTGGATGCCGCCGACCATCTTCACTTCATACAAATTGGGTCCGTGCGTCGGCAGGAAATGGATATAACAGCCGGGCTCGTCGGCGATGTTGTGGCCGCGCCAGCGGTTGTCCTCCTTCATCACCTCGCGCATCGCCTCGGTGAAATTGACGACGACGTCGGTGCCGCGCGAATCGCGGAAGCGCAGGTCGAACTTGCCCTCGTCGGGATAGGCCCGAGAGGAGGCGCGGATGATCTCGCCCAGCACGTCGAGCGGAAAGCGCGCCTGCGGTGTCTGCAACAGGTCGAGGTTGCGGAAGAAGGTGATCTTGATCCAGCGCTGTCCCTTCTCGCGCCGCAAGCCGATGCAGAACGGGTCGATCACCGAGGCGAACCAGGACGAGACCACGAAATCGGCGCGTTCGACCAGGGCGCGTGCCTCGTCCGGCACCGCCATCAGCCGAGTCGATGGGCCCATATAGGATGCAAAGGTCGCACCTCGCGCCTTCGTCAGCCCATAAACCGCCTGCACCACGCGCGGATCGAGCAGCGGATCGGTCAGCATGACGACATGCTCGCCGGGCCGGATCGCGAAGACGCGATGGAAATTGTCGTTACCCTGGATATGGCTCGCAACGTCGGCGGTGCCGTAATCGACCGGGCGCGGGAGGCCGCGCGTGGTCTTGGATTTGTTGATGTCCGCAACGCCGTTTGGAATGCGCGCCATCGTTCACTCCCGTCTTCGCGAGGGCAAGTATGTGACAAAGCAAATGTGAACGCCATAAGCCGCTTCCTCGATGGCGCGACACGCCGCGATCCTCCATAAAGGGCGGCGAGAGAACCGCCGATGTCCGTCTTCCGCCTGTTCGAGAGTCTGCTCGATCCCACGTCGCTGCCGCCCGACGCGCCGCCGCCGGGTGGGCTCGGCGCGTTCTATTGGCATTACGTGCGCCAGGTGCGCCATCTCGTCGTCGGTCTCTTCGTCGCCGGATCGATCGTGGCGCTGCTCGACACTACCGTGCCGGTCTTCATCGGCCGCCTCATCGCGCTCGTCTCGAACCATCAGCCCGGTACCTTCCTGCACGAGGCGGGGCCGCAGCTTGCCCTTATGGCGTTCGTGCTTCTGATCGCGCGCCCGGCGGCGAACGCGTTGCAGCAGCTCGTCACCAACATCGCGATCAACCCCGGCTTCAGCAACCTCATTCGCTGGCAGAATCACTGGCACGTGGTGCGCCAGAGCTGGACCTTCTTCCAGAACGATTTCGCCGGCCGGATCGCCAACCGCGTCATGCAGACGGGCCCGTCCTTGCGCGAAAGCGTGGTCGCCGCGACGAACGCAGTCTGGTACATCCTGATCTACGGTACCACGGCGATCGTGCTGCTCGGTTCGAGCGATATCCGCCTCGCGGTGCCGGTGGTGCTGTGGTTCGGCGGCTATGCGCTGACGCTGCGCTATTTCGTGCCGCGCGTGCGCGTGCGCTCGCGGCGCATGTCGGAAGCGCGCTCCAACCTCACCGGCCGGATCGTCGACAGCTACACCAACATCCTGACGGTCAAGCTTTTCGCCCGGCCGCGCGACGAGGACGCGTTCGTGCGCGCTGCGGTCGACGACCACACCGATGCGTTCCGCCAGCAGCTGCGCATCATCACGATGTTCGGCATCACGCTGTCGGTCTTCAACGCGGCCTTGCTCGTGGGGGTCGGGACGATCGGCGTGTGGCTGTGGGTCGACGGGCGGATCAGCGTCGGCGCGCTGGCGACCGCGCTGCCGCTCGCCTGGCAGATCTCCAACATCGCCGGGTGGGTGGCGCAGAACGTGACCTCGATCTTCGAGAATGTCGGCACCGTGCAGGACGGCATGCGCTCGATCGCCGTGCCGCGGCAGATGCAGGATCGCGCGGACGCATCGGTGCTTCGGGTCGAGCATGGCGCCGTGCGCTTCGATTCCGTGCGCTTCGGCTATGGCACGGTGCGCGGCGTGTTGCACGGCATCGACCTCGCGATCGCGCCGGGCGAGCGGGTCGGCCTCGTCGGGCCCTCGGGCGCCGGCAAATCGACGCTGGTCAATCTGTTGCTGCGCTTTTATGAGGTCGAGCGCGGGCGCATCCTGATCGACGACCAGGACATCGCCAAGGTGACGCAAGAAAGCTTGCGCAGCCGCATCGCCATGGTGACGCAGGATACCTCGCTCCTGCACCGCTCGATCCGCGACAACATCCGCTATGGCCGGCCCGAGGCGAGCGACGAGGAGGTGCGCGAGGCGGCGCAGCGCGCGCACGCGCTCGACTTCGTCGAAGGGCTCGAGGATTGGCAGGGCCGGTGCGGCATGGACGCCCATGTCGGCGAGCGCGGCGTCAAGCTCTCGGGCGGCCAGCGTCAGCGCATCGCGCTCGCCCGCGTGATCCTCAAGAACGCGCCGATCCTGATCCTGGACGAGGCGACCTCGGCGCTCGATTCCGAGGTCGAGGCGGCGATCCAGGAACAGCTCGACGACCTGATGAAAGGCCGCACCGTCGTCGCCATCGCGCATCGCCTCTCGACCATCTCGCGCATGGACCGGCTCGTGGTCATGAATCACGGGCGAATCGTCGAGACCGGTTCGCATGCCGAGCTTCTGGTGCGCGGCGGGACCTATGCGCGGCTGTGGCGCCGGCAATCGGGCGGCTTCGACATTCGCGGCGCCCGTGACGCGCGCGATTTCGATGCCCTTCCGGCCGGCGATGTGGGGTCGATGCATTAGCGGCGCGGGCGCGCGCGGCCCGCCGCCCGAACCTACGGCATCGCTTTAGATATTATCTCTAATATACTGATTTTAAAATATTTATGGATTGCGCTTCACGGCCGCGCTGAGCTGGTCGTACATCTCCTTGATGGCCGGGCGCTTGGCGCCGACATCGTCGGCGATGGTCGACATGCGCCGCATCAGTTCGGCCTCGTCGGCGGGCGGAAGCTGGATCAGCTCGCCGCCGTGCTCGGTCCACGTCTTGCTCTGGTTGGCGAGGTCGTCGCGCTCCCATGCGACCGCCGCGCGCCCGGCGCTGTCGCCCTCTTGGAGCAGGATCTTCTGCAGATCGGGCGGCAGCGCGTCGAACCATTTCTTGCTCAGCTCGGCGACGATCAGCACGTAGTACTGGTTCGTCTCGGTCATGTATTTGGCAGCCTCGTAGAAATGGAGCGGCGTGAAGGCGGGAACGGACGCGAGCGCGCCGTCGATCGCGCCCTGCTGCAACGCCGGCAGAACGTCGCCAAGCGACATCGCGACGGGATTTGCGTCGAGCCGCTTGATCTGCTCGATCTGGAAATCCGACGCCAGGATGCGGATTTTCAATCCCTTGAAGTCCGTGAGGCGCCGCGCCGGCTTGCGCGTCAGGATCGTGACCGGCGCGTTGACGAAGAGCGCCAATCCTACGAGCCCTTTGTTCGAGCCGAGCGCGAGGAACGATTGCCGGAACGCCGGATCGTAGACGACGCGCATCACCTGATCGAGGCTCGTGAAGGTTCCGGGCGCGCTCGCGACCTCGAAGCGCTCGTCGATGCCGGCGAAGAAATCGGGCGGGAAAGCGATGCCCTGGATCGAGCCGAATTGCGTGCCTTCGATCTCGCGCGGCGCGCTGCCGAGCTGGCCCGCGGGGAAGAGCTGGCCCTTGATCCGTCCCGCCGACTTTTGCTCGACCCCGGCGGCGAATGTTTGCCAAAATTGCTGAACCTCGTCGTTCACGGTGAGCGAGCCGAGCTTCATGGTGTAGGTCGCGTCTTGCGCCGCGGCGCGTTGGGCGAGCAGACCGCCGGTGGCCGCAATCATTGCAAGCGCCAGCGCCAGCACCCGCGCCCGGCGCAAAATCTTTCTCCCGATCATCGACTTGCCCCTCTCTAACGGCGGGAGTCTAGAGCGAGAGGCAAGACGCGAAAAGGGATGAGAGGCGAAACCCTATCCCCGGCGGCGCAAGTTCCGCACCGAACGGAAGCTCATGTCGGGGGCGCATCTTCGTGCTCCGGAACTTCCTCCGTTTCGGACACGAGTGCGGGCGGCGTTATCGGTTCTTCCGCCTCGATCACGCCCGAGGGTGCGGGCTCCGGCTTTTCCGAGGCGCGGTTGACGAAGAGGGCGAACGAGCGGCCCTTCAGCGCGAACACCTCGTCCGGCGCAAAGCGTCTGGCGTCCTCGACGATGCCGCTCGGCAGCGCGGTGTCGAGCAACGGCTCCCATTCCATCGCCGCGGGGAGCGTCGGAAAACGGAAATCGATGTCGCCATGATAGGCGTTGAGCATGATGAGGAAGCTCGCATCGATGTCGCGCTGTCCGCCGGCGGTATAGAACTCGCCTGCCGCACCTCCCAGCACGAAGCCGAGGCACAGCGCGAACGGATTGTTCCAATCCGTGGCGCTGGCCTCGCGCCCGTCCGGCGCGAGCCAGGTGATGTCCTTGAGGCCGGCGGGCGACACCGCCTCGCCGCGGAAGAAGCGTGGGCGCGAGAAGACGCGGTGCTTGCGGCGCAACTCGATCAGATAGCGCACGAACGCGCCGAGCGCCTCGTCCTCGCGGCCGATATCCTGCCATTCGACCCAGGAGATCGGATTGTCCTGGCAATAGGCGTTGTTATTGCCGTCCTGGCTGTTGCCGATCTCGTCGCCCATGAGCAGCATCGGCACGCCCAGCGACAGGAACAATGTCGCCAGCAGATTGCGCTTCTGGCGCTGGCGCAGCGCGGCGACCTCGGGATCCTCGCTCGGGCCTTCGGCGCCGCAGTTCCAGCTGAAATTCGCGTCGGCGCCGTCGTGGTTGTCCTCGCCGTTCGCCTCGTTGTGCTTGGCGTTGTAGCTGACGAGATCGTCGAGCGTGAAGCCGTCGTGGCACGTGACGAAATTCACGCTCGCCCAGGGCCGGCGCCCGGCATGGCCGAAGATGTCGGAGGATCCGGCAAGGCGCGAGGCCATATCCGCCGTGACGCCGGTATCGCCCTTCCAGAAGCGCCGCACCGTGTCGCGATAGCGGCCGTTCCATTCGGCCCAGCCGGGCGGGAAATGGCCAAGCTGATAGCCGTCCGATCCCACGTCCCACGGCTCGGCTATGAGCTTGCGCCGCGACAGGATCGGGTCCTGCCGCACGGCGCCGAGGAACGGCCCGTCCTGCCGGAAGGCGCCGCCGGCGCGCGCGATCGTCGGCGCGAGGTCGAAGCGGAACCCGTCGACATGCATCTCCTCGGCCCAATAGCGCAAACTGTCCATCACGAGCTGGAGCACGCGCGGATGGTCGAGGTTCAGCGCGTTGCCGGTGCCGGTCGTGTCGAAATACATGCGCTTGTCGTCCGCGAGACGGTAGTAGGACGCGTTGTCGATGCCGCGGAACGACAGCGTGGGCCCGAGGTGATTGCCCTCGCCGGTATGGTTGTAGACGACGTCGAGCAGCACCTCGATGCCGGCATCGTGCAGTCGCTTCACCGCGACCTTGAAATCGGTGAGGAGCGCGTCCGAGAGATAGCGTGGCTCCGGCGCGAAGAAGCCGATGGTGTTGTAGCCCCAGTAATTCCGAAGCCCGCGCTGCACGAGCCAGCGGTCGTCGACGAAGGCCTGGACCGGCAGCAGCTCGACCGAGGTGACGCCGAGCGCCACGAGGTAGTCGATCACCGCCGGCGAGACGAGGCCAGCGAACGTGCCGCGCCGCTCGGCATCGACGCCGGGATGTCGCATCGTCATGCCGCGCACATGCGCCTCGAGCACGATCGTCTCTTCCCACGGCACGTTCGGGCGGCGGTCGTCGCCCCAGGTGAAGGCGGTATCGACGACGCGGCATTTCGGCATGAAGCGGGCGCTGTCGCGCCGGTCGAAGGTCAGGTCCTCGCGCTCGCGCCGCGTGCCGATGCGGTAGCCGTAATGCGCATCGTTCCACCGGATCGCGCCCTGAAGCGCTTTCGCGTAAGGGTCGAGCAGCAGCTTGTTGGCGTTGAAGCGGTGTCCGTCCTGCGGGCGGTAGGGGCCGTAGACGCGATAGCCGTAGAGCAGATTGGGCCGCGCGTCCGGCAGATAGCCGTGCCACACCTGGTCGGTATATTCGGGGAGCCGGATGCGCGCCGTCTCGCGCTGCCCGCTCGCGTCGAACAGGCACAATTCGACCGCCTCGGCATTTTCGGAGAACAGCGCGAAATTGACGCCCACCCCATCCCACGTCGCGCCGAGCGGGTAGGGGAGACCGGGCCATATCTTCGTTCGTGCTGCCATCTTCGCTCGACATTCGCTCCCATGCCGTCCAAACGGTGAACGGCGGGCGCGCGGCAAAAGTTTTCGCAGCCGCGAATTTCGGCCCGGAATTTCCTGCTCTGGTTGAATTGTGCCCGCCGCGGCGCGGCGCCGCCCGATCAAGAATCTGGACGGAGATTGCGCACCGCCCTTATCTTCGCCGAATTGGGCCGGACGAACGGGAGATTGGCATGAAAGTCGCCGAAGCGATTGCGCGCGTGCTCGTGGCCGAAGGCGTGCACTATCTTGTGTGCTATCCGCGCCAGCTCCTCATCGATCCGTGCATCGAGGCGGGGCTCGAGCCGGTGATCTGCCGCCAGGAGCGCGTCGGCGTCGGCATCGCCGACGGCATCAGCCGCTCGACCAACGGCGCCAAGATTGGGATTTTCTCGATGCAGGGCGGCCCCGGCATCGAGAATTCGTTCCCGGGCGCGGCGCAGCTTTATGGCGACAACGTGCCGGTCCTGCTGCTGCCGGGCGGTGCCAATCTCAACCGCGCCTATACGCCGCCGACCTTCAGCGCCGTCGACAGCTACCGCACCGTCACCAAGTGGGCGGCGAGCGTCAACCAGCCGGGCCGCGTCTCGGAGCTCATGCGGCGCGCCTTCCATCTCATGCGCAACGGCAAGCCGGGCCCGGTCCTGATCGAGGTTCCGGGCGACATGACGGATGCCGAAGTCGGGCGCATTCGACTACGCGCCGCAGCGGCGCTACCGCGAAGGGCCCGATCCTGCCGACATCAAGGCGGTCGCCGAGGTGCTGCTGAAATCGTCGGCACCCGTCATCCATGCGGGGCAGGGCGTGCTCTACGCCGATGCGACGAAGGAGCTCGTGAAGCTCGCCGAGCTTCTCGACGCGCCGGTGCTGACGACCAATACCGGCAAGAGCGCCTTTCCCGAAAACCATCCCCTGGCGCTCGGCGCCGCGGTCGTGTCGGCGCCCAAGATGGTCACGCACTTCCTCACCAAGGCCGATCGCGTCGTCGCCGTGGGCTCGAGCCTCACGCGCACGCCATGGGGGCCCAAAGTTCCGAACGGCAAGAAGATCGTGCACCTCACCAATGATCCGGCCGACATCGGCAAGGAGTTTCCGACCGAGGCCGCTGCCGTCGGCGATGCGAAGCTCGTGCTCGAGGCCTTGATCGCCGAGATCGGCAACCGCAAGCGCGCCAACGGAACCGTCAAGGAAGTGCGCGCGGTGAAGGAAGAATGGCTGAAGGATTGGCAGGGCGAGCTCACCTCGTCCGAAACGCCGATCAACCAGTACCGCGTGATCCACGATCTGATGCAGGTGGCCGATCGCGAGAACACCATCATCACGCACGATTCCGGCGGCCCGCGCGAGCAGCTCGTGCCGTTCTGGGAAACGCTCGTGCCGCGGGGTTATCTCGGCTGGGGCAAGTCGACGCAACTGGGGCACGGGCTTGGCCTCATCATGGGCGCGAAGCTGGCCAATCCCGGGAAGCTTTGCATCAACGTCATGGGCGATGCGTCGATCGGCATGGTCGGCATGGATATCGAGACGGCGGTCAGGAACCGCATCGGCATCCTCACCATCGTCTTCAATAACGGCATCATGGCGGGCGAGCGCGATTCCATGCCGGTCGGGATCGAGCGCCATAACACGCTCGACCTCGGCGGCAATTACGCCGACGTTGCGAAAGCGCTGGGCGCCTGGTCGCGCCGCGTCGTCGAGCCGCAGGCGATCGCCTCGACCCTGAAGCAGGCGATCGAGGTGACGCAATCGAAGGAGCCTGCGGTCGTCGAGTTCGTGGTGAAGGAAGGAAAGCGCTTCTCGCGCTACAGCTAGGCTCTGATCCAGTCATTTTGAATCGTCGTTCCCGCGCACGCGGGAACCCAGGGGAAGCGACGTGCCGTTGCCCTGGGCCCCCGCCTTCGCGGGGGCGACGGAGATGTTTCAATCTGGACGGCTCGGACTTAAAGCTCAGCGCGTATCGACGAAGCGCTTCGCCTTCACATCCTCGGCGAAGACCCGCGCGAGCGCGCCGTCCTCGACCAGCACCACGATGGGCGTCACCTCGAACGTCGCGCGGATCGCGTTGCCGAGCGCCGCAAGCTCGGCCTCGCGGTCGCAATCGCGGCGCAGCTCGACCTCGACCCGCAATTCGTCGAGCGTCTCGCCCGCTGCCGCCGCCACGCGGAAATCGAGGATGGCGGCGCGGCGATGCATGAACTCCTCGAAATCGGCGTGATTGATGTTGACGCCGCGCACCTTGAGGAAGCCGCTGGTGCGCCCGGCATGGCGGAAGACCGGAAAGAGATCGAGCTCGCCCGTGCCGTTGCCGGCGCCGGCCGGCGCAAGCGTGCCGAGATCGCCCATGTTCCAGCGCAGGAACGGCGTCACGCTGTTGGTGTAAAGCGGCGTCATCAGCAGCACGCCCGTTTCGCCCGCGGGAAGCGGCGCAAAGCTCTTCTCGTCCACCACCTCGAAGAAGAACAGATCGTCGAACAGATGGAAGCCGTCATGCGCCTCGCCTTCGGTGCCGAGCGGCCCGCCCTCGGCGCAGCCGAAATGGTCGTACACCTCGGCGCCCCACAGAGTTTCGAGTTTGCGGCGTTTCGCGCCGGTCAGAAGCTCCGCGGCGCACACGAGCCGGCGCACGCCCGCCGACGCCAAGTCGAAGCCCTGCCGTTCGGCCACGGCGGCAAGCTGCAAGCCGTAGCTCGGCATGCCGAGCCACACGGTCGGCCGCATCGTGCGAATGAGCTCGAGCTGGAGCTCCGACGGCGTGTTGCTGCCGGACCCGGCGCAGATCGCGGCCGCGCCCATCTGCTCCACCGTGCGCGCGATGAGGCGTCCCAGGGGATGGATGCCGATCGGGAACGACACGTGCGCGATGTCGCCGGCGCGGCACCCCGCGACATGCAGGATGCGGCGATAACCCTCGAACGAGGCGCGCAGATCTTCGGCCGAGCGGCCATAGAAGAGCGGCTTGCCGGTGCTGCCGCCGGAGCGCCAGTAGTCGATCACGCCGCCGTCTGGCGCAATGTCGAAGCGTCCGGCGAATTCCTCGGGCGGGATGAGACGCAGCTCGTCCTTCGTCAACACCGGAATGCGGCACCATTCCTCGCTCTCGTCGAGCCGGTCGGCGTCGATGTGGTCGAGCCGGAAGCGGTAATAGGGCGAGCGTCGCGCGCGCTCGAAGGCGATGCGCTTGCGCGCGCTCTGCGCTTCGGCGACCGAGTGCCGCGAGGATGGCGGAAAGCGAAGGCGATCGAGCTCCATGCGCCTAGGCCGCGATCTTCGGCAGGCGGAGTCCGAGCTTGCCGACCAGTTCGCCGGCGCGCGCGATGTAATCGGCGCGCATCTCCTCGTTCGTGCGCTTCTTGATGCCCCAGCGGCGGAACATCTCGTTGTTGCGCGAGCCGGGGCGGCCGAAGAACGCGGGAATGAAGGGAAAGAACCGGTCGATCCCCGCCTGCACCGCTTTTTTGCCCGCCTCGGTCGCGCACAGCTCTTTGCAGAAATCGGCGCCGAACGAGGAATGGAACACTTCTTCCGGCATGATGATGCGCGCGAGATTCCTGAGCGGCAGGAAGGTCGAGGCCAGCAAATCCTCGACCTGCAGGATTTCCGCCAGATCGCCGATGAATTTGGTGACGCAGAATTCCTCCCAGTTGCCGAGCCGGAAATCGAAGATGGAAAGCGGCTGGTGCCCTTCGGGCGTCATCTCGGCGGCCGGTATGCCGATCTCCTCGCCGAGCTGGCGGAAGCGCACATGGTGCCCGTATTCCTCCATCGCGATGCGGCAGGAGAGCCACTTGGCATAAGGCGTGGGCGCCAGCGCGATCGCCGGCTCGTCGAAGACGCGCGCGCCGTAAAGCTCGTTGACGGCGTGGCTGCGCACGATCTTGCGCACCGCCTCCTGATATTCCGCGGGCGCATCCGCGAATTCGGCGACCGATTTCACCGGCGCGTGGTTCTCGCTCATGGCCGGATTAAACCCGATCGGCCCCGGCCCCGCAACGCGACGCCGATGCCCTTGCGAGCGGCGTCGCGGCGTGAAATGCTGCGCCTCGAACGCGCCGCGGAGACGGCGCGCATGAGGGAGGAACGACATGGTCGCAAGTCTGGGACGGCGCAAATTCCTGATCGGCTCCGCCGCGGCGTCATTCGTGCCGCGCGTCGCTTTCGCCCAGAGCGAGCCGTTGCGCCTCGGCCTTCTGATGATCGGCACCGGTCCGCTGGCCGAGGGCGGGCTTCAGATGCAGCAGGGGCTCACGCTTTATTTGAAAGAGCGCAACTACGTGCTCGCCGGACGCAAGGTCGAGCTGACCGTCGCCGATACCGGCGGCAACCCGGCGGGCGCCAAGAACAAGGCGCAGGAGCTGGTCGAGCGCGACAAGGTCGACATCATCTGCGGGCCGTTCGCGGCGTTCGAGATGCTGGCCATCACCGACTACGTTCAGGAGCACAAGATCCCGACGCTCGCGCTCGCCGGCGCCGACGACGTGACGCAGCGCAAGCCCAACCCCTATTTCCTGCGCTCCTCGGCCACCTCCTCGCAGGCGATGCATCCCCTGGGCGACTACGCGCGGAAAGAGATGAAGCTCAGCCGCGTCGCCACGCTGTCCGAGGATTTCGCCTTCGGCTACGAGAATATCGGCGGCTTCCAGCAGGTGTTCGAGGACGAAGGCGGGCGCGTCGTCAAGAAACTGTGGCCGCCGCTCGTCACCGGGGACTACACGCCCTTCCTCGCGCAGATCCAGGGCGTCGATGGCGTCGCGACCGGCATCACCGGCACGAACCCGATCAAGTTCGTGAAGCAATATGCCGACGCGGGCATCAAGGTACCGCTGGTGGGCGGCGAGGGCACGGCCGACAATTCGATCGTGGGGCGCTTCGGCGACGAGGCGATCGGCCTCATCACGGCGTGTCCCTATTCGTTGGATTTGCCGTACGAGGCCAATCGCCGGTTCGTTGCGGCGTTCGAGAAGGAATACAACACGGCTCCGGGCTTCACCGCGCTCACGCTCTACATCAACGGCCAGATCATCGAGGCGGCGCTCAAAGCAACCGGCGGCAAGACCGACGACAAGGAAGCGCTGGTCAAGGTGATGCGCGGCCTCAAATTCGCCGAGACGGCGCGCGGGCCCATGCATTTCGACGATCTCGGCAATGTCGTTGGCAACGTCTATATCCGCCGCATCGACAAGAAGAACGGCAAGCTCGTCAATACCACCATCAAGACCTATGAGAACGTGAGCCAGTTCTGGACCTACGACGAGAAGAAATATCTCGCCCAGCCGGTCTATTCGCGCGATTACCCGCCGTTGAAAAGCTGAAACGCGGAGGCTGCCATGAAGGTCATGATGTTCCACCTCATGCCCTATCAGGGCTTGCCGGCGAGCGTGGTTGACGGATCGAAAAGCTACTGGGTCACGCTGTCCAACAGCGAGTACGAACCGGCCAAGGGCCACGCGCTCTACAACCGCTATCTCGACGAGCTCGAGCTTTGCGACGAACTCGGCTTCGACGGCGTCATGGTGAACGAGCATCACCAAACGCCCTATTGCCTGATGCCGTCGCCGATCGTCACCGCGTCGTGCCTCGCGCGGCGGACGAAGCGCGCGAAGATTGCCATCATGGGGAGCGCCTTCTGCCTGCGCGAGCATCCGCTCACGCTTGCCGAGGAGCACGCCATGATCGACACGATCACCGGCGGGCGCCTCATCAGCGGCTTCGTTCGCGGCATCGGCGCCGAATATACGAATTTCGGCGTCAATCCCGCGCTCTCGCACGAACGCTATGCCGAAGCGCACGATCTCGTGGTGCAGGCCTGGACGCGGCCCGGCCCGTTCGCCTTCGAGGGCAAGCACTATCACTACGAATACGTCAATCCGTGGCCGCGCCCTTATCAGCAGCCGCATCCGCCGATCTGGGTCCCTTCGCAAGGCTCGAGCGAGACGATCGAATTTGCGGCGCATCCCGATCGCAAATACGTCTATATGCAGAATTTCAATCCCTGGAGCGCGGCGGTCCGCTACTTGAACGAATATCGCGCCGTCGCGCGCGAGCGCTATGGCTACGATGCGACGAGCCAGCAGCTCGCCTGGGCCGCGCCCGTCTATGTCGCCGCGAGCGATGAGCAGGCGATGGACGAGGCGCGCGGACCGATCGAGTTCCTGTTCAACAAGGCGCTGCGCATGCCGCCCGGCATGTTCTTCCCGCCGGGCTACACCTCGATCAATTCGATGAAGCGCGTCATGGCCGGCAAGAGCTCGATCATGGGTGCCGCGCGCACCGCCGAAAATCTCGACGCGCAGGGCGTGTGCATCTTCGGCAGCCCCGAAACCGTATTGCGCCGCATCCGCGAGGCCCATCGCCAATTGGGCTTCGGCAGCTTCACGGCGCTCCTGCAATTCGGCACGCTTTCGGCCGAGCAGACCGAGCGCAACATCAGGCTCTTCGCGCGCGAAGTCCTGCCGGGCCTGCACGATCTCGACGACCGGCACTATGCCGGGTTCGCGCGCGAAAGGGCAGCGGCCGGCGAGTGAACGCGATCAGCCGCGCGCGGCCAGCGCCGCGATCGCGCCCAGCACCGCATCGGGCTTTTCGACATGCGGCGAATGCGCCGCGCCTTCGACCATGACGACGCGCGCGCCCGGGATGAGCTCTGCGAACGCTGCCGCATAGTCGGGCGGAATGATGCCGTCGCGGTCGCCCCACACGATCGTCGTCGGAACGCGAATGCGGTGCAGCCATTTCTGCAAATTCGGATTGAAGAAGCGCGGCTGCCAGGCGAGCCGTGCGGCGGAGACGCGGTTCTGCGCGAGCGTCTGCTCCATCTCCGGCGTGAGCGGCAGGGTGAGCGCCGCCTCGACGAGCTTCGGGTCGGCGATCGCAAGCCGCGTCGTGTCGGCACGGTCCATGACGAGAATGTCGGCGATCGGCTTGCCCTTGATGCGGATGCCGGCCGAATTGAGCAGCATGAGCGTGCCGATGCGCTGCTGCGAACGTATCGCCATTTCGAGCGCGATCCATCCGCCCATCGAATGGCCGATGAGATGGACGCGCTCGAGCCCGAGCCGTTCGATCAGGTCGAGATAAAAATAGGCGAGGTCGCCGATCTCGCCGAGCCAGTCTGGCGTGGTCGAACGTCCGAAGCTCGGATGGTCGGGCGCCAGCACGTCGAAATCGTTCGCGAGGCGGTCGAAGAACGGCAGCCAACCGGGAAATCCCATGGCGCCATGCAGGAAGAGGAGCGCCGGCCCCGATCCGGCGCGGCGCAAGAGCAGGCGGCAGCCGTCGCACTCGGCAAATGTTTCACGTGGAACAGGCATGGCTCTAGGAGACGATGCCGGGCGAGTCTTGTCAATGCGCGCCGGCGCTTGCGCCAACCCTCGAAGGTCCGCGCCAACGCCGCCCTTCCGCAAAGGGGGCGCGCGTGGCAATTTCACGAGTTCCGCCGCCCGCGGCGCCGCTCCGCGCCGCACGCCCCATCCTCCGAGGTCATCCCTTGCCGTTCGAAGGCCATCCGCATCGCATCTGGGTCCTCTATGCCGGCTCGGCCTTCATTTTCATGGCGGCGGTCGAATCGACGATCATCGCCACGGCGATGCCGACCATCGTCGCGGCACTCGGCCGGTTCGAATTGTTCAGCTGGGTGTTCGCGGTCTATCTGCTGACGCAGACGGTGACGACGCTGATCTACGGCCGGCTTGCCGATCTTTACGGCCGGAAATGGGTCATGATCGGCGCGGCGAGCGCGTTCCTCGTCGGCACGATCTTGTGCAGTCTTGCGCGCACCATGCCCGAGCTCATCGCGTTCCGCGGGCTTCAGGGCCTCGGCGCCGGCGCGCTCACGCCGGTCGGATATACGATCATCGGCGACATCTATCCGCCGTCTGATCGCGCGCGCATCCAGGGCTATCTCAACGTCATCTGGGGCGTGGCCGCAGTCGGTGGGCCCGTGCTCGGCGCGTTTCTTACATCGTATCTCGGCTGGCCCTCGGTGTTCTGGGTCAATCTGCCGATCGGACTCTTCGGGCTCGTGGCGCTCGCGATCTTTCATCGCGACACGCCGCGCGAAGGGGGCCAAAGCGTCGATTGGCTGGGCTCGCTGCTGCTCGTCGCGGGTTTCGGCTCGCTTCTATTGGCGATTATTCAAGTCGAGCAGCTTTCGCGCGCCGTCATCATCGGCCTGCTCGTCATTGCCGGCTTGGCGCTCACGCTGCTCGTGCCGGTCGAGCGGCGCGCCGCCAATCCGGTTCTGCCGCTTGCGGTGTGGGGCCATCGCGTCGTTGTTGCATCGGGCGTCGGCGCGCTTGCGTCCGGCGCGGTGATGATGACGACGCCGGTGTTCGTGCCGATCTATGTGCAAGGCCTCATGGACCGTTCGCCGCTCATCGCCGGCTTCGCGCTGACCTCGCAGTCGATTGCATGGACCTTCACCGGCGCGCTCTCGGGCTGGGCCGCGGCGCGCTGGTCCTATCGCCAGATCGCGCTCGCCGGCGGGTTTTTCTTTGTCGTGGGCGCGCTCTTCTTCGTCTTTCTTACGCCCGAGCGCGGGCCGGTCTGGGCCGCCGCCGGCGCAAGCGTGATCGGGCTCGGCATGGGCTTCTGCATGACGATCTATATCGTCGCGGCGCAAGGCAGCGTCGACCAAACCGCGCGCGGCATGGCAACGTCCGCGATCGTCTTCATGCGCCAGGCCGGACAGACGCTCGGCACCGCGATCCTCGCCGGGACGCTCAATCTGTCCTTGTCCGGCGGCGTCGGGCGCGATGACATCGACCGGCTGATGCAGCCGGCGCTGCGCCTCGGCACCTCAGCGGCGGAACTCGACGCGTTGCGCCGCGCGGTGAGCGACGCGCTCGGCAATGTCTTTCTGGTGACACTCGTCCTGTCACTCCTCGGGCTCGCGTTCGCCGCGGCGATGCCGGCCGGCCATGGCATGCAGAAGAAGCTTGCCGACTAGGGAGCCCGCAAACGGCGATGGCCGGGACAAGCCCGGCCATGGCGCGATGGTGGGGTTTCTGGGCGCTCAGCCGGTCTTGCGTGGCCGGCCGCGGCCGCGCTTCACCGGCGGCGGCTCGATCATCGACAGCGCCTTCGGCGGCCGGCCACGGCGGCGCGGCAACTCGGCGCCGGGCTTGCTGCCGGCCATGGCGAGCGCTTGCGGCGTGCGGTTCAACGCCTCGGCGAGGCCGCGGCTCGCCGCGAGCCACCCTGCCGCAAATCCCTTGTCGAATTCTGTTGCCATTGACCACCTCGAAACCGAATTCCGAGGCTGAAACCCGAGAAATTCAAAAAAGTTCCAAAAAATAAATGCGTCGTGCCGGGATGATTTCCGGGCTCAGTGCGCGAGGAGAACCGGCAGCAGGCTCGTGCCGATCACCTGCCGCGTCGCGCCGCCGAACAGAAGCTCGTGCCAGGCGCGGTGTCCATAGGCGCCCATGACGAGCAAATCCGCGCCCTCGTCGCGCGCCTCTGCCAGCACCTGCTCGCCGGGCCCGACGCCTTTGACAGGCAGCACCTGGCGATGCGTCGCCGTGACGCCGTGCGCGCCGAGATAATCGACGAGCGCGGCGGGGTCGTCGTCTTGCGCCTCGCCGATCGTGACCACGCTCACGGCCTCGGCCTTCTCGAGCAGCGTCAGCGTCGTTGCGAGCGCATGCACCGCCTCGGGTGATCCGTTCCAGCCGACGGTGATCCGGGTGCCGATCTTGTCTGGCACCTTCGCCGGCGCCAGCAGCACCGGGCGGCCCGAGTGCACCAGCGTTTCCTCGATCGTGTCCGTGTGCGGCCGCTCGACCACGCGCTCGGAGCGCCCGAGCACGGCGAGGTCGAAGAAGCGCGCGCGGCGCGCGACCAGGATCGGCGCATAGCCCGTCTCGGCGCGCCATGTGGCCGCGGCCGCATCGAGCCCGTGGCGCTTTGCCGCCGCGGCGAACGCGGCCTTCGTCGTCTCCGCCAGCTTGTCGGTATCGGCCATCATACGGTCGATCCAGTCGCCGGAAATCGGCATGCTGTAGCCGTCGGCCGCGAGACCGAGGAGCTGCGCCGGATCGACCTTCACGTGGAACGCTTCGAGCTGTGCGCCGACGCGCGCGGCGACGCGGCACGCCGTCTCGACGGCGCCGTCGCTCGCCGTACCGCCGCTTGCCGCGACGATGATCCGTTTGAGCGCCATGATCGCTGCTCCATGCTGCAGGGACGAGATTGACCTTGTGGCGCAAGCCTACGCCCTAGCGTCGGTCAATTCAAAAGAGAAGCGTCCAGAACATCGTCAGGACCGCCGCTGCCATGATGATGGTGGCAATCCATCCGACCACCCAGAGCGGCCGCGGCAGAGTGAACCGCCCCATCACGCGCGCGTCCATGGTCATCACCATCATCACGACCATGAGCGGTACGGCTACCACGCCATTGATCACCGCAGTCCAGAACAGCGCCTTGATCGGGTCGATTGCGACGAAATTGATGAGGATGCCGAGCAGCGTCGCAAGCGCGATCGTGGCGTAGAAAGCCTTGGCGTCACCCGGAAGGCGGCCGAGCCCGACCGGCCATTCGAGCGCTTCGCCGACGGCATAGGCGGCGCTTCCGGCGAGCACGGGAACCGCGAGAAGGCCGGTGCCGATGATGCCGGCGGCGAAGAGGGCGAAAGCGAAGGGACCGGCGAGCGGCTTGAGCGCCTCGGCCGCCTGGGCGGAAGTCGCGATGTCGGTGATGCCGGCGTGGTTCAGCGTCGCGGCAGTCGTGACGATGATGCAAAGCCCGATGAGGTTCGAGTAGGCCATCCCGAGATAGGTGTCGACCTCGATGCGGGCGATCTCCGTGCCGGCATGGTCGGGCGCATCGATGAGTGACGTTTCGGCTGGGTCGACGCGCTCGTCCTCGGCCTCCTCGGACGCCTGCCAGAAGAACATATAAGGGCTGATCGTGGTGCCGAGCACGGCGACGATCGAGACGACGTAGTCGCTGCCGCCGCCCATAAATCCCGGCAGCAATGTTCCGAGCGCGACATCGCGCCACGACACGTGCACGACCGCCATGGTCGCGACATAGGAGAGGAGCGCCAAGGTCGACCATTTCAGGATCGCGACATAGCGCCGATAGCTGAGAAAGACCTCGAGCGCGGCGCAGAGCACGGCAAACGCCACGACGTACACTTCGCTCGGCCCGCCGACGAGAAGGCGCAGCGCGTCGGCCATCGCGCCGAGATCGGCGCCGAGATTGATCACGTTGGCCACGACGAGCAAGGCTACGATCGCCCGCAGGAGCCGCATCGAGTAGTGGCGCTTGATGTTGCCGGCGATGCCGCGGCCGGTGACACGGCCGATGCGCGCGCTGATCTCCTGGATCGCCGCCATGAGTGGATAGCTGAACAGCATGGTCCAGCCGAGCGCGTAGCCGAACTGGGCGCCGACCTGCGAATATGTGGCGATGCCGCTCGGATCGTCGTCGGAGGCGCCGGTGATGAGCCCGGGGCCGAGAATCCGCCAGAATTTCAATCGCGACGGCGTCATCGGAAAATTCGTGTCGCGCGCATCGCCGCCTTTGGCCCCTTTACCTCCCCGCATGATAACGCCTCCGAGGCGGCCTTGGGCCTTGATCTAAAACGCCTCTAGTGTGGCGGATTTGAAGTTCCTCCGCCTCTGGCCGCACGCGCGGAGAGGAACTTCAAATCCAAAAGCCGCACTAGAAATATAGATTTGCTCGTGTCCCTAAGATTCCGAAGTTCGCATCGGAGCGTGCCGAGAGGTCGTGCGAACTTCGGAATCAGGACACTAGCCGATGGTAGGGTTGCTGCTATTATCGCCGGAGCAGGGGACGCCGATCCCCGAGGGTGGAGGGAACGCATGAAAAAACTTGGTCTCGCCGCGGTTGCGGCGGTTCTGGCGGTGGCACCAGCCGCTTTCGCCGAGGACACCATCACTGTCGGCATGACCTTGTCGCAAACCGGGTCGCTGAACGTTGATTTGCTGGCGCAGCAGCGCGGCGCCGACATGTGGCGCGATCAGGTGAATGCCGCGGGCGGCATCAAGGTCGGCGGCAAGAGCTACATGGTGAAGTTCGTGACCTACGACGACCAGTCGCAGGGGAGCCGCGTGCAGCAGCTCTACACGCGCCTCATCGTCCAAGACCATGCGCAATTCCTGTTCGGGCCCTATTCCTCGGGCCTCGTTGCGACCGCTGCGGTCATCAGCGAGCAATACGGCAAGCTTATGATCATCACGGGCGGCGCCGAGCCCAAGACCTACGAGCTCGGCAACAAATACCTGTTCCAGGCGATCACGCCGGCCGAAGGCTATCTGAAGGGCGCGGTCGATGCGCTCCACTCAAAGGATCCGCACGCGAAGGTCGCGTTCGTCTATTCCGACGATCCGTTCTCGAAGGCCGTGATTCAGGCGGCGGAAGGCCAGTCGAAGGAGGCCGGGTTCGATGTCGCGCTCGATGAATCCTACGGGCCGAGCACGACCGATTTCGGGCCCGTCATCAACAAGATCATTTCGTCCGGCGCCGACGCCTTCATGGGCGGCGGACATTATCCGGACAGCGCCACCTTGGCGCGCCAGCTCTATGACCAGAAGGCGAACCTCAAATGGGAGTCGCTGCTCGTGGCGCCTGGCGACCAGAAATTCGCGACCCTCGGCGCGGCCGCGCTTGGCGTCAGCACCGGCTCGCAATGGGAGCTGTCGGTGAAGTTCAAGCCGCAGTTCGGGCCCACCGGCGACGCGTTCTCCAAGATGTTCAAGGACAAATACAACATTGACGCCGATTATCACTCGGCTTCGGGTTATACCGCCGGCATGGTGTTGCAGCACGCGATCGAGCAGGCAGGCTCGGTCGATCCCGACAAGGTCGCCGACACGCTCAACAAGATGGATATCACCACCTTCTTCGGCCATATCAAGTTCGCAACCGACCCCGGGCATCACGGATTGCAAGTCGCGCACGACATGGTGCTGGCGCAGTGGCAGATGAAGGACGGCACTCTCGTCCGCAATGTCGTGTGGCCCACGGCGGCTGCGAGCGACCCGCTGCTCTTTCCCATCCCGTCGCATTGAGCCGAGCCTGGTCTCCGGTCGTCGTCCCCACGAAAGCGGGGACCCAGGCCAAGCGACATGCGGCGCCCCTGGGCCCCGGCTTTCGCCGGGGCGACGGTGCAAGATGCATCGCTTGAGCTGATCGCGCCGCCATGATGTCCGGCTTTATCGCCTCGATCATTGACGGCGTGCTGGTGGGCTCGGTGTACGGGCTCGCCGCCATGGGGCTGACGCTCATCTGGGGCGTCATGGATGTCGTCAACCTGACGCACGGCTCGATGATCGTCGCCGGTATGTTCGGGCTCTTTCTGCTGACGAGCGGGCTGGGATTGCCGCCCTATGCCGCCTTGCCGATCGTGCTCGCCGGGGGATTCTTGGCCGGTCTTGCGCTCTACTGGATCGCGGTCCACCGCATGATCGGCCGGCCGCCGCTCATGAGTCTCCTTTCGACCTTCTCGGTCAACCTGGTGCTGATCGGGCTCGGCACGGCGGTCTGGGGCACGGTGCTGTTCAACGTGCAGGTGAGCCTCCCGGGCTTCAGCCTCGGCCGCTACACCTTTCCGGGCACGCATATCCTCGCCGCGGTGCTCACGGCGGTGCTGGCGCTGTGCCTCTATGGCTTCCTCTACCGCACCCGGATCGGCAAGGCGATCCGCGCCGTCGCCGGCAATCGGGGCGCTGCCGAGCTCGTCGGTATTCCGACGACGCGCGTGCTGTCCTTCGCGTTCGCGCTCGGCGCATCGCTCGCCGGCGTCTCGGGCATGCTGATCGCGACCCTGTTCCCGTTCACGCTGCTCTCGGGCGACGCCTACCAGCTCAAGAGCTTCGTCGTCATCGTGCTGGGCGGCCTCGGCAATCCCGCGGGCGCGCTGCTCGGCGGCCTCGCCGTGGGATTGCTCGAGGGAATGCTCACGCCTTTCATGCCGGTGAGCTGGACGGCCGTGATCGAATTCGCGCTCTTCGTCGTCGTGCTGATCGCTTGCCCCCAGGGCCTCTTTGCCTTGCGGCGCTCGTGACCGATCTCGCCTCGACACGCCGCAGCGGGACGCGCGAGAATTTACTCCGCCGCCCGTTCTTCTGGGTGATCGCCGTCGCTACGATCGTGTTCGCGCTTGCGCCTTGGGTCGACAACGACGTCGAGCTGCGCGAGAGCCTCATGCTCGCCACCATCTACGTCATCCTCGCGAGCAATCTCAACGTGATGATCGGCTATGCCGGATACATCAATTTCGGCAGCATCGTGTTCTTCGGCTTAGGCGGCTATATCTGCGTCTATCTCATGGCCGTGCCGCAATGGCCCTTGATTGCCTCGGTGCCTGCCGCGGGCATCATCGTAAGCGCGCTCGCCTTGCCCTTCGGCCTCGGCATCTTGCGCCTGCGCGGCGCCTATTTCGCGCTCGCGACGATCGGTGTCAACGAGGCGGTGCAGGCGTTCGTCACGAATTTCACGCCGTGGGGCGGTGCCTCGGGCATGTATCTCTCGACCGCGTTGTTCAAGCCCTTGGGCGGGCCGATGCAGGCGTTGTGGATCATCTATTTCCTGCTCGTCGCCATCATGGGCCTGTCGCTTTATCTGAGCTGGGGCATCAAGGTCTCGAAATTCGGGCTCGGCCTTCTCGCCATCGGCCAGAACGAGGACGCGGCCATGGTGCTGGGCGTGCCGGCGCCGCTCTACAAGGCGTTGGCATATTGCGCGACCGCGTTCCTGCCGGCGATGGCGGGCGGGCTCTATTTCTTCAAGGGCGCCTTCATCCAGCCGACCGACGCCTTCGACCTGACATTCTCGACCGAGGCGATCGCCATCGTCATGCTCGGCGGGCAGGGCACCATCGCCGGCCCGGCGATCGGCGCCTTTTTCTACGAGCAGCTGCGCGGCTGGCTCTTGACGTCGGACACCTTCTCGAATTTCCAGCTCGTGGCGGCGGGCGCGCTGCTTCTCGTCATCGTGCTGTTCCTGCCCGGCGGACTCATGGGCTGGCTCTACGGACGCTGGCCGCGCGTGAGGCGCTACCTCGAATGAGCGCGCTCCTCGAGCTCGACGGCGTGAGCAAGAATTTCGGCGGCTTGAAGGCCATCGACAGCCTGAGCTTCGTCGTCAACGAGCGCGAGATCCTGGGCCTCATCGGCCCCAACGGCGCCGGCAAATCGACGCTCTTCAATCTCATCAACGGCGTCTATGCGCCGGACAAGGGCCGCATCCGCTTTCGCGGCGTCGACATCACCGGCGAGCCGCCCTATCGCATCGCGCGGCACGGGCTCGCGCGCGCGCATCAGATCGTACAGCCGCTCGAGCAGATGACCGTCCTCGAGAACTGCACCGTCGGCGCGTGCTTCGGGCGCGAGAACCTGTCGCGCGGCCGGGCGATCGAGGCGGCGCGCGAAGCGGCGGTGTTCGTCGGGCTCGAAGACAGGCTCGATCTGTTGGCGGCGCATCTCAACATCGCCGGCAAGAAGCGGCTGGAACTGGCGCGCTCGCTTGCCGCGCAGGCGACGCTTCTGCTGCTCGACGAGGTTCTGGCCGGGCTCAACCCGACCGAAGTCGAGCACATGATCGACGTCATCCACCGCATCCGCGAGCGCGGCATCGCCATCCTGATGATCGAGCATCTGATGCAGGCGATCATGAGCCTCTCGGACCGCGTCGTCGTGCTCAATTCGGGCCAGAAGCTCGCCGAGGGCAAGCCCGCCGAGGTCGCCAACAATCCGCTCGTGATCGAGGCCTATCTCGGCGATCCCGAGCTCGCCAAAGAATTTCTCGGGCAGGCGTGATGGACGGGGCACTCCTCGAGGTCTCCTCGCTCACCGCCGGCTATGGCGAGGTGCAGGTGCTGTGGGACATTTCGCTGAAGGCCGCGGCGGGCCGGCTCACCACCATCGTCGGCGCGAACGGCGCCGGCAAGACCACGACCTTGAAGGCCGTGCTCGGCAGCATCGCGCCGTGGGGCGGGCGCGTCGTCTTCGCCGGCGAGGACGTGACAAGGCTTCCGGCGCATGCCAAGGCGGCGCGCGGCCTCGTCCTCGTGCCCGAGGGGCGGCAGCTCTTCAGCGCCATGACGGTGGAGGAAAACCTCGAACTCGGCGCCTATTCGAAGCGCGCCTCGCGCACCTACGCGCAACATTTCGATCACGTGCTGACGCTGTTCCCGCGCCTGGCCGAGCGGCGCCGCCAGAAAGCCGGCACGCTGTCGGGCGGCGAGCAGCAGATGCTGGCGATCGGGCGCGGCCTCATGTCCGATCCGCAGATCCTCATCATCGACGAGTTGTCCTTGGGCCTTGCGCCGGTGGTGGTGCAGCAGCTCTTCGGCACGCTCCAGTCATTGAAGAAGGAGGGTCTCACCATCCTGCTGGTCGAGCAGAACGTGCACCTCGCCTTTGCCGTGAGCGATCACGCCTACGTCTTCGCCGAAGGCCGCGTCTTCACCGAAGGCCGGCCGTCCGAGGTTGCCGCGCGGCCCGAGATCAGGCGGGCATATCTGGGCCTCTGACTGGACAAGCTGTCTGAGCCGGGCTTCGATGGTGGTCTGCGGCGAGCCCGCACCCAAGGGAGATGCGAATGATCGACCTCTACGCGCTCACCAGCCCCAACGTGCAGAAGATATTTCTGATGCTCGAGGAGACCGGGCTCGAATACCGGCCGATCCATGTCGATGTGTGGAAGGGCGATCAGTTCAAGCCCGAGTTCCTGAAGCTCAACCCGAACGCCAAGATCCCGGTGATCGTCGATCACGACGGGCCGGGCGGCAAGCCCTACACCTGCTTCGAATCGGGCGCGATCCTCATGTATCTCGCCGAGAAATCCGGCAAGTTCCTGCCGAAGAATCAGGCCCAGCGCTACGACGTGATCCAGTGGCTCATGATCCAGATGACGGGCGTCGGCCCGATGTTCGGCCAGCTCGTGCATTTCAAGCGCTTTGCGCCGGCGGGCAACGACTATTCGCTGGCGCGCTATCAGACCGAGGTGCGCCGCCTCTTCGACGTGCTCGAGCAGCGTCTTGGGCAATCGGCCTATCTCGGCGGGCCCGACTACACGATCGCCGATATCGCAACGTTCCCGTGGACGCGGCAGCACGATTTCATGGGCGTCAAGTGGGACGATCACAAGAACTGCGCGCGCTGGTTCAACGCGATCGCCGAGCGGCCGGCGGTGAAGCGCGCGCTCGCCAAGATCGAGACCATCCAGTCGGTGCGCGACACCGCGAAGCCCGACGACGTCGATCGCTTCTTCGGCCGCGGCCGCTGGGCGCGCGCGTCCTAGCGCTTGCTTAGTGCACGACGCGCGGCGCGCCGGCGGGTTCCCGGGCCTCGGCGCGGTCGAGCCAGGCGGCGATGAGCGGCAGGTCCCAGCCCGCGCTCGCCGCGAGCCCGAGCAATCCCGCCATGAAGCTGTGCACGCGCGGCGGCGCCAGGTCGAGCGTCAGTACCTGGTTGCGGTCGTAGAACGACAGGACGATGTCGCCGTCGTCCCTGGGCGTGAGCTTCACCTCGCGCACGAGTCGCGCCGGCTGCACCAACGGCTTGCCCGGCTGATGCGTCTTCGTCTCGCCCGAGGCGAGCGCCGCCTCGACCGCGCTCGCATGCTCGAAATTGAGCACCGTGTCGCGATGCTGCGGATCGGCGTGCGCCGAGCCTAGGCTGCGCTTGCCCGAAAGATCGGCGAGCGCGCCCAGCACGAGCTTCGCGAGCCGCCGCGTCAGCGCCATCGCATAGCGCCGGCCGGAATCGACATCGACGGCGATGAGGATGCGATCCTCCTGGCCGTCATAGCTGAGGTGGAAGGCGGTCGTTTGCTGCGGCGCGCTCACGTCGATGCTGTAACCCGGGAGCGCGCGCCGGGCAAGGCTGCTCAGCGCGTCACCGGGTCGACGCCGAGGCGCGCCACTTGCGTCGGCGCGTCGCGTCCGGGGACGTGATACCACCAGCCGATGCGGTTGATCGAGTAATAGGGGACATAGCGCGCGATCGCGCGGTCCGGCCGCACATCGGTCGCGAGATTGTCGAGCACCAGCGCCTCGCCCTCGACATAGACGATGGCGACAGCATGGTCGGCGCCGAGATAGGCGTCGCGCACGACGGCGAAGCGGAGGTCGTCCTCGGGTACGCCCAACTCTTCGAGCGCCATGAACTTGGCGATGGCGTAATCCTGACACTGGCCGCCGCGCGCCAGAAACTCGAACGGCGTTTCCCAGTGATTGGCGTCGTGCCAGTTGGCCTCGGCCGAAACGTAGCGCACGCGGTTCAAGACCGCGTTGGCGCGTTCGACGCGCTCGCGCAACGGCAGGGTCTTGAGCTCGGCGACGAAGGCGCGCCAACGCTCGGCGGCGCAGGCCGGGGCCGCGAGATCGCCCTCGCATCGCGCCGCGGGCGCGGCCAGATCGCGCTCGGTGCGCGCCACGACGCCGTCCCACTTGGTGAAAGGGGCGAGGTTCGTCGAATAGACTTCGCGCGTGCCGAAAAGGCCCGTGGCCTCGGCGGGAAGCGTGGCGAGCGCGGCAAGGAGAACGAGGAGGCAGGCGCGAAAAACGTGTCGCAATTCGGAACCCCATTCGGCGGCCCCGCTACCCCGGGTTTCGGCCCGGCGCCGGAGGCTTTGCGTCCCCGGGTTGCCCCGGGTTTGCCCTTTCGTGGGGTGGCTTCCGATTGGACGCACACCACCGCGAACAGCGGCGAGTGAAACACGTCCGCCGCTAACAATTGCTTAACTGGCCGGTTGCGGCCGACCCGCTACTTTGTGGTTTGGAACAGGGCCGCCGCCGCGGTCTCGTTAACCGTGAGATGGTTGTCGTCGAGCAGCTTCTCGACATAGGCCTGGCTTGCCTGCGCGGTCTTCGTCTCGCGCAGTACGTTTGCGATCTGGTCGCGCACCTGGGCGTAATCCGCTGGCTTCGTGCCGAGCAGCATCATAATGTGCCAGCCTCCCGCGACGTGGATCGGCTCGCTCACGCCCTTCTCGGGCAGGGCCGTGACGGCGCCGCGAATTTCCGGCAGCAGCTCGTTATCGGGAAACCAGCCGAGATCGCCGCCTTTCTGCGCGCTCGCCTGGTCATCGGAATTGGCCCTGGCGAGCGCCGCGAAATCGGCCCCTTTGGCCTTGGCCTTCTTGGCGAGGTCCGCCGCTTTGCCCGCGACCGCGGCGAGCGTGTCTTTGCTCGCTCCGGGCGCCTCGGTGAGGAAAATCTGCGCCAGGTGATATTGGTGCAGGCGGTCGCGGTTGGCGGCGAACGCGGCCTTGATCTCGTCCTCGCTCGGATAATTGGCGGGAAGCGAGACCGAGCGCAGAAATGTGGTGTAGACGACTTCGTCGTGGGCGCGCGCGATCGCCGCGGCGACATCGGGCTTCTTGTCCCACGACTGCTTCGCCGCCTCCGCGAGCACGAGCTTGCGACCGACTGCGCTGCGCACGACCTGATCCATCAGTTTCGGGTCTTTCGCCGCCAGCTCGCGCTGCTGCGGATTGAGGGAGTCGAGGAAATCCTTGATGTCCGAGGCTTTGACCGGCTGTGAGCCGAGATTCGCCACGACCGGATCGTCGGCGCGCGCGGGATAAGCGGCCGCGAGAAGAAAGAGGGTCGCCAAAAACGCGGGCGGAAATGACCGATGCATCATGCTCACCTTTCGCAAAATCTCGCGCGCGGGCGGAGTCATTTGAGCGCCCGGACGATCCGATCGCGCACGCTGGCGATGACGCTCTTCCAATCGCGCGGCGCGGGCTGACGAATGAGGCGGAGAGCCGGATACCACGGCGTGTCCTCGCGCTTTGCCATCCAGCGCCAGTCCGGCGTGAACGGGATGAGCACGAAGGCCGGCCGGCCGAGCGCGCCGGCGAGGTGCGCCACCGCCGTGTCCACCGTGACGACGACGTCGAGCTGCATGATGAGCCGCGCGGTATCGACGAAATCGCCGATCGCCGGCCCGAGGTCGCGCACCAAGACCTTCGCGCCGATGTTGGCGATGTCGTTGGCGCGTTCGCCTTTCTGGAGGCTGTAATACTGCACGCCCGGCAGATCGCAGAGGCCCAGCATCTCGTCGAGGTTGAGCGAGCGGTTCTGGTCGTTGGCGTGGCGCGGGCGACCGGCCCAAACGAGCCCGACCGTGAGCCGCGTGCCGGGCGGGCGCAGCAGAACGGGTCCGGCGGCGGGCGCCGCGATATAGGGAATTTTCGCCGGCAGATTGGCGAGCGTGATGCCGAGCCGGTGCGCGAGGCTCATGAGCGGCAGGTGGAAATCAGCCGCAGGAAGCGGCGATCCCGTTGGGCGCAGCTCGGCGATGCCGGGGAAATTCACGAGGAGCCGCATCAGCTCCGGTGGACTGTCGAAGATGATGCGCGCGCCCGTCGCCGCCGCCATCGGCAGAAATCGCGCGAATTGCAGCGTGTCGCCGATCCCCTGCTCGGCATAGAGATAGAGCGTGCGGCCCGCCAAATCCTCGCCCTGCCACAACGGCAGCGGCGTATTGCGCACCGAGCGCAGCTTCGGATCGAAGCCGAATTGCGGGTCCTCGAGATCGAAGCGCACATCGTAGGCGGCGAAGCCGCGCTCGTAATCGCCGCTCGAGAGAAGCGCGAGCGCGCGGTCCCACGCGATCGTATGGTTCGCCGGCACGATCGCCAGCGCCTTGTCGTAGCACTCGACCGCGGCGGCATGATCGCCGAGCGCGAAATGGAGGAGGCCGAGATTGTGGAACGTCTCGGGCCGCGCCGCGTCGAGCGCGAGCGCGACGCGAAACGCCGCCATCGCCGGCTCGAAGTCCTGCGCGAGCCACAGCATGTTGCCGAGGTTCGAATGAAGGATCGCCGATTGCGGCACGTAGGCGATGGCGCGTCGCAGGCAGGCGATCGCCGCGGGAATCCGCTTTTCGGCTTTGAGCAGCACCGCGGCGTTGTTGTAGACGTCGATATAGGTGGGATAGCGCTCGATCAGCTCGACATAGAGCGCCAACGCTCCGGCGCGATCGCCCGTGCGCTGGCGCTCGTGCGCCTGCGCGAAAAGCTGGCGCACTTCGACGGGCGTTGCGGGCGCGGGCGCGGCCGGTGCGGGGCTGGTCGCTCGCGGAGCGGGCTCATTCATGAAATGACGGCATCTGCGGCGGACGGAAACCGGCGGATAGTAGCAAAACGAATGTTAAAAAGGAGGATGGGCGGCGCGCGCCCGCAGACTCGATGCGTCATCGGGGAAAAGGGGAGGGGGCGCTACTCGGCCGCCGGCCGGCGCGCCGCATGGATCGCGCGCCAGACGCGCTCGGGCGTCGTCGGCATGTCGATATGGCGCACGCCCAGCTCGGCAAGCGCATCGACCACGGCGTTGACCGCGACAGCCAAGCGCCGGAGTCGTGCCGCCTTCGCCGCCGGAGCGCACGCCCAATCGATTCGACGGTGCCGGCACCTCGGAGAGCTCGGTCGCAAACGACGGCAACAGGTCGGCCCGCGGCATCGCGTAATCCATGAAGGTCGCTGCCAGGAGCTGGCCGCTCGCGGCGTCGTAATAGGAATTCTCCCACAGCGCCTGGCCGATGCCTTGCGCAATGCCGCCGTGCGTCTGGCCGTGCAGGATGAGCGGATTGACCGCGCGCCCGACATCGTCGACCGCGGCATGGCGCACGAGATCGACCGTTCCGGTCTCGGGATCGACCTCGACCTCGGCGATCTGCGTGCCGTAAGGGAAGCTCGCGAGCGGAATGGTCTCGTCCGAAATGGCGCCGAGCGGCCCCTGCAAGTCTTTCGGCAGGTCCTTGCGCTTCGCGGCCGCGGCCGCGACCTCGAAGATGCCGAGCTCGCGGTCGGTGCCCTTGATGCGGAAGCGGCCGCGCTCGAACTCGATGTCGACCTCGCCCGCCTCGAGCAGGTGCGCGGCGATCTTGCGGCCCTTGTCGATGATCTCGTCCGTGGCCTTGCCGACGACGATCGTCGCCATCTTCATCGACCGGCCGGAATGGGAGCCGCCGCCGCCCACGACCCGCGCCGTGTCGTGCGCGACATAGGCGATGCTGTCGAACGGCACGCCGAGCCAATCGGTCACGAGCTGCGCGAAGCTCGTCTCGTGGCCCTGGCCGCTGTTCATCGTGCCCATCACCAGCTCGACCTTGCCCTCGGGCAGCACCGTGATCTCGGTGCGTTCGCGCGGATTGCCGCTGGTGATCTCGATATAGTTCGAGACGCCGAGGCCGCGCAGCTTGCCGCGGCGGCGCGAGTCCGCCTTGCGCGCGGCGAAGCCGGCATAGTCGGCAAGCTTGAGCGCCATCTCCATCCCTTCGCGATAGCGGCCGTTGTCGTAGGTGAGGCCGAGGGGATTGGAATAAGGCTGCGCCTCGGGCGGGACCATGTTGCGCCGGCGCAGCTCGACCGGATCGAAGCCGCATTGCCGCGCGGCGAGATCAACGAGCCGCTCCATGACGAAGATCGCCTCGGGCCGGCCGGCGCTGCGATAGGGCGTGGTCGAGACCGTGTTGGTGACGACCGCGCTGCCGCGGAAATAGCCCACCGGAATGCGATAGACGCTCGACATCAAGCCGATGCCCTTGCGCAATGACACGAAGGCCGCGGCGTGCGCGCCGATATTGCTGATGTTGGTGCCGCGGATCGCCAGGAAATTCCCGTCCTTGTCGAGCGCCACTTCCGCCGTGACGGTGAGGTCGCGGCCCTGATAGTCGGAGAGGAAAGCCTCGCGCCGCTCGCAGGTCCACTTGACCGGCCGCCCCGTCCGCTTGGCCGCCCACGGCAGCAGCGCGTATTCGGGGAAGAAGAAATTGCGCGTGCCGAAATTGCCGCCCATGTCCTTGCACGCGCAGCGCACTTTTTCAGCGGCCACGCCGAGGATCGCGGCCAATTGCATGCGCTCGACCGCGACACCGCTGCCGGTGCCGGCATAGAGCGTGTATTCGCCGCTCGCCGCATCGTAAGTGCCGGTCGAGGTGCGCGTCTCCATCGGCACGCCGGTGACGCGGTTGATCCAGGTATTGAGCCGCACGACATGCGCCGCGCGTTTGAAGGCAGCTTCGGTCGCGGCCTCGTCGCCGACCTCGATCTCGACGCAGAGATTGCCGGGGACGTTGTCCCAAAGCTGCGGCGCGCCGGGCTTCAGCGCATCGAGCGCGCGCGCCACGGCCGGCAGCTCCTCATAGGTCACCTCGACCAGCTCGGCCGCGTCTTTCGCTTGCGCGATGCTGTCGGCAACCACCATGGCGACAGATTCGCCGACGAAGCGCGCCTTGTCGGTCGGCATCGGGTAATCGGCCGTTGCGATCGGCGCTTTCATGCGCAGCCGCACCACGACGTCGGGCGGGCCGGTGACGCCGGGATTGTGCGGGATCGGCTTCAGCCCATCGGCGACATAATCGGCGCCGGTCAGCACGGCGCGCACGCCCGGTGCTTTTTCGGCGGCGCTCTTGTCGATCGCGATGATGCGCGCATGCGCATAGGGCGAGCGCACCAACACCGCGTGCAGCAGGCCGGGGAGGCGCAGATCGTCGCCATAGCTGCCTTGGCCGGTCAGGAAGCGCAGATCCTCCTTGCGCTTCACGGCCTGGCCGATGCCGTTCGGCACTGCGCCCGTATCGTTCATTCTTCCGGCTCCCTACCGCGCCGTTCGGCCGGCGCGCCGCTTTCTATCCCAACGGTCCGAGGAACGCCTCGCCGAGGAACGTGTCGGGCTGCGCCGAAATCCGCTCGGGCCAGCGGTCATTGTCGATCTTCGCCCGCTGCGACGCGGGGCGCGGCTTCCCGTCCCAGCCGATCTGCTCCATGTAGTAATAGAGCTGCATGGCGTGGCCGTCCGGGTCGAGCGCGAAGGCGGAATAGTCGATGCCGGGGAAGAGTTCGGGCGGCAGGTATTTGATCGTGACGCCTTCGCCCTTGAGGAACTTGACCGCGTCCTTCAACTGCTTGTAGTCGCCGACTTGGAGCCCGAACGCCATCAGCGTCGAATCCGGGCGCAGGCCCAGCTCGGCGCGCAGCGCCACCGGATAGAGCGCCATCGTGTGGTGCTCGGTGTTGCAGCGCAGGAAGACGCAGCGATGGCCATGCCACGTGACCTCCTCGGTCACGGTGAGGCCGAGCGTGTCGCGATACCATGCCGTGCAACGATCGACGTCGCGCACGAAGAGGCGCACCGGCCCGATGCGCACGACCTTGAACGGGCGCGCGAGCAGCACGCCGCCGACATCGTATTTTTCTTCGAGCCATTCCTTCGCCCGCCAACCCGTGCGCGGATCGACCGGCCCGTCGAGCTCCTTCGCGACCTCGGCATATTCCGAGCGGTGCGGTAGATCGGGCGGCTGGTGATAGCTGATCTTGTGCAGCGACGGCGGCTTGCTGCACCCGTCCCAGCCGATCTGCTCGATGCCGTAATAGAGCTCGTTGGTGTGGCCCTCGGGATCGAACGGATAGAAGTGCCAGTTGGAGCCGGGCGTGTCGCGGCCGGCGCGGCGGATGCGCACGTCGCGCTTCTTCATGTAGTCGAGACCCTGCACCACCTCGCGCAGCGCGCCCACCTGCCACGTGATCTGGTTGGTCGTGACCTCGGGGAACTCCTTCGCTTCCGGCAGGATCGCCTGGCGCGCGCGGCGCGGGAACCAGACGAAGGAATGGTGGTCGGTGCCGTGGCGGCTGAAATATCCGACGGTCGAGCCGATCGTGCTCTTGAGCTCGGCCGGCACGCGGGCGCCCATGTCGAGATCGTCCGAGACGCGGAATCCCAGAAGCCGCTCATAGAACCGGCGGCCTTGTTCGGGATCCTGGATATCGACGCCGAAATGGCCGAGGCGCCGCACTCGGAACGGCCGCGGCAGCTCGACGTCGCCGACGCTGAATTTCTGCTCTATCGCGGGATTGATCGTGTCCGGCGCCATGATGGTCCTCCGCCCGAAAGCTTAGGCACCATGATGGAACTTCCGGCGCGAAAATGCAAAACCCTGGCTCAGCCTTCGACGCGCTCGAATCTGTGGCGGTCGCTCAGCACGGCGAAGGAGAGGCTCTTGAGCTTGGTCGGATCGCCGCTCGAGACGAGGCGCGCATAAGCGAGCCCGTCTATGCCGGTAAGGATGTCGCGGACGACCCATTCAAGTCCGGGACGGCCGAAATGGCGCTGCTGCACATCCCGGAAACGCTGGCCGATGGCAATCGACGATGCTGGAGTCATGTTGTTACGACACGGGCAAGAACGCCGCGACGTGCGGCACGCAGAATCTATTCCGATCGGCTCCGTCCGCTCAAGCGCAATCGCCGAGTTGCGCACAGAATCAGTTGACGATGCGCCAGGTTCCGTCCGGCTGGAGGCAGGCGGTGCCGTACAAGGCTTGCGGCGCGCCGTCGATCACGGTCGTGCTCTGATACTCGCGGCAGTAGGGATCCGTGGCGGCGGCGGGTGCGGCGGTTGGCGCCGGTGTCGCGGCGGGCGCCGGCGGTGCCGCGTAGACGACGGGCGGCGGCGTATAGACGAGCGGCGGCGGCGGAACGTAATAAACCGGCGGCGGCGCGTACACGATCGGCGGCGGCGGCGGAAACACCGGAACGCCGAGGTTGAAGCCGAAGCCGACGAAGCCCCGCACGCGGGCTGCGGCCGGAAACGGAACAAGCGTTACCACGGCAAGCGCCGCCAGCGCCGCGCTCGCAACGACCGCGCCGCATCCGGTCCCGACGAAGTGTCATGCCCCACATCCTTTCGCGCGCTTACGCCCAACAACGATGGCGGGCGGCGCGATATTCCGATTCTAGAACTCGTGACCCAGGAGCCAAGCGTCAAGTGAATAGGGCCCGCCGCCATTGACGACGAAGAACATCATGCCGGCGGCCCACACCATCGGATATTCGAGCCCGGTCACGTTCCAGAAATAGCCATCGAAGCGCCAATGCTCGAAGGCGGCCATGACGAGAAACACGAACGCCGCGAGCGCGAGCGGCCGGGTGAAGAGACCGAGCGCGAGAAGCGGCCCGCCCGCGAGCTCGAGCGTCGCGATCGCCACGGCCCAGAACCAGCCGGGCCGATAGCCGTGCGCTTCGAGCCCCGCCTTGAGCGCGCCGAGGCTCAAGGCGCGGCTCCCGGAATTGGGGAAAAGGCCGAACACGAAACGCAATCCGTGCGGCACGAGCGCCAAGGCGACGACGACGCGGATCAGCGTTTCGGCGACGGGCGCCGCCGCGAGATAGAGGGGGCCGAGTTGCGGCCAGATCAGCGGCGTCGCTCCGTCCATGGCGCGGGATCATAGGGTGCCGATCGCGCGCGGGCGAGGCGGTTGCCGCTCCGGCGCGGCTGGCGCTAGACTGGCGCCAGGAAAATATCGGGTGGAGAACGCCATGTCGCTCACCGACGAGAAGCCGGCCGCCAAGGTGGAGCCCGCGCTCAAGCTCCAATTCATTTCGCACGGCACGCTCGATTGCCGGGACATCGATTTCTCGCGCAAATTCTACGCGGAATTTTTCGGCTTCGAGGTCGTGCAGACATCCGCCATCTCGCTCCTCATTCGGCTCGGCGGCGATCACTGCTACGCCGTGGTGAAGAGCAAGAAGGTCGGCGTGATGAACCACCTCAACCACAACGGCATCGACGTCCGCACCAAGGAAGAGGTCGACGAGGCGCACCGCGTCACGTGCGAGCAGGCGGACAAGTGGAAGATCACCAAGATCACCAAGCCGTTCCTGCAACATGGCACCTACAGCTTCTATTTCTATGACTGCGACGACAATTGCTGGGAAATCCTGACCAACCCCGAAGGCGGGTATCGTTGGCTCTTCGAGCACGGCGACATGACCGGCAAGGGCCATCACGACCGCAATTTCAAGCGCCCCGGCGTTGACGTGTAGGGCGCGCGCGTCCTCCGCTGCCTGCCCGCTCGTCGTCATGGCCGTGCCCGTCACGGCCATCCACGAGTTTCTCGATGGGGTAACCCGTGGATCGCCGGGCCGCGGCCTGCGGCCGGCCCGGCCATGACGGAGTAAGACCAGAGCCAGATGATCGTCGCGCTCGTCGTCGCCTGCGCCTTTTTCATGGAGACGTTCACCGGCACTGTCATCACGACGGCGCTTCCGGCGATGGCGCGCTCGTTCGGCTCCGACCCGGTGCGGCTCTCGCTCGGCGTCACCGCCTACATGCTGAGCCTCGCGATCTTCATTCCGCTCTCGGGCTGGATCGCCGACCGCTATGGCTCGCGCACGGTGTTCCGCGCGGCGATCGGCCTCTTCACGCTCGCCTCGGTGCTCTGCGGCCTGAGCGACAATTTGGCCGAGCTTGTGCTCGCGCGCGTCGTGCAGGGCGTCGGCGGCGCGATGATGGTGCCGGTCGGGCGCCTCGTCATGTTCCGCAGCGTCGACCGCTCGCAATATGTCCGCGCCATGGCATGGATGACCGTGCCGGCCTTCATCGGCCCGGTCGTAGGCCCGCCGATCGGCGGCTTCATCACGACGTATTTCTCGTGGCGCTGGGTATTTTTTCTGAACGTGCCCATCGGCATCCTTGGCATGGTGCTCGTCACGTATCTGATCGAGAATTTCCGCGAGTTCGCGGCGCGCCCGCTCGACTGGCTGGGCTTCGTGCTGAGCGGCCTGTCGCTCGCCTCGATCCTCTACAGCCTCGATCTCGCGGCGCACGGATCGTTGGGCGACGCCTTGGGGTTCGTGGCGCTCTTCGCCGCGGGGTTGGGGGTGGGAACGCTGGCCGTCTTTCACGCGCTGCGCCATCCGACGCCGCTCCTCAATCTCGCGCTCTTCCGCTTTCCCACATTTGCGCTGTCGGTCTGGGGCGGATTGTTCTTCCGCATCAGCGCCGGCTCGATCCCATTCCTGCTGCCGGTCTTCCTTCAAGTCGGGCTCGGCATGACGGCGTTCGTCTCGGGCATGCTCATCTTCGCCGACGCCATCGGCAATTGCGCCATGAACGCCGTCGCGCCCGCGACCTTGCGCCGCTTCGGCTTCCGCAGCGTCGTCGTCTGGAACGCCGTCATCAGCGCCGCGGGGATGGCGGCAAGCGCCCTCTTCGACGCCGCGACGCCGCTGGGCGTCATCTTCGCGGCGTTTCTGCTGTTCGGCTTCATGCGTTCGCTGCAATATAACGCGCTCAGCACCTTGCAATATGCCGACATTCCGACGGGCGAGCTGAGCGGCGCCACGAGCTTTGCGCAGATGGTGCAGCAACTGTGCAGCGGCACGGGCGTCGCCCTGGGCGCGGCGCTGATGCAGCTCATGCTGGTGCTCCGCGGCGCCGATGCGGCCGCGCTCGGCGCGCGCGACGTGCGCACCGTCTTCGTCGTGATCGGGCTCTTCGCGCTGCCTTCGATCCTGTTCTTTCGCCGGTTCAGCCCCGATGCCGGCGCGGAATTGAGCGGCCACCGCGCGGCCGCGCGCAATCAACTCGCCACGCCCTCGGCCGATTAGCTATAAGCGCCCGATGGCGCTCGCCAAGGCCCGATCGCAGCCGGCATCCACATCGCGCCTCGCGCTGCTGCGCGCCTTGGAGCGCAAGGTGCTGTGGCTCGCGACCTGGACGATCCATCACGCGAACCATGTGCGCGAGAACCGCGACGGGCTCAAGGTCGGCGGCCATCAGGCGAGCTGCGCGTCGGCGGTGACCGTGATGACCGCACTCTATTTCCACACGCTGCGGCCTGAGGATCGGCTCGCGGTGAAGCCGCACGCGGCGCCTGTCTTCCACGCCGTTCAGTATCTTTTCGGCCGGCAGAGCCGCCAATCGCTCGAGAAATTTCGCGCGCTCGGCGGCGCCCAGGCCTATCCCTCGCGCACCAAGGACAAGACGCAGGTCGATTTCTCGACCGGCTCGGTCGGGCTCGGCGTCGGCCACACGCTCTTCGCCGCGCTCGTGCAGGACTATGTGCGGCTCCACCGCATGATGCCCGAGGGCAGCGCCCCGGGCCGCATGATCGCGCTCATGGGCGATGCCGAGCTCGACGAGGGCAACGTGTTCGAGGCGCTGCTCGAGGGCTGGAAGCACGACGTGCGGAACGTGTGGTGGATCATCGACTACAACCGCCAGAGCCTCGACGGCGTCGTCAACGATCATCTGTTCCAGAAGATCCAGGAATTCTTCGCGACGGTCGGCTGGAAGGTGGTGACGCTCAAATACGGCAAGCGCCTCGAGGCGGCATTCGCGGGACCGGGCGGCGCGGCCTTGCGGCGCTGGATCGACGAATGTCCGAACGATCTTTATTCGGCGCTCACGTTTCAGGGCGGCGCTTCGTGGCGCCGTCGGCTTGCCGCCGATCTTGCCGCGGAGCCCGGCGTCGCGCGCCTGCTCGAGGCGCATGACGATGCCGCGCTCCACGCGCTCATGACCAATCTCGCCGGGCACGACATGGAGTCCGTCGTCGCGGCGTTCGATCAAGTGCGCGACGATCTGCCGCACTGCTTCGTCGCTTACACGATTAAGGGCATGGGCCTGCCGCTCGCGGGCCACAAGGATAATCACGCGGGATTGATGAATCCGGCGCAGATGGCGAGCTACAAAGCGAGCGAGCGAATTCCGGACGGCAAAGAATGGGAGCGGTTCGCGGGCCTCGACATTCCGGAAGCCGAGCTCGAGGCATTCGTCGCTTCGGTGCCGATGGCGGAGCGCGCGCCGCCGCGGATTCGCCTTGCGCCGCCGCTGCCGATGCCGAAGCTCGATCTGCCGCGCACGGCCGTGACATCGACGCAGGACGGGTTCGGCCGCATCATGATCGAGATCGCGCGCACGCAAGGCGATTTCGCCGCGCGCGTCGTCACGACCTCGCCCGACGTGACCGTCTCGACCAATCTGGGCGGCTGGGTCAACCAGGTCGCGGTGTTCGCGCGCACCGCGCACGCCGATCTCTTCCGCGAGCAGCGCCTGCCGTCGGCGCAGCGCTGGACGCTCGCGCCGGACGGGCGGCACATCGAATTGGGCATCGCCGAGAACAATCTTTTCCTGCTGCTCGCCGCATTGGGCCTTGCCGAGCGGCAGTTCGGCGCGCGCCTTCTGCCGGTCGGCACGCTCTACGATCCGTTCATCGCGCGCGGGCTCGATGCGCTCAACTACGCCTGCTACCAGGACGCGCGCTTCATGCTGGTCGCGACGCCGTCGGGCATCACGCTTGCGCCCGAGGGCGGCGCGCACCAATCGGTTGCGACGCCGCTCGTCGGCATCGGCCAGCCGGGGCTCACGCTGTTCGAGCCCGCCTTCGTCGACGAGCTCGACGCGGTGATGCGCTGGGGCTTCGATCACATGCAGCGGCCGGACGGCGGCGCGGTCTATCTCAGGCTTTCGACCCGCGCGCTCGAGCAGCCGCGGCGCGAGATGGACGAAGCACTCGCCGCCGACCTGACCGCCGGCGCCTATTGGCTGAAGCGGCCGGCGCCGGGCGGCGCGGTCGCCGTCATCGCCATGGGCGCGGTCGTGCCCGAGGCGATCGAGGCGGTGGCGCGGATCGGCGAATTCACCGCGAGTGCCGGCCTCATGGTGGTGAGCTCGCCCGACCGGCTGCATCGCGATTGGCGTGCCGCGGGCCCGCGCTCGCAGGCGGGTCGCCTCCTCGGCGAGCTGGCGCGGGATGCGGCGCTCGTCACGGTGCTCGACGGGCATCCGCTCACGCTGTCCTGGCTCGGCGGCGTGCGCGGCCAGAAGATCGCGCCCTTGGGCGTCGAGGCGTTCGGCCAGTCGGGGGATATCCCCGATCTTTATCGCGTCTACGGGCTCGACGCCGACGCGATCGTCGCGGCGGCACGGCGGCTTTTGGCCGCGGCGCGCGGCTGATTTTCGCTACCCAGCCGCGCCGTTCCGGCGTAGAGTGGATGAAAGTAGGCAACAGGTAACTAAATAGGTGGGCGCGCAATGTTTGATCTGAGAAGCACACTGCCGTTCCTCCTCAACCGCACCGGCATCCGCATGGCCGAGCTGTTCGCCGAGCGCGATCTCGCGCGCTTCGGCGTCTCGCTGTCGATGTATCGCGTGCTCACGGCGCTGCACCGTCAGGAGGACGTTCGCCTCGGCGAGCTGGCGGAGCTCACGGACATGGAGGTCTCGACCCTGTCGCGCCTCATCGGCTCGATGCAGACGAAGCGGCTCGTCTCGCGCCGGCGCTCGGGCAAGGACGCGCGCGCCGTACGCATCCGCGTCACCGACCAGGGCCGCGCGCTTGCGCAAAAGCTGATGGGCGCCGCCGCCGGCTACGAAGACATCGTGACCGCGAACCTGGGCGCCCGCCAGGTGCAGGAGCTGAAGCGCATGCTGGCGCAGATCGGCGAGGCGATCGCCGCGATCAAATCCGGGCACGACCAGGGCAAGGCGCGCGCCGCGCGGCGGCAATCGGCGGCCTGAGAGGGCGCGAGGGGCGGTCATGAGGGTCATGGGCCAAGCAATCGCGCTGCCGCGCGCCGCGCCCCTGCGTTGACAAGCGCGGCGATCGGCCGCACGCTTGGCGCGGCATTTCGTGAGGCACGCGGCGCATGATCAATCTCCAGGACATCCGCTATCTGCGCATCGGCACGCCCGATCTCGATGGCGCGATCCGCTTCGCCACTGACATCGTCGGGCTCCAGCTCGTCGCGCGCGAGGGCAAGTCGGCCTATTTCCGCAGCGACAAGGTCACGACGCGCGGCGACACGCGCGACCATACGTTGGTCTATTTCGAGGGCGATCCCGCGGACCATACGATCGGCTTCGACCTCATCGATCCCGACGATCTCGACAAGGTCGCGGCCGAGCTCGAAGCCGCCGGCCGGCCGGTCCATGCCGGCACGCGCGAGGAGTGCGACAAGCGCCGCGTCAGGGCCTTCGTCGCCTCGACCGATCCGACCGGCAACAAGATCGAGATCGTGGCGCGGCCCTATCACACGGGCCTGCGCTATTTCCCGGCGCGCGACGCCGGCATCACCGGCTTCAGCCATATCGGCCTCTACACCAAGGACCCGGCGCGCGACGAGGCGTTCTGGACCGGCATCTGCAACGCGCGCGTCAGCGACTGGATCGGCGACGCGCCGCTCCTGCGCATCGCCACGGCGCATCATTCGCTGGCGCTCTTCCCGGCGCAGCGCACCGGCATCCAGCACATCAATCACCAGGTCGAGGATATCGACGACGTGATGCGGGCCTGGTACTTCCTCAAGGAGAAGGGCGTCAAGATTTTGCTGGGGCCGGGGCGCCATCCGCTTTCGACCGCGGTGATGGTGTATTTCCGCGGGCCGGACGGCACGTGCTACGAGTATTCGTGCGGCGTGAAGCACATCCTGCCCGGGGACGAAGCCGACTATCGTCCGCGCCAGTTCGCGTTCGACCAGTATGCGGTGTGCCTGTGGGGCTCGAAGCCCGATGCCGAGCTGTCCGCCTTCCCGCAAGGCCAGGACGCCAAGCCGCCGCTGCGCGCCGTCATGTACTGAGGAAAGAGGAGGGAGGCGCGACATGGCAAAATATCTCGTCCACGCGGCTTATACCGCCGAGGGTTTGCAGGGGCTGCAGCGGGAAAAGGCCAGCGGCCGCCGCGACGCCATCGCCAAGCTGATGGAAGGCGCGGGCGGCAAGCTCGATGCGCTCTATTTCAGCCTCGGCGAGGACGACGTGGTCGCGGTCGTCGATTTTCCCGACATCGTCGGCGTCGCCGCGGTCGCCATCGCTGCGAGCGCGGCCGGGCTCGTGCGCACGCGCACCACGGCGCTGATGACGGTCGAGGAAGTGGACCGCGCGCTGGCGAAGAGCGTGAGCTACCGGCCGCCCGGCCGATAGCGGCCCAGGGCTCGATTCACACGTAGCGAAAAATTCTCCGTCGCCCCCGCGAAAGCGGGGGCCCAGGGCAACCGCGCGTCGCTCGCTCCTGGGTTCCCGCGTGCGCGGGAACGACGGCTGATCCGAACCGCTCCGCCGCTACCGTTTCGGCCGCATCTCCGACGATGAGTTGATCACCGCGTGGATGTTGCGCGCGTAGTCGACCGCGCCTTCGGTCGACATCGAGAAGGCGGTCCTGACGTATTCCTTGACGCCGTGCACGGCCGGCGCCGGCGCTTTCAGGATCGCGGCCTTGAGGTTCTGCACCGCGTCCTCGAGCTTCGCCGCCGGCACCACGTCGCTGACGATGCCGAAGCTCAAGGCGCGCTCGGCGCTGATGACGGCGGTCGAATAGACGAGATAGGCGAACGCCTTCTTCGGCACGCGATCGATGAACGACGACATCACCATGGTCGGCAGGATGTTGTGCGCCATTTCCGGCACCTGAAAGGTCGCCGTGTCGGAGGCCAGCGTGATGTCGCACACCGCCGCCACGGCGCAGCCGAAGCCGAGCGCGCGCCCCTGCACCACGCCCACCACCGGCACCGGCGAATTGCGGATGGCGCCATAGGCCTTGAAGATCGTGTCGAAGGCGCGCTTCCTATCGAGCGCCTCGACCGGGCCTTGCGGGCGCTGGCCCATCACGGCGCGGCCGATGCAGAAATCGTTGCCGGCGCCGCGCAGGATGATGATCTGCGTGCCGCTGTCGGCTTCCTCGATGAGGCGCGTCACCTCGACCGCCATCTCGTCGGTCGCGCCGTTGCCGTGGTCCGGCCGGTTGAGCGTGATCTCGAGCACCGCGCCGTCGCGCTTCGAAAGGATGTCCGGCATGTCGCCTCCCTCCAAAAAATGAGTGTCTATTGGCCCCAGCGCCAGCGTGGCGGATCGCCGGTCATCCAGGCAATCGCGACGAGCGCGCCCGAGAGGGCGGCGATCCAAGCGAGATAGAGCCCGGTCGTGAGCCTGACGTCAGTGCCGCCTTGCAGGCGGTAGACGAAAACGCCGGTACCCCCGAGCACCAGCACCAGGAACAGCCCCGTCACGACCCAGCCCTCGATCGTGACGGGCGTCCATCCCCAGCCAAAGCTGCGTGCCCTGAACCAGCGCGTCGTCACGTCCTCAAGGGCTCAGGTGATGGATGAATTTTTCCGGCGGCGCCTCGCCCCATTGCGAGGTGAAGCCGATTTCGACCGGCACGAGGTTCGAGCCGTTGGCGAGGTTGAGCCGGTCGCTGTCGGCCCAATGCTCGTGTACGCGGCCCCACGGATCGCCCCAGTAATCGTACACCTGGCTGCCGAGCAGGTGGCGGCCGATGCCCCACATATGCTCGTACTTCTTCTTGCCGATCAGGTATTCGTGGCCGATGAACACGTCGTCGATGTCCTGCACCTCGAACGAGAAATGGTTGAGGCCGGTCTTCTCGTGCTTCATGCAGAAGAAAGCGTGGTGATCGACATACTCGTCGCCGTTGTCGCAGCGGTTGAACGAGGCGATGATGTTCTCCTGCGGCCCGGCATAGAGGTCGTCCGAGCACACGAGCCCGAGCATGTCGCGGAACCATTTCACCGTCTCGACATTGCGCGGCGTGCCCATGACGCCGTGCGCGATGCGTTTGACCGATGACGGGCCCTTGCGGATGCGCATCAGCTCGCCGCGGCGGTTGAGCGGGATCGGGCCGGAATTGACCGCCTGGCGCGGCGCCTGGATCGGCAGCACGGAATCGAGGCCATAGACGACCTCGATCGAATAGCCGTTCGGCTCCTTCAAGCGCACGCGCATGCCGCCGCCGGGCTCGTCCATGTGCTCGATGCCGGAGGCGCCCGGCGCCTTCGCGAGCGCCTTCAGATCGTCCTCGCTCTTGGCGTGCCAAGCCATGCCGAGGAAAGCTTGATCGCCCTTCTCGGTGACGTGGAGATGATGGAACGGATCGGTGCCGCGCATGTACAGCGCGTTTGCCGTACGCGCCGCGCGCACCATGCCGAAATCGCTCAAAAATTCTTCCTGCACGTCGAGATCGGGCGAGCGCAGACGCCCATACGCGATATCCCAAACCTTGATGACTGCCATGGTTCCTCTCCCGGGAAGCGCGTTCGCGGCGCTCCCATTGCTCTCGCGCGAATGATAGCCGAGCGCCGATCCCTTGCCCAGATGGCCGTCCGGGCGTCGCGTTGACGGGCGCGCGAACCCTCTCCCCTCGGGGAGAGGGTCGACCGCATGCGGTCGACGGTGAGGGGGCGGGGCGAGGGTATTTCGCTCGCGAAGCGCAACGGCCGATGCCCTGTCTCGCCGCCCGGTTCCATCCTATGATCCGGGCGGTTCGTGCAAGAGGTGCTCATGCTGCGGGAGGAACGGCGCCGTCGTGTCGCCGAGGCGATGGCGGAGGCGCGGATCGACGCGCTCGTCATCTACGGCAATGCCTGGCAGGGCGATTACCTGCGCTATGCGTCGGATTTCGGCATTCTGGAGGGAAACGGCATCGCCGTCGTGACCGGCGACGGCAAGGTGGAGCTCTTCCTCGACAGCGCGACCGAGATCGAGCGCGCCGAAGGCGAGACGGCGGGGCTCGCGCTCCATCTGGCGCCCGAGATCGCGCCCGCGGTGGCGGCGCATCTGGGCCGGCTCGGCAATCGCCGTATCGCCGCCGCGCCGCGCCGCTTCCTGCCGAGTTTCCTGGCCGATCCCGCGCGCGGCTTCGCGCTCGACGACGCGACCGCACTCTTCGACCGCCTCCTCATGCACAAGATCGCATCCGAGCACGACGCTTTGCGCCGCGCGGCGGCGATCGCGGACGAGGCTTATGTCGTCTTTCGCGACGCGGCGCGGCCGGGCCGGCGGCAATACGAATTGACCGGCGCGGTCGAGGCGTTCCTGCGCCGGAAAGGCTGCCCCGACAATTTCATGATCCTGGGCTCGGGCGGCAAGGACGTGCTCGGCATGACGCCGCCGTCCGATCGCGTCGTCGCAGCGGGCGATCTCGTCACCACCGAGCTCACGCCGGCGATCGAAGGCTATTACGCGCAGATCTGCCGCACGCTCGTCGTCAGGATTCGCAAACGATGCGCAGCGCCGCGCGCATGGTCTTTATCTCGAGGCGCTCGAGGCGGGGATATCGGCCGTACGCCCCGGCGCCACCGCTGCCGACGTGGCCCGCGCCGAGAACGACGTCTTCCGCAAATACGGCTTCGGCGACTACGTCACCGACCAATACACCCGCGTGCGCGGCCACGGGCTCGGCCTCTTCGCGGACTCGAAGCCGCACATTCTCGAGGACGTGGACACGAAGCTCGCGCCGGGCATGGCGATCGTCGTCCATCCCAACACCTATCATCCCGAAGTGGGCTACATGGTGCTGGGCGATTCCGTGCTGGTGACGGAGGACGGCGCGGAAGTGTTGACGCGCACCGCGCGCGAGCTGTTCGAGACGGGCGCCTGATGCGGCGCGGCCTCATCGCCTGGTCGAAAGCGGAGCTGCCCGAAGCCGCGCTCGCCGCGCGCGTCGCCCGCGCGCAGGCCGCGATGGGCAAGGCCGGTCTCGGCGCGCTGCTGCTCTACAGCAACAACACGCGGCCCGCCGCGGCATCGTATCTCTGCGGCTTCGTGCCCTATTGGTCGGAAGGCGTGATGGTGCTGCCGCGCGGCGGCGATCCCTATCTCGTGGTCGCGCTCTCGAAGCGCGTCGCGACCTGGATCGAGGCGACGAGCCGCGTCACCCACGTGACCAGCACCGGGCGCTTCGGCGCCGAAGCGGCAAAAGCGATCGCGGCGGCGGGCGGCGGTACCGTCGGCGTCGCCGATCTCGACAATTTCCCGGCCGGGATTGCCGCCGATATGCGCGCCGCGGGCGCCACGCTCGCCGATGCCACCGAGCTCTTCGCGAACCTTCGCGCCGCCGCGGATCCGGCGGAACTGGCGCTCGCCGGCAAGGTCGCGACGATCGCGCACGCAGCACTCGCGCGCGCCTCGGCGAAGCTCACGGAGGCGACCGAAGCGATCGCCGCGGTCGAGGATCACGCGCGCGCACTGGGCGCCGAGGAATGCTATGTCGCGGTCGCTCCCGATCTCGCGCGCGACCGGCGCTTGGTGCGCATCGAGGGGCGCGCCGCGCTCGGGTCGAGCTACGCGATCCGCGCTACCGTCGCCTATAAAGGTTCATGGGTGCGGCTTGCGCGCACGATCTTCCGCGATAGCGCCCGCGCCGGCCTTGCGCGGCAGGCGGTAGAGCGCTTTGCCGCCGCGGTAGCGTTGCTGCCGGACACAAATAGCCTCGCCGCCATGGCGTCGTGGCTCGTTGAAGGCTGCCGCGTCGCGCAGCCGCTCGAGCCCTTCGCCGGCTCGCGCCTCGCCCGCCCGCGGGCCCTCAGCCCCGGCATGGTCGTTTCGGTGCAAACCGCCATAGAAATAGATAGCGTGCCGGTCGTGCTGGCCGCGCCCGCGCTCATCGGCGCTGCGGGCCAAACCGCCGCGCTGCTCGTTCCGCCGCTCTTCTAGGGAGCCCGAAATGCCGAATCTCTCCGGAAAACGTGCCTTTCTCGAGCTGCTGAAGATGAATGGCGTCGAGTTCATGTTCGGCAACCCCGGCACGACCGAGTTGCCGCTGATGGACGCGCTCGCCGTCGAGGACGAACTGCGCTACGTGCTGGCGCTTCAGGAAGCGGCGGTGATGGCGATGGCCGATGGCTATGCGCAGGCCTCGGGCAAGCTCGCGGCCGTGAGCCTGCACGTGACGCCCGGCCTCGGTAACGCCATGGGCATGCTCTACGACGCCCAGAAAGCCGGCGCGCCGCTCATCGTCACGGCGGGTCAGCACGATCAGGGCTTTAACCTCACCGAGCCCATCCTGTGGGCCGACCTGCCGACGATCGCGAAGCCGCTCGTCAAATGGTCGGCAGAGGTGCGGCGCCTCGGCGACCTGCCGCGCATGGTGCACCGCGCCGCCAAGACAGCGCTCGCGCCGCCCACGGGCCCCGTGTTCCTGTCGCTGCCGGCCGACGTGCTGAAGGATGAAGGCGAGCTCGACCTGATGGCGCCGACGCGCGTCGCGCCGCATATGCGCGGCGACCCCACGGCGGTGGCGAAGGCGGCGGCGCTTCTCGCCAAGGCCGAGCGGCCGGTCATCATGGCGGGCGACATCGTGGCGCAGAGCCGCGCGCTGCCGGAGCTGGTGGCGCTCGCCGAGCTTTTGGGCGCGCCCGTCTATGCCGAGCTCATCCCGAGCACGGCGTCGTTCCCGTCCTCGCACCCGCTGTTCCGCGGCAACATCGCGCGCGTCGCGCCCTCGACGCGAAAGGTCTTCGCCGAGCACGATCTGCTGCTTTCGGTCGGCGCCGATCTCTTCTCGCTGTCGCTGCCATCCGACCAGGAAGCGTTGCCGCCGGGCTTTCCGATCATTCACATCGATGTGGACCCGTGGGAATTGGGCAAGAATTTTCCGACCGAGGTGGCGATCCTGGGCGATCCCAAATTCACTCTGCCCGATCTCACGGCCGCCCTCTCGCAGCAGATGGGCGAGCGCGGCAAGGCGCTGGCGCGCGAGAGATTCGAGATTGCCAAACGCGCCAATCTCGAAGCGCGCGAGGCGCTCCGCGCCAAGGCGCGCGACCTACGCGGCAAGCGCCCCGTTGATCCGCTGGCGCTTCTGGGCGCGATCGGCGAGACCTTGCCCAAGAACGCGGTCGTGATCGAGGAGACGATTTCCTCGAGCGGCGGCTTGCGTAATCTCATCACTGCCGACGATCCGCAAAGCCTCTTCGCGCTGCGCGGCGGCGGCATCGGCTGGGGCCTGCCGGCGACTATCGGTGCCAAGATCGCGCTGCCGGACCGGCCGGTCGTGGGATTGATCGGCGACGGCAGCGCCATGTACACGTGCCAGGCCCTGTGGACCGCGGCGCGCTACAAGATCGGCGTGGTGTGGATGATCTTCAACAACCGCTCCTACCGCATCCTGAAACAGCGCGTGAACGCGATGCGGGGCTTCGCCGCGCAGACCGACCGCTTCGTCGCGATGGACCTGGTCGAGCCCGAGATCGACTATATCGGCCTCGCGCGCTCGCTCGGAGTTTCGGCCGAGCGCGCCGACAGCGTGGCCGACGCGATCGACCTTCTGAAGAAGGGTCTCTCCGGCGGCGCGCCGCTCCTGATCGACGTGGCCTTGGACCGCGCCTTCAAGCCGGTGTGAGCTTCGCCCCGATCTGCTCGAGCGCGGCGCGGCCCAGAATTCCGAGGGGATTGGCGTAGGTCTCGCTCATCTCGAAGTGGTTGTAGTGCTCGCCGACGAGCAGCTCGACCTTCTTGCCCGCGGCCTTGAGCGCGGCGGCGAAATCGCGCGACTGGCGCTGGAACTCCGGCGTTTCGAGCGTTCCGTATGCGAGGACGAGCGGTGCCTTGATGCGGTCGAGATGGCGGATCGGCGACAATTCCTCGACCATCTCGTCGGTGAACTTGACGTATTTGCTGCGCGCCGAAAGCCGCACCGGCGCCAGATCGTACATGCCGCTGCCCAGGATCGCGCCCTTGATGAAATTGTCGGGCGCGCCATAGTTGCGCCACGGCGCGATCAGGGCGCAGCTCGCGAGGTGCGAGCCCGACGAATGGCCGCCGATATAAATGCGCGCCGGATCGCCGCCAATCTTCTCAGCGTTTTTCCAGACCCACGCGATGCCCCGGCGCACCTGCTCGGCCATCGGAAAAAGGCTGCCCCCGGCGTCCTGCACGGACACGAAATCGAGCGCGACGAAAGTGACGCCCGCGCGCACGAACACTTCGGCAGCATAGGCATAGTCCCTCGCGGTGCCGGCGCGCCACGCGCCGCCATGGACGAGGATGAAGATGGGGGCGTTTGGCGTTTTCGCGCGGAACACGTCGAGCCCCTCGACCGCGCTTTCGCCATAGGCATGGCGCTCGGGCGCGCCGAGGCGCTCGCGCACGGCGTCGCTGAGGCTGACGCGGCGCGCGCCGAGTTGGTCGCGATTGGGCGCATAGGCCGCCTGGTCATAGGCCGCGTCGAGCTCAGCCTGCGTATAGTTCAGGAAGACCTTGGGCTCGCTCGAAGCGTGCTGTTGCATCACGAAACTCCATCGGGTTCACTGGCGCCGGGATTCTACCATGGAATTCGCGCCGTCGACGACCGAGAGGGAGGTGGAGGAAGCGATCGGACGCATCTGCGCCCGCTTCGGCGACGACTATTGGCTGGCGCGCGACCGCGACGGCGCCTTTCCGCACGAGTTCCACGGCGCGATTGCGGCCGGGCGGCTGGCTCGGCATCTGCATCCCGGAGGAGTTCGGCGGCTCCGGCCTTGGCATATCCGAGGCGGCGGTGATGATGCGTGCCATCGCGCAATCGGGCGCCGGCATGGCGGGCGCGTCCTCGGTGCACATGAACATTTTCGGCCTCAATCCCGTCGTGCGCTTCGGCACGGACGAGCAGAAGCGCCGCCATCTGCCGCCGCTCGCGGCGGGCAGGATCAAGGCCTGCTTCGCCGTCACCGAGCCCAATGCCGGGCTCGACACCGGCGCGATCGAGACGCGCGCCGAGAAGAAGGGCGCGCGCTATGTGGTGCAGGGTCAGAAGGTCTGGACCTCGACGGCGCAGGTGGCCGACACGATGCTGATCCTCGCGCGCACGAGCCCGCGCGATGCGGTGAAGAAGCACACGGACGGGCTCTCGCTCTTCTACACCGCGCTCGACCGCCGCTTCGTCGACGTGCGCGAGATCGACAAGATGGGGCGCAAGGCGGTCAATTCGAACATGCTCTTCATCGACGGGCTCGAAGTGCCGGAAGAGGATCGTGTCGGCGCCGAAGGGCAGGGGTTCGAGATCTTGCTGCACGGCCTCAATCCCGAGCGCATTCTCGTCGCGGCGGAGGCGGTCGGCATCGGCCACGCGGCGCTCGCGCGCGCGACATCCTATGCCAAGGAGCGCGTCGTGTTCGGCCGCCCGATCGGCCAGAACCAGGGCGTGCAGCATCCCTTGGCCGAGCGCTGGATGGCGCTCGAGGCGGCGCGGCTCATGGCCGCCAACGCGGCGTGGCGCTACGATCAGGGGCTTTCCTGCGGCGCTGAGGCCAACGCCGCGAAATATCTCGCGTCGGAGGCCGCGATCCGCGCGTGCGAGACGGCGATGCTGACGATGGGCGGCTATGGTTATGCCAAGGAATATCATGTCGAGCGCTATCTGCGCGAGGCGCTGATCACGCGCCTTGCGCCGGTGACGCCGCAGCTCATCCTCTGCCACATCGCCGAGCGCGTGCTGGGCCTGCCGAAATCGTACTAGGAGAGATTTGATGCCGTCGAACCTGCGCGTGCCGTTTCCGCCCGATCCCAACCCGAAGAAGCCGAAATTTGGCGTCCCGCCCGGCGCGATCGACACGCATTTCCACGTGATGGGCCCGCCGGAGGTGTTCCCCTTCGTCTCGACCCGCCTTTATACGCCGCCCGCGGCGCCCGTCGAGCATTGGCTGCAGATGGCGAAGGCGATCGGTGTGGAGCGCGGCGTCATGGTCATGCCGGCGGTGCACGGCTTCGACAACCGCGTGATGCACGACGCGATCGCCAAGGCCGAGGGTCGCTTGAAGGGCATGGTGCGCGCCAATCCCGATGCGAGCGCGGCCGACAACAAGACGCTTCACGGCCAGGGCGTGCGCGGCATCCGCTTCAACGCCCGGCCTGGCCTCGAGGGCCATTACGACCGCGACGAGACCCTGCGCATCGTCTCGCGCATCCGCGACCTGCCGTGGTGCGCGTGCTTCCACATCGAGGCCGATCTTCTCGTCACGGAGGCGGAAACGCTGCGCCGTCTCGACGTGCCGGTCATCATCGATCATTTCGGCCTGGTCGATCCCAAGAAGGGCGTCGATCAGCCGGCCTTTCGCGTCGTGCTCGATCTCCTCGGCGAGAAGCACATCTGGATGAAGATCGCGACCGCCGACCGGATGCTCCATGCCGGGGCCGAGTTCGGCGACATCGTCAAGCTCGCGCGCGCCATCATCGCCAAGGCGCCCGACCGCACGATCTGGGGCACCGATTGGCCGCATGCCTACACTTACCAAGCCGGCCAGATGATCAATGACGGGGACCTGATGAACATGATGATCGACTTTCCGCCCGACCCCGCCGCGCGCAAGGCGATCCTGGTCGACAATCCCGCTCGGCTTTTCGGATTCTGAGCATGGCGATCCTGCTTGCGCCGATCTCTGGCCCCGAAAGCGACTGGCGCTCGCTGCTCGCCACGGCCTTGCCCGGCCGCGATGTTCGCTATTACCCCGAGCTGGGCGATCCCGCCGCGATCGACGTCGCCGCGGTGGCGCGCGTGCCGCGCGGGTTTCTGGCGAGCCTGCCGAACTTGCGGCTCATCTGCTCGCTCTTCGCCGGGCAGGAAACGCTCCTCGCCGATCCGACCCTGCCCAAGGGCGTGCCGATCGTGCGCACCGGCAATCTCGACGGCGACCGGATGATGGACGAGAACGCGCTCATGCACGTGCTGCGCCATCATCGCGGGCTCCCCGACTACGCGCTGGCGCAGCAACGCCGCGAATGGCAGAGGAAACGCGTGCTGCGCCCGTACGAACGCACCGTCGGCGTGATGGGGCTGGGCCCAATCGGCCTTGGCGTCGCCAAGTGCCTCGCCAACCACGGCTTCAAGATGGCCGCCTGGGCGCGCTCGAAGCGCGCGATCGACGGCATCGAGGTCTTTGCCGGGCAGGGAGAGCTCGCCTCGTTCCTGGGCCGCAGCGAGATCGTCGTCTGCCTTCTGCCTCTGACGCGCGAGACCGAGAACATTCTCGACCGCACCGCCTTCGCGGCGATGCCGAAGGGCGGCGCGATCGTCAATCTCGCGCGCGGCCAGCATGTGGTCGAGGATGATCTCGTCGCCGCGCTCGACGCAGGGCACCTGTCCGCCGCGACGCTCGATGTCTTCCGCGAGGAGCCGCTGTCCAAGGACAGCCCGCTCTGGGTCCATCCGCGCATCACGGTCATGCCGCATGTCTCGCGCCGGCACGATCCCGGCGACATCGTCCCGCGCATCGCCGAGCACGTGCTTCGCCTGGAGCGCGGCGAGAAGGCGCAACAGCTCGTGGACCCCGCGCTCGGCTATTAGCGGCTACTGCTGCGCCTCGTCGTCGTTCGCGACCGGGACCGGCTTGCGGATGGCGCGCCACGTGCGCGCCACGTCGTTGTCGCAGGCGACCTCGTCCTGCTGGTCCTCGGCCGCCTTCGCCAGCCCCTTCTTGGCGGGGCCGATATTGGGCGAGGTGCGGCTCATGGCGTCGATATGTGCCTTCAAGGACGCGATGTCGTCGGCGCAATCGGCCATGGCCGGCGCCGCCGTCATGAGCAGGGCAAGGACGAGGATCAGTCCGCGCAGCGTCATGGGGCCTGGAAACGCTGCGGTGGCGGCAAAAGTTCCTTAGGCGGCCGTGAGCACGATCTTGCCGCGCACGCCGGTGCGGCTCATCTCGTAGGCCTCGCCCGCTTGCGACAGCTTCAGCACCTGCCCGACCTGCGGCTTGATCTTGCCCTGGTCGACGAGGGCTGCGAGCCGCTCGAACAGCGGGCGCTTGCCGCGAATGTCGGCGCGGGTGATGGTGATGCCGGGGCGCGGATCGCCCGGCGGCAACGGCGCCGCCGAGATATAGACGAGCCGCCCGCCCGCGCGCAGCACGGCTTGCGAGCGGCGATGCACCTCGCCGCCCACCGTGTCGTAGACGAGATCGAGGTCCTTGACGCGCGTTGTGAAATCCTCGGTGCCGTAATCGATCGCGAGATCGGCGCCCAGGTCGCGCATGCGGGCGAGATTGGCGCGTCCCGCCGTTGTCGCGACCCATGCGCCCAGCGCCTTCGCGAACTGCACGGCAATGGCGCCGACGCCGCCGGCGCCGCCATGGATCAGCACGCGCTCCCCGCTCTTGAGCTTTCCGGTGTCGTCGAGCGCGATCATCGCCGTGGCCGCAGCGAGCGGCAGCGATGCCGCCGCGACGTGATCGATGCTGCGCGGTTTCTTGGCAACAAGCTCCTGGTTCGTCGCCAAGATTTCGCCGTGCGCGCCGCCGCGCGTGCCGTCGACCACGCCGAAGACTTCGTCGCCGATCGTGAAATCGCGCACGTTGGCGCCCGTGCCGGATACGATGCCGGAAAAATCGCGGCCCAGCACATAAGGGAATTTGAGCGCGAGATTGGCCTTGAGGTAGCCCTCGCGGATCTTCCAGTCGATCGGATTGACGCTCGCCGCCTTGACCGCGACGAGCACGTCGTCGGGTCCCGCCGCGGGCGCGGCAAGCTCGCCGAACTTCACCGCGCCGGCGCCGCCATAGGATTCGATGTAATTGGCTTTCATGCCGGCGACGTTATCAGAGGCGGCGCCTTCTGCCTAGCGTTCGGCGGCTCCCGTTTCCTCGGCCAAGCCGAAGACGCGCTGCGCCGCCTCGAGGCCGCGGATCGAGAAGCGGCCGACCGGAACGAGCGCGGGGCAGCGCACGGCGAAATCTGCCGAGGCGAGAAGCGTGCGGCCGAGCTCGCCCGCGAGCTTCTCGATTCGCGCGGCGAGATTGATTGCGGGGCCAATGCAGGTGAAATCGAGGCGCTCCGCCCCGCCGATATTGCCGTAGAGCACCGTGCCGATATGAAGCGCCAGGCCGAAGCGCACGCGCTCCACGCCCGGGGTCGCGTGCGCGCCTTCGAGTGCCGCGATTTCCGCGCGCGATTCCCGTGCGGCCGCGAGTGCCGCTTCGCACGCGGCGGCGCCGTCACCATCGCCTTCGGCCACGGGGAAGATCGCCAGCAGCCCATCGCCGATGAATTTCAGAACTTCGCCGGTGTGGCGCGCGATCGCCGGCACCTGCGCGTCGAAGAAGCGGTTCAAAAGATGGGTGAGCTGTGCGGGATCGAGCCGGTCGGCGAGCGCGGTGAAGCCGCGCATGTCGGAAAGCCAAATCGCCGCATGAATCGTCTCGGTGTCGCCGCGTCGGATCTGCCCGCGCAGGATGCGCTCGCCGGCATGGGCGCCGACGTAAGTATCGAGCAGGTTCCGCGCCGTGCGGCGGAGCGCATAAATTTCAGCCAGCCGCGAGAGCCCCGGCGCGACGCGGGCAAGCGCGACCGCGTCCTCATCCGAAAATCCCTGCGCGGCGCGCGTCGTCCAGGAGACGGCGTGGATCTCGCCGCTGGTGAAGCGCAGCGGCGCGGCGATGTAGTCCGTGACGCCGTCGGCCATGAACTCGCGCAGGACCTCGAAGTCCATGGGACAATCGGGTTCGCAGATGCGCCGGCGCAAGACCTCCTTCGTCTCGTAGACGTGCACGACGGGGCTTTTGAGAAAAGAGTCGGTCTCGAGCACCCGATACGGAGCGGCGCTCATCTCGACCGGCTTGTCCGGCTGCCAGGTGAAGCGCCGCCCCATGATGTTCGGATGAAGCGTGCGCACGAACACCGAGACGCGCCACAGCGGCACGCCGCACGCCGCGATGCGCCGGCACAGCTGGTCGAGAATGTCCTCGGCGGTTGCTGCCGTGGGCGCGCCCTCGGCAAGCCAGTCGAGGACGTTTTCGATGCCGTCCGTCATCCGCGCTTTGGCGGCGGCGGCGGGACCGTGTCGACGTAGCTCTTGCGCGCGCGGATTTTTTCACCCGCCCGCTGGATGTTCTTGGCATTCGCCAGCATCGCCTCGCCCTCGGGCGTGCGGAAGAAATAGAACAGGATCGGGCAGAGCAGCAGGTCGGGGAGCGAGATGTCGGTGCCGAGGAGATAGGGGCCCTCGGCGAGCGCGTCATCGAGCACCGCGATCTGGCGCTTCGCGTCCTCGGCTGCCTTGTCGATGACGGCGCGATCGGGCGTGCCGCTCGGCGGCATGAAATATTGCAGCACGATCTGACGGATCATCGAGCGGTCGTAATAGGCGTTGATGGAGCTCATCCATTGCTCCATCCGCGCGCGGCGGCGGAGATCGGCGGGCACGAGTTTCGGCCCGTCGAACGCCTCGTCGATATAGCGCAGGATCGCGCTCGTCTCGTAGAGCGTGAAGTCGCCATGCTGCATGCCCGGCATCTTGCCGAAGGGATGCACGCGGTTGATCGTCTCGCTGTGCGGCGTCGCGTGCTCGAGCGTGTAGGGCACGCCCTTCTCGATCAGCGCCATGCGCGCGCTGCGCACGTAGGTGCTTTGCGGAATGCCATAGAGGATGAGATCAGCCATCACGCCCTCCCGTGTTGCAGATACTGTACCAGCTTGTCCATGCAGCCGTCCCAGCCCTGCGCGTGGCTGTCGCGCGAATCCTTGGATTCGAGCTTTTCGTGCCGCAGCGTCAGCTCCGTCTTCGCTCCGACCGCGCGCAGCGTGATGGTGACGATGCTCTCGTGGCCGGCCCTGTGCGTCAGCATGTCCTCCTCCCACGCCCAGGTGAAGACGAGGCGCGAAGGCGGCACGATCTCGCGATAGGTGCCGGAGACGATGCTCATGCCAGCAGGGTTGGGCGTTCCGTGCATGACGATGCGGTAAGTCCCGCCGACGCGCGCTTCGAGCGCCGCGATCTCGGCGCGGATCGTGCCTGGCCCCATCCAGCGCGAGAACTGCTTCGGGTCGGTCCAGGCGGCGAACACGGCCTCGCGTGAGGCGTCGAGCGTGCGCGTGACGGTGAGCGTCGTGCTATCGCTTACGCTTTGATCGGTGCTTGCCATGTTTTGCTCCCTTCGCGTTTTCGAGATGCGCCGCGAGCCGGTCGAGGCTCGCGCTCCAGAATTCACGGTGGAATTCGATCCAGCGTCGCGCCTCGTCGAGCGGGCGCGGCGTGAGCCGGCAGCGCCTCATCTGGCCGTCGCGCCGCCGCTCGATCAGCGCGGCATGCTCCAGCACCTTCAGGTGGCGCGAAATCGCCGGCAGCGAGATGGCGAAGGGGTGCGCGAGCTCCGTCACCGTCGCCTCCCCGGCGGCGAGCCGGGCGAGGATTGCGCGCCGCGTCGGATCGGCCAAAGCCGCAAATGTGTGATCGAGGTTGGGCGTCATATTTAACAAGAAGGTTAAATACAAATGCCGCCGGAGTCAATGGGGAAAATGCGAGAGGGGGGGTCACTCGGCGGCTTTTGCCTCGGGCGGCAGGGAGGCGGCAAGGGCGCGGTCGAACGTGTTGCCCTCGGGATCGGCGAGCGCCGCTTCGCGCAAGCTCCGGACGCGAGCGGGCGCGGCGCCATTCGGCTGGGCGAGCGCCGGGACCACCGCGCTATCGAAAATGCGGCGGTAGTTGGCCCGGCCGCGGCGATAGGTGTCGCCATATCCTTTGAGCAATCGCGCGCACAGCACGATTTCCTGCGCCAGCTCCTTCGAATCCTGTGCCGCGCGCACCACCGCATCGAGCCATTCCTCGATCGCGCGGCTCTCCTCGACGAAACGATGGCTCGCGCGCCGAAAACGCCGCATCTTCGCCAGCGCCCAGAGCCGAAAGAACCCGCTGATGCTGGTGCTTTGCAGCCGCATCGGCATGTGGAGGCGGTCGCGCAAGCCGCGACGCTCGGCCCAGCGTTCGAGCGCGCGGCCAATCCGCGCCGGCAAGACCGCGCTCATCTCGTCGATGCCGGGCTTCAAGAACTCGGTGATGCGCACGGGCTCGCCCGGCCGCGCGCGGATCTCGCGCATGACCTTGGCGAAGCGCTCGGGTCGCGTCTTCAGATCGGCGACGCGGATCACGTCCTCGTAACTCATCCAGAGCGCAAGATAGCGCCCGGCCTCGGCCGTAAGATCGCCGTCGCGGTCGATGGCGGCAACGCGCCGCACACGCTCGTAATAAAGCCGCGCATAGTCCGCGTCCTGGTAATCCGCGGTGCGCCGCAATCCCTCCTCGACGATCGCGACCGCGGCGGCCGGAAACTCGCGCCGGACCGTGCCGATGAGCGCGTCCGTGCCAAGGGCGAGGCTGCGCGGGGCGCGGTCGTCGCGCGGCAGGATGTCGGGCGGCACGCCCGCTTCGGCGAACTCCCACCCCTTGGCGAAAGCCGCGAGATTCTGCGCGACCGCGATCCCGCCCTCGCGGATCGCCGCCTCGAACTTATCGCGCGCGATCGGCAGCGTGCCCGACCCCGCGGCGACGCCAAACAGCACGGCGTTCAATGACAGGTCGCGCGTCGCATTGCTTTGCGTCAGGTCGAACAGGATCGGACGGCGCGCCAAGGCGCGCGCGGCCTCGAGGATGCGGCTCGTGTCGAAGCGGCCGTCGGCCATCGCCTGCTTTTCCGCGATCGCGTAGATACGGTGCGTCGCGGCGGCGAGCGTGGTGCGGTCGGGCGTGACGTAGCCGCCTTCGAGCGCGCGGCCCGCCTCGATCACTTCCGACGCCAGCATCACGTCGACCCCGCCGGGGCTCGGATAAAGCCCGAACAGCGGGCGCTTGCCGCCGAGCTCGGCATAGGTCGCGGGAAAAATCTCGACATAGTAGGTCGTGGCGCCAGTCCGTTGCGCCACGCCGGGGATCGAGGTCGCCTGCACCGGCAGCTCGGCCGCCATCGCCGCCGCGACGATCCAGTCGGTGAGCACGCCGCCGCCTTCGCCGCCCAAGGCGGCGATCAGCACCGTGACCGGCCGCGCGCTCATTCGGCCGCCGCCGCGACGGGCGCTGCCTGCGCCTGGAGCCGCGCGATCACCCGTTGCCGCAACCGCGCGAGCCACAGATCCCACGACCGCGGGTTCTGCACGATGTCGGCGCGGTAGAAGGACGGACACAGCACCGCCGCGTCCGCCACCTCGCCGCAGACGCCGCAGCCGACGCAGTCGTTGTTGACGTGCGCCACCGGATCGGGCCGCAGCGGATCGGGATTGGGCTTCACGGTCAGGGACGGGCAGCCCGAAAGCCGGATGCACGAATGATCGCCCGTGCAGGTATCCTCATCGACGCCGAAGCGCGTGCGCACGACGCGCTTGCCGTCCTGCACCGCCTTGCGCAGGAGCGGGCGGATGCGGCGCTGGCGCGCGAGCTGACATTCGCCGTTCGCGACGATCACCTTGAGCCCGCGCACCGGCGAGGCGAGCGCCGACTTGAGCTGCCGCGCCATCTTGCCGACGCTGTAGCTGCGGATCGAGCGCACCCACGAGATGCCCATGTTGGCGAGCGCCTGCTCGATCGAGGCGGTGGCCTTGCGCTGGCCGCCCGCCGTGGTGGAGGGGAGATATTGCTGCCCCGTCGCCGAGCTGTAGCCGTTGTTCATGATGATCAGGACACCGTCCTGGCCGTTGAACGCGGCGCCGGTCACGCCGGTGCTGAGCCCGTTATGCCAGAACCCGCCATCGCCCATGATGCTGATGACGCGTTTCTCGAACGCGGGCGCGACGCCCGCCGCGCTGGAAAGCCCCAGCCCATAGCCCAGCACCGAATTGCCGATGTTGAAGGGCGGCAGGGTCGAGAAGGTATGGCAGCCGATATCGGCCGCGACATGGATCTTGCCGATGTCGCGCTCGACCAGCTTGATCGCGGAAAAGACCGGCCGCTCGGGACAGCCGGTGCAGAATCCCGGCGGGCGCTTCGGCACCGGCGCGCCGATGAGCTTCTGGGCCTGCTGCTTCCACGCTTCGAGCTGCGCGAGGCGCTGGCCGATCGCGGCGAGATCGACGCCCTTCGGCACCGCGCCTTCGAGGAAGCGGCCAACGCCCTGGAGCATCACCTCGGCGGTGTATTCGCCCGCCATCGGCAGCACCGACTTGCCGACGACAGTGGTGTTGAGGTCCGCCTTGCGCAGGAGCGCGTTCAACGCCTGCTCGAGATAGTCGGGATGGCCTTCTTCGACCATGAGGACCGCGCGCTTCCCGGCGCAGAAATCGGTGATCTCGTCGGGCACGAGCGGATAGGTCACGTTGAGGCAGAGGATTGGCACCTGGCTCGCACCGAACGCATCGGCCAGGCCCAGTTCGCTGAGCGCGCGCAAAACCGTGTTGTAGATGCCGCCCTGGCAGATGATGCCGATCTCGTCGAGCGCGCCGGGGAAGAGCTCGTTGAGCTTGCGCCGCCGGATGAAGTCGATCGCGGCGGGAAAGCGGTTCGCGATCTTGTCCTTCTCTTGCGCGTAGGTCGCCGGCGGCAGGCAGATGCGGCCGTAATCGAAATCGGGTTCGGCGATCTTGTGGTTCTTGCCGACCGCGGGCCGCTGATTGTCCTTCGTCGCGAACCGTCCGTGCACGTGGCAGGCGCGGATGCGGAACTCCATGATGACGGGCGCGCGCGACACCTCGGAGAGCTCATAGGCCTCGGCGATGAGATCGACGAAGCGCGTATGGTCGGGCCGCGGGTCCATGAGCCATATCGACGACTTCATGGCGAAGGCGTGCGTCCGCTCCTGGATGATCGAGGCGCCTTCGCCGTAATCCTCGCCGACGATGATGACGGCGCCGCCCTTGACCCCCGCCGAGGCGAGGTTCGAGAGCGCGTCCGAGGCGACGTTGGTGCCAACCGTCGATTTCCATACCGCGGCACCGCGCATCGGATAGTTGATCGAGGCGGCGAGCATCGAGGCGGCGCCCGCCTCGTTGGCGGCGGGTGCGAAATGGACGCCGAGCTCGTCCAGAAGCGGCTTCGCGTCGCTCAGGACGTCCATCAGGTGCGAGACCGGCGCACCTTGATAGCCCGTGACGTAGCTGACGCCGGCCTGCAACAGGCCCTTGGTGATGGCAAGGATGCCTTCGCCCTCGAACACATCGCCCGCGCCCTTGCGCAAAAGCGCCACTTCCTTGGTGAAGGATCGTTCCATGCGAATCCTCTCGATCTTCTCTATATTAGCGGATCGGAGGGGGTCTACCCATGGCGGATTTGGCGGCCGCGAAGCGGCGGCTTCTCGCAATCATCAAGGCGAAATCGCTGCTGAAAGGCACGTTCAAGCTCGCCTCGGGCGGGGAGAGCAGCTACTACCTCGACCTGAAGCCCACCATGTTCGATCCCGAGGGCGCGGCGCTCCTGGCGGAGATCGTGTTCGCCATGCTCGCGGACGAGCCCGGCGTCGATGCGATCGGCGGGCTCGAATTGGGCGCCGTGCCGATCGTCGTCGCGGTCGCGGCCAAGAGCTGGCCCGGGCGTCCCATCCACGGCTTCGTCGTGCGCAAGGAGAAGAAGGGCCACGGCACCGACCAGAAGATCGACGGCAACTACAAGGCGGGCGCGCCCGTCATTCTGATGGAGGACGTGACGACCAAAGGCGGCTCGGTGATGCAGGCGGTCAATGCCGTGCGCGGGCAGGGCGGCACCGTCCGCAAGATCATCACCGTGGTGGACCGCCTCGAAGGAGCCGCCGAGAACTTGGCGCGCGAGGGCCTCACCCTCGTGCCGATCTTCACCGCCAAAGACCTGCTGGATTAGCAGCCGATGGAAGCGCGGCCAAAAACCCCGACAGACGCGGAACGCGGCGCGCGCGACATTGCCGGGCCGAGCGATCCCATCGTCACGCGGATTCATCGCTACTGGAGCGACAAGCGCGCCGGACGCCGCATGCCGAGCCGCGCCGACATCGATCCGGCGGAACTCGGGCGGCTCGTGCTCAACGTCATGCTTTACGACGTCGAGGAACCGGGAAAGCTCTACCGCGTCCGGCTGGTCGGCGGCGCGATCGTCGATTTCCATGGCGTCAACGCCACGGGTGAGATCGCCGGCACCTTCATGCCGCCCACATCGGCGGCGCAAACGATCGAGATTCTGACCGCCGTCGTCGTCAATCGCGCGCCGCGTTTCCGTGCCGGCTTCGCGCACTGGAGCCGCGACAAGTCCTTCCGCAAGTTCGAGGCCTGCTTCCTGCCGCTGTCGCCCGACGATGATCGAGTCGACAAGATTCTGGCCGGCATCGCCTTCGACACGGCCGGCTAGCGCGGCAGAACCGCCGTCGCCTCGATCTCGACGAGCGCGCGCGGATCGACGAGGCGCTTCACCTCGACCGCGGTCATCGCCGGAAAGTGCCGGCCCATGACGGCGCGATAGGCCGCGCCGATTTCGCGGAGCTTCGCTGTGTAGTCGGCGAGGTCGGTCATGTACCAGGTGAGGCGCACGACGTGCTCGGGCGCGGCACCCGCCGCCTTCAGCACGTCGGCGATGTTTTGCAGCGCCTGCCTCGCCTGCGCCGGAAGCCCTTCGGGGAACGCGCCGTCCACTGTGCTGCCCCATTGCCCCGCGACATAGACGACGCGGCCCTCGGCGGCGACGGCATGGGCGAAGCCCTTGGCCGGCGGCCAGCCCTCGGGATGGATGAGCGTGCTCATATGACGATCGCCATGTCGGCCGCTTCCTGCCCCTTGAGGCGTTCCAGTTGCTTCTTGCCGTCGAGATATTGCAGTGGCCACGGCGCGTCGTAGCCGAGCGTCACGGCGGCGTGGAGCGCGAAGCTCGGGTCGCACAGATGCGGCCGCGCCAGCGCGCAAAGATCGGCGCGCCCGCCGGCGATGATCGAATTGACGTGATCCGGCTCGAAGATATTGCCGACCGCCATGGTGGCGATGCCGACCTCGTTGCGGATGCGGTCGGAGAACGGCGTCTGGAACATGCGTCCGTAGATCGGCCGCGCCTTCTGCGAGGTAAGGCCCGACGACACGTCGATGAGATCGGCGGCCGCCGCCTTGAAGGCGCGCGCGATCTCGACCGAGTCGGTGGGCGTGATGCCGCCGTCCACCCAATCGGTCGCCGAGATGCGCACCGACATCGGCCGGTCCTCGGGCCAGGCCGCGCGCATCGCCCGAAATACTTCCAGCGGGAAGCGCAGGCGGTTTTCGAGGCTGCCGCCATATTCGTCCGCGCGCTTGTTCGTGAGCGGCGTGATGAAGGAGGAGAGGAGATAGCCGTGCGCGGCATGGAGCTCGAGCAGGTCGAACCCGGCGCGCGCGCCGCGCCGCGCGGCTTCGGTAAAGGCGTCGCGCACCGCGTCCATGTCGGCGCGCGTCATCTCGCGCGGCACCTGGTTTGCGGCACTCCACGGCACGGGCGACGGGGCGATGAGAGGCCACGCGTCCGCCGGATCGAGCGGCGCGTCATATCCTTCCCAGCCGACCTTCGTCGCACCCTTGGCGCCGGCATGGCCCAGTTGCAGCGCGATCTTCGTGTGGCTCTTCTCGTGCACGAAGCGGACGATACGCGCGAAGACCTCTTCCTGCGCGTCGTTCCACAGGCCGCAGCAGCCGGGCGAGATGCGGCCCTCCGGCGCGACGCACGTCATCTCGGTGAAGACGAGGCCCGCGCCGCCCAAGGCGCGCGCGCCCAAATGCACGAGGTGGAAGTCGTTGGGCACGCCGTCCTTGGCGCTGTACATCGCCATCGGCGAGCACACGATGCGGTTCTCGAGCTTCATGCCTTTCAAGCGGAACGGCAGGAACATCGGCGGCACCGGCCGCTCCGCTGATGTGCCCGTCGTGCGCTCGCCGAGCCAGCGTTCGACCCGCTCGAGATAGGATTTGTCGCGCTGGCGCAGATTTTCGTGGCTGACGCGCTGGCTCCGCGTGAGCAGCGAATAGGCGAACTGGCGCGGCGGAAAACGGGCATAGCGCGCGACGTTCTCGAACCATTCGGTCGAATTGCGCGCCGCCGATTGGAGGCGCAGCACCTCGACCCGGCGCTCGGTCTCGTACGCCGCAAGCGCAGGCGCAAGTGTTTCGTGGCGCTGGAGCGCGCGCGCCAGGGCGATCGCGTCCTCGAGCGCGAGCTTCGTGCCTGAGCCGATCGAGAAATGCGCCGAATGCGCCGCGTCGCCCATCAATACGAGGTTCCCGCGCACCCAGTTCTTGTTGGCGACGCGCGGGAACGTCACCCAGTCCGAGCCGCCGCCCGGCTTCGGCTGCGCCATCAATCCCTTGCCTTCGAGCCACGGCGCGAACAGTCGGCGGCAGAAATCGAGCGTCGCCCCTTGGTCGGCGCGGTCGAGCCCGGCGGCGCGCCAGCTTTCCTCGCGCGTCTCGACGATGAAGGTCGAGGTGCCGGCGTCGAAGCGATAGGCGTGCGCCTGGAACCAGCCCCATTCGGTCGCGACGAAGACGAAGGTGAAAGCCTCGAACAGGCGGTGCGTGCCGAGCCAGACAAATTTGTTGCGGCGCCAGTCGACCTCTGGCTGGAAATGCTCGGCGTAAGCGGCACGCACGCGGCTGTTGATGCCGTCCGCCGCGACGATGAGGTCGGCGTCGGCGAATTGCTGGATGTCGGGCACTTCGTGCTCGAACACAATTTCGACGCCGAGCTCGCGCGCGCGCTCCTGCAAGATCGTGAGCAGCCGGCGCCGCTCGATGCCGCAAAAACCGTGGCCGTGCGAGGTGACGACATTGCCCTTGAAATGGATCTCGATGTCGTCCCAGTGGGCGAAATTGTCGATGATGCGTTTCTGCGTCGCCTCGTCGCCGTCGCGCATGTTCTCGAGCGTCTGGTCCGAGAACACGACGCCCCAGCCGAACGTGTCGCCGGCGCGGTTGCGCTCGTAAAGGGTGACGTGATGGGCGGGGTCGGCCTTCTTCATCAGGATGGCGAAATAGAGCCCCGCCGGCCCGCCGCCGATGCACACGATTCGCATGGGCGCATCCTAGTCCTCCCTCTTCCCGGAGGGGAGAGGTGCTATAACGCGCTCGTCATCGAAAGGAGCGCGCCATGGCCAGTCTCGTCGGGGTGTTTGCGGCAAGCCACGGGCCGCTCATCGCGCGCGACTGGGACAAGATGGCGCCGGCGCTGCGCGAGCAGTTCAAGGCGCGCTTTGCGGCCCTGGGCGCGCGCTTTGAATCCTGCAACCCCGACATCCTCATCGAAATCTCGCCCGATCACTGGGCCAATTTCTTCCTCGACAATCTGCCGTCGCTCTGCATCGGCGTCGGCGAATCGCATGACGGCCCGCCGGAACCATTCCTCAAGGATTTTCCGTGGCAGGAAATGCCGGGCCATCCGGGCCTCGGCCGCCACATCCTCGAGACCGCGCTCAAGGAGGATTTCGAGCCGTCGGTGTCGCATCATTTGAGGCTCGACCACGGCTTCTGCATCCCGCTTCTGCGCATGGGGCTGAAGCGGCTGCCGGCGATCGTGCCGATCATCGTCAACGACCTCGAGCCGCCGATGATCAGCATCAGGCGCTGCCTCACTTGGGGACGGCTTCTGCGTCGTGCGATCGAATCCTATCCCGAGCGTCTGCGCGTCGCGATCCTGGCGACGGGCGGCCTCAGCCACTCGATCGGCGAGCCGACCATGGGCGCGATCGACGAGCGCTTCGACCACGAGTGTCTCAGGCTTTTCACGTCGGGGCATGACGGCCCGCTCGCCGATTATCTCGAGCGCGCGCTGCCGCAGACCGGCAACGGCGCCCACGAAGTGCGCAACTGGGTGATTGCGCACGCGGCTGCCGGCAGCCGCGGCTTCGAGCTCGTCGCTTACGATCCCGTGCCGGAAGTCTATGTCGGCTGCGGCTATGCGGCGTGGAAGGTCGCGGCCTAGTTGTTGTTGGTGAGGCCGCGCAGGATCGAGCCGGCAACGCCACCCAAGACACCCGCCTGCACCGTCTGCGCCTCGCCCTTGCCGCCGAGATAGGGGGCGAGCGCGTGCGCCAGATTGGCGAGCGTGAGGGTCTGCAGCCACACCTTGCCCGGCCCGGAGAGCTGCGCGATGAAGAGTCCCGCGCCGCCGAAGATCGCGTTGCTGATGCCGCGCATGGTGACGATGTCGAAATTGACCGTGTCCTCGAACATGCCGACATGGCCGGGATGGACCTTGATGGTTTCGCCGGCCTTCAGATCGTAGGTCACGAGCTCGCCGCCCAATTCGATCCACGCTTTGCAGGGTCCGCCGAGCTTCTGCATGATGAAGCCGTTGCCGCCGAAGATTCCGGCGCCGAGCGAGCGCTGGAATGCCATCGCGAGCGTGCCGCCTTCGGTCGCGCACAGGAACCCGTCGCGGTGGATCATGTACGAGCGCCCGGGCGCCACGTCGAATTCGTGGATCGTGCCGGGCACCTTCGCCGCGAACGCGATCACGCCGGTGCCGCCTTCGGACGTGTATTCGGTCATGAACAGCCCGCCGCCCGAGACCGCCCGCCCGAGCGCGCCCCAGATGCTCTTGGCGCCGGCCGTCTGCGTCGTCGTGCGCAGCACCATGTTGGCGCTCATCCACGAGAATTCGCCCGGCTCGGCGATGATCTTCTCGCCCGGCTCGAGCGCGATCTCGAGGACCGGCATGGTCGAGCCCGTGATCTTCGATTGCATGTCCCGTCTCCTGTCGCGGTCCTTGGGAAGGTCAATCAAACTATTGAAAGCTTTGTGAAGCGCGGCGGCTCCGGCCGACGAAATCCGGGATTTTCAGCCATCGTCGCTGTAACGCAATTTTATTGCCGCGGGGAATCCCTTGTGGGGGGTGTAGAATTTTAGTATCACGAAACGGCAACGTCAGGAGGGGGCGCCGGCAGGAAGCCGGCGCGCCGGTTTTTCCCGACAAAATGCAGGAAACGGCAAGGGAGGAAAACATGAACCGGCCCACCTCGTCCACCATTCGCCGCCGCACGATTTTGCAGGCCGTCGCCGCCGCGGGCGTGGCGCAGGTCGCGGCGCCCTTCGTGTGGTCCGCGCGCGCCGCCGACACCGTCAAGATCGGCCTCGACAATCCCTTGACCGGGACCTACGCCGCGCTCGGCAAGAACGAGCTGATCGGCGCCCAGCTGGCGCTCGACCAGATCAACGCTCACGGCGGCATCCTCGGCCGGCAGGCCGAATTGTTGGTCGAGGATTCGACCAGCGCCGACACTGCGACTGCGGTGCAGAAGGCCAACAAGCTGATCGAGCGCGACCACGTCAATTTCCTGCTCGGCAACATCAATTCGGGCTTGGCTCAGGCCATGGCGAACGTCAGCTTCGAGAAGGGCGTGTTCCATATCGTGCCCGGCGGCCACACCGACAGCGTCACCGGCTCGCAATGCCACTGGAACGTGTTCCGCGTCTGCAACACGACGCGAATGGAGACCAATTCGGTCTCGAAGCTGCTTTTGGATAAGTACGGCAAGAAGTGGTACTTCATCACCACCGACTACGCCTTCGGCCATTCGCTCCAGGAAGGGTTCGAAGCGAGCCTCAAGGTCGCCGGGGGCACCGAGCTGGGTGCCGACGAGGTGCCGCTCCAGTCGACCGACTTCTCCTCCTATCTCATCAAGGCGCAATCGACCAATCCGGATGCGATCATTCTGCTTCTCGCCGGCGACGACATGATCAACTGCCTGAAGCAGGCGGTGCAGTTCGGTCTCGACAAGAAGTTCCACATCGCGGGTGCGCAGCAGGAACTCGAGGTCAATCTCGGCCTGCCGCCCGAGGCGCTGTTCGGCGACTGGGTGTTCGAGTGGTACTGGAAGCAGCCTGGCGTGCCGCATCTCGAAGAGTTCGTCGCGGACGTGAGGAAGCGCAGCGACGGCCACGTGCCGACGGCCCGCACCTGGTTCGGCTTTGCCTCGGTCCATACCTGCAAGCTCGCCGCCGAGGCTGCCAAGTCGCTCGAGCCCGTCAAGCTGGCCAAAGCGATGCAGGGCCTCGTGCTCCCGCCCGAGATCGCGCTGATGCCGAACAACCCGTTCTACCGCGTCGGCGACAACCAGTTGATGCCGACGCTGTTCGTCGGCCATTCGCAGCCGGCGCCGAAGGGCGGCGATCCGGAGGATTTGTTCGCCGTCACGCAGGAGGTGAAGGGCGTCGAGGCGGCGCTGTCGGTCGAGCAGACCGGCTGCAAGGTCGTGTGGCCGTCCTGACGCGGGAGCCAGCGCAGCCGGACTTCGTTCAGGATGAGGGCCATCTCGAGTGCGGTCGATCAAGTACCTTGTCCTGAACGGCGGCCGCTGCGGCGGCGCGCGAAATCGAGGAACGCGGCGGCGGGTCATGACCCGGCCTGACCGCCGCGCCGCCCGATGACCACGCTTCTTCTCTTCAACATCTTCAACGGGCTCATCATCGGCGCCTTCTACGCGATGATGGCGCTTGGGCTGTCGCTCATCCTGAACCTCTCGGGCGTCATCAATTTTGCGCATGGCGGGTTTCTGGCGATCGGCGGCTATCTCGCCTACACGCTGACCCCGATCGTCGGGTATTGGGGCGCGTTGCTCCTGGCCCCGCTCCTGACGGCGGCGATCGGAATTGCCGTCGAACGCGTGCTGATCCGCCGCCTCTATGGCCGCGATCCGCTCTATAGCCTTTTGTTGACCTTCGGCCTCGCCTTCATGATCGAGGATGGCACGCGCTTCATTTGGGGCGCGCAAAGCCTGCCCTTTCAGATTCCGGAATGGCTCAACCGGCCCTTGAGCACCGAATTCTTCTTCCTGACCGGATACCGCGTGTTCATGGTGGCGCTCGTCGCGGCCGTGGTGCTGGGGCTGTTCCTGATCCTGACCCGCACCCGGCTCGGCCTCAGGATCCGCGCCGGCACGCTCGATCTCGAGACCGTGTCGGTCCTGGGCGTCAACGTGCACGTTCTGCGCAACCTGAATTTCGGCCTCGGCATTTATCTCGCGGGTCTCGCCGGCGTGCTCGCTGTCGGCATGCTGGGGCTCGAGCCGACGATCGGCGATTCGCTCATCATGCCGAGCTTCATCACCATCATCGTCGGTGGCCTCGGCTCGCTCCCGGGCACGCTACTCGGCGGCTTGCTGATCGGCGTCGCTTCGGGCGTCACCAGCGTGTTCTTTCCCTCGGCAAGCGAGGCTGTGATCTATGTGATCATGGCGGCGGTCCTGATCGTCCGTCCGCGCGGGCTTTTGGGCGAGGAGGGGCGGTTCTGATGCCGAAGCTCGACAAGCGCGCCGCCGACGCGCTCATTTGGGCGGCGCTGCTCAGCGCGCCGTTCTGGCTGCCGCTGTTGGGCGGCTATGTCGAGCTTGGAAGCCGCATCGTTATCATGGCATTGGCGGCGATGGCGCTCAATTTCCTCCTTGGATATACCGGCGTCCTGTCGTTCGGGCACGCCGCCTATTTCGGCCTCGCCGCCTATGGCGCCGCGGCGACCATCAAATATCTCTACCCGAGCACGCCCTTGGCCATGCTGGTCGGCATCCTCACCGGGACCGCCGCCGCCGCGCTGATCGGCCCGATGATCGTGCGCCTACGCGGCGTCTATTTCGCCATGTGCACGATCGCCTTCGGCCAGGTGTTCTACTTCATCGCCTTTCGCTGGCGCACCTTCACCGGCGGCGACGACGGCCTCACCGCGTGGCACCGCGTGCCGATCGACCTGGGCTTTACCAGCATCAATATCCTGGGGAACAACAAGGCTTTCTATTACCTGACGCTCGCCGCATTTGCGGCATCGGCGGCGGTGATGGCGTTCCTGTTGCGCTCGCCGTTCGGCCGCACGCTCCTCGCCATCCGCGAGAACGAGCGCCGCGCGCGCTTTCTCGGCATTCCGGTCGACCGCCACATCTGGATGTCGTGGGTGATCTCATGCCTCTTCGTCAGTGTCGCGGGTTCGCTTTATGCGCTGCTGAACGATTTCGTCGATCCGCGCGCGCTGCGCTGGGACATGTCGGGCACGTTCGTCATCATGGCCGTCCTGGGCGGAATGCGCAATTTCTGGGGGCCGCTCATCGGCGCGTCGATCTTCCTCGTGCTCGAGGACTACGTCTCGAGCCACACCGAGAACTGGATGTCGTTCATAGGATTGTTCTTCGTGCTGATCGTACTGTTCTTCCCGCGCGGCGTGCTTGGCATGCTGCGGCGGAGAAGCGCGCAATGAGCCTTCTCAAGGTCGAGTCCGTGTCGCGCCGGTTCGGCGATCTCGTCGCGGTCGACAACGTCTCGATGGTTGTCGAGCCGGGCGAGCTCCGTGCCGTGATCGGCCCCAACGGCGCCGGCAAGACCACCTTCTTCAATCTCATCAGCGGCTTCCTGACGCCCTCCTCGGGCAAGATCGTATTCGACGGCGCCGATATCACGCGGGTTCTTCCGGCGCGGCGCGTATGGCGCGGCATCGCCCGCACCTTTCAGATCACGGAAGTCTTCCCTGAGCTTACGACGCGCGAGAATCTGCGCATCGCCGTCGAGGTCGCTTCGGGCTATCGGGTCAAGATGTGGCTCTCGCGCAATGCCGCTGGTGCGGTCAAGGCGCGTGTTGAGGAACTCTTGGAGATGAGCGGCCTCGAACCCAATGCCGACCGGCTCGTCGGCGAGCTTTCGCATGGCGACCAGCGCGCGACAGAGATCATGATGGCCCTCGCTTTGAAGCCGCGCCTCCTGCTCCTCGACGAGCCCACGGCCGGCATGGGCGACCAGGAGACTTATGACATCACCCGGCTCATCCGCAAGCTGCACCACGGCCAGAACCTGACGATCGTGCTGATCGAGCACGACATGCGGGTCGTATTCCACCTCGCCGACCGCATCATGGTGCTGGCCGAGGGCGCGACACTCGCCGAAGGCACGCCGCAGGACATCGCCCGCAACGAGGCGGTGCAGGAGGCCTATCTCGGGAAGGCGGCATGAGTGCGCTCGTTCTCGAAGCCGCGGGGCTGCACACCTTTTACGGCAAGAGCCACATCCTGCACGGCATCGGCCTCGAGGTGCGCGAGGGCGAGATCGTGACGCTTCTGGGTCGCAACGGCGCCGGCAAGACGACGACGCTCCGCAGCCTCATGGGCCTCACGCCCGCGCGCGAGGGAAGCGTGCGCATCTTCGGCCATGCGACGACCGATTGGGCGCCCTATCGCATCGCCACGCTCGGCGTCGGCTATGTGCCCGAAGGCCGCCGCATCTTTCCGAACCTCACGGTCGAGGAGAACCTCAAGGTGCCGGCCGACCGGCCGGGACCCTGGACGATCCCCCGCATCTACCAGCTTTTCCCGCGCCTGGCGCAGCGCCGCGGCAACAAGGGGCGCCAGCTCTCGGGCGGCGAGCAAGAGATGCTGTCGATCTCGCGCGCGCTGCTTTTGAATCCTAAGCTCCTGCTGCTCGACGAACCGTCGCAGGGCTTGGCGCCGCTCATCGTGCAGGAAGTGTTCCGTGTCGTGGCTTCCGCGCGCGGGGAGGGGATCGCGGTGCTGCTCGTCGAGCAGAACGTGCGCGCCGCGGTCGAGATCGCCGACCGCGCCTATGTGCTCGACGACGGCCGCGTCGTGTTCCAGGGCTCGGCCGCCGAGTTTGGCAGCGATGAGGATCGCGTCCGCGCGCTCGCTGGCGCCAGCGCCGAGGAGTGGACCGCGCCGAGCGAATAAGGCGCATGGTACAGTCCGAACATGCCGTCGTCTGCTGCCGCCGCCTCCCGCACCTTGTTCGCCCATCGCCCCTTCCTCCTTTATTTCTGGGCGCGCGGCTTTTCCGAACTCTCGTTCCAGATGGCGGCGGTCGCAGTCGGCTGGCAGATCTATGCGCTGACCGACAGCGCGTTCGATCTCGGCATCCTCGGGCTCGTCGAGTTCGTGCCGACGGCCTGCCTCGTCTTCATCGCCGGCCACGCCGCCGACCGCTATGACAGGAAGCGCGTCGTGCAGCTTTGCCAGGTCGCGTCCGGCCTCACGGCGTTCCTGCTCGCCTGGGGCAGCCTCGCCGGATGGATCACGGTGGGCGAGATCTTCGCCGCCGTGGCGCTGTTCGGCGCGGCGACGGCGTTCGAAAGCCCGGCCGCGGCGGCGCTGCTCCCGGGCGTGGCGCCCGAGGGCCTGCTGCAAAAAGCCACGGCGCTCACGACCGCCGCGTTTCAGGTGGCGATGATCAGCGGCCCGGCCTTGGGCGGCTTCGTCTATGCGCTTTCGCCCGCGGCGCCCTATGCGCTGATGGCGGCGTTCTGGCTTTCGGCCGCGCTCTTCAATGGCGCGATCCGGCTCGAGCGCGCGCTCGCGGCAAAGGAATTGCCGACGCTCGACGAATTATTCGCCGGCGTCGGCTTCGTGCGTCGCAACAAGGCGATCCTCGGCACGATCTCGCTCGATCTCTTCGCCGTGCTCCTGGGCGGGGCCACCACGCTGCTGCCGATCTTCGCGAGCGACATCCTGCACACCGGGCCGCTGGGCCTGGGCGTGCTGCGCAGCGCGCCGGCGGTGGGCGCGCTGCTCATGTCGGCGGTATTGGCGAAGAGGCCATTCGAGCGCCGCGTCGGCATGCGCATGTTCCAGGCGGTGATCGTGTTCGGCTTCGCCACCTTGGTGTTCGCCTTCTCGCAGGCGATGTGGCTCTCGATCCTGGCGCTCGCCATCCTGGGCGCGGCCGACGCGGTCAGCATGGTGATCCGCATCTCGCTGGTGCAGCTTGCCACGCCGGACGAGATGCGCGGCCGCGTCGGCGCGGTGAACTTCCTCTTCGTCAACGCCTCCTACCAGCTTGGCGGCTTCGAGAGCGGCATCACGGCGGCGCTGTTCGGCGCCGTGCCGGCGGCGGCATTGGGCGGCATCGGCACGATCGTCGTGGCGCTGCTGTGGATGAAGCTCTTTCCCACCTTGCGCGACGTCGAACGGCTCGAGTGAGGCGCCTCGTTACGGCGTCGCGTGACCTTGGAACTCGGCCGGCGCGGGCTCGCCCCAGGGGCCCTTGGTGCCCTCGCCGGCGACGACGAGCGTCGGCTGGTGATGGACGTTGATGCGGTCGCTATCGGTCCAGTGCTCGTGCACGCGGCCCCAGGGATCGGACCAGTAGTCGTAGATCTGGCTGCCGAGGTGGTGCCGGCCGATCCCCCACATGTGCTTGTACCGGCCGGTCTCCTTGAGGAAATTGTGGCCCATCATCACGTCGTCGACGTCGCGCACCTCGAAAGAGAAATGGTTGAGGCCGGTCTTCTCGCCGCGGATGCAGAAGAAGACGTGATGATCGACGAACGCCTCGCCGCGGTCGCAACGGTTGAACGAGCCGACCAGATGCTCGGGCTGCCCGCTATAGACCTCGTCCGATTTCAGAAGGCCGAGATTGTCGCGGTACCAGGCGAGCGAGCGCTCGATCTCGCGCGTCATGATGACGCTGTGGCCCATGCGCATGACCTGCGCCGGGACGGCGCGCTTCGGCCGCATCAGCGCGCCGGCCCGCGCGGTGCGCTGCGAGGCCATGTTGAACGGAATCTCGCGCAAAGGCAGGGCGGGTACCTTCTCTTGTCCCGCCACCACCTCGATCTGCCAGCCGTCCGGGTCCTTGAGGCGGACGCGCTTGCCGCCGCCCGGCTCGTCGATGTGCTCGATGCCGCTCGCCCCCGGCAGATTCGCGAGCGTCGCAAGATCGTCCTCGCTCGGCGCGTACCAGGCGAACCCGACAAAGCGCGGATCGCCCTTTTCGGTGATGTGTAGGTGATGGTTGGGGTCGGTGCCGCGCATGTAGAGCGCAGTCGCCGTCCGAGCCGCCCGGACCATGCCGAAATCGGTCAGGAACTGCTCGGCGACATCGAGGTCGGGCGCGCGGAGCCGCCCCCAGGCGATTTCGGCGACCTTGATCGTAGGCATGGGCTTCCTCCTGGTCCTGGCGGCGGATTAACGAATTCTGGCACGGGCTATGGCCGTGCTTCAAGGCTGTGGACGCGGCCTCGATTTGCCCTTCGCCGGGCGCCGGGCGGGTTTGCCCGAGGCGCGGGCAGGGTCGCGGACGGGCTTCGCTTCACATCTGAGGTCCAAAAAATTCTATATTGTTAAATAGCGTATTGCATTACGATCTTAAAGTTAGACCGGAATTCGACCGAATGCGGCCGGGCCGGGCGGTTCCGGAAATGTGCGGGCGATTTCCGCTCTCTGCGCGATTTTCGCTTGCTCAATCCGGGGGCCGGTTCCACTTTGAGCGCGCGGGCGGGACGCCCACCGGAGGAAACGATGAGATCTCGCGACCGAGCAGCCGACAAGAAGCGGCGCTCCAAATCGCCGGGCAAGTCGGCGGCGAAATCGATCGCCGCGACGAAGAAGGTCGCGCCGGTGAAGAAAGCATCCTCGCACCCCAAGATCGTCGCGAAAAAGCCGCCTCAGCCCGCCAAAAAGCCGACCCCGCCGAAAGCCGCCGCTCCCGTCCCGGCGCGACCTGCCGCCGTCGCCGCTCCCGCCCTGGCGCGGCCCGCCGCCGCTCCCGCTGCCAGGCCCGCCATGTCCTCGCCCGCCGCCGCGCGGGCGCCGGCTCCCGCGATGGCCCCGCCGCGGCCGGCCGCAGCACCCCCGCGCCCGGCCGCCAGCGCCAAGGCGCCGGGCCAATCCGATTCGGCCGCTCGCCTTGCCAGCGCGCAGCAGGCCGAAGAGCGCCGCAAGGCAGCGACGCGCAAACTCTTCGCCCGGCTGCGCTCGCTCGAAGCGATCGTCGGCGCCGATCTCAGAAAGCGCGGCAGCCTACTTCTGTCGCAGGCGGTCGACCAGTGGTACGCCGAGGCGATCAGCGCGAGCGCCAGTGACGTGACCATCACCAACGCCGCGCGCGCCGTTATCGCGCAGCTCTAGTCTAGGCCGCCGCCGCTCAGTCCCTGTTTCATTCGACCGTTACGTCTGGCGCGGGAGTGCCGTGCCTGTGCCGGGCACCCACGTGTGCGGTCGGACCGCCCGCCTATTGCGCCGCGAGATTGCGGAACAGGCTGACGCCGTGCAGCAGATCGACGGCGCGCACGAACTGATAGTCCTCGTCGGTGCCGAGCGTCTGGCTATCGAGCGCGTTGGTCTCGGCCATGGGGACGGGCGTTGTGCCCGGCGGGATGTTGGGCGGCGGCTTCGTCGGCGTCACTGGCGTCGCGGTTGTCGATGTGTCGGACGACTGGTCGTTCTTGAGCGCGCCGCGCAGATCGGCCTCGTGCAGCGTCTTGCCGGTCGCGACCTTCTCGATCTTGGCCGGCGACACGAGCACGTCGGGTTCGATGCCTTCACCCTGGATCGAGCGGCCTGACGGCGTGTAATAGAGCGCCGTCGTGAGGCGCACGGCGCCGCCGCTCTGCTTCACCGGCAGGACCGTCTGCACCGAGCCTTTGCCGAACGAGCGCGTGCCGAGCAGGATTGCGCGATGGTCGTCGTGGAGCGCGCCCGCGACGATTTCCGACGCCGAGGCCGAGCCGCCGTTGATGAGCACCACGACCGGCAGGCCGCGCGCCACGTCATGGTCGGGCTGGGCGCTAAAGCTGCGGTTGTCCTGCGGCTGGCGACCCTTCATCGAAACGATCTCGCCGCTGTCGAGAAAATCGTTCGAGACCGAGACCGCCTGATCGAGAAGGCCGCCGGGATTGTTGCGCAAATCGAGCACGACGCCGGCGAGCTTGCCGTTCGCCTGCTGCCGCATCGTCTTCATGCCCGCCTCGAGCGAGCTCGAGCTCCGCTCCGAGAACGAGGTGATGCGGATATAGGCGATGTCGTGGTCCTCGAGATGGAATTTCACCGGCGCGACCTTGATGTCGGCGCGGGTGAGCGACAGCTCGAACGGGTCGCGCCCCTCGCGCCGGATGGTGAGCTTGACCGGCGTGCCGACGTCGCCGCGCAATTTGTCGACCGCTTGCTCGAGCGTCATGTCGCTGACCGGCGCGCTGTCGATCGCGAGGATGAGGTCGCCGGGCTTGATCCCGGCTTGCGCCGCCGGCGTGTCGTCGATCGGCGAGATCACCTTCACCGCGCCGTTCTCCATCGTCACCTGCATGCCGAGCCCGCCGAACTCGCCGCGCGTCGTCACCATCATCTCGCCATATTCCTTGGCGTCGAGGTAGCTCGAATGCGGATCGAGCGAGGCGAGCATGCCCTTGATCGCGCCCTCGACGAGCTGTTTCTCGGTCACGGGCTCGACATAATTTTTCCGGACCTGGTCATAGACTTCGTCGAACAGGCCGCGATTGACCTGGTCCGGGCTGTCGGCGGCGAGGCTCGCCGGCAGGCCGAGCCCGAGGAGAGAGAAGAGAGCGAGCGAGAGAATCGGCTTCAAGGGGCGCATGGCATGATCCGGGAGTAATTCGGTCGCTGACTCTAGCCGCGCGTTGCCCAAGCGGAAAGCCCCGCCGGCCTTAAAGATTTTGCGGATTTCCTGCGATCACCCGGATGCTGCCGAGCGCCAATCCGTCGGGGCGCTGGTAAAGAATCACGTCGTCATAGCGCGCGAGCACAAAGCACGTCTCGGCGCCGCGCGAGAGGCTCGGCAGCTCGGAGCACACCTCGCCGTTGGGCAAGACGCGCCATGACCCGGTATCGGCGATCGTGTTCTCGCGGAAATGCACGGCGCCGTTATTGCCGAAATAAACCATGTACGTCGTGCCGGCATCGGTGAGGCCAACGACAGTGTTGTTGGCGAGAAGGGCGAACGCCTCGCTCGCCGAGAGCCGCGGGCCCGTGCTCGCCATGGCGCCCGGCGCCGCGGACGGCGCGACGCTGGAGCCGGAATAGACCGGCGTGCCCGGCGCGGTGTCGCCGTGGTGCCCGAGCAGGCCGCAGCCGCCGAGCGCGGTGATCGCCGGAAGGAGGAACAGCAGCAGCCGGGGAGTGGCAGGCATGATCGCACCCTTCTTGCTTTGGCTCGTCTGAGCCAACAGAAGGGCGTCGGCGCGGGTTCCCGCCGCGCGCGTCCGGAGCGAGCGCGCCCTACGCCGGGAGGTGTCCGCTATTCCGCCGCGGTCGCGGTCGGGACCGGGGACCGGAACGCGGCGAGCAGCGCCGTCGCGCGCGTCTTGGCGTCGGCGACCGCGCGTTCCTTGACATGGCCGAAGCCGCGGATGCGCTCGGGCAGGGCGGCGAGCTCGACGGCGAGCACGTGGTTCTCGGGATTGAGGCCGGCGACGATTTCGCCAAGCGCCGCCTCGTAATCGGCGATGAGTTGCCGTTCCATGCGCCGTTCCGCCGTGCGGCCGAACGGATCGAGCGACGTGCCGCGCAGGAAGCGGAACCGCTTCAGAAGGGCGAACGCGCCAAGCATCCACGGCCCGAACGAGCGCTTCAGCAGATGCCCTGTCATGGCATCGCGCTTGGCGAGAAGCGGCGGCGCCAGATGGAATTCGAGCCGGACCTTGCCATCGAACTCGCGCTTCAATTTCTCGCGGAACGCACCATCGGTATAAAGCCGCGCGACCTCATACTCGTCCTTGTAGGCCATGAGCTTAAAGAGTCCGAGCGCGGCCGCCTCGGCAAGCTCGCCATGGCCGCGCACGCGCGCTTTCTCGGCCTCCGCGACGCGCGCCACGAACTCGCGATAGCGCCGCGCATAGGCCTTGTCCTGATAATCGGCAAGGAAAGCGGCGCGCCGCTCGACGATCGCCGCGAGCCCCTGCGCCGGCAGCGCCGCTGCGGGATGCGCCGGGTGGAGGAGGCGCTCGAGTTTCTGGTGGTCGTGCGCGGCAAGCCGGCCCCAGCTGAATGTGTGCTTGTTGGCCTCGACCGCGACGCCGTTCAACTCGATCGCGCGCTCGATCGCTGCGAGCCCGAGCGGCAGCAGTCCTTTCTGGAAGGCATAGCCGAGCATGAACAGATTGGTCGCGATCGAATCGCCCATGAGCGATGTGGCCAGCCCGGTCGCATCGACGAGCTCGACATTGCCGCTGCCCGCAGCCGCCGCCAACGCACGCTCCATCGTGCGCGCCTCGAAATCAACGTCGCCATCGAGCACGAACGCGGCGGTCGGCTGGAGGTCGCTGTTGGCGATGACGCGCGTCACGCCATGCTCGATGCGGCTCAGCGCCGTCGGCGATGCCGCCACCACGAGGTCGCAGCCCAGGACGAGATCGGCGCCGCCGGGCGCGATACGCACGCTGTAGAGATCTTCGGGCTTTTGCGCGATGCGCACGTGGCTCATCACCGCGCCGTTCTTTTGCGCGAGCCCGGTGAAATCGAGCACCGTGCAGCCCTTGCCTTCGAGATGCGCCGCCATGCCGACGAGCGCGCCCACCGTGATGACACCGGTGCCGCCGATGCCGGTGACGAGCATGCCGAACGGTTCCGCGAGCGTGCGCGGCGCCGGCGGCGGCGGCAGATGCGCCAGCGGATCGTGCTCCGCCGCTTCGAGCGCGCGCTCCATGCGGCGCGGCTCGGCGCCATGCACGGTGACGAAGCTCGGGCAGAATCCCTTGAGGCAGGAGAAATCCTTGTTGCAGCTCGACTGGTCGATCGTGCGCTTCCTGCCGAACTCGGTTTCGAGCGGCTTCACCGAGACGCAGTTCGATTGCTCCGAGCAATCGCCGCAGCCCTCGCACACCGCCTCGTTGATGACGACGCGCTTCGGCGGATCGGGATAGAGGCCGCGCTTGCGGCGGCGGCGCTTTTCGGCGGCACAGGTCTGGTCGTAGACGAGAACGGTGAGGCCCGGAATTTGGCGCAGCTCGCGCTGCACGGCGTCGAGCTCGTCGCGATGGCGCACGTCCGTGCCGGGTGCGAAGCCCGCGTCGGGCCCGTATTTCTTGGGCTCGTCGCTGACGACGACGACCTTCTTGGCGCCCGTCGCCAGCACCTCGCGCGTGATCTCGCCGACGGAAGGATTGCCCTCGACGGGCTGTCCGCCGGTCATCGCCACCGCGTCGTTGTAAAGAATCTTGTAGGTGATGTTGACGCCCGACGCGGCCGCGGCGCGGATCGCGAGGAGGCCGCTGTGCTGATAGGTCCCGTCGCCGAGATTCTGGAAGACGTGCTGATCGGCGCTCCACGGCGCCTGGCCGATCCATGCCGCGCCCTCGCCGCCCATGTGCGAGAAGGTGGCGGTGTTCCGCTGCGGCACCCACTGCGCCATGAAGTGGCAGCCGATGCCGGCCAAGGCGCGGCTGCCGTCGGGCACGCGCGTCGATGTGTTGTGCGGACAACCGGAGCAGAAGTAGGGCGTGCGCTGCGTCTTGGCGAGCGTCACGTTGACGAGGCGCTCGAACAATTCGAGCCGCGCGAGGCGCTGGCGCATGGTCGCGGTCTCGGCGCCGAGCCGGGCAAGCCGCTCAGCGATCGCGTGCGCGACGAGCGTCGGCCCGAGCTCGCCCGCGCTCGGCAGCAAGGGCGCGCCCGCCTCGTCGGTCTTGCCGGCGACCGAGGGACGCCGGTCCGCCGGCATGTGATAGAGGATGCGAGTGAGCTGATCCTCGATGAAGCCGCGCTTCTCCTCGACGACGAGCACGTCCTCGAGCCCTTCGGCAAAGCGCCGCGCGCCGTCGCGTTCGAGCGGCCAGGTGAGCCCAACCTTATAGAGACGGACGCCGAGCTGCGCCGCCGCGCGATCGTCGATGCCCAATTCCGCGAGCGCCTGGCGCACGTCGAGCCACGCCTTGCCGGTCGCCATGATGCCGAGCCGCGCGTTTGGCGGATCGAGCGTCATGCGGTCGATCGGATTGGCGCGCGCGAAGGCTGCGACCGCGTCCATCTTCGGCCCGTGCAGGCGCCGCTCCTGCTCCAGCGGATGATCGGGCCAGCGGATGTTGAGCCCGCCCGGCGGCATCTCGAAATCGCTTGGGCTCACGAGCGCGATGCGCGCCGGATCGACCACGATCGAGGCCGAGCTTTCGACCGTTTCGGAGATTGCGATGAAGCCGAGCCAGCAGCCCGAGAAGCGCGACAGCGCGAAGCCCCAGAGGCCGAAATCGAGATATTCCTGCACCGTCGCCGGATTGATGACCGGGATCATTGCCGCGGCAAAATTCTGCTCGCTCTGATGTGCGGTCGTCGAGGATTGGCAGCCGTGATCGTCGCCCGCGATGCACAAGACGCCGCCGAGCGCGGCGCTTCCCGCCATGTTGGCGTGCTTCAGCGGGTCCATCGAGCGATCGACGCCCGGCCCCTTGCCGTACCAGATGCCGAACACGCCGCCGACCCTCGCGCCGGGAAAGAGCGGAACCTGCTGGCTCCCCCACACCGACGTCGCCGCCAGGTCCTCGTTGAGGCCGGGCTGAAAATGGATGTCGTGCGCGGCGAGGTGGCGCTTGGCCTGCCACAGCGCGGTGTCGTAGCCGCCCAAGGGCGAGCCGCGATAACCCGAGATGAAGCCGCCGGTCAGAAGGCCTGCGGCGCGGTCTCTCTTGCGCTGCACCAATGGCAGCCGCACGAGCGCCTGAATGCCCGAAAGATAGATCCGCCCGGTTTCGGCTGTGTATTTGTCCTCGAGCGTGACTGCCGAAAGCTCCATGCCCGGCTCCTGCGAGGCGCGTTGCAAGTGACTCTAAGAACAATATACGGGGCTGGCAATCCCGCCACGATTTGTCGCGCATGATTCGAACGGAATTGATAAAAAAGACTTGCCGCCTAAAAGGAATCGCTGCGCCGGAGCGGCCGGAAGATCGAATTTTGCGGATGCCCGGGGACATGGTCTTGGCACGAGGCGAATCGGGCGGGTCGGCCCCGCGTCTGTCCGCGCTGGTGGTGGCGCGGAACGAGGAGCTGCGCCTCGGGCCCTGCCTTGCGAGCGTCCGCTTTGCCGACGAGATCGTGGTGGTGCTCGACCGCTCGACCGACCGCTCTGCCGCGATCGCGTCGGAGCACGGTGCGCGCATCGTCTTGGGCGCCTGGGAGGTCGAGGGCGAGCGCCGCAACGCCGGCATCGAGGCGTGCACCGGCGCCTGGATTCTCGAGGTCGATTGCGACGAGCGCGTGCCGTCCGCGCTCGCCACCGAAATCCGCGCCGCCGTCGCCGAAGCTGGCGACGGCTATTTTCTTGTGCCGATGGCCAATCGCATCGGCGACCGCCTCGTCCGCTATGGCTGGGGCGCCTATAACGGCGTCACCGCGAAGCCGTCGCTGTTCCATGCCGGCGCCAAGCGCTGGGGCAGGGGCCGCGTCCATCCGCCGATCGAGTTGCGCGGTCCGCGCCGCCGCCTCACGGAAGCGATGGACCATTGGGTCTATCGCGATTTCTCCGACATGGTCGCGCGCGTCAACCGCTATACCGATCTGGCGGCGCTCGACGCGATCGAGGCGGGAAAGGTGCCCTCGCTCGCCGCCTCGTTGCGGCGTGTCTTCAGCCGCGCCTGGAAATCCTACGTCGCGCGGCGTGGCTATCGCGAAGGCTCCTGGGGCGTGGCGCTCGCTTTTGTGGCCGCGACCTATCCGCTCCTGATTCATCTCAAGGCGACCACGCGCGAACCGCCGAAAGGGTGACGCTGGATTCGCGCAAACAGCAATTCCCCCGATCACGCGAAATCGCTAAACTCGCGAACCAGCAGTTAAGGCGGTTCGTTAACTCCTTGGGAAAAACTGTCGCCCAATCCGTCATCCTGAAAGCGGCGTTGGCGCTCGGTCTCGTGGCGCTGTCCTGGCACGGGCGCGCTGTCGCTTTGCCCGTGCCCGGCGGCACAGTGGCGAATGCGGAATCGGTTTATGCGGAAGCGCGCCCGCGGCTCTTGCAGGTCCGCACCATCGTCGACGATGCGGCGGGGCGCCAAGCCGTGCTCGGCTCGGGTTTTCTCGTCAGCGCCGACGGGCTCGCGATCACGAATTATCACGTCGTCTCCGAGTACGCGCTCGAGCCCGCTGTCTACCGGCTCGAATACCTGATGGCGGATGGCGCGAGCGGCAAGCTCGATCTTCTTGCGATCGACGTCGCGAACGACTTGGCGCTCGTCCGGCTCGACCGCAAGAACACGCCCTATTTCACGTTCTCCGACCGCGCCGTCAAAGGCGAGCTGCCGAAGGGCGAGCTGCTCTACTCGATGGGCAATCCGCTCGATCTCGGCTTCACCATCGTCGATGGCACCTATAACGGCCCGGTCGATCGCACCTACAACCAACGCATCCATTTCTCCGGCGCGATCAACGCCGGGATGAGCGGCGGCCCGGCCGTCCTGGCCGACGGGAACGTCGCCGGCATCAACGTCGCGCGCGAGCTCGGCGGCGAGCTCGTGAGTTTCCTCGTGCCGGCGCGCTTTGCCGCCGGTCTGGTCGATCGCGCCGTCAAGACCGGCGACGACCCGCCCAAGGATTTCACCGCCGAGATCGGCCGCCAGTTCCGCGACTGGCAGGCCGGGCTCTATGCGTCGCTTGAGGAAAAGGGCTTTCGCTCGGTTTCGTTCGGCCGCTACGCCGCGCCGGAAAGTTCGGCGCCGTGGTTCTCGTGCTGGGGCCGCACCAATGTCGACGATGTGCCGAAGCCGCGCGCCACCGTCAATGCGACCCTCTGCAACAGCGACACGCAGCTCTTCATCGCCAACGACCTCAATACCGGGCTCGTGCGCCTCATGCATGTCTATGTGAAAAGCGACTCTCTCAACCAGTTCCAGTTCGCGGCCTTCCTGTCGCAGCAGTTTCATCCGGGCTTCGGCAACGGCTTCTCGCGCAAGTGGCACACGCAGCAGCGCTGCGAGGAGAATTTCGTGGCCGCCTCATCGCCCGCCGCCGGCCCGACCTTGCGCACCGTGTGGTGCGCGCGGGCATACCGCGAATTTCCCGACCTTTACGACGTGACGCTCACGGCGGTGACGCAGGACAGCGGCCGCGAGGCGCTCGTTTCCACCATCGCCATGCAGGGCGTGCTCTACGAGAACGCGGTCTCGCTCGGCAAGAAATTCATCGAAGCGCTGCAATGGACGAAGTGATCTGGGTCGAGGTTCTGGCGCGCCATCGCGGCGTGCAGCAGCGCCACCGCTGCACCGGGCGCGGCGTGCGCATCGGCCGGGCCTACACCAACGACGTGATCCTCGAGGACCCTTATGTCGCGGCCGAGCACGTCCATATCGTGCGCGATGCCGACGGGCGCTTGCTGGTCGAGGATTTGGGCAGCGCCAACGGCCTCTTCGCGGCGCACGGGCGGGGGCGGCTGCCGCGCCTGGCGCTCGGCGAGGAGGGGCTCTTCCGCATCGGCCACACGCTCATCCGCGTGCGCAGCACCGAGCATCGGGTGGCGCCCGAGCGCGTCTTCGGGCGCCAGGCCCATGCCTGGGCCGCGACCGGCGCGCTTGGCGCGCTCGTCCTCGCGATCGGCGCCGCGACGCTCTGGCTCGACGACTATGCCGAGTTCAAGGCCACGACCTATGTGCTGCCGCTCTTGGCTGGCGCGCTCTTCATCGTCGTGTGGTCGGCGCTCTGGGCGATGGCGGTGCGCATCTTCACCGGGCAGGGCCGGTTCGAGCGCAATCTCATGATCGCGCTTGCGGGCGCGCTCGGTCTCGAGGCGGTCGGCATCGCCAGCAAGGTGGGCGCGTTCGGCCTCTCTTGGAGCGCGCTCGCCAACGACACGTTCGTCGGATATTTCTGCGTGCTCGCGGCGACGAGCATTTTCCATCTGCGCGAGATCAACCCGGCGCGCATGCTCGCCTCGACCGCGGTCGTGGCGGCGCTTCTGAGCGGCGCCATTGCGGTCGTGAGCCTCATCAACGGCGAGACGCGCTTCGGCCCCGGCAATGCCTATTCGCAGACGATGCTGCCGCCGTCGCTGCGCCTGGCGCCGGTCGCGAACGAGAATTCGTTCTTCTCCTCGGTCGAGAAGCTGCGCGGCCGGGTCGACGAGGACCGCGCCGAAGCGCCCTGAGGATCAGGGAGAATAGCGCCCGAGCCTGACCGCCGTCTGGCCGCGGCCGAGGCGGCGCGACGGCATGATGAGCACGCACTCGTCATAGGGCGTGCGGATCTCGGCGGGGCCGTCGCGCGCGATGAGCGAGCCCGCCTTCGGGATAACTTCGAGGCCGCGATAATCGGCGGTGAAGCGGAAATCGTCGGACGAAATCGTCACCGTCTCGCTCACGGCGATGAGTTTTTGCGCCGGCGCGGGCTTCGCCAAGATGTCCGCCGCTCGCGCGGGATCGAGCACGCCCGTGGCCGCAAGGAAGCGCCACGTCGCCTCGATCGCGACCTCGGCTGCGGCTCGCTCCCAATGCTGGCCGCATTCGGCGAGGAGCGCCACCTGCGGCGCCTCGGGCGCGGCAAAGGCGCCGTAGTCGCGCAGCCGCGGGCCCGCCTCGTGTCCCTTGTCGCGCACCATCAGCGCCGGCACGCCCACCTTGCGCGCGAGGTCTTCCGTTTTCGCCGCGAGCCCGATCAGCATGAGCGGCGCCGTCGCATGCTGCATCGAATGAAGATCGAGGAGCCGGTCGGCGCTTTCATAGATCGGCCGCAGCTGGCGCGCGCGCGCGAGCTCCGCGCTCTTGCGCGGGCCGTCGAGCGTCGCGGGGTCCCACAGCCGGTTGAAATCCTCGTCCACATAGCGCGACGCGCCCGGATTGGTGCGGTCGAACGAGCGATAGGCCGCGACATTGGCGAAGACGAGCGTGAGTTTCCCCCGCGCCGGCCGAATTTCGCTTTTGAACAGATGATCGAGCGCGATTGCGCCGCAGATCTCGTTGCCGTGCGTCAGCGCGTTCACCAGCACGTGCGGGCCAGGCGCGCCGCTCTCGAGCGTCGTGACATAGTCGATGCCGCGATTGCCGGCGCGGTAGCGTCCGATGTCCGGGCCGTCGATCTCGATGCGATAGGACGACATCAGGCGAGCGTCGGCGCCTTGATGCGGGCGATGAGGCGGCGCATGAACGCCTCGCACTGGCCCACTTGCTCGAGCGCGATCCATTCATCCGGCCGGTGCGCCTGCTCGATCGAGCCGGGGCCGCAGATCACGGTCGGGATGCCGGCCTGCTGGTAAAGCCCGCCCTCGGTGCCGAAGCTCACCTTGCCGAGCGCGTTGGCGCCGGTGAGCGCGCGCGCCAGCGCCACGACCTCGCTGTCGGCCGGGGTCGCAAGCGCGGGGATGGCGTTATATTCCTCGAAGGCGATGCCGGCGTCGGCGCTGACGCCGTGCATTTCCGGCATCAGGCTTGCGGCATGCCGGCGCAGTTCCGCCGTCACCGCGTCGGCGTCGTCGCCCGGCAGATGGCGGATCTCGAAATCGAAGCGGCAGTCGCGCGGCACGATGTTGAGCGCGGTGCCGCCGGCGATCGTGCCGGTATGGACCGTCGTATAGGGCGGTGTGAAACCCTCGTCGTAGGGGCCCTCGTCGCGCTTGCGGCGCGCGATGCGGCGGATCTGCGTCACCATCTCGGCCGCGATCTCGACCGCGTTGACGCCCAGATGCGCGAGCGCCGAGTGGCTTTCGTGCCCGGCGACGCGGCAGCGCATGCTGCGCTTGCCTTTGTGCGCGACGACCGGCTGCATCAGGGTCGGCTCGCCGATGATGCAGAGCCTCGGCTTGACCGGCAGATGCGCGAAGCGCGCGATGAGGCCGCGCACGCCGATGCAGCCGACCTCCTCGTCGTAGGTGAGCGCCAGGTGGACCGGCATGGGCGCGTCGGCCGCCACGAACTCCGGCACCATCGCCAGCATGATGGCGATGAAGCTCTTCATGTCCGAGGTGCCGCGCCCGAACAGTTTTCCCGCGCGCTCCGCGACGGCGAACGGCTCGCTCTCCCATGTCTGGCCGTCGACCGGCACGACGTCGCTATGGCCCGACAGCATGATGCCGGGCCGGTCGTCGGGCCCGACCGTCGCGTAGAGGTTCGCCTTGCGCCGCGCCGCGTCGAACACCAGTTCGCTCTTGATGCCGAAATCGTCGAGGTAGGAGCGTACGAACTCGATGAGCGCGAGATTGGACTCGCGGCTCGTCGTGTCGAAGGCGACGAGCTTTCGGATCATCTCGATGCTGGAGATCGCTCGTGCCACGGCGCCTCTCAGGTCAGGAACTGCTCCTTGAACACGCGCTCCTCGAGATTGTGCTCGGGATCGAAGAGCAGCGTCAGCCCCTTGTCGCGCGTCTCGCGCACGATCACGCTTTCGACGTCGCGCACCTCGGTATAGTCGGCGACGGCGCTCACTGGGCGCTTGTCTGTTTCGAGCGCCTGGAATTCGACCTTGGCGAAGTGCGGCAGGAGCGCGCCGCGCCAGCGCCGCGGGCGGAACGCGCTGATCGGCGTCAGCGCCAGGAGATCGGCGCCCAGCGGCACGATCGGCCCATGCACCGAGAGATTGTACGCGGTCGAGCCGACCGGCGTCGCGACCAGCACGCCGTCCGCCAGCAATTCCTCGAGCCGCACGATGTCGTCGACGATGATCCGCAATCGCGCCGCCTGGCGGCGCTGGCGCAGCAGCGACACCTCGTTGATGGCGAGCGCGCGGTGCTCCACCCCGGCGCGGTCGCGCGCGACCATGGCAAGCGGGTGGATGTTCACGGGCTTGGCGGCGGCGATGCGCTCCGTGCAGCGCGTCGGGCGAATAGCCATTCATCAAAAATCCGACGCTGCCGCGATGCATGCCATAGAACGGCACGTCGCGTTCGCGAAAGCGGTGCAGCGTCTCGAGCATGAAGCCGTCGCCGCCCAGCGGCACGATCACCGACGCTTCCTCGGGCGCGGCGCCGCCATAGCGCCGGACGAGCTCGGCCTGCGCCTGCTGCGCCTGCGGCGCGTCGCTCGCGAGAAAGGCGAAGGCGGTCGTTTGCGCCGCTCGGTGTGGCACGGTTTCGGCCTTGGTGCTCACCCGCCGGTCACGCTCATGTGCCGCCCGACCGAGGGTCGCAGGTTGCGGCGGTCGATCACGAAATCATGCCCCTTGGGTTTCCTGGAGATCGCCTCGTGGATCGCGGCTTCGAGCGGGCCGTCGTTCTCGGCCATCCTGAGCGGCGTGCGCAAATCGGCCGCGTCCTCCTGCCCCAGGCACATATAGAGCGTGCCGGTGCAGGTGAGCCGCACGCGGTTGCAGCTTTCGCAGAAATTATGGGTGAGCGGCGTGATGAAGCCGAGCTTCCGCCCGGTCTCGCGCACGGTGAAATAGCGCGCCGGGCCACCGGTGTGATAGTCGCTCTCCTCGAGCGTCCAGCGCCGGTTGAGCTGCGCCCGCACCAAAGACAGCGGCAGGTACTGCTCGAGCCTGGCGCCCGCGCCGATCTCGCCCATCGGCATCACCTCGATGAAGACGAGATCGATCTCCTGCTCGCCGCACCACGCGACGAGCCGGTCGAACTCGTCCTCGTTGACGCCCTTCAACGCCACGGCGTTGAGCTTGATCTTGAGCCCGGCGCGCTGCGCGGCGCCGATCCCGGCGAGCACCTGGTCGAGCCGGCCCCAGCGGGTGATGGCGGCGAATTTCCCGGCATCGAGCGTGTCGAGCGAAACGTTGATGCGCTTGACGCCCGCCGCGACGAGCTCGTCGGCATAGCGCGCGAGCTGGCTGCCGTTCGTCGTCACGGTCAGCTCGTCGAGCGCGCCGGTGCCGAGGTGGCGCCCGAGCGAGCGGAAGAGCGTCATGATGCCGCGCCGGACGAGCGGCTCGCCCCCGGTCAGGCGCAGCTTTCGCACGCCCAGGCGCACGAACGCGCCGCACACCCGATCAAGCTCCTCGAGCGTCAGCACCTCGGCCTTGGGCAGGAACGTCATGTCCTCGGCCATGCAATAGACGCAACGAAAGTCGCAGCGGTCGGTGACCGAAACGCGGAGATACGTGATATGGCGGCCGAACGGATCGAGCATTGCCCCCTTAACATAATGCGCCCGCCGAAAATGTCTCCCCCGTTGATCCGCCGCCGTGAGCGCTGCGTATAGAGCGCGGCCGGTTTTTTGACCGGCGACTTCGGCGAATGAGGGTCGCCCAATGAATCAGATGCAGCTTTGGCAAGCCCGGGCCGCGCACGCCCGCCGATCCGCCACGGAAACCCGGAACGAAGGGCAGAAATCGCTGCTCCTTCTTTATGCCGAGGAATGCGAACGCAAGGCCGCGCGGCACAAGAACGCAGCGCCGCCGGCAGCCGCCCATCCCCGCCGCGCCGCGCGCGTCTCGCTCGCCTAGCTCAGGCGGTCCTCGCGCCTAAGTCGCCGGGCTGCCCTGCGCCGGCGGGATTGAAGATCGTACGCTTCCACCATACATGTGCCTGGGATGATCCCGGGCGGAGCCGTCCTGACTCTAGATTTGATCTGGGCGGGGGACCGCGCGAGAGCGAAGGCCGCACGACAATTCTGCGGAACGAACCCAATCCGGCCGGGAAGCGATGGCGAAATTCATCCCCACCTCACCCTCCCGCTCGCGGGTCCCTCCCTCTCCGCCCCAATGGGACGGAGAGGATCGACCGCATGCGGTCGATGGAGAGGTGGGGCGTTTTTGCGGAACGAACCCAATTCGGGCCGACATGATTCTTGCGGAACGAACCCAATTTCCGGCGGGCAGGGCTTTCCCGCGAATGAACAAAATTCCCTAATTACTAGTATTATTAAATACTTATCAAGCGACCCTGACCTCGCCCAGGAACTCGTCGACCGAGCGCCTGAGCGCTCCGGCCTGGGTCGAGAGGCGGGTCGCCGCCAGCAGCACCTCGTTGGCGGCGGCGTCGGTGCGGGTGGCGGCGTCGCTCACCCCGGCGATGTTGCTCGACACTTCCGCGGTGCCGATCGAGGCCTGCTGCACGTTCCGCGCGATCTCCGACGTGGCGGCGTTCTGCTCCTCGACGGCGGTCACGATCGCGGCGGCAATCTGGCTCACCTCGTGGATGGTGCTGACGATATGGCCGATCGCGCCGACCGCATCCTCGGTCACGCGCCGCATGCCGGCGACCTGGCCGGTGATCTCCTCGGTCGCCTTGGCGGTTTGCGTCGCCAAGGACTTCACCTCGCTCGCGACCACGGCGAAGCCCTTGCCGGCCTCGCCGGCGCGCGCCGCCTCGATCGTGGCATTGAGCGCCAGGAGGTTGGTCTGGCCGGCGATCGAGCTGATGAGTTCCACCACCTGGCCGATCTTTTGCGACGCCTCGGCGAGGCCCTTGACCGTGCGGTTGGTGCGCTCGGCCTCGGCCACCGCCTTGTCGGCGACATGGGTCGAGAGCGTCACTTGGCGGCCGATCTCGCCGACCGAAGCGGCAAGCTCCTCGGTCGCGCTGGCGACGGTGTTGACGTTGTCGGCGGCGAGCCCGGACGCGCTCGTCGCCGCGGCCGATTGGCGGCTGGTCTGCTCCGCGGTCGAGGCCATGCCGGCCGCGGTCTCCTGGAGCTGCTCGGCCGCGCTCGCAACCGTCTCGAGCGCGCCGCTCACCTCACGGTCGAAGCGCTCGGCGAGCCCGGCGAGTCGGTCGGCGCGCTCCGCCTGGGTGTGGCGCGCGGCCTCGCGCTCGGCGGACAGGCGCTGCGCTGCGACCGCCGTCTCCTTGAAGACGGCGAGCGCATCGGCCATGGCGCCGATCTCGTCGCCGCCGCCGACAGGCGCCGTCTCGACCGAGAGGTCGCCCGCCGCAAGCTTCCGCATCGTCTCCGTAAGAGCGACCACCGGCCGCGCGATCATCTGGCCCATGGCGATGGCGGCCGCGAGCGACGCCACTGTCGCCGTAAGCGTCAGCCAGATAAAGACTTGCCGCGCCGCACGGTTCTCAGCCTGGAGCGCCGCAAACATACTTGCCTTGCGGGCGGTGAGCGCGGCGCCGAGCTGCTCCGACTGTGTCTCATAGTTGGTGTATACCGCCTGCACCCCGCTGATGAAGGTCAGCGCGTCTGCCGGGCTGGCGGCAGTATCGAGCACTTGGCGAACCGCCGTATCGTAGTCCTTGAGCGTCTCCACCAGGGCCTGAACGAGCGGTACGTCCTGCGCGTCGTCGTCGGATGAAATGGCGTCGAAAAGCGCGGGAAGATGGCTCAGCTTGCTGCCGAACTCGGCGCGAACCGCGGCGGCGTTGGCATCGTCGCTGCGCGCTTCAAGCGCGGTGAGGCGGTAGAGCCCGGTCTCGATGCCGGCCACTGCCTGGTCGAGCGTCGCGAGGCGGCCCGAGCGGTCGAAGGCGAGGCCCGACAACTGCGCAAGCCGTCCGTCGCTCGTCGCCAGAAGCTCGAGCGCATAGAGCGCCAAGGCCAGCAATGCCGCCACGAGCATGGCGGGCGCGATGCACATCTTGGCGCGGAGCGACAGGTTGCGGGTGCGCATTGCCATTTGGACGCGCGGAGCGGGAAGCACGCGTGAGGCTACGAAAATTGAGTAAAATTCGTCTTAAAATCACGCCGCCGTGAGGTCGCACGCGCTTGCTAAGGCCCAGGACCCGCACCAATATCGCCGCCATGAGGGAGTTTGCCGTCCGTCCCGACCCGGACGATCCGCGCCTGACCCAGACGGTCGAAGGGCTCGATCAGGAGGGGCGCGCGGTCCGCACCGCGGTCGTGGTCGAACGCCCGCTCACGCTCTTCCTCAATGGCCAGGAGATCGTGACCATGATGACGGTCGGCGATCACCCCGATTACCTGGCCGTGGGCTATCTCCTCAATCAGAACATGCTGCGCGCCGACGACGAGATCAGCGGCATCGATTACGACGACGACCTCGCGACCGTCGTCGTGCGCACCGGCCGGCGCACGAACTTCGAGAAGAAGCTGCGCAAGAAGACGCTCACCTCGGGCTGCGCGCAGGGCACCGTGTTCGGCGACCTGATGGAGAAGTTCGACGAGATCGCGCTGCCGAAGGATGCGGTGCTGCGGACCTCGTGGCTCTATGCGCTCGCCCGGAAGATCAACACGAGCCCGAGCCTCTATCTCGCGGCGGGCGCGATCCATGGCTGCGTTCTGTGCGAGGAGGACCGGCCGCTCGTCTACATGGAGGATGTCGGCCGCCACAACGCGATCGACAAGATCGCCGGCTACATGCACCTCGAGCATATCGGGCCGGAGGGCAAGATCTTCTACACCACCGGCCGCCTCACCTCCGAGATGGTCATCAAGTGCGTGCAGATGCGCATCCCGATCCTGATCTCGCGCTCGGGCTTCACCGCGTGGGGCGTGGAGCTGGCGAAGAAGGCGGGCTTGACGCTCATCGGCCGCGCCAAGGGCCGGCGCTTCATCGCGCTCTCGGGCGAGGACCGCATCCTGTTCGACGACGAGCGCAGCAAGGACGAGGAAAGCGAGCGGGTGCAGCGCAAGGCGAGCCTCGCCGAGGACGAGGCGTGAAGATCGCCGGCGTTGTGCTCGCGGGCGGCTTGGCGCGGCGCATGGGCGGCGGCGACAAGGGCATGCGGCTCGTCGCCGGGCGGCCGATCCTCGACTGGGTGATCGAGCGCGCGCGGCCGCAGGTCCTGTCGCTCTGCCTCAACGCCAACGGCGATCCGGCGCGGTTCGCGCGCTACGGCCTGCCGGTCGTTTCGGACGGCGTGCCGGGCTTCGTCGGGCCCTTGGCGGGCGTGCTGGCCGGGCTCGACTGGGCCGCCGAAAACGTCGCCGGCGCCACGCATGTCGCGAGCTTCGCCACCGACGCGCCGTTCCTGCCGCGCGATCTGGTGGCGCGGCTCGCGGCGTCCGTGCAGGGCGACACCGAGCTCGCCTGCGCCGCCTCGGACGGGCGCGATCACCCCGTCTTCGGCCTCTGGCCGATCGCGCTTCGCCACGAGCTCCGCCGCGCCATGGTCGAGGACGGCGTGCGCAAGGTCGATCTCTGGACCGGGCGCTACAGCCTGCGCCGCGTCGAGTTTTCGTGCGATCCGGTCGATCCGTTCTTCAATGCCAACGCGCCCGAGGATCTTGCCGCGGCCGAGCTGCTCGCCGCGCCGGTAAGGGGATAAAAGATGAGTGTCGCGGTCGATTTTCGCGTCCTCGAACTGCTGTGCGGGCGGCTTTGCCACGACCTCATCAGTCCAGTCGGCGCGATAAACAACGGCATCGAGCTGCTGGACGAGGACGACCCCGAATTCGTCAAGGAGGCGATGGTCCTGATCGGCCAAAGCGCCAGGAAGGCTGGGCAGCGCCTGCAATTCTACCGCTTCGCCTATGGCACGGCCGGCACCGGCGCCTCGGGCGCCGCCGTGATCGACGCGCGTGAATGCGCCCTGGCGCTGCTCGACGGCGGCAAGGTGCGCTGCGACTGGGACGGGGCGGTGAGCGCGCTGCCGCTGCCGTGGCAGCGGCTCGCCTGCAACCTCGTCATGGTCGCGGCCGAAGCGCTGCCGCGCGGCGGCGCCGTTTCCGTGCGCGCCTCGGGCGGCAGCGCGCCGGGGCTCGAAGTCGTGGCGGAGGGCGACAGCCTCAACCTCAACGACGAGCAGCGCGCCGCGCTCGCGGCGTCTGCCCCCGTCGACGCGCTCACCCCGCGCAATGTTCACGCTTTTTATACCAATCGCCTGGCGCAGCAGATCGGCGCCCGGCTCGCGCTCGCCGACGCGGCGCCGGGTCGCGCCGTCCTGACCGCCGCTTCGGCCCCGGTTTGAGCGGATTTTTAAGCGTTTTTTTGGACTTTCCCGCAGATGCTGAAGGGCGCGGAAAAGCCACCCTTCGCGGGACAGCATGGACGATCTTCTGAGGGAATTCCTGGCCGAGACGATCGAGAGTCTGGCGGCGCTCGATAATGATCTCGTACAGCTCGAGAAGAGCGCCGATCCGGCGGCCTTGCAGGGCATCTTCCGCGTCTTCCACACGATCAAGGGAACCTGCGGCTTCTTCGCGCTGCCGCGCCTCGAGCGGATCGCGCATGCCGCGGAAAACGTGCTCGGGCGGCTGCGCGACGGCGAGCTCGAGGCGGGACCCGAGGCAGTCGCCGCGATCTTCCTCGCGATCGACCGCATCAAGGAGATGCTCTCGGCGCTTGCCCACAACGGCGCCGAGCCGCGCGGCGACGACCGCGACCTGATCGCCCGCCTCGAAGCGCTCGGCAAGACGGCGCCCGCCGCCGTTGCGGTCGAGCAGGAGCCGCCAAACGCCGCCCCCGCGCGCGACCTCGCCGTCGTCAACGAGACCATCCGCGTCAACGTGAACCTGCTCGATCAGCTCATGACCACGGCGAGCGAGCTGGTGCTGACGCGCAACCAGCTTCTCCAGGTAATGCGCAGCGAGATGCGCGGCGCCTTCGCCGCGCCCTTGCAACGCTTGTCGCAGGTCACGACCGAGTTGCAGGAAACCGTCATGCGCACGCGCATGCAGCCGATCGGCAACGTCTGGTCGAAGCTGCCGCGCCTCGTGCGCGAGGTCGCGCGCGAGCTCGGCAAGACGATCGTGCTCGACATGCGCGGCTCCGAGACCGAGCTCGACCGCCAGGTGCTGGAGCTCATCCGCGACCCGATCACGCACATGGTGCGGAACGCGGCCGATCATGGCATCGAGGCGCCCTCGGAACGCGCGCGCACCGGCAAGCCGGCAGCCGGGCGCATCGCGGTCAACGCCTTCCACGAAGGCGGCCATGTCGTCATCGAAGTCAGCGACGACGGCCGCGGCTTCGCGCTCGACCGGATCAGGGCGCGCGCGATCGCCCTCGGACTTGCGAGCGAAGCCGATCTCGCCGCGCTCACCGAGCGCGAGATCCGCGATTTCGTGTTCCGGCCCGGCTTCTCGACCGCCGAAAGCGTTACCTCGATCTCGGGCCGAGGCGTCGGGCTCGACGTGGTGCGCGCCAACCTCGAACGGTTGGGCGGCACGATCGAGATCGAGAGCGTCGCGGGCCGCGGCACCATCTTCAAGATCGTGCTGCCGCTCACGCTGGCGATCGTCTCGGCCCTCATCGTCGAAAGCGGCGGCGAGCGCTTCGCCCTGCCGCAAGTGTCCGTCCTGGAGCTGGTGCAGGTGGGCGGCGAGCACAAGATCGAATGGCTCAATCGCGCACCGGTCTTGCGCTTGCGCGACCGGCTCCTGCCGATCGTGTGGCTGCGGCGGCTGCTCGGCCAGTCGCGCGGCGAGACGACGGGAGAACCGATCGTCATCGTCACCGAGGCGGCCGGACGCACGTTCGGCATCATGGTGGACGGCATTGCGGATGCCGAGGAGATCGTGGTGAAGCCGGTCGGCCCGGTGCTGCGCGGCATTCCGATCTTCGCCGGCAACACCATTCTGGGCGACGGCCGCGTCGTCTTCATCCTCGATCCCGCCGGCATCGCCGCCGCCAAGGGCGGAATCGGCGTGTCCTCGACCGCGGCGCCTGCGGAGCTCGCGCCGAAGGAAACCGGCGGAAAGCTGAGCCTGCTCCTGTTCCGCGCCGGATCTGCGGGCCTCAAAGCAATCCCGTTGGGCGTGGTCGGGCGGCTCGAGGAAATCGACCTCGCGGATGTGGAGTTCGCCGACGGAAATCCGGTCGTGCAGTATCGCGGCCGCCTCATGCCGCTCGTGACGCTCTCGTCCGACCGTCTCCCGGGTGCGTCGGGGCGCCGGCCGCTCATCGTCCTCGCGCAGGACGACAGCGCCATCGGCCTCGTCGTCAACGAGATCGAGGATATTGTCGATGAGGCGATCGCGATCGAGCGCCCGGCCGGCCAGGCCGGGCTCGTCGCCAGCGCCATCATCGCGGGCCGCGCGACCGACATCATCGACGCAGGATTTTATCTCAAGCAGGCGGGCGGCGAGGGCAGGGGCCGCAGGAGCCCGGCGCGGCGACACGTGCTGCTGATAGAAGGCAGCGCCTTTTTCCGCACGTTGCTGATCCCGGTGTTGCGCGCCGCCGGATACGACGTGGCCGTCGTCGAATCAGTCGACGAGGCGCGCGCGCTTTGCGCCAGCGGCGAAGCGGTCGATGCCATCCTTGCCGACGAGGATACGCCCGGCATCGATGCCTTCGCTCATTCGCTCGACAGCGGGCAATGGCGCGGCAAGCCGCTCGTCGCGTTGGCCGATGGCGCCGATGCCGAAGGCCGCTTTCCGGCCGCCGTGCAGAAACTCGACAGCCGGGCGCTCCTCGACACGCTCGGCCGCGCGCTCCGGCGCGAGGACGCCGCATGAAGGAGTTGGTCTCGATCACGCTCGCCGGCCAGGTCTTCGGCATCCCGGTGGAAGAGGTGCGCGACGTGCTGGCGCCGCCCCCGATGACGCCAGTTCCGCTGGCGCCGCCGGAAGTGGCGGGCGCGCTCAATCTGCGCGGCCGGATCGTCATCGTGATCGACCTGAGGAAGCGCCTCGGACTTCCGCCGGCGGCCGAGGGCACGGTGCCGATGTGCGTCGTCATCGAGTGGGAGGACGAGCTTTACGCCTTTCTCGTCGACAAGGTTGGTGACGTGCTGCGGCCCGCGGACGAGACGTTCGAGCACGGCACGTCGGTGCTCGACCCGACTTGGCGCCAGGTCGCGGCCGGCATCTGCCGCCTCGAGGATTACCTCCTCGTCGTTCTCGACGTTGGGCGGGCGGTCGAGTTGGGCGTCCGGGCGGCGGCATGAAGACCTGTCTCGTGGTCGATGATTCGCGGGTCGTGCGCAAGGTCGCGCGCCGCATCCTCGAGGAGCTGAACTTCGCCATCGAGGAAGCGCCCGACGGCAGGCTCGCGCTCGACCTTTGCCTGCAGCAGATGCCGGACGCGGTTCTGCTCGACTGGAACATGCCGGTGATGAACGGCATCGATTTCTTGCGCCAGCTTCGCCGCACGCCCGGCGGCGACGCGCCGATCGTCGTATTCTGCACCACGCACAGCGACATCGCGCATATCCAGGAGGCGATCGAGGCCGGCGCCAACGAGTATGTCATGAAGCCATTCGACGGCGACATCCTGGAGACGAAATTCGCGCAAGTGGGGCTGCTGTGAGCGTCGCATCAGCCGCGCGCGGCGCGAGCCCCGGAGCCACGACCGCAGCATCGCCCTACCGCGTCATGGTGGTGGACGACAGCGCCGTGATCCGCGGCCTCCTGACGCGCGCGCTCGAGGCCGCGGGCGACATCGCCGTGGTCACGTCGGCAGGCAACGGCCGCATCGCGCTCGACGCGCTCGAGCGCTACGACATCGAGCTCGTGCTGCTCGACGTGGCGATGCCCGTGATGGATGGGCTTGCCGCGCTGCCGCTGATGATGAAGGCGCGGCCCAACCTCAAGGTCGTGATCGTATCATCGCTGACGCGGAGCGGCGCGCTCGTGACCTTGAAGGCGTTGGCCGCCGGCGCCGCCGATTACGTGACGAAGCCGACCTCGGCCGCGCTCGCCGCCGGCGATGCGTTCCGCCGCGAGCTCATCGCCAAGGTGAGGGCGCTGGTCGAGGCGCAGCGCGCCAACGGGACTATTCCTGTGGCGCGCGCAGCAGCGAGCACCACTTCCGTGGCGCTGCGGCCCTTGCCGAGCGAGCCGCCGCAGGCGATCGCCATCGGCTCTTCGACCGGCGGGCCGGTCGCCCTCTATCGCATCGTGGCGGCCCTAAAACAGGGTGTGCGCCAGCCTATTTTCATCACGCAGCACATGCCGGCGACCTTCACCGCGATCTTCGCCGACCACCTGACGCGGGCGAGCGGCCTCGCCGCCGCCGAAGGCGTCGATGGCGAAGCCGTGATCGGCGGCCGCCTTTATGTGGCGCCGGGCGAGCACCACATGCGGATCGAGCGCGGCGGAGAGGGGCCCGTGATCCGGCTCGACCAGGGCCCGGCCGAGAATTACTGCCGCCCGTCGGTCGACCCGATGCTGCGCAGCCTCGCGGACATCTATGGCAGCGGGTTGTTGGCGATCATCCTCACCGGCATGGGGCACGACGGGCTCGCCGGCGCGCGCGCCGTCGTCGCCGCGGGCGGCACGGTCGTGGCGCAGAACCAGGCGACCAGCATCGTCTGGGGCATGCCCGGCGCCGTCGCTTCGGCCGGGCTTGCGAGCGCGGTGCTGCCGGTCGACGAGATCGGCCCCTTCCTGGCCGAGCTCGGCCGCGGGCGCGCGCCATGAACCAGGCCGATTTCGCCTTCTTCGCGCGGCTTCTGAAGGATGGGTCGGGACTCGTCATGACCGAAGACAAGTCCTACCTCATCGAATCGCGTGTCATCGCGGTGGCGCAGCGCCATGGGCATGAGTCGGTGGCGGCACTCGCGCGCGCGCTCAGGAAGCGCGCCGATCACGATCTCGTGCGCGAGATCGTCGAGGCGATGACGACCAACGAATCGTCGTTCTTCCGCGATATGAAGCCGTTCGAGCAGTTCCGCACGATCGTCCTGCCGGCGCTCCTCGTGGCGCGCGCCGCGAGCCGCACCTTGCGCTTCTGGAGCGCCGCCTGCGCCGCCGGCCAGGAGCCTTATTCGCTCGCCATGCTGCTCGACGAGGAGCGCATCCGGCTTGCCGGCTGGCACGTCTCGATGGTCGCGACCGACATTTCCGGCGAAATGATCGAGCGCGCCAAGGCCGGCAACTATTCGCACTTCGAGGTGCAGCGCGGCCTGCCGCTCAAATACCTCGTGCGCCACATGGAGCCCGAGGCCGACCGCTGGCAGATCAAGCCAGCGCTGCGCGCCATGGTCGAGTTTCGCGTCGCCAATCTGCTCGACGATTTGTCGATGCTCGGCCGCTTCGACATGATCCTGTGCCGCAACGTGCTCCTCTATTTCGACCGGGAGACGAAAGCGGCGCTGCTCGACCGGCTCGCGCGCCAACTCCGGCCGGACGGGTTCTTCGCGCTGGGCGGCGCCGAGACGACGCTTGGCGTATCCGACCGGTTCGAGCCGGTGCCGCAGCAGCGCGGCCTGTACCGGCTCGCGCCTCAGGCGTTCGCGCTCGCCGCAAACTGAAACGGCGGCCCGAGGGCCGCCGTTCGCGTTCGTCATGAGGAGGAGGAAGGGTTCAGGCTTTCGCCGCCACCTTGCGCGGCGCCGCGTCGCTCTCGGCCGGCGGGTCGCGCAGCACGTAGCCGCGGCCCCACACCGTCTCGATGTAATTGTCGCCGCCCGCGGCCGTCGACAGCTTCTTGCGCAGCTTGCAGACGAACACGTCGATGATCTTGAGCTCGGGCTCGTCCATGCCGCCATAGAGATGGTTGAGGAACATCTCCTTGGTCAGCGTCGTGCCCTTGCGCAGGCTCAGGAGCTCGAGGATGCCGTATTCCTTGCCGGTGAGGTGCAAGGGCGCGCCTTCGACTTCGACCGTACGGCTGTCCAGGTTGACGGTGAGCTTGCCGGTGCGGATGACCGACTCGGAATGGCCCTTGGCGCGCCGGACGATCGCCTGGATCCGGGCGATCAGCTCGCGGCGGTCGAACGGCTTCGTCAGGAAGTCGTCGGCGCCGAAGCCCAGGCCCTTGATCTTGTGATCGAGCTCGCCGAGGCCGGAGAGGATGAGGATCGGGGTCCGAACCCGCGCCGCGCGCAGCCGCCGCAGCACCTCGTAGCCGTCGATATCGGGCAGCATGAGATCGAGAATGATGATATCGTAATCGTAAAGCTTGCCGATCTCGAGCCCGTCTTCGCCCAAATCGGTGGTATCGCAGATGAAGCCCTCGGCCCGCAGCATCATCTCGATGCTGGTCGCCGTCGCGGAGTCATCCTCAACAAGAAGAACTCGCATTCCTCATCTCCGTCGTAAGGTCCGTGACGATAATCGCTTTAAGCATTGTTACCAAGTGAAGTTAAAGCTGGGTTAATCAGAAACGCATGAGTAAAATTTTTTAGGATGAACTCGTCCTGAGGTGACGGGTCGTCACCGCGCCGAACCTTTGCTGCACCGCGTCATGCCTCCGATTTTCCATGATTTAACCGGCAGTTAAGCGCCCCCGGACGATGATGCCGGAGGGCGCCCCATGACGGCGCCGCGGTGGTCGGGGGGCGCTCTTTGATTCTCTCTAAGGTTATCGAGGAAGTCGCCAGGCTCGAGCCGAGCCGGCGCTATGGCCGCGTCACCGGCGTGCTCGGGATGCTGCTCCAGGCGGGCGGCATCGCGCGCGAGGTCGCGGTCGGCGGCCAGGTCGAAATCCTGGCGCAGCGGCGCCGCATCATGTGCGAGGTCGTGGGCTTTCGCGACGGCCAGGCGTTGCTCATGCCGTTCGGCGCGATCGAGGGGATCGGCCTCGGCTGCAAGGTCGAGATCGTGCGGGGGCCGGGCGCGATCTTTCCGCACATGGGCTGGCTCGGCCGCGTTGTCAACGCCTTCGGCGAACCGCTCGACGGCAAGGGGCCGTTGCCGCAGGGCGATCGGCCCTATCCATTCCGCAACCGGCCGCCGCCCGCGCACGAGCGGAAGCGCGTGCAGGGCAAGATCGATCTGGGTGTACGGTCCCTCAATACCTTCGTCACCTGCTGCCGCGGCCAGCGCATGGGCATCTTCGCCGGCTCCGGCGTCGGCAAGTCGGTGCTGCTCTCCATGATCGCCCGCTATACCACGGCGGATGCGACCGTGATCGGGCTCGTCGGCGAGCGCGGCCGCGAGGTGCAGGAGTTTCTGGAGGACGATCTCGGGCCCGAGGGCCTTGCGCGCAGCGTCGTCGTCGTTGCGACCTCGGATGAATCGCCGCTCATGCGGCGCCAGGCGGCCTTTCTCACGCTCGCCATCGCCGAGTTCCTGCGCGACCAGGAGCTCGACGTGCTGTGTCTCATGGACAGCATCACGCGCTTTGCCACGGCGCAGCGCGAGATCGGCTTGAGCGCCGGCGAGCCGCCCACGACCAAAGGCTACACGCCCACCGTATTCGCCGAGCTGCCGAAGCTCCTGGAGCGCGCTGGCACCGGCATCGGCACGGGCAGCATCACCGGCCTCTTCAGCATCCTCGTCGAGGGCGACGACCAGACCGAGCCGATCTCGGACGCGTGCCGCGCCATTCTCGACGGCCATATCGTATTGGAGCGCGCGATCGCCGAGCGCGGCCGCTATCCCTCGCTCGACGTGCTGCGCTCGCTCTCGCGCGCCATGCCGCAATGCAACAGCCCGGCCGAGAACCGCCTCGTCGGCGCGGCGCGGACCGCGATCGCGTCGTACGAAAGCATGGCCGAACTGATCCGCCTCGGCGCCTATCGGAGCGGCACCGACGCGCGCGTCGACGACGCCATCGCGCGGTATCCGGCGCTCGAAAAATTCCTGGCGCAGGAAAAAGAAGAACGCGCCGATCTCGCCGGGGGATACGCGGCGCTCGCCAACATCTTCGGAGAAGCGGCATGACCGCGATCGACAGCCTCATTCGCCTGCATCGCTGGCAGCTCGACGAGCGCCGGCGCCAGCTTGCCGAGCTCGAAACACTTGCCGAGAAGCTGCGCGGCGAGGAGGCGCGCCTTGTGGCCGAGCAGGCGAACGAGCAGAAGGTGGCATCGGCCTCGACCGATGCGGCATCGGCCTATGGCGCCTATGCCGCACACGTGATCGAGAAGCGGGGGAAGATTGCGCAGTCGCTTGCCTCGGTCGAGCAGCAGGTGGCCATGGCGCGCGATGCGCTCTCGGAAAGTTATCGCGAGGTGAAGCGTTACGAGGTCGCCGCCGCCTCACGCGCGGCGCAACAGAGGAAGCGCGCGGCGCGCTTGCAGCAAAGGACGCTCGACGAGATCGGCGGCGAAACGCATCGCCGCCGCAGCCGCACGGCCTGAGGACGGCGTCAGATCCGGACCGCGACGTGCCCGCGCAGCTGCGTCAGCGGGTCGACGGCGAAGGACGTGGCGATCGCGAACACGATGTCGCCGAAATATCCCGCGGCGGCGCTGGCGCGGCGGAAGAGTGCGCCGGCCTCGTCGCGTAACCCCTGCGGCAGCGGCGCATGGCTGCGCAGCACGAGATCGAGCCGATTGCCGCGCACGAGCCCGTCGAGCTGCAAGGCGCCGAGCCGAGACAGCTCGGCCTCGATGATGAAGCGCTGTCCCGCCGGATCGCGCGCGCTCTGGCCGTTCTTGCGACGGAGAAAAAGGCGCAGCGGCTCGACCGCGGCGCCCATCATCAACGGCAGGGTGAGGACGCGCCAATCCCCGGTCGTGCCCTCGGTGCCGAGGCGGCGCAAGCCCGCGAGATCGCCGTCGAGCTTCGCCTTGAGCCGATCGAAGCCGCCGGCGTTGAGCGCGCGAAAAATCGCGTCATCCGGCCATTTGCCTGAATAGAGCGCGCCCGCCATGAACATGAGGGTGGCGGCAAGCGCCGGGGCCGTCGCCGGCGACAGCGCCGCGCGCAGCTGCGCCGCGAGCTCCGGCGCGGATTTGTCGAGCGCGGTCAGAACCTGATCGAGCGCCGGCCAGCCATTCGCTTGCGTCGGCGGCAGTTCGCTCGCGGTCGCAGCGTTGGCGCCGAAGAGCTGGAAGGCGATGGTGGTGCCCGGCGCAAGGGCGAGCTTGTTGTCGAGCGCGAGCGTGCCGAGCCCGGTTTCGACGATCGTGTCGCCGCTGGCGGCGAGCCCAATGGTGCCGGTTCGGCTCGTGTCGCCGGTGGCGATGGCCGCAGCGCCGAGGCGCAGCTCGAAGCGCGCGCCGACCGTCGTAGGATCGGTGCCCGGCGCGGGGGCGATGAGGGTCGCCCCGATTGTCGTGCCGATCTCGAGCGACACGGGCGCCGTTTCCGCGGCCGGCGCCGCGCCCGGCGCGACGTTGCCAACCGGCTCGGCCGAAAGCGAGGACGAGGCCGGGGCCGGCGGCGAGGAAGCGCTGCCCGTCACGAGCGCCGCGCCGGGCGCGGGCTTCACGGCGATGGACAGCGGATCGTTCATCGCGATCCCAGCTCGGCGGCGATGCGCCGCGCGATCTGGCCGACGTCTTCGGCCGCCTCGCACGTGGGCGAGCGCGTCAGCAGCGGGACCTGGCGCCGGATGGTCTCCTTCACACGGTCGTCGCGCCGGATGATGCCGGCGAGCGGCGGCTCGAGCTTCAGGAACTCGCGGCAGGCGCGCAGCAGGGTACTGTAGGTGCGCTCGCCGTCGCGCACGCTCGAGACCATGTTGACGACGATCTGAATGCCGCTCGCCAGGCGCTCGAGGGCCGTCACCTTGATGTAGGCATAGGCGTCGGTGATCGAGGTCGGCTCGTCGGTCGTGATGACGAGGCAGACGCGCGCCTCCTTCGTCAGCAGACGCACGGTGCGCTCGATCCCGGCGCCGAGATCGAGCACGGTCCAGTCATAACCTTGCGAGAACCGGCCGAGTTCGGCGCGCAGCTCCATGAGCCGGCCCGGCGGGAGGTTGGCGAGCCCGCCCGAGCCCGACCGGCCGGCGATGATGTCGAATCCGCCGGCATGCGGCGTCGCCGCCTGCGCGAGCGTCGCTTCGCCGGCGATGACGCTGGCAAGATCGCGGCGCGGCGTCGCGCCGAGCTGCACGTCGACATTGGCGAGACCGAGGTCGCCGTCGAACAGCAGCGCCTTTTTCCCGGCATTGGCGAGCGCGTGTGCCAGTGTGATCGAGAACCAGGTCTTGCCGACGCCGCCCTTGCCGGACGCGACGGCGATGATGTTGCGCTTCTCCGGCATCGGCACCGGAGGAAGGGCGAGGGCCGCGGCCGTCGCGCTTGTCATGACTCACCTCGTTTGTGAACGACCGGCCGCTTCGACCGCACCTCCGCCGAAAGCAGCAGGCGGCCGAGCAGGACGGGATTGAATGGACTGAGACCGCCGGCAATGGCGGACGACACGCCGGCCTCGGCGAAGGGCAGGCGCAATTCGTCGGCCGCGTTGATGACGCTGCCGAAGCGGCGCGACAGGTCGAGCCGCGTGACGATCAGCCGGGCGCAGCCGTCGGCGGCGAAGATGCGCGCCATCTCGAGCGTATCGACCATGTCGCCTCCGGCCGGCATGACGAAAAGCGGCTCGGCCCCGGCGGCGACGGCAAGCGCTTTCCAGTCGCTCCGTTCCGCGGCGGCGTAGGGATTGGTGCCGGGTCCGTCGATGATGACGAGCTCCATGGGCTGCGCCGCGGCGACGGCGGCGGCAAGCTCGGCGGCGTCCTCGGCGCGCTCCATCGGCACATTGAGGATCTTGGCGAAGGCGGCGAGCTGCTCGGCAGCGCCCGCGCGTTGCGCATCGGCGGTGATGAGGCGCACGCGCTTGCCGCCGAACACGGCACGCGCCGCAAGCTTCGCCGCGGTGATGGTCTTGCCGCCGCCTGGCGGCCCGGCGAGGAAGAAGCAGCTTTTGCCCTCCTCGGCGACGACCGGGCTGAAGGCATAGAGCGTCGCCAGCGCGCTCGACAGCGCAACGAGCGGCTCCTCCTCGTCGTAGGGCAGCGCCGCCGCGATGATCTTTTCCGCAAGCTCGGGCGCGAGCCCATGCCCTTCGAGCGCCGTTGCGATCGCGTCGATCGCGCTCGATTCGCCATAAGGCGCATGCGGCGCGAGATCGGCATCGAGCGCGGCAGTGACGCACATCAGCCCGTCGTCGTCCTCCTGCGTCGAGACGATGATGGCTTCCGGGCCAAGTTGCTGGCGCACGAGGCCCATCGCCTCGTTCATGGTCCGGCCGGAGAAGCTGCGCAGGCGCATGGCGGCGGGGCCTCAGATCTGTCCGAGCGTCTTGAGACGCGCCTTGGGGTGAATCTCGTTCTGCGACACGACGATCGTGCTCGGCCGGAAGCGCTCGATGATCGAGCGGACATAGGGCCTGACGGCGGGGCTCGTGAGCAGCACCGGCGTGTCGCCCTTGGCGGCAAGCCGCTCGAAGGCGATGCGCACCGCGCCGATGAATTCCTGGAGCCGGCTCGGCGCCATGCTGAGGTGACGCTCTTCGCCTTGACCCGACAACGCCTCGGCGAACGACTGCTCCCATTGCGGCGACAGACTGACGATCGGGATGAAGCCGCCCTCGGCCGTGTTGGCGTCGCTGATCTGGCGCGCGAGGCGCGCGCGCACATGCTCGGTGATGATCGAGATGTTGCGGCTGTAGCCGCACGCCTCGGAGATGCCTTCGAGCACCGTCGGCAGGTCGCGGATCGAGACGCGCTCGGCCAGCAGGTTTTGCAGGACGCGTTGGATGCCGCCCATGGAAATCTGCGATGGCACCATGTCGCCGACGAGTTTCTGGTGTCCCTTGTCGAGCTCGTCGATGAGTTTCTGGGTCTCGGCATAGGACAACAGCTCGGCCATGTTGTCCTTGATGACCTCGGTCAGGTGCGTGGTGATGACGGTCTGGGGCTCGACCACGGTGTAGCCGCGGAATGTGGCTTCCTCGCGCTGCGTCTCCTGCACCCATTGTGCCGGGAGGCCGAAGGTCGGCTCGGTCGTGGCCTCGCCGGGAAGCTGGATCGGATCGCCGCGCGGGTCCATCACCAGGAGCATGCTCGGGCGCAGCTCGCCGCGCCCGACCTCGATCTCCTTGATGCGGATGAGATAGGCGTTCGCCGGAAGCTGCAGATTGTCCTGAATGCGCACCGACGGCATGATGAAGCCCATCTCGGACGCAAGCTGGCGGCGCAGGCCGCGCACCTGGTCGGTGAGGCGCGAGCCGTGATCGCCGTTGATGAGGCTGAGGAGGCCATAGCCGAGCTCGAGCCTGATCTGATCGATCTGAAGCGCGTTGCGGATCGGCTCTTCCTTTGGCGGCTGCGCCGCGGCCTTCGCCGCCTCGACCGCCTTCTCCTGTTCCTTGTCCTTCTTGTCCGTGAGCTTCCACGCGGCGCCGCCGGTCAGGGCCGAAAGCACCATGAAGGGCAGCATCGGCACGCCCGGCACGAGCGACAGGGTCAGCATCAGCGACGATGCCACGCCCAACGCCGCGGGATATGCCCCAAGCTGGCCGAAGAACGCCTTGTCGGCCGACCCGCTCGTGCCGGCCTTCGAGACCAGCATGCCGGCCGCGGTCGAGACGATGAGCGCGGGGATTTGCGTGACAAGCCCGTCGCCGACGGTCAGCAGCGTATAGGTTTGCGTCGCGTTGGCGAAGGTGAGGTTCTTCTGCACCACGCCGATCACGATGCCGGCGACGATGTTGATAAGGGTGATGATGAGGCCCGCGACCGCGTCGCCGCGCACGAACTTCGAGGCGCCGTCCATCGCGCCGTAGAAATTGCTTTCGTCCTCGAGATCGCGGCGGCGCTGGCGCGCCTTCGTCTCGTCGATGAGGCCGGCGCTGAGATCGGCGTCGATCGCCATCTGCTTGCCCGGCATGCTGTCGAGGCTGAAGCGCGCCGCGACTTCGGCGATGCGGCCCGAACCCTTGGTGATGACGACGAAATTCACCACGACGAGGATCGTGAACACGATCACGCCGATGATGAAATTGCCGTTCATCACGAAATTGCCGAATGCCTGGATGACATGGCCGGCGGCGGCAGTGCCTTCGTGGCCGTGCCCGAGGATGAGCCGCGTCGAGGCGAGGTTGAGCGCGAGGCGAAGCATCGTCGCCATCAGGAGCACGGTCGGGAACGACGAGAAATCGAGCGGCCGCTCGATGAAGAGCGCGACCATGAGAATGAGGACCGAGAACGTCATCGAGAGCGCCAAGCTCATGTCGAGGAGCCACGGCGGCATCGGCAGGATGAGCACGGCGAGGATCGAGACGACGGCAAGCGCGAGCGCGATCTCGCCGCGCTTCAGCGTTGCGAGAAGCCGCTCGACGATCGCTTGCGGCGATCCGGTAAGAGTGGCGACGTCCGCCATGGCTTGGGTTCGGGCGCCCTAACTCAAGCCGAAATCCGTTCCGGCTCGCCCGGCAGCGGCACGTTCAGCCCTTCCTGGCGGTACTGCTGCAACTTGTTGCGCAGCGTGCGGATCGAGATGCCGAGGATGTTGGCGGCATGCGTGCGATTGCCGAGACAATGCGAGAGCGTGCCGAGAATGAGGTCGCGCTCGACCTCGGCGACGGTGTGGCCGACGAGCCCGCCGGCGCTCGCGGCGGCCGAGGATGCATCCTCCTCGGCATCGCGCCTCAGAGGCGCGAGCATGATCGCCTCGGGCCCGATCTCCTCGCCCCCAGCGAGAAGCACGGCGCGATGCATCGTGTTCTCGAGCTCGCGCACGTTGCCGCGCCAGGGATGGTGGTTCAGCTGCTCGCGCGCCGAGACGGAAAGCCGGCGCGCCGGCAACCCGTTCGAATCGGCGTATTTGCTGATGAAATGCTCCGCCAGGATTTCGATGTCGCGCACGCGCTCGCGCAGCGCCGGGATGCGGAGCGTCACGACGTTGAGGCGGAAATAAAGGTCTTCGCGAAACTCGCCCTTGCGGACCTGTTCCTCGAGGTCGCGGTTCGAGGTGGCGATGAGGCGGATATCGACCTTGATCGGCTGCGTGCCGCCGACCCGGTCGATCTCGCGCTCCTGCACCGCGCGCAGGAGCTTCGCCTGAAGCCGCGGATGCATCTCGCTCACTTCATCGAGCAGCAGCGTGCCGCCGGATGCCTCCTCGAACTTGCCGACGCGGCGGGCGACGGCGCCGGTGAAGGCGCCCTTCTCGTGGCCGAACAGCTCGCTCTCGAGCAGATTGTCCGGGATGGCGGCGCAATTGACGGAGACGAAATTCTGCCGCCCGCGCTTGCTCTTGCGGTGGATGAGGCGCGCCAGGACCTCCTTGCCGGTGCCGCTTTCGCCGGTGACGAGCACGGTCGCATCGGACGGCGCGATCTGCTCGGCGAGCTTCACGAGGCTTTCCATCGCCGCGTCGCGATAAAGGAGCGCATGGCTTTCCTGCGCCACCGCCTGCAGCACCGCCGCGATCATCTCGGCATCGGGCGGCAGCGGCAGGTATTCCTTGGCGCCGGCCTTGATCGCGCGCACGGCGGCGCTCGCATCGGCGCCCACGCCGCACGCCACGACCGGAACGGCGAAACGCTCCTGGCGCAGGCTTTGCACCATCGTGCCGATGTCGAGCTTCACGTCCATCAGCAGGAGGTCGGCGCCCTGGCCCGAGCGCAGCGCCGTCAGCGCCTGCTCGACGCCATCGACATGCGCCACGCTGGCGCCGCGCGCCAAGGCGATCTTGCCGGCGGCGGTGATATAGCCCTCGAGCGGGCCGACGATGAGAAGACGCATGGGATTGACCCTTATTCCATCCGGTTCAAGTGCGATCGGCCTTGACGATTTCCGTCATGGTGACGCCCAACCGCTCATCGACCACGACCACTTCGCCGCGCGCGACGAGGCGGTTGTTGACGTAGATGTCGATCGCCTCGCCGACGCGGCGGTCGAGCTCGACGACGGCGCCGCGGCCGAGCTTCAGAAGCTGGCTCACCTGCATCGTCGCGCGTCCCAGCACGGCCGAGATCTGCACCGGGATGTCGTAGACCGCCTCGAGCTCCTTGGCGTTTTGCGGCTTCGCCTCGGCCGGCACCTCATTTCCGGTGTCGAGCTCGTCGAGCTGAAGGTTGGTGTCAGTCATGGGGCGTCTCCTCGGGTTCGCGCGGTTGTTCGGGGGCAGGGATGGGGGCGGGGGTTGCTAGAATTTTGTCGAGCTCGGCGAGCAGCAGGCCTTGGTCGCGCTCCGCGCCGCCGTCGGCCCATTCGATCCGGCCGTCGCCGCCGGCCAGCGCCGGGTCGGCGAGAAGCACGAGCTTTCCGGAATATCCGGCCGCCTGCGACAGCGCGGGGAGACGCGCTTTCACCGGCTCGAAGACGGCGTCGCTGACGCGGAGCACGATGCGCGGCTCATCGAACGCTTCGCCGAGCGTGCGCGTGACGAACGCTTCGAGCTCGGCGAGCGGGTCCCTGGCGGAGAGCGCCGGAAGCGCGCGATGGAGGACGGTGCGGACGACGGTCACGGCGACGCGCTCGATCTCGCCCTCGATGCGCGTGCGCTCCTCGAGCAGGCGCTCGATCGCGTGCGTCAGGAGTTCGAGCGTGGCGGCGACCTGCGCCTCGATGCTTTGCGCGGCCTCGGCGAGCGCCCCGCCGCGGCCTTGCGCATGCGCTTCGGCGCGCACTTTTTCGAGCTCGGCCACCGTGAAGCGCGGCTCGGGCGCAGGGCTCGCGCCCGCTTGCTCCGGCGGGTCGGGCTGGTCGAACGACACGTCGAAGAGGAAACGCTGCGCGCTGCCCATGCCGGCCTCAGTACACGAGCTCGTCTTCGCCGCTGCCGTCGGAGATGACGATCTCTCCGCGCGAGGCGAGGTCTTTTGCGACCGACACGAGATAGGCCTGCGATTCCTCGACGTCCTTGAGACGGATCGGGCCCATCGCCGCGATCTCCTCGCGCATGAGCTTTCCGGCGCGCTCCGACATGGCCGAGAAGAACAGGTCGCGCAGCGTCTCCGACGCGCCCTTGAGGGCGATCGGAATCTTCTCCTTCTCGGCGGTGCGCAGGAGCGCCTGGATCGCCGTGCCGTCGAGCTTGCCCAAATCCTCGAACGTGAACATGAGCGCCTTGATCTTGTCGGCGGAGTCGCGATTGCGCTCCTCGAGCGCGGTGATGAACCGCGTCTCGGTGTTGCGGTCGAGGCTGTTGAAGATCTCGGCGATGAGCTCGTGCGAATCGCGCCGGTTGGTGCGGGCGAGGCTCGAAAAGAATTCGTTCCTGAGCGTGCGCTCGACGTCGTCGAGCACGTCCTTCTGCACCGCCTCCATGCGCAGCATGCGCATGACGACTTCCATGGCGAAGCTCTCGGGAAGCTGCGTCAGGACGCGGCCCGCATGATCGGGCTTCACCTTCGAAAGCACCACCGCGACGGTCTGCGGGTATTCGTTCTTGAGGTAATTCGCGAGCACGGATTCGTTGACGTTGCCGAGCTTGTCCCACATGGTGCGGCCGGCGGGGCCGCGGATCTCTTCCATCAAGGTATTGACGCGATCGGCGCCCAAAACCTTGACGAGCAGGCGCTCGGTGCTTTCGTAAGTGCCGACGAGGGATCCGGTCGCGGAGATCTGCTCGGCGAATTCGACCACGAGCCGCTCGATGATGGTCGAGGCGACCGTACCGAGATTGGCCATGGTCTGGGAGATCTCCTTGATCTCCTCGTCGTCCATCAAGGTGAAGAGCCTGCCCATCTGGTCTTCGCCCATCGCGAGCAGAAGGATCGCGGCCTTCTCGGCGCCGGAGAGCGTGCGGTAATCGTCGCGAACGCGCATCATGTTCGTCCGCCCCTCTTACCGTTCCTGGTACATCCAGCTGCGCACGATCGCGAGCGCCTCTTCCGGGTGCTTTTCGACGATCTCGCTCACTTTGCGCAGGCTCGAGGCGGCGACGCGCCCGTCGACCTGGCCGATATCGATCATTGCGTCCTGCTCGGCGGCATGCTGGGCGCTGCGTTGCTGCGCGAGCGCCATGGCGTTACCGGCGCCGCCGGGCGCGGGGAGCGCCGCCGTGCCGCCGGACCGTCCGAGGAGACGCGGCGCTTCGCCGCCGGCGACGCCGCCCGCGGCGACGCCGTCGAGAAGCCGGTTCACGAGCGGCCGGATCACGAGCAGGATCACCAGCACGGCGACCACCGCGAGAATGAGCGTCTCGCCCATGTGCATGATGTCGGCACGCTCGAAGCCCATGATTGTTTGCGTCGGTGCCGCCGCGGTCGGCTCGTCGACAGCGGCGAACTGCATATTGACGACATCGACGCTATCGCCGCGCTTCTCGTCATAGCCGATGGCCGAGCGCACGAGCGAGGTCAGCCCCTTCATCGCGTCGGCGGAGAGCGGCTGGTATTTCTTGGTCCCGTCCGTTGCGGTGCTATAGGTGCCGTCGACCACGACCGCGACCGATTGCCGCTTGATCGAGCCGGCCTGGCGCACCTGGTTCTGCACCGTCTTGGTGATCTCGTAGTTGACGGTTTCCTCGCTGTGCGAGCCGCGCGTCTGTCCGGACGTGCCGGGCCCGTTGGGCGTCGGCTGGTTGTTCTGGTTGGGCAGGTTGTTGGCGACCGAGACCGGCTGCGCCGCGCTGCCCTGGCTGCTGTCGTTTGAATCGGTGACGGTCTGGGTCGAGCGCACGACCTGGCCGTTCGGGTCGTAGGATTCGGAATTGGTCGTGACCTGGTCGAAGTCCATGTCGACGTCGACATCGACGCGCGCCTTGCCGGGCCCGAGCGAGCGGTCGATCAGCTCCTCGAGATTGCGCGACATGCGGTTCTCGTAATTGACGCGCATCTCCTCGGCCGACGTGCCGGAGAGCGCGCCGTCGCCACCGCCATCGCCGCGCGCGAGCAGATTCCCCTCGGTGTCGATGACCGAGACGCGTTCGGGAGTGAGATCGGGCACCGCCGAGGCGACGAGGTGCTGGATCGATGCGACCTGCATGCTCGAAAGCCGGCCGGCGCCGCGCAGCTTCACGACGATCGAGGCGCTCGGGACCTGGCGCTCGCGGGTGAACAACTCGCGCCGCGGCAGCACGAGGTGGACGCGCGCCGACTGGATCGCATCGAGCGAGGAGATGGTGCGCTCAAGCTCGCCTTCGAGCGCGCGCACCTGGTTGATGTTCTCGACGAAGCTCGACGTGCCGAAGGCATCGCTCTTGTCGAAGATCTCGTAGCCGACCGAGCCGCCGTGCGGCAGCCCCTCGTCGGCGATCAGCATCCTGACCCGCGTCACCTGGTCGACCGGGACCATGATGGTCGAACCGTCGCCCTTCAACTGATAGGGGATGGTCATGGCGTCGAGCTTCTGCACGATCTGGCCGCTGTCCTTGGCGTCGAGGTCGCCGAACAGGAGGCCGTATCCCGGCGTCGCGATGCGCGAGCTGATGAAGCCGAAGAAGCCAATGCTTGCCGCAGCAACCACCGCGAGCACGGCAAGCCGCACGACGCCCAGGTTGCGAAAGGTTTGAACCAGGCCGTTCACCGTTTAACCACCTTTGGCTGCGGAGACCCTGTCTCGCAGTCACGGTATTGGCGGTTGGGTGAAGGACCGGTTAATCAGCCGGCAGATTTTGCCGCGTGGGCGGCAGTTCTTGCCGCGAGCTCAGGCGATGCGCGCGCGATTGGCGCCGCGATAGTCCTGCAGCCGCGTCACGCGCAGGCCGGGCAGGCCGTGGCTGTCGACGAGACGTTGCCACGACAAGAACTCTTCCACGGAAAGGGTATAGCGCTTGCAGGCGTCCTCGAGGCTGATGACGCCCGCGCGCACGGCGGCGACGACCTCGGCCTTGCGCCGTATGACCCAGCGCTTGGTGTCGGTCGGCGGCAAGCTCTCGACGCTTGCGACGCTGCCGACTTCAAGCAGCCAATCGGTGCCGTCCGCACTCATGTTGGGCTGGCTTCGCTGGCTCACGTTCACGTCCCGGCTTCGCTCATGCTGCGTCACTTCTACGCGCGCCGGTTTAAAAAACGGCTAAGCGCGTGCGCGAAGGTTTCCCGAGAAATCGTCGAAAATTCGAGCGATTACGCGGTCTGGATCGACAAGAGCGCCTGCGTCATCTGGTCGGCCGTGGTGAGCACCTTGGAATTCGCGGAATAGGCGTTCTGCGTGATGATGAGCTGGCTGAACTCGGTGGCGATGTCGACGGTCGAATTCTCGAGCGAAGACGGATCGATCTGGCCGGCGGCGCCGGTACCGGCCTCCTCGAGGAGCGGCAGCCCGGAATTGGCGCTCTGGAGATAGCTGTTGCCCGAGACCGGGGTAAGGCCGTCCGAATCCTCGAACGTGGCAATCGGCACGATCGCGATCGCTTGCGACAGCCCGTTCGAGAAATTGGCGGTGACGAGGCCGTTGCTGCCGATGGAGACGCTCGAGAAATTGCCGAACTGAACGCCGTCCTGGCTGATATTCGAGACTGTGAAGTTCGAACCGAGCTGGCTCAGGCCGTTGGTCGAACCGTCGGTGCCGAGATTGAAGTTCACGGTTTGCGGCGTCGTCGCGCCGGTCACGGTCGGATCCCAGTCGATCTGCATCGCGCCGGCCGTATCGAAGGTCGAGCCCGCGGCATTGAGCGTTCCGTCGCTGTTGAACTCCACCGTGTCGGCGCCGGCCCCGATCGTCGCCGTGCTGGCGCCCGCGTCCGGGAACGCGGCCGAAACGGTCCAGGTGTTCGCGACGCCCGCGGGCGTGAAGGTCATGGTGAGGTCGTGCTCGATGCCTTCGGAATCGTAGACCGGCACCGTCATTGTCTCGGGCTGGGTCGCATTCGCCGGCAGATTCGCTTCGAGCGTCACGTTGGCGGTCGGATCGGCCGTCTCGCTGACGCTGTTGACGTTGATGGTCTGAAGCCCCGCAAGCGTCGTGCCATTGAGGGTCGGCGTGCCGCCGGCCGCGATCGCCTCGCTCTCCGCCGGGGTGAGAATTTGCCCCTGGAGATAGAGGCCCGCGGCGTTCACCAGATTACCGTTGGCATCGACGGTGAAATTGCCGGCGCGGGTGAACGACGTGGTGCCGTCGCCGGCGACGCCCGCGGCGTTGCTGTTGACGACGAAGAATCCTCCGCCCGAGATGGCGAGATCGGTCGGCTCGCTCGCGGCCTGGATCGCGCCCTGTTGCGCGATGTTGTAAATCGGCATGGTCGTGACGCCGCCCGGCGAATAATTGCTCGCGTCGCTTTGCGTGACGAGCGACGAGAAATCGGTCGTCGTATCCTTGTATCCGTCGGTGTTGGCGTTGGCGATGTTGTCGGAAATGATGCCGAGCGCGTTGCTGTTCGCGTTGAGGCCCGAGACGGCGGCATACATGGCGCCAAGGATGCTCATGGAACGATCTCCTGATCGAGAATGGCCTTAGTTGCTGGAGGCGCTGGACGAGTTCTGCGGATTGACGGTTACGAGCTCGCTGATCGGCACGCTGATGCCGTCGACGTTGAACGTGGTCGTTCCGTTGCTGACGGCGACCGAGCTGACCGTGCCGATCGACTGCACCGTCGCCTGGACCTGGCTGTTGTTGGCGCCGGTCGCCAGCACTTGCAGCGTGTAGGCGCCGCCGTTCGGCATCTGCGTGCCGGCGTTGTTCTCGCCGTTCCACGTGAAGCTCGATGTGCCGGCGCTCGTCGAGCCGGTCGTGTTGTAGACGATGTTGCCGCTCGAGTCCGAGACGACGAGCTCGGTTTGCTGCGACGCGGTCGGCAACGTGTAGCTGTAGCTCGCCGTGCCGTTCTGAAGGGGCGCGGTCGCGCTGTTGTATTCGATCTCATCGCCGACCAAGGGCAGCGACGAGATCGTCTCGCCCGCGGCCTGGAGCGAGATGAGCGACTGGAGATTGTTGTTCGTGTCGATCTGCTGCTCGACCTGGCTGAACTCGACCAGTTGCTGCGTGAAGGTGTTGCTGTCCATCGGCGACAGCGGATCCTGGTTCTGGAGCTGCGTCGTCAGCAGAGTCAGGAACGTGTTGAAGTTCGAGGTGAAGCTCAGAACGTTGTTGCTGCTGCCGCTGCTGCTGGTGCTGCCGCTCGAGGGCGTCTGGCTCGTGCCGAGCGAGGGCAGGGCGGCTGCGGCGGCGCTTTGCGTGCTGGTGACGGTCATGGTGGCTAGACCTCGATGTCGAGAGCGCCGTCGTGACGGCGGAGATAGGGTTGGGCGGACTGGCTCGATGATGGCGTCGTTGCGGCATTGGCATAGCGTTGCGACGTGGTGCTTGCGGCCGCATTCTGCGCAAAGGACTGCTGATCGCCGCCGCGCAGGTTGAAGCTCAGGCTGCCGCTGTCGGTCTTGAGGCCGGCGTCGCGCAGCGCCTGCTGGAGCCCCGACGAATCCTGCCGCAGCATATTGAGCGTATCGGAACGATCGGCCGAAATGACGGCGCTGGCGTGGCCGTCGTGCGTTACGTCGAGCTTCACGGCGATCGCGCCGAGGCTCGCGGGCTTCAACTGGATTTCTATGCGGTCGATCCCGTTTTGCGCGGCTTGGCGCAGGCTGAGGGCGACCTGCTCGGCCGCCGGCAAGACTTGAACCGGCATCGGCAGCGACGTCGCTGCGGCGTTCGTCGGCGCAGTGGCCGTGGCGAGGGCGGCCTGATGACCACCGACGCTCGGCGCCGGGAGCGCCGCCGCGGTCGGGTCGGTCGTGACGGGCGTTGCGACCGCCTGGCCCGGAATGCTGTCGGGCGCGCGCGCGCTGTCGTCGCTGTCGCTTGCGTCATGCGCATCCTGAGCCGCCGCATCCGCGAGCGTCGCAAGCTTCGGTTGCGGGGCCGAAGGGTCGGTGGCTGCGGTGCTGGACTCCGAATTCGGCGCCGACGCATCGTCCGCCTGCGTATCGTCGTCTTGTGCGGCACCGCCCGCTTGCGTCGCGCCGACGTGATGCCAGAGGCCGGCAAGCATCGTGTTCGGTTGCGACAGATAAGTGGACGCGCCGGCGGCGACCCGCGCTTCCACTGCCGCGGTTCCCGGCACCGTTTGCGTGCCTTGGCCGGTGGCGTTGCCGGCATTGCCGGTATTCGTCGCGGTCTGTGGCGTTGCCGGCAGAAGCGCCACGGTCGGCGGCGCGGTCGGCGATCCGGCCGCAGCGGGGGTCGTGGCTTGCGCCGTGCTTTGCGTCGCGGCCTGCGTCGCGGCTTGAGTCGTGCCCTGTGTCGTCGCCGGCTGCGGCGCCGTCGTGGCGCATGCCGCGCCCGCGAGGTTTGCGTTGGCGGAATCGGAATTCGAGTTTGTGTTCTTCTGCTGGCTCGGTTGCGGCGCCGGAGCCGGCGGCGTGGAGTTGCTGTTATTCGCCTGGAGCAGCGAAATGAAGCCGCCGCCGAGCAGCTGCGAAAAATCGAACGCGCTCGCCGCGGGCGCTTGCGCGGGCGGGGTCTGCGGCGCGGCAGCTTTGGCTGCGGTGGCGACGGCTTGCGGAGTCATGTCGCGTCTGTCTCAGCAAGCCGTGTGCCAGTGCTGCAGGCAGCGCTAAGTCATTGAACGCACAACAATCGCGTCGAGTGGCCGGCCGGCACGGCGGCAAACCGTGCCGAGAGGACGCGGGCAAACTTTGCCGCAGCGCTGCGCTAAGTGCCGCCGTCGCGGGCGGCAAGCTTTGCCGGGTGCGGAAGATTGCGCCGGGCAATTCCTGCCGGCAGCACCGGGCGCCGCCGAAGGCACGAGAAAATTTTGCCGTATTTGCGCGGGTTTGCCGGGGTCGCCCCGGCAACTTTGACCCGGCACGAAGCTTGCTTCCCAAGGCTCTGGACCGCGAAGCGGCCCTTTCGTCATCCCTAGAAGGAAGCTATCACATGTCCACTATCGTTCTCGGTTCTGCCACCCAGCAAAACCTGCTCGCGTTGCAGAACATCAATACCCAGTTGAGCACCACGCAGAACGCACTCGCCACCGGCCTCTCGGTGTCGAGCGCGGTCGACAACGCCGTGAAGTTCTTCCAGGCGCAGTCGCTCGACGATCGTGCCAATGACCTGTCGACCCGCAAGGACTCGATCGATCAGGGCATTTCCTCGGTCACCACCGCGACCCAGGGCATCCAGAGCGCGATCACCATCCTGCAACAGATGCAAGGTCTCGTGCAGTCTGCCGGTACCGACACGACAGCCCAGCAGAAGGCCGCGCAAGAGCAGTTCGACACCCTCGCGTCGCAGTTGAACCAGCTGCTCAACGACACGAGCTACCAGGGCTTGAACCTGGTCAACTCGTCGACGTCGAACCTGACGTTGCAGTTCAGCCAGAGCTCCAATTCGGTGCTCAAGGTTGGCGGGCAGAACCTGCTGATCAGCAAGTCGGTCGCAGGCGCGTCGAAGGCCTCGCACCTCGCCACCGTCCTCGCCGCCAAGGCATTCACCGCCTTGAGCGCCGGGACCACGGTGTTCACCTCGATCTACAACGCGCTCAACGGCGCCATCTCCACCTTCCAAGGTGCCGCTCAGAACCTTGGCTCGAACGTGGCGTTCTTGAACACGCGGTTGTCGTTCACGGAGCAGTACATCACCACGCTGCAGGGCGGCGCCAACTCGCTGACCGTCGCCGACGTGAACACGGAGAGCACCAACCTCGTCACCTTGCAGACGAGGCAGCAGCTCGCCATTCAGTCGCTGTCGATCGCCACGCAGTCGGAGCAGGCGGTTCTGCGTCTCTTCCACTGATTGGTTCGGGTATGGCGGGCGGCCTCGCGGCCGCCCGTTACCCCGAATTAAGCATGCGCTAACCGCGGTGTCGTAACTAGAACCGCACCACGAGGGGAGAGCAGTAGAATGCCGCTCACCATCAACCTTCGGCCCAAGGAACGCCTGATCGTCAACGGCGTCGTCATCGAGAATTCGGGCCAGTCCACAAAATTGCTCGTCCACAACACCGCGGCCCTCCTGCGCGAGAAGGATATTCTCACCGAGGAGCAGGCGACGTCGCCGGCGCGCCGCATCTATTTCGCGATCCAATGCGAATATCTCTTCCCGGGCAAGGAAACGGTGCTTTTACCCATAATTTATAAGTTTATTACAGAGTTCGCGGCTGCCGCGCCGAGCGCCACCACACTTGCGCAGCAGATTACGGAGCTCATCGAAAAGCGCGACTGGTACCACGCGCTCAAAACGGCCAAGCAGCTCATTGCCCGAGAGCAGGAGATCTTTAATGAACCTTGCGGCCAAGCGGTATCAGAGGTTGCCGGAGTCGGGTAACCCGGCCCGCACCGAAGCCTGGGCGCTCATCGAAATGGCCCGCGAGCTGCATCAGTCGAAGGACGCGCCGCTCGATCAACGCCGCGCGGCGTTGCGCAAGAATTGGCGGCTGTGGACGATCTTCCAGGCCGGGCTCCTCGATCCGGAATGCCAGGTGCCAGCCGAGACACGCAGCAATCTGCTCGGGCTTGCGAATTTCATCGACCGTCACACCGCTTCGCTCCTGATCGACGGCGACCCGGTGAAGATCGACGTGCTCGTGACGATCAACCGGCAGATCAGCGAGGGCCTGCTCGACGGACAGCGCGCGAACGCCGCCTCGAGCCAGGCGCCGTCCGCGCCGCCCACGGCGCTCGCCGAGACGATCTGAACGCGGCCATGGCGCCCTTGGGGGAGAGGGACGGCGGCCGCGCGCTCGAGCCTCAGGTCGCCGCCGCTTCGGGCCGTCTCGCCGCGGGCGATGCCGCAGGCGCGCTCGATCTTCTGTCTCCGCTCATTGCCGCGGGCGCGCCCTCGATCGGCGCGCAGTTTGTGCTCGCTCATGCGGCGTGGCAGATGGGTCGGCTCGACTGGGCGCTCGAGCTCGCGCGCGCCTGCCACGAGGCGGCGCCAATGGACGGCGCGGTCGCCGAAACGCTGGCCTCGCTCTATGCGCAATGCGGCGATCTCGTCGAGAGCGTCTATTTCGGCAAGCTCGCGACGGCGCTCGCCAGCACCGGCGATCTCGCGCCGCTCGTGCCCAAGAATTTTCCGACATTCGATCGCGCTTTCCACGCCATCTCGGAAAAGCCGCGGCTGACGAGGGCGAAGGCCGAGCTTGCGGCGGGCAAGCTTGCCGATGCGCTCGAAAGCGCGCGCCAGCACGTGGCACTCGACGCCGACGATGTCGCGGCCCGCGGCTTCTATGCGGCGCTCCTGCTGCGGGCCGGGCGCCCGTGCGATGCGGTGGCGGAGCTTCGCCGCATCGAGCAAGAGGCGCGGGGCTCCGCGCCACTCGCGGCGCTTTACGGGCAAAGCCTGACCGCCGCCGGCGAGGCCGCAACGGCGCTCGGCTGGCATGAGATTGCGGCGGGTCTTGCACCGGACGATCCGGGCATTGCCGCCCAACGCATCGCCGACGGCACATGGCGCGAGGACGGCGCCCGCCTTGCCGCGCTGGGCGAAGACTGGGTCTCCCGCCACGCCGCGCCGACGAAGCCCCGCGCCTGGCCCGTCGCCGACGGGCCGCTCGTCATCGCCTACCTCGTGCCTGCGCTCCTCGATCGCCAGGATGCGGCGGCGATCGCCGCCGTCGCCGGCGCGCATCGTGGTCGAGCGAAGGTGATCGCTTATGCGAGCGGTGCGCAAAGCGCCCTCGAGAATTCGGCTCTGAGCGGCGCATTCGATGTTTGGAAGGATGTCGGCGAGCTCGATCCGGCGACGATCGCGCGCTATTTCCGCCACGATGGCGTCCATATCGCAATCGACGCCGCCGGCTTCGCTGCGCCGGCGACGCTGATGGCGCTTTCGCGGTGCGCCACGGCGCTGCGCGTTTCGTGGCTCGGCAATCCGGCGGCAATCGGCGCTCCGATCTATGACGCGCGCATCGTCGCTGAGCGCGATGCCGTGGCGCAGAACGAGTGGGGCATCGGCGGCGGCTATCCGCTGGTCGGCACGCGGCGAAGCGCCCCGCGCCCGGAGCGCACGATCCTTCAGTTCGGCAGCGATGCCGCCTTGGCGCAGCTCGACGATACGACCGTGTCATGCTGGGTTTCGATCTTGCGCGCTCTGCCCGATGCGCGGCTTCTGCTGCGCGCTTACGATAGCGGGGCAGGGACGGTCGACCGTCTCGTCGAACGTTTCGGCCGGGACAGCGCGTCCCGTATCGATCTCAGTGCGGCCCAGAAATTCGAGGAGTTCTACGCGCGCGTCGATGTGGCGCTTGCGCCGCGCCGCGGCGCCTCGTCGCGCATGGCGGCCGAAGCCGTCGCCTGCGGCGTCCCGGTCGTCGCGTTCGGCGGAACAAGCGCCGCCGAGCCGTACGGGCCTTTCCTCACGGGGATCGGCCTCGGACCCGGCGCGATCGCGGCGGATGAGGCGGACTACGTGCGCTGCGCAGTGGCGCACGCACGGCGGAAATCGCGCCTTGTCGTGCCGCCGCTTGCGGCCGATGCCGCCGCATTTGCGGTTGCGATCGAACACCGCGTCCGTCGCGCCCTGAGCCTGGCGGCATGACGCCCGACGAAAGGATCATCGCGGAACGGCGCGCATTCTTCGCCGAACGCTTTCCCGAAGCGGCGGCGCGGCTCGCCCAGGCCGGGGCGGACCAGTTCACGCTCGTCACGAAGGACGGCGCGCCGGTCGACATCGCGTTCGACGGGGGACGGCAGATTTATGGCGGCGACGCGCGCGCCTTTTCCCGTGCGCAGGTCGCGGCCTACCTGGAGAAGCCGCTTCGCCTCTTCATGAACCGGCTCGACAATACCGGCCTGGTCAGCCCCATTTGCATCGACCTCACGAGCGCGCTCAGCGCTGCCCTCGTCGATGTCGAGCTTTCGACATATCCAAGCGAAAGCCCGTGCTTTCTCGTCGTGTTCGGGCTGGGGCTCGGCCACCATATCGAGGAGCTTGCGCGGCGCTGCGAGGCGCGCTGGCTCATCCTCGTCGAGCCGCTCGCCGGGTTCCTCGAACATTCGCTCGGCGTTGTCGATTGGCCGAAACTCGTCGCGCTGTTCCAAGAGCGCGGCGGCGGCATCCATCTCATCACCGAGATCGATCCGGGCGCCATCGCCGCATCCGTGGTGCGAGCCATGGGCGCGCACGGCATCGCCTTCGCCGACGGAAGCTGGATCTTCACGCATTACCCGCTTTGGGCCTTCAGCGAAGCGCGCAAGCGCCTGCACGAGGCGATCGAGTTCGCCTTCATCAATCGCGGCTTTTTCGAAGACGAGCTGCGCATGATGGAAAACGCGGTGGCGAATTTCGCCGGCCGCTCGTTCCATCTGCTCGAAGGCAAGCCGCGGCTCGAGCGGTCCGAGATGGCCGCGATCGTGGGCGCCGGCCCTTCGCTCGACGAGGCGATCGAGACGCTGCACCGCATTCGCGACCGCGTTCTCCTGTTCTCGTGCGGCACCTCGCTTCGGCCGCTGCTTCGCAATGGTCTCGTGCCCGATTTCCACTGCGAGCTCGAAAACGTGCCCGAGGTGTTCGACGTCATCGGCGAGACCGCCCAGTACGGCGATCTCCGGCGCGTGACGCTGGTCGCCTCGGCGACGGTCGATCCGCGGGTGCCGCGGTTCTTCGGCGATACCATTCTCTTCTTCCGCGATGCCGTGAGCTCGACCGAGATTCTCGGGCCCGGCTACCGCATCCTGCCTGGCTGTGCGCCGACTTGCGTCAATCTCGGGCTGTCGGCGGCGCTCTATATGGGCGTCACCGATCTTGCACTCTTCGGCACGGATTGCGGGATCAGGCTCGGCGGCAAGGTTCATGCCGACGGCACCATCTATCGCGACCTCGGCATGTGGCAGGACAAAGACCGCGCGCGCGAACATCCGATCGAGCTCGAAGGCAATTTCGGCGGCACCGTCCGGACCGATTGGGTCTACGACGCCTGTCGGCTCATGCTGACCGGCTCGATCCGTGCGCATCGCGTCAATGTCGTCAATTGCAGCGACGGCGCCCTCATCCCCGGTGCGCGTCCGTGCGTGCCTGAATCGTTCTCTGTGGCGCGGCCGCCGGTCGATCGGCGCGAATTCCTGGCGGCGCTGAAACGCGACCTCAAGACATTTGCGCCGGGCGAGATGCTGGGCGAGGTCGAGTTCGCGGTGCTGCAGCAGAAATCCGCCCTGCTGTTCGAGCGGCTGCGCCGTCTTGCTTCCGATCTCGCGGTGGGCGAACCCGATTTCGCCGCGGCCTACGAGGCGAGCAACAAGCTATCCATGGAATTCGCCGGCGCGTATGGCGCAACCGAAACCATCGTCAGCGGTACGCTCAGCGCGCTGCCGCGCATTGCCATGTTCTTCGGCTTCCGAGTGTCCGATCCGGCCGTGCGACGGCGGCTCTATCAACGCTATGTCGGCGAATTTTCGGCCACAATCGACGCGATGGAATGTCGCACGCGCGCGCTTTTCGCGACGCTCTCCGGCATCGCGGCGCAAGCGCCGGCCGGCGCGGTCGCCGCCGCGGAATAGCTCGTCTCAGGTGAGAAGCGACAGGATCGCCGGCGCAGAGTTGGTCGGAGAATAGGTCGCCGGCGTCGCGCCCACCGCGTCCTGGAGCGCCTCGAACACCGAGGTTATCGGCTGCGGCGGATTTTCGACGTTCGACACCATGCTGGCGATCGTGGTCGTACTGCCGAGCGAGAGCTCGATCAGATGCTCCTGGTTCTGGGCATCTTCCGTCAACGCAGCGATCTTGTTCTGCGTCTCGGCGTCGCCCGCGCTTTGCGTCTGCTGTTGCAGGTTGGTCAACGTGCCGATCTGCGTCGTCAGCGAGTTGGCGAGATCGTTGGCGAGGACGTGATTCGATTGGGTGATGGCGAAGATCTGCCCGATGACGCTTTGCGCGCTGCTTACGGCGGCTTCGGCCGCCGCTTGTCCGGACGGGCTCGACAGATCGTAGGAAGCGGCGTTGCCGATCCCGAGCCCGTTCTGTTTCAGCGTCGCGACCTGGTCCGACTGGAAGGGCGCCGGCGCGGCGATGACGCTCAGGTCTGAGACATCGATGTTCGCCGCGCTCAGCGTGCCGTCGAACTCGGCCGAATTGCCGGCAGCGGCATAGGTCTGGAGGTTGGCGAGGAGGGTTTGCAGCGCCGGGAAGATATTGGCGTTGGCGCCCCATTGTGCGCCGAGTTTCTCGATTGCCGACTGTTGCGCTTGCAGCCCGGTGATCTGCGTCGCGAGCGCATTGCTGACGGCGGAATCGGACGAGGGCTCGAGCGCCGCGATCTGGTTGGTGAGGCGGCTCTGGATGAGCTTGTCGATCTCGGCCATCTCGGTGGTGTTGGCGGTCTGCGTCGAATCCGCAGATGCCTGCGCCAGCACCGTGAGCGCCGTCGTCGTGGTCGTTCCGGAAGATGCGATCGTTGCCGCGTTGATCGCGCTGGTCACGTCGTTACTCCATGCCCCGCGCGATTGTCGCGCGCCGCGTCTTTAGACCCGCTTAACGGCTGCCGCGCCGTTCACGCCTTCGTAACCATGCGGCCGGTACAGTGCGGCGACGTTCGAGGGGGTCTTCAAGGGCCGCGTTTCATGGCGTTTTTGCTGTTCGGCGCTACCGGCATGCTCGGCCAGGCGATCGTGGCCGAGGCAAGGCGCCGCGGTCATGCGCTCGTCGCCGCCTCGCGCCACGGTCCCGACCAAATGGTCGATCTTGCCGATGGCGAGACAGCTCGCGCCCTCCTGCGCTCGCTCCAGCCCGAGCTCGTCATCAATGCCGCGGCCATTGCCTCGATCGAGGCGTGCGAGCGCGACCCGAGGTTCGCCTATCGCGTCAATGCCGCCTCCGTCGCCTTCATGGCCGAGCATTGCCGCGCCGCCGACATCCAATTCGTCCAGGTCTCCACCGATCATTTCTTCACCGGCGACGGCGACGCGCGGCACGGCGAGGGCGCGCCGGTGACGCTCCTCAACGACTATGCCCGCACGAAATATCTCGCCGAAGGGTTTGCCCTCGTGGCGCCGCGCGCCCTCGTGCTGCGCACCAACGTCACCGGGATGCGCGGCCGGAGCGGCGATCCGACCTTCGCCGAATGGGCGCTCGATGCGCTCGCCCGCCGCAAGCCGCTGCGCCTTTTCGAGGATTTCTTCACCTCGACGCTCGACACGTCCAGCTTTGCCGCGGCGATGTTCGATCTCGTCGAACGGCGCGAGCACGGCATCGTCAATCTCGGCGCCCGCACGGTCGCGAGCAAGCGCGCGTTCGTCCACGGCCTCGCCCGCTGCCTCGGCATCCGGCTCGATTGGGACGAGCCCGCGAGCGTCCAGAGCCTGGTGCCGACGCGCGCGGAAAGCCTCGGCCTCGACACCGGCAAAGCCGAGCGTCTCCTCGGCCGGGCCCTGCCCGATACCGAAATCGTCTGCCGCACCCTCGTTTCGCACTGGAAAGAGCAATGCGCTATTCCCCTCGCCTCATGATCGGCGAGCGCGAGGTCGCGCTCGATCGCCCGAGTTATTTCATCGCCGACATCGCCGCCAATCACGACGGCGATCTCGAGCGCGCCAAGGATTTGATCTGGCGCGCCAAGGATGCCGGCGCCGACGCCGTGAAATTCCAGCATTTCCTCGCCGAGAAGATCGTGAGCGATCTCGGCTTCCGCCGGCTTGGGGGGCAGATCGCGCACCAGGCGGCGTGGCAGAAATCGGTGTTCGACGTCTATCGGCAGTACAGCCTCAATCGCGACTGGGATGCTCCGCTGGTCGAGACGGCGCGCGCAGCCGGCATCGATTGGATGACCACGCCCTATGACCGCGAAGCCACCGACGCGGTGGCGGACCTGCTGCCGGCCTTCAAGATCGGCTCCGGCGATGTCACCTGGATCGAATCGATCGAGCACATTGCATCGAAAGGCAAGCCCGTGCTGCTCGCGACCGGCGCATCCGCGCTCTCCGATGTCGAGCGCGCGGTGGCGGCGGTGCTGAAGCACAATCCGCAGCTCTGCCTCCTGCAATGCAACACCAACTACACCGGCTCGCTCGAGAATCTTCGCTTCGTCAATCTGCGCGTGTTGCAAAGCTATGCCGTGCATTGGCCGGGTCTGCCGCTCGGGCTTTCCGATCACACGCCGGGCCACGCGACCGTGCTTGGCGCGATCGCATTCGGCGCCCGCGTCGTCGAGAAGCATTTCACCGACGATAACCGCCGCACCGGCCCGGACCACGGCTTTTCGATGACGCCCGCGAGCTGGCGCGAGATGGTGCTGCGCGCGCGCGAGCTCGAGGCGGCACTCGGCGACGGCATCAAGCGGATCGAGGAGAACGAGCAGGATGCGGCGGTCGTGCAACGGCGCTGCCTCAGACTGGCGCGCGACCTGGGCAAGGGCGCGGTGATCGGGCGCGAGGATCTCGTGGCGCTGCGTCCCGCGCCCAAGGGATCGTTCGCACCGTCCGAGATCGACACGGTCGTCGGCAAGCGCCTGCGCCACGCGCGCGAGAAGGGCGCGGAGCTGCGTGCCGACGATCTCGACGCGAAGAACGCAGCCGCCGCATGATCGAGGGCGCGGATATCGGCCTTCGCGCCATCGAGCGCGCCGACCTCGCCGCGCTGCTCGCATGGCGCAACCTGCCTGAGTTCCGGCGCAATTTCCGCGAGTTTCGCGAATTGAGCATGGCGCAGCAGGAGCGCTGGTACGAAGAGCGCGTGCTCAAGGACCCGGCGACGCACATGTTCGCGATCGTCGCGCGCGCGAGCGGGACTTTGCTCGGCGCGTGCGGCCTCTGCTACATCGACTGGGTGAACCGGAGCGCCGATTTCTCGGTCTATATCGGCCATGACGACGCCTATATCGACGATCTATATGCGCCCGACGCGGCCGAGACGCTGCTCGGCTATGCGTTCGACGAGCTTGGCCTCCATCGCGTCTGGTGCGAGATTTATGGCTTCGATCGGGCGAAGCAACAGTTGCTGCCGCGCCTCGGCTTTGCGCTCGACGGGCGCCATCGCGAGACGCATTGGGCCGAGGGCGCGTGGCACGATTCGCTGTTCTATGGGCTCCTCGAGCGCGATTATCGCGCGGCGCGGCTGGCGCGGGAGCGCGCGGCATGACCACCGCCATCATCGTCCAGGCGCGCCTCGGCTCCTCGCGCCTGCCGGGCAAGGTGTTGAAGCCGATCGACGGGCGGCCGGCGCTGTCGTCGGTTTTGGAGCGCTGCCATCGCATCCCGGGCGCCGACGTCGTCGTCTGCGCCATCCCCGACGAGCCGGCAAGCGATCCGGTGGCCGAGGTCGCGCGCGCTTCGGGCGCGGTCGTCTTCCGCGGCGCCGAGCATGACGTGCTCGACCGCTATCACCAGGCCGCGCGCTGCGTCGGCGCCACGATCGTCATGCGCGTGACCAGCGATTGCCCGCTCGTCGATCCGCTTCTGTGCGGCGTCGTGCTCGCGGCCTTGCGCGACGAGGGCGTCGATTATGTCTGCAACAACCTGCCGCCGCTCTGGCCGCACGGGCTCGATTGCGAGGCCTTTTGGGCCGAGCATCTGGCGCGCGCCGCGCTCGAAGCGGTGCATCCCTACGAGCGCGAGCATGTGACGCCGTGGCTGCGGCGCAATGCGGCGTTGCGCCGGGTCAATGTCGACGGCCCCGGCGGCAGCCTCGAGCGGCAGCGCTGGACCCTCGATTATGTCGAGGATTACGCCTTCTTCTGCGCGCTCGCCGAGGCGCTCAGGAAACCCTTCGCGGATGCGACGATGCAGGATGTGCTCGCGGCACTCGCGGCGCGGCCGGAGCTTGCCGCCATCAACAGGATGCGGATCGATGAGGCGCGCCTCTGCGACCGCACCGTCTCGGCCGATCTTCGGCTTCTGGCCGCGGCGTAAGGCTCAGGCGACGGCGAGGAGGGCGTCGAGCCGTTCGGCGTCGAGCCAATCGCTGTTGGTGTCGGACGCGAAGCGGAATCCTTGCGCCACCGGCACGGCCCCGGTCGAAACGTAGGTCGCGCGCCGCCACCAGGCGAAGGACGGCTCGATCAGGAAACGATCGTCGAGCTCGAGCGTCTGGCGCGAATCGTCTTCGGTCACCATGACTTCGTGCAGCTTTTCGCCCGGGCGGATGCCGACCACCTTGACCGGCAGGCCGGGCCCGAGACAGCGCGCCAGATCGACGATGCGCATGCTCGGAATCTTCGGCACGAAAATCTCGCCGCCCTTCATCAGCCTGAGTGAGGAGGCGACGAAATCGACGCCCTGCTGCAGCGTGATCCAAAACCGCGTCATGCGCTCGTCTGTGACGGGGAGATACTCCGCCCCCTCGGCCACGAGCTTCCTGTAATGCGGAATGACGCTGCCGCGCGAACCGACGACGTTGCCATAGCGCACCACGGCAAAGCGCGTCTCGCTTTTGCCCGAGAGATTGTTGGCGGCGATGAAGATCTTGTCGGAGGCGAGCTTCGAGGCGCCATAGAGGTTGATCGGATTGGCCGCCTTGTCGGTCGAAAGCGCGATGACGCGCCGGACGCCATTGCGCAGCGCCGCCCGTACCACGTTCTCCGCGCCCGACACGTTGGTGCGGATGCATTCGAATGGGTTGTATTCGGCCGCCGGCACTTGCTTCAGCGCGGCGGCATGGACGATGAAATCGACTTCGCGGGTCGCAAGCTCGAGCCGCTCGCCATCGCGCACGTCGCCGATGAAAAAACGCATGCGGGGTGCCGCCTCGTCGCCGAGATGCTGCTGCATTTCGTACTGCTTGTACTCATCGCGCGAGAACACGACGACGCGGCGCGCGCGGCTGCGCTGCAAGAGCGTATCGATGAAGCGCCGTCCGAACGAGCCCGTGCCGCCGGTGACGAGGACGGATTTCTGGTCGAACTGGCGATAGGCGTCTTCTTGGCCCGCCGCGAAGTCGTGCGGGAGCTTCTTTCGCGCCGGGCGCGTCTTGGCGTCGGGCGCCGGTCGCAGCAAAGCGACGGCATCGCGCGCGAGAAGGGAGGTGCTTTTTGCCATTGGACGCTTTCTTCGAACCGGGCCGATGATCCCGGCGCTCGATTAAAAGATTGCTATTTCAAGTAATTCGCGAGCGAGAGATTTTGCAGCATGTTGACCGTCTGGTAGGACGCCTCGATCTGCGTCTGGAGCGTGTCGAGCTGGGTGATCACGGTCGCCGGGTTCGCTTGCGTGATGTTGCTGATGTTGCTCTGGGCGAGCGTCTGGGCCTGCTGATGCATCTGGAGCTCGTTGTTGAGCTCCGATTGGTTCATGCCGATGTTCGAGGTGAGCTGCTGGAGCGACGTGCCGGCCGAGGTCAGCATTTGCTCGGCGGTGTCGACGTTCGCCACGTCGGTGGCGTTGTTCTGGTCCAAGGGCGGCGAATTGGCGAGGAAATTGAGGACGCGCACGACCTGCTCGAAGGCCGGGTTGTCGGCGGTGATGCCGTATTGCACGTTGAGGTTCTGGTCGACCTGCGCCGAGGCGACGTCGTCGTTGCCCTGGTAATAGCCGGCGGGCGGCGCGCCGTTGACGGGTGTCGTGAGATCGCCGGGATTGGGCAAGGCGCTCGCGTCGAACGGGGCCTGGGTCGTATCGCTGCCGGAGAAGAGATAACCTTCGCCGCCTTGCGTGTTGAGATAGTCACCGACTTGCGCGAGCAGCGCCTGCGCCTGCGTCTGGATCGTCGAGCCGGTGGTGTTGAAGGCGTTGGTCTGGAGCTGGCTTGCGAACTGCTCGACCATGGTCGCCATCGTCGAGGTGGCGAGGCTCATGCTGCTGAGCTGCTGGTTCACGGTGCCGATCGTGTTGATGTAGCCCTGCTGCTGCGATTGCAGCGCATCGAGATTGACGAGCTGGGCCGCCTGCGGCGCGATGCCGGCATAGGTTGTGCTGTTGAGCCCGGTCGTGAGCTCCTGCTCGAGCTTGTTGCCCTGCGTGTCGAGCGACGACAGGTTCTGAATGACCTGCTGCATCTGGGCGATGGTGCTGACCGACATGGCGGCTCCTAGCTATTCATCAGCACGTCGAACATCGACTGGATGGTCGAGATGACGTGCGCCGACGCGCTATAGGCGTTCTGATAAACGACGAGTTGGCTCAACTCGGTGTCGAGATTGACGCCCACGGTCGAGGAATACTGCGACTGCATCTGCGAGAGCAGCGCGGACTGATCGGTCGCGTTCGACGACGTTCCCGAGGCGGTGCTCGCGGCCGCGCCGATCATCTGCGCCACATAGTTGGCAATGGTCGTGCTCGTCGCCGGAAGGCCGCCCGCAGCCGCGAATGCGGCGGGGTTCTGCAAATTCTGCGACAGCGTTGACGTGATGCTCGGATCGGGACCGGCGGCGCCCTGATCGAGCAGGCCGGGATTGCCGACGAGATCGGGGTTCACCTCGATCGTCGCCGAATTGTCCACGCCGCCGGCGATGTCGACGTTGGCGAAGAAATCGTTCGCGTCGTTCGTGGCGTTAAGGCCGCTGTTGGTGGTCTGCAGATCGGGGTCGCTCGCCGCGGTGAAGAGGTTGTTCGTCACCTGGTTGAGCTGCGCCGTGAGATTGGGCAGCGTGGTATTTTCCATTTGCAGTAGCGAGCCGATCTCTCCGGTGGTCGTCTCGGATGTCACGTCGGTTCCATCGAGCGTCAAAGGCGAAAGCGTGCTTGCCGCCGTGATCGAGCCGCTCTGGCTATAGGAGAATTGCTGCACGTTGGTGCCGTCGACCAGCGATTGGCCGGCCGAGGTCATGACCGCCATCATGCCGTTCGAGCTCGTGTAGCTCTGCACGCCGAGATATTGCGCGATCTGCTGAAGCTGCTGGTCGCGCTGATCTTCGAGCGAGGCGGTCGACTCGCCAAGCGACTGGAGCTTGCTGATCTGGGCGTTGAGCTGGCCGATATTGGTCAAAGCCGTGTTGACGGTGCCGACATCGGTCGCGATCTGCGCGTCGGCGCCCTGGCGGACGCTTTGGATCCCGCTCGAGAAGCCATTGAGCTGGTTCGTGAGCTGCTGGCCGGCATTGACGGCGTTCGCCTGCGCGGTCGGATCCTGCGGCGTGGCCGCGACCGTCTGCATCGCGCTTTCGAAATTGTTGATCGTGTCGGCGATGGTATCGCCGCTCCCGACCTCGCCGATGAGGCTCTGGATCTGCTGCTGATAGGTGTTGGTGGCGCTCGCCGCGCCCGAGAGCGTGGTCTGGCCGAGGAGCTGGCCTTTGAGGCCGCTGTCGGTGATGCGCTGGATTTCGCCGGTGACGACGCCGGCTCCGCCGCTGGTCAACGGGTCGGAGGTTTGCGGCAGCGTCTCTTCCGAATAGCCGGGTGTCTGCGCGTTGGCGATGTTGCCCGCCAGCACCTGAAGCTGCGACTGGGTCGCGTTGAGGCCGGAGAGCGCGTATTCGAGGGCGATGTTGAGGCTCATGGCGCGGGCTCAGAGGCGGCGGTCAAGCGCCACGCCGGCGACGCGCAGATCGCGCGAGGGGCGTTTCTTCGGCGCATAGGTCGCTTGCGGCTGGCGGCTTTCCCTGACCGCGCCGACGACGGCGGCGATGAGGCGCTCGGTCGCGGTCCGCCCGACGCGGAGCGCGCGCTCGTTCTCGGTCGCGGCGGCGACGAGGCGCTGGCCCGAGACGAGCCATTTCTGCTTCGCCGCGGGCGGCAGCTTCGCGCCGTTCTCGAACTGCTTCAGCGCTTTGCGCAGAAGCTGGGTGAGCCGCGTCTTGTCGCCTTGCAGCGGCGCGATCTCGGCAATCTTCAAGCCGCGCACGAGCGCGGTCTCGCGCTCGAGGAGGCTCGTGAGATCGAGCACGACGGCCAGAAACTCCGCCGGATCGGGCGCGGGGACGGGGGCGAGCGCGCCTTGGGTTGCGGCGGGGGTCATCATTTCACCTCCTGCGCGCTCAGGATCTCGCGCTGCACCGCGGCGGCGATACCGACGCCGCCGCTCTTCGCCGCGATCTTGCTGTATTGCTGGATGAGGAGGGAGCGGTAGATCGATTCACCGTTGCCGCCGCCGAACAGGCCATCGGTGCCGATGCCGGAAAACATCGTCTCGAAGCTCTGCGACAGGAAGAAGGATTCGAAATCCTGCGCCGCCTTCAGCGCCGCCGCCGGATCGGCCGTAGCACCAGGCGCGGACGCGCCGCTGCCGCCGATCGTCGCGGCGGCCGCGGGGGCGAGGGCAGGGGCAAGCGCCTCTCCCATCACATCAGCTCGATATCGGCCTGGAGCGCACCCGCGGCCTTGATCGCCTGGAGGATGCTGATCATGTCGCGGGGGCCGACGCCCAAGGCATTGAGGCCATCGACGAGCTCTTGCAGGCTCACGCCCGCCGGCAGCATCGCCATGCGCTTGTCCTTGTCCTCGTCGACCTGAAGGTTCGTGCGCGGCACGACCACCGTCTGCGCGCCGCCCGAGGGCGCGAACTGCACGCCGCGGCGGCCGGGCGTCTCGGGCTCGCCGTTGGCGCCGACCGTTGGCACGGTGGTGCCGGCGGCCGAGAACGGCGAGGGCTGCGAGACTTGCGGCGTCTCGGTGATGCGCACGGTGAGATTGCCTTGCGCCACGGCGACGGTGCTGATGCGCACGCTTTCGCCCATGACGATGATGCCGTTCGCCTCGTCGATGACGACGCGGGCCACCTCGTCGGGCTCGACATTGAGCTGCTCGATGTCGGTCAGGAGATCGACCACGCCGTCTTTCGACTTGGCGTCGAAGCTCAGCGACACGGTCGAAGGATCGATGGCGTCCGCCGCCTGGTGCCCGAGATGAGCGTTGATGACGTCGGCGACGCGCCGCGCGGTGGTGAGGTCGGGATTGCGCAGCATGAGGTTCATGCTGTGGAGATTCGAAAGCTCGAAGCCGATCTCGCGCTCGACGATGGCGCCGCTCGCGACCCGGCCGGCGGTGGGAACGCCCTTCGTGACCGACGCGCCCTCGCCCTTGGCGGCGACGCCGCCGGTGGCGACGGTGCCCTGCGCCACGGCATAGACCTCGCCGTCGGCGCCGAGGAGCGGCGTCACGAGCAGCGTGCCGCCCAAGAGGCTCTTGGCGTTGCCGAGCGTCGAGACGGTGACGTCGATGCGTCCGCCTTGGCGGGCGAAGGGCGGCAAAGTCGCCGTCACCATGACGGCGGCGACGTTGTTGGTGCGGAGCGCCGTGTCGCGCGCGTTGACGCCCAATCGCTCGAGCATGCCGATCAAGCTCTCGCGCGTGAAGATCGCCTGGTTGAGCGTGTCGCCGGTGCCGTTGAGTCCGACCACCAGGCCATAGCCCACCAGGAGATTGTCGCGGATGCCCTCGAAATCGACGATGTCCTTGATGCGCGACATTGCCGCCGCGGGCGCGGCGCCCGCGAGCGCAAGGAACGCGCCGAGGAGCGCGAGTGAGAAAAGGCGGGAAAGCTTACGTATCATCGGCCTGGCCAAGGGGTCGCTTCCCCCCGTCCCATGCCAATCCCGTGCCACGAAAAAACCGGCGAGAAACCGCCATTTTCCGAGGTTTTTTCCGGCAGCCGCACGGCAATCGCTGCCAGCGTCCGGGCAAATTCTGCCGCTTCCCTTAAGTCCGCCTTAACCTTGCGCCGCGATCTTCTAGGCATGCGGATCGAATGGACCCCGCCGTTGCGTCCCGCGACGCAGCGCCGGGACGACAAGGCGACGGTCGGCGATCGCTCCTTCACCTCGGCGCTCACCGGTGAAGCGGGATCCGCCGCAGCGCTCAAGGGTGCGAGCGCGATGCCGGCGATCGAAGGACTGTTGACGCTCCAAGAGATCGCCGACGGGCAGGGCGGAAAGAAGCGCGCGGTCCAGCGTGGCGAGAAGCTGCTCGATGCGCTCGACGGCTTGCGCCATGCGCTCCTGGCCGGCTCGCTGCCGCGCGAGCAACTCGAGACGCTGGCGCGGCTTGCCGCGGAAACGACGCCGCTCGTCGACGATGCGCGGCTCCAGGAAATTCTCGGCGAGATCGAAGTGCGCGCTGCCGTCGAATTGGCGAAGCTCGACAGCGCGATCTGACCCACGTCCGCTTGCGGACGCAGGCCGCGATTCATATACTCGTCCGCGTGGTTCGTGGGAGTGTTGGATGCGCGTGAAGCTTCCGGCGGGATATCGTCCTTCGGACGATGAAGAATTCATGAATCCCCTTCAGCTCGAGTATTTTCGACAAAAGCTGTTGGGCTGGCGCGCCGAGCTTTTGGCGGAATCGTCCGAGACGCTGCATCATCTGAAGCACGAAAGCCTGGCCGAGCCCGACATCACCGATCGCGCCACGCTCGAGACCGACCGCGGCATCGAGCTGCGCACGCGCGATCGCGAGCGCAAGCTCATCGCCAAGATCGACGAAGCCCTCATGCGCATCGAGGATGGGAGTTACGGCTTCTGCGAGGAAACCGATCAGCCGATCGGCGTCCGCCGGCTCGAGGCGCGGCCCATCGCGACGCTCTGCGTCGAGGCGCAGGAGCGCCACGAGCGCCTGGAGCGCACGCAGCGCGAAGAATAGGCCCGCACGCTCAGCTCGCTAGAACGGCGCCACGATGTCCAGAAGCTGCTCGCCGTAGCGCGGCTGCTGATCGTTCGTGAGGGCGCCGCGGCCGGCATAGGAAACGCGCGCTTCCGCGAGCTTGTCGAGCGTCGTCGTATTGGTCGAGGTGATGTCCTGCGGCCGCAGGATACCGGTAATCTGCAGCTCGCGGATCTCGTTGTTGACGCGGATCTCCTGGCGGCCCTGCACCACCAGGTTGCCGTTCGGCAGCACCTGCAAGACCTCGGCCGCGACTTCCAATGTCACTTGCTCCTCGCGCGTGATCGCCGCCTTGCCGTCGTTGTTGGTCGTGCCGTTGACGTTGACGAGGCTCGCCGGGTTCGCCGCATGCGGCAGGAATTTCGGGATCTGCTGCTCGAGGCCGAACAGGTTGGTGATGCCGTCCTGCTCGGCGGTGGTGCGCTGCGTCTGCGTTTCGTTGTTGAACTGCGCCTTGTCGTCGAAGCTGATATCGATGGTCAGGATGTCGCCGATATTGGACGCGCGCTGATCCTTGAAGAAGGCACGGCTCCCGGCCTTCCACAGCGAGTTGGGGCGGCGTTCGGTGACCAGCGGCTGAGGCATCGGCATCGAGACCGGCTGATAGCCCGGCTGCGTCTTCGGGTTCTGGATCGTGCTGAGCGGCGGGGATTCGCCGATCTGCGTCAGGCGCGTCCAGGCGCTGCACCCATCGAGGGCGACGACGAGCGCGAGCGCGGAGAGAAGGCGGATCGGCTGGGTGCGGTGCAAAGGCATGATCCCTCCCTAGCGCGCGGCGGTCTGGGCCGGCGCGGGCGCACCCGGCAGGCTCACCGCGACCGTGCCGGGCGCCGTGACCGTCGCGTCGATCACGCGGCTCGATTTGGTGTTGGCGATGCGCACCAGCGCGCCGCTGGCGCCGTCTTCGAGCGCCGTCCCCTGCGCCGTGAGTATGAGCGTCGGCGTCTGGAGCTGGATCGTGACGAGCTGGCCCTTGTGCACGAGGAGCGGCAGCGCAAGATCGCCGAGCCGCACCGGAATGCCCGCCTCGAGCGGCCGGCGCGGGCTTTTGCCGATCATCTGTTGCGCATCGGTCGCGATGTCGACGCCGACCCGTTCGCGTTGAATCTTGATGGTGTCGAGATCGCTCGCCGCGATCACCGCGCCGGGTCCGACGGCGTGGTTCAGCACCGGCAGGGAGACGCGGAAGACGAGCCGCCCGGTGACGCGCCGGCGCTCGGCCGCGGGATCGCCCGCGGGCGCCGAAACGAACGCGGAGACATGGCCGGTGCGGCGATCGATCGTCAGCCCGTCGACCGCGACGTCGGGCGCGGCGCTCGCCGGGATGACGAGGCTCAAACCGGGATTGTCGAGCTGAAGCTCGGCATCGTCGATCGGCTCGCGCTCGGCGATCTCGTGCAGCAATTGCTGCCGCACTGCGTCGCTGTCGATGACGCGGCTCGCGCGCACGATCGTGATCTGGTCGTAGGGCGAGCTCGGCTGCCAGTCGAGATCGTGCTCGCGCGCCGTGGCGGCAAGCCAGTCGGCGCCATAGGTGATGCGCATGCCGGGCGGGGGCGACGCCACCACCGGATCGACGGCGCGGCCGCCGGCATCGGCGAATATGTCGCCGAGGTGCACGATCGCGGCGTCGATCGTGACGGCGGGCTTGAGGCTCTGCGCCAGCGCGGACGGCGCGAGCGCGAGAGCAACGGCGAAGACGAGAGCGAAGACGCGGGTCATGGCTCAGCGGATCTGCGACAGAGTCGATTCCATGTCGTCCGATGTCTGGATCACCTTGGAGTTCATCTCATAGGCGCGCTGGGCCGTGATGAGGTTGGTGATCTCGGTAACGATGTTGACGTTCGAGGTTTCGAGATAGCCCTGCTGGATCGTGCCGAACGCGTTCGTTCCGGGGTTGCCGACGACCGGCGAGCCCGAGGCGGGCGTCTCTTGCAGATAGTTGCCGCCCAAGGCTTGGAGCCCGGCCTCGTTCGGAAACGTCGCGAGCTGAAGCTGGCCCACGGTCTGGAGCGCCTGCTGGCCCGCGATCTGCGCCAGCACCTGGCCGTTCGCGTTGACCGTGACGGCGGTCGTGTTGCTCGGCAGCGTGATGCCGGGCTCGACGACGTAGCCGTCAGCGGTGACGATCTCGCCCGTGGGGCTCAGTTGCAGCGAGCCGTCGCGCGTATAGGCAGTGGTGCCGTCCGGCATCTGGATCTGGAGATATCCCAGACCCTGGATGGCCATGTCGAGCGGGTTGTTGGTGTTGGTGAGATTGCCCTGCTCGGACATGCGATAGACCGCCGCCGCCTTGACGCCGGAGCCGATCTGCACGCCCACGGGCACGATCGTGCCGGTGTCGGACGAGGTCGAGCCGACGCGCCGCTCGGTCTGATACAACAGGTCCTGGAACTCGGCGCGTTGCCGCTTGAAGGCGGTGGTGTTGAGGTTGGCGATGTTGTTCGAGATGACCTCGACATTGAGCTGCTGCGCCAGCATGCCCGTCGCGGCGATGTTGAGAGAGCGCATGGGTCAGGTCCCCGTCAAACGGTCTTGGCGAGCCGGTCGATCGCGTTCTTGTGGCGATCGGCCTCGTTGTCTTGGAAAGTCTTGGCGCGGCCGACGGCGCGCGACGCTTCCATGAGGCGCGTCATTTCGAGCACCGGCTGCACGTTCGATTCCTCGACCATGCCCTGCACGACCTTGGTGTCGGTCGCCTGCGTCGGCGCCTCGTCGGTCGTGAAGAGCCCGTCGGTTTCGGCCTCGAGCCCCTGGAGCTGGTCGAACGAGACGACGGCGAGCTGTCCCACGTTTCCGGTATTGGACGTGATCGTGCCGTCCTGGCTGATCGAGACCGGCGCGCTGCCTTGCGGCACCAGGATCGGCTGGTCGCCTTGGCCCAGCACCGGGTCGCCGTCGAGATCGACGAGCTGGCCCTGCGCGTCGAGCTTCATGCGTCCATCGCGCGTGTAGCGCGTGCCGGCGGCGGTCTCGACTTCCAGAAACCCGGCGCCCTGGAGCGCCACGTCGAGCGTGTTGCCGGTTCGGGTGAGCGGCCCCTGGCTCCAGTCGCGCACCGTGCCGGCATCCTTCACATAGGCGGCGCGCTCGCCGTTGGCGCTCGTCAGGAACTCGGCGAACACCATCGACTGGCCCTTGAAGCCGATGGTCGAAAGGTTGGCGATGTTGTTGGCGAGCACGTCCATCTGCTGCTCGCGGACGAGCTGGCCGGACAATGCGACTGAAGAAGGGGCGTCCATGAGCGAACTGGCTCCGGTGGCGAAATCTCGGGAGCAGGCAATGCACGCTCCATGCCAAATCTCGCGGTCGCGCGGGAACGCCGCTTTCGCTGCGGCAAGCGGCCTGCGAAACCCCGCTTAAGGCAGAGATTGCCCAGCATTTTCTGCCGCGGAACTCGCCTGGCGCGCGGGTTTCGCAAGGGCCGTCTCAACCGCTTGTTAACGATGATCCACCTATTCTCGCCCGCGTCGGCCGCGCCCTGTCGCGGCCCGTGGAGCGGCATAGGGCCATGGCCGAAGAGACGATCGCCGAAGGATCCGCCAGCGAGCCGGCCGAAGGCGAGGGTGGGGGCTCGCGGTTCAAGCTCAAATTCAAGATCCCGCTGAAGCTCGACAAGAAGACGCTGTTGATCGCCGGCCCGGTGCTCCTCGTGCTGCTGCTCGGCGGCGGCGGGTACCTCTATTTCACCGGCAAGGTCGACCAGCTTTTGGGCCACAAGAGCACCCCCGTCCCCGAGGCGCCGAAGCCGCTCGTCTTCTTCGATCTGCCGGATTTCCTCGTCAATCTCAATTCGGCGGCCGGCAAGAAAGCGAATTTCCTGAAGCTCACCGTCAGCCTCCAGATCGAGAAGCCCGAGGATCAGGCGCGTCTCCAGGCCGTGCTGCCGCGCATCATCGACAATTGCCAGATTTTCCTGCGCGAGCTTCGGGTCGAGGATTTGCGCGGCTCGGGCGGCCTTTATCGCCTGCGCGAGGAGCTACTCGCCCGCGTCAACGCGGTCTCGCCGGTGAAGGTGGACGACGTGCTCTTCAAGGAAATGCTGGTGCAGTGACGGATCGGCGTTAGCACGATGGCAGAAGACACAGCGCAACAGGAAGCCGCCGCCGCTCCCGTCGAGGAAGCGGAGTCGAAGATTGCTGCCGACTGGGGCGGCAAGTCCGATGACGGCGAGGCGGTGATCGGCGCCGGCGGAATCCTCGACCAGAGCGAGATCGACAGCCTTTTGGGCTTCGACGGTGACGACGGCAAAACGAACGAAGCCTCGGGCATTCGCGCGATCATCAATTCCGCGCTCGTTTCCTACGAACGCCTGCCGATGCTCGAGGTGGTGTTCGACCGGCTCGTGCGCATGATGTCGACATCCTTGCGCAATTTCACGTCGGACAACGTCGAGGTCTCGATCGACAACATCACCTCGATCCGCTTCGGCGATTATCTCAACTCGATCCCGCTGCCGGCGATGCTGAGCGTGTTCAAGGCCGAACAATGGGACAATTACGGCCTCCTCACGATCGACAGCGCGCTCATCTATTCGATCGTCGACGTGCTCCTGGGCGGGCGCCGCGGCACGGCGGCGATGCGCATCGAGGGCCGGCCTTATACGACGATCGAGCGCAACCTGGTCGAGCGCCTCGTCGCCGTGGTCCTGTCCGACCTTTCCGGCGCGTTCGATCCGCTGAGCCCGGTGACGTTCCGCTTCGACCGGCTCGAGACCAATCCGCGTTTCGCCACGATCGGGCGCCCGGCCAATGCCGCCGTGCTGGCGCGGCTGCGTGTCGACATGGAGGATCGCGGCGGACGGCTCGAGGTGCTGTTGCCGTACGCGACGCTCGAACCGGTGCGCGAGATCCTGCTGCAAGGCTTCCTCGGCGAGAAATTCGGCCGCGACTCAATCTGGGAAGCGCATCTCGCCGGCGAGCTGTGGCATACGACAGTGCCGATCCAGGCCATCCTCGACACGGTCGAAATGTCGCTGCGCCAGGTGCTGCAATGGGGCATCGGCACGCGCATTCCCTTGAATGCCACGGTCGAATCCGATGTGCGCCTCGTGTGCGGCGATTTGCAAATGTTCGTCGGCAAGATGGGCCGCAAGCAAGGCAACATTGCGATCCAGGTGGCCGAGAAAATCGAGAAGGGATCAACCACATGATGCTGAGCCTTTTCGGCGACGCGATTGTTACGGTATTGCTCATTGTAACAATCAGTTATGCGGCTGTTCTCAACCAGCGTCTCAGCGTGCTGCGCGGCGACCGCGCCAAGCTCGAAGCGCTCGTCAACGGCCTCACCGTGGCGGCGCAGCGCGCCGAATCCGGCATCGCCGGCCTGAAGGAGGCGTCGGAGGATTCCGGCCGCCGGCTCGAGAAGCAGATCGTGGAGGGCAAGCGCCTGCGCGACGACTTACACTACATGCTGGAGCGCGGCGGCCAGATCGCCGACCGGCTCGAAGGCACGATCCGCGCGCGCCGCGACGAGGTGCGGGCCGAAGTGGTCGAGAAGAAGCGCGAGCCCAAGCTCGAGACCGCGCCGCGGGCCGAGCCGCGCGCTGCCGCGCCTGAAGGCGAGACGCCGCGCACGATCGCTCCCTCGCGCGCCGAGCGCGAGCTCCTGCGGGCGTTGGCCGGCCGCTAGTCCATGACGTTCCCGCGCCCGCGCCTTCTGCCCTGCGTCATCCTCGCGGCGTCCGCGCTGCTTGGGGTGAAGCTCGTCGATCTTTGGGCGAGCGGCAGCGCCGTGATCGCAGCCGCCGAAGCACAGAATGCGCAGGCGCCGCAGCCTTCGCCGCAGCCTTCTCCCCCGCCGCCCGCCGCGCCGGCGCCGCAACCCACGCCTCAGGCCGCGGCCGCGACCGTGCCCGCTCCGGCCGCGGGAATGCCGGCGCCGCAGCAGACCGCATCGGCCGCGCCCGACAAGACGGCCGACAAGGCGCGCCAGGATCCGTTGCAGATGTCGCCCCAGGAAATCGACGAGCTGCAACAGCTTTCGCAACGCCGCGTCGAGCTCGACAAGCGCGCCGCCGAAATGAGCGAGCGCGAGGTGCTGATGCAGGCCGCGGAAAAGCGCATCGACGAGAAGATCGCCAAGCTCCAGACGCTGCAATCGAGCATCGAAGGGGCGGTGAAGCAGCAGAGCGCCGACGATCAGGCGCGCGTCCAGAGCCTCGCGCACATGTACGAACAGATGAAGCCGCAGGACGCCGCGCGCGTGTTCGATCAGCTCGACGTGCCGGTGGTGCTCGAGATGATGTCGCTGATGCGTGAGCTGAAAGCCGCGCCGATCCTCGCCGCGATGGATCCGGCGAAGGCAAAGGCGGTGACGATTGCCCTCACCGATGCGAAGAACGTCGACACGGCGCAGCAGCAACAGCGCCAACAGCAGCAGGCTCAACAACAGGCGCAGCAGCAACAGCAACAGCAGCAGCAGGCGGCGCCCGCCGCTGCGCCGACGCCGCAGGAATGACGATGCCGCCTGGAAGCAAGCGGGGCCTCGCCGCGGCGCTCATCGCCGCCTTCGCGCTCTTGCCGCTCGCGGCGCGCGCCGCCGACGAGGTCGCGATCCGGGCCGCCGCGCATGACGGCTATGGCCGCATCGCGCTCGATTTCCCGGCACCGATCGAATTCCAGACGCAGATCGCGAAAGATACGCTCAGCGTCCATTTCGCGCGCGCATGGCGGGCCGAGCTCGGCCCGCTGACGCACGGGCTTCCCGGCTATATCGGCTCGGCGAAGCTCGAGGATCACGGCACGACGCTGGTCGTGCACCTGAAGCGGCCGCTCGACGCCAACGCCTTCATCGTCCACGACACGACGGTGGTGATCGACCTCACGCCCGCGGCACACCCGGCGCCGCTACCGCCGGCCCAGGCCGAGAAGAAGATTGCGCACGCCCGCGCGCCGGCAAAAGCGCGGCCCGTGCGGCCGCCCGCCGCTCTCGCCGAAAAACTCAACGCGGTTGCGCCGTCCGCCGCCACGCCGCAAGCCGCGGCGCCGCAGGCGGCGGCAGCGGCGCCATCATCCGCCGCGGATACGCCCGCCGCCGATGCCGATTCCAATTCCTCTGCGTCCAGTCCCGCACCGCCACCGCCGCCGGCCAGCGTCGCCGTCCATCTCGCCACCGTCGATGGCGGCATGGGCCTGCGCTTCGAGTGGCCGTCCGTCACGTCCGCCGCGGTCTTCACTCGCGCCGATACCGTCTTCATCGTGTTCGCGCTGCCGACCGCGCTCGATCTCGCCGAGCCGCTCGCCAAGGGCCAACCGGCTTTCACCACGCTCGCGCAGGTGGCCGACAAGGAAGCGACGATCCTGCGCGTTGTGCCGCGCGCGGGGCTCGCGCCTTCGGTGCGGCGCGACGGGCCGGCCTGGATCGTCGAATTCCGGCCGCAGCCGGCCTCGGTCGATGCGCCGATCGCGTTCGAGCCCCATCCCGAGAGCGAGCCCGCCAAGATCGTGCTGCACGTCAACGGCGCGAGCGCGCCCGTTCATATCGCCGATCCCGAGCTTGGCGATCTCGTCGTCGTGCCGGTCGGCGATCTCGGCCGCGGCGTCAGCGTGCCGCAGGACTTCGTCGATTTCGCCGTGCTGCCGAGCATCGAGGGCATCCTCATTCATCCCACGGTCGCCGACCTCGCCTTCCATGCCGAGGCCGACACGCTCGAAGTGACGCGGCCCGGCGGCCTCGAGCTTTCGAGCGACCGCGACCGGCTCATGGGCCATCGCCCGACCGATGCGGCGCGCATTTTTGATTTCGCCGCCTGGAACGGCCCGGGCAAGCCCGATTACGACGAGCGGCGCGGCGCGCTCGAGCGCGCCATCACCCTGGCGCCCGACGGCGGCAAGACCGGTCCGCGCCTGGCGCTCGCCCAGTTCTATTTCGCCCACCGGTTCGCCGCCGAAACGCTCGCCGTGCTCGACGCGATCGGCCATGACGATCAGGCCGCGTTGAGCCAGCCGCCGGTCGAGGCGCTGCGCGGCGCGGCTTGCCTGCTCATCGACGATCTCAAATGCGCCGCCGATGGGCTCAATCAGTCGAGCCTCGATGGGCAAAGCGAGGTGGCGCTGTGGCGCGCATCGCTCGCCAACCTGGAGGGCGACGAAGAGGCGGCGGCGAAGGGTTTTCTCTCGAGCGTCAGCCTTCTTCCGACATATCCCAAGGCGCTGCGCGAGCGCTTCGCGCTCGAGGCGGCCGAGGCGATGCTCGATACCGGTCGCACGCCGCTTGCCGGTCCGCTCGTCGATCTCGTGCTGCGCGACCGGCCGGACGTTCACGAAGAGGCGATGGGCCTCTATCTCGAGGGCCGGTTCCAGCAGGGTTCCGGCCAGCTCAACGACGCGCTGCAAAGCTGGGAGAAGGCGGTGGCGCTGGCCGATCCGCCGGCGCGTGCGCGCGCGCTTTACGCCCGCGCGGTCGCGCTCTTCGAGGCGGGCCAGAAAAGCCGCACCGAGACGATCGAGGCGCTCGACGCCCTGCGCTTTGCCTGGCGCGGCGACCGCTTCGAGTTCCGCCTGCTGCGCAAGCTCGGCGAACTGGAGCTGGCCGAGGGCCGCCAGGGCGAAGGGCTCGGAGCGCTCAGCACGGCCGCCGAAGATTTTCCCGACGACGCGGCCAGCAAGGACGTCGCCAAGGAGGCGAGCGATGCATTCGCCGGTCTCTTCCTCGGCGCGCATGGCGGCGACCTGTCGCCGTTGCAGGCGCTCACTCTCTATGACCAGTTTCACGATCTCGAGCCCGTGGGCGACCGGCGCGACCAGATCGTCAAGACGCTGATCGACCGGCTCGTTTCGGTCGATCTCCTCGACCGCGCCGCGGGGCTTCTCGAAAATCAGGTGAAGACGCGCCTTGCCGGCGCCGACAAGGCGCGGGGCGCGACGCAGCTTGCCGTGCTCCATCTCATGAACCACGAGCCCGACGCGGCGTTGCACGCGCTCGACTTCGATGTCGGGCACGATGTGCCGGCCGATCTCGCGCGCGAGCGCGTTCAGCTTCGTGCCCGCGTGCTGACCGAGCTGGGCCGCACCCAGGATGCGCTGGCGCTCATCGACGGCGACCAGAGCCGCGACGCCGACCGGCTCCGCGCCGACATCTATTGGCGCGCGCACGACTGGCTCAACGCCTCTCGCGTGCTCGCGCGGCTGGCCGGCCAGCCGCCGGCCGACGGCAAGATCGATGCCGAGACCGCGCGCTACGTCGTGAGTCTGGCGGCGGCGCTGACGCTCGACGACGATCAGGTCTCGCTCGCGAAGCTGCGCACGGCGTTCGGCCCCGCGCTCGCGTCCTCGAGCTATGCCGACGCCTTCGCGGTCCTTGCCGGCACCGGCGCCAACGGCGCCGCAAAAGGCACTGCCGATCCGCTCGCGCTTGCCTCGCAGGTGGCGCAGATCGGCGAGCTCAAGGGCTTCATGGCCGCCTACAAGGACATGGCCACGCCCGACGCCAAACCCGGCGCGGTCAATTAGCGCTCAGTTCGTCGCCGCGCCGTAGAACTGCGCCGCGTCGGCGTGGAGCCGGTCGCGCGATTGCGGACGCAGATAGAGCATGTGGCCGCCCAGATAGAGCTTCAGCGCGATGCGCGAGGCGAGCTCGTCGGGCATGTGATCCTTGACGTAGCGGCTCATCATGTATGGCGTCTCGAGATCGGTGACGCCGTGCGCGATCATCACCTTGAGCTTCGGTTGAAGCGCGAGCGCGCGGCGCAGCGAATTGCTCGCTCCCACGGAATATTGCGTCCCCTTGCCGCCGCCCCAGTCCCAGTGCTTGTTCACGTCGCCGTTCAACAGCTCGAACGGCTGATCGGTCTTGAAGCCGAGCTCGTCGCGCGCATAGGCGACGAAGGCGCTGGTGAAGGGGCCGATCGTGCCTTCGAGCACCGGGTCGTCATAGGCGTCGAAGTCCCAGGGGTTGGGATTGATCTCGCTCACGCGCGCGTCGTAGCGGCTCAACGCGCGTCCGTCCTTCTGGTGCAGCTCGTTCAGATACTCGTCGACCGGAATCCGCCCGCGCCAGCGCGCGATGCTGGCTTCCTCGAGCCCGGTCAGCTCGGCGATCTTGTCGTAGACGGGCTTGGCCGCGTCGCCCTCGCTCGGGCCCGCGACGAGCAGCACGAGATAATCGTGCAGCGCGAATTTTTCGGCGTCGTCGAGCGCGCCCGGGTCGAGCGCCTTGTCGCCCAACTGCACCGCGGCATAGGACGGCAGCCGCAAGGCCCAGGGCAGGGGCCCGAGCGGCCCGCCGAACGCGAGGCCGAACTCGATGATCGGCGACACCATGATGATGCCGGCGGGTTGGACGCCGTAATGGGTCGCCAGAACTTCGGCAAGCCGCGACACGCGGAATCCGCCATAGCTTTCGCCGGCGAGATAGACCGGCGAGGTGAGTCGCCCGGTCTTTGCGAGGTGGAGCCGGATGATGTCGCCGAGCGCGTCGATGTCCTGCGAGACGCCCCAGAATTCCTTTTGCGCCTTGTCCGGATCGAGCGCGCGGCTGAAGCCGGTGCCGACGGGGTCGATGAAGACGAGATCGGTGAAGGGCAGCCAGGTGTCGGGATTGTCCACGACCTTTTCGCTCGCCGGCACCGGCGCGCCGTCGCCGGAAAAGGCGAGGGCGCGGGGTCCGACCGCGCCGATGTCGAGATAGGCCGAGGCCGCGCCCGGGCCGCCGTTGAAGAGATAGGTGACCGGCCGGCGCTCCGTGTCGCCGGGATTGGCGAGCGTGAAGGAGACATAGAAAATCTCGGCCGTGGTCTCGCCGGTGTCGTCCTTCAGGTCGATCGTGCCAGCCGTGGCGCTGTAGGCGATCTTCTTGCCGGCGATCGTGATCTCGTGCTGCGTCACGCTGTCGCCGGGGAGGAGCGTGCGGTGCGGCGCGGCCGGCGCTTGCGCGCCGCTGGGCGGCCCCTCGCGCCGCGGCGGACCTTGCTGCGGCTCCTGCGCGTGGAGCGCGGGGGCAAGCGTAAGAAGAAGGACGAGAAGGGCAGGGAGGGGAGCGCGGCGCATGGCCGCAAGAGTAGGGCAGCCGCGCGGCCGTGCCTATCCCGCGCCGAAACTTTGCACGAGGCTGCCGGCGACGAGATACCAGCCGTCCACCAGCACGAAGAAGATGAGCTTGAACGGCAGCGAGATCGTCACCGGCGGCAGCATCATCATGCCCATCGACATGAGGATCGAGGCGACGACGATGTCGATGACGAGAAACGGCAGGAACAGGAGGAACCCGATCTCGAAGGCGCGGCGCAGCTCGCTCACCATGAAGGCCGGCACGAGGACGCGCAGCGAGATGTCCTTGGGCGAGGCCACGGGCGTCAACTTCGCCATGTCGCTGAAGAGCTGAAGGTCCTGGGCGCGCACGTGATCGACCATGAAATCGTGGAGCGGCGCCACGCCCCGGTCGAACGCCTGCTCGTCGGTGATCTTGTTCTCCATGAGCGGCGCGATGCCGTTCTGATATGAGGCCTGGAGCGTCGGCTCCATGACGAAGCCGGTGAGGAAGAGGGCAAGGCTCACGAGCACGATGTTGGGCGGCGTCTGCTGCGTGCCGAGCGCGTTCCGGAGGAACGACAGCACGACGATGATGCGCGTGAACGAGGTGACGGTGACGAGGATCGCGGGCGCGAGGGAGAGGACGGTCAGCAGCACCAGGAGTTGGACGAGCCGCCCGGTCGACGAGCCGCCTTCGCCGAGATCGAGCGTCACCGATTGCGCCAGGGCGGGCTCGGCGCAGACCATGAGGGCAAGGAAGCCGAGCCCGAAGAGGCCGAACGTCCTCATCGTGCCGTCTCCTCGAGCGCGCCAGCAAACCCGGCGGCGCGTTCGGTGATGCCGCTTTCCACGACGACTTCGCCCGTGGCGCCGAGCAGCACGAGATGATGCGTGCCGTCGCGCTTCAGAAGCACGAGGCGGCGCTTGGCGTCGAGCGGCAGCACTTCGACGATGGCGAGGCGGCGCTTGCCGCCGGTTGTCGTGAGCCGGCCCATGACGCCCAGGCGCCGCGCGATCCAGGCGAGCGCCAGGATGAGCCCGATGACGAGAAGGAGGGCCGAGAAATACCAGGCGTAGCTTTGAATCATGGACTCAAGTCTCGCTCTCGGTGCGGCCCGAGGGCGCGCCGTAGGCGGCCGCCGCGCGGCGTGGCGTCTCGCCGCGATGCGCGCGCGCGAGGTCCGCGCCAAGCCGCTCGAGCGTCTTCAGCAAATCGCCAAGCGCCGCGGCGAGCGCATCGCGCTCGCCAAGGGGAGCCGTCGCTGCATCCTTCGTCGCCGCTTCGACTGCGGCGTAAAGCCCCTCGAGATCGAGTTTCGAGCCGTCGGCCACGGCCTTGCGGGCGCGCTCGAGGCTTGCCGAAATCTGGGTAATGCGGTCCGTCATCATGTCCGGGGCTCCCGGCGCGTCGGCAAGCGGCCGTTCGCCTTCAACACATAGAACAGGATCTCGGCCACGACCGCGAAGGCCGCGGCGGGAATGCGCTCGCCGACGCCGATCGCCTCGAGCATTTCGGCGAGATCGGCGTTTTCGCGGACGGCGATGCCGTGTTCCTTGGCAAGTTCGAGGATGCGCTCGGCGACGGCGCCTCGCCCCGATGCCACGATCTGCGGCGCCTGGCGCGTCCCCGGCTCGTAGCGGAGCGCGACGGCAAGAGGCGGCCGGTCGGATTGGGAGTTCGAGGCCAAGCGCGGACTTTCTATCCTTGCGAGCGCCGTTATCTTCGCGCGCTTATCCTTAATTTTTGGTTTCGCGGGGGGGGTTTCGCGATCCCCGGCTTTTTACGCGTTTTTAACGCAAATCCGGCGATCATCCCGGGCGATGGATCTTTCCCAGATTCCGTTGTTCGAGGCGCTCACGAAGCGCATGACGTGGCTCAGCGACCGGCAATCCGTGCTCGCCCAGAACGTCGCCAACGCGGACACGCCGGGCTATGTCGCGCAGGATCTGCGCCAGCCCGACTTCCGCCAGATCCTGCAGCAATCGACCTCGCAGGTCGCGCTCGTCACGACCGAGCCGGGCCATATTTCTGCAAAGCGCACGCTTGCCGACATCGAGTCGAAGGAGGTCGAGCAAGACGGCGGGGACCCCGGATCGGGCAAGCACGTCTCGATCGAGGGGGAAATGCTCAAAGTGTCGAAGACCGCGAACGATTACGCGCTCATCGCCACGCTCTATCGCGCCAATATCGGTCTCGTGAAGACCGTGCTCGGCCGCAGCAGCTAGCGCGCCTGAGGAGACGCTTCATGGATTTCAACACGCCGCTCGACATCGCCTATTCCGGCATGACCGCCGAGCAGGCACGCCTCAAGGTGATCGCCGAGAACCTCGCCAATGCGGATTCGACGGCCGAGGCGCCAGGCCAGGATCCCTATCGCCGCCAGGTCGTGACCTTCTCCGACGTGTTCGACAAGACGATCGGCGCCGACGAGGTCAAGGTCTCCGGCGTGGTGTCGGCCGGCGGCTCGTTCGGCAAGAAGTATGAGCCGGGTCACCCGGCCGCCGACGCCGACGGCTACGTGCTGACGCCCAACGTCAATCCCGTCACCGAACTCATGGACATGCGCGAGGCGCAGCGCAGCTACGACGCAAATCTCAATGTGATCGACGCCGTCCGGGCGATGGTGAGCCGCACCATCGACCTGCTGCACGGCTAAGCGCCGGGAGAAATTAGATGCCGACCATCAATTTCTCGGATGCCGTCCACGCCTATCAGAGCGCCGCCCGCGCCGTGACCGGGCAGGCGACGACCGCGCCCGGGGCGGACGGCAGCTTCGGCGACATGCTGCGCACCGCCGCCGGCAACGTCGTCGACACGATCTCGAAAGGCGAGCAGGCCTCGCTCCAGGCCGCCACCGGGACGGCCGATCTCACCGCCGTCACCGCCGCCGTCAACAACGCCGAAGTGGCGGTGCAGACCGTGGTCGCGATCCGCGACCGCGTGATTTCGGCATACCAGGACATCATGCGGATGCCGATCTGATGAATGCCACCGACGCCCTCGAAATCGGCCGCGAGACGATCATCGTCGCGATCAAGCTCGGGGCGCCGGCGATGCTCTTGGCGCTCGTCGTCGGGCTCGCCATCGCGCTTCTTCAGGCGCTGACGCAGATCCAGGAGATGACGCTCACCTTCGTGCCGAAGATGCTCGTCATCCTGCTGTCGCTGATGATGTTCCTGCCGTTCATGCTGGCGACGCTGCAGACCTTCACCGAAGGGCTGATGGGCCGGATCGTCTCGGGATAGCGGCGGTCGAGGGGACCATGCCGCTCGAGCAAATCCTGCCGGCCAACGGCTTTGCCGCGCTCCTGATCTTCTGCCGCATCGGTTCGGCGATGATGCTGTTGCCGGGCTTCGGCGAGATCTATGTGCCGCAGCGATTCCGCCTCCTCTTGGCGCTCGTCATGTCGGGCCTGCTGACGCCCGTGCTCGCGCCCGTTCTACCGGCACTGCCGGCGAGCCCGGCGCAGCTCGGCATCATGGTCTTGGGCGAGATCACGGTCGGCATCTTCATCGGCACGCTCGCACGCATGATGGTCGCGGCGCTCGAGACCGCGGGCACGATGGTGTCGCTGCAGGTGGGCCTCTCGGCCGCGACGATGTTCAACCCGATGGCGGATTCGAACGGCAGCGCGCTGCCGGCGGCGCTCTACGGCATGCTCGGCGTCGTCCTCATCTTCCTCACCGATCTCGACCATCTAATGCTGCGCGCCGCGGTCGACAGCTACGGCCTGTTCAAGCCGGGGGCGCTGCCGCCGATGGGCGATTTCGCGGGAACGGTGGTGCGCTTTGCCGCGGGCTCGTTCCGCCTCGCCTTCGAGATGGCGGCGCCGTTCATCATCATCGGATTGGTGTTCTTCGTCGCCTTGGGCATCATCGCCCGCCTTGTGCCGCAGCTTCAGGTCCTGTTCGTCGCGCAGCCGCTCCAGATCCTGGGCGGGCTCGTGCTCTTCTCCGTCGTCCTCGTCTCGGGCATGCGCTGGTTCCTCGAGGCGTTTGCGCAGCAACTGGCCTTTCTCGCGGGGGGCTAGGTTTGGCGCAGGATTGGGATGACGGGCAAAAAACCGAAGACCCGTCGCAACGAAGGCTGCAACGTGCGCGCGACGAGGGCCGCGTCGCCCAGTCGCGCGAGATCAACACCTGGTTCATGCTGGCGGCGATCAGCATCAATTTGCTGTTCGTCATGCCGTCGACGTTGGAGCGGATCGCACGCGGCCTTGCCGCCTTCGCCGATCCGGAGCGTTTCATCGCCGCCGACGGCGTGATGTGGGAGGCGGTGGGAGCTGCGCTTTCGGGCGTCGCCAGCGCCATGATCGCGCCCTTCACCATCCTCCTCATCGCCGCCATCGCCGGCAGCGTGGTGCAAACGGGCTTCGTCTTCGCCACCGAACGCATCGGCTTCGACATGGCTCATCTCTCGCCGCTGGCGGGCGTGCAGCGCCTTTTTTCCTTGCGCGGCATCATCGAGCTCGGCAAGAGCGCCGCCAAGGTTCTGGTGGTCGGCGGCATCGCGGTGCTGATGCTGCGCGGCGAGATCGATCGCATCTCGCAGATGGCGGCGCTGACGCCCGAGGACACGATGACCGAGATCGGGCGGCTCGTCCTGCGCCTCATCGGCGGCATCCTGGCGGTGCTCACCGCGCTCGCCGGCGCCGACTATGTCTACCAGCGTCTGCACCTTCTTCGCGGCTTGCGCATGTCGCGGCGCGAGGTCAAGGAGGAGCACAAACAGTCGGAAGGCGATCCGCTGATCCGGGCTCGGCTTCGGCAGATCCGCATGGACCGGCAGCGCAAGCGCATGATGGCCGCGGTCCCCGGCGCCTCGGTCGTCATCACCAACCCGACGCACTATGCCGTCGCGCTGAAATACGAGCTCGGCAATTCCGGCGCGCCGACCGTGGTCGCCAAGGGCACCGACCTGATCGCCCTCAAGATTCGCGAGATCGCCGAGGAGAACAATATACCGATCGTTGAAAATCCCCCGCTCGCACGCGCGCTCCACGCGGGTGTCGAGATCGACCGCGAGATCCCGCCCGAGCATTACAAGGCGGTCGCGGAAATCATCGGTTACGTGTTCCGCCTCAAGGGCAAAATCCGGCCGCGCGCGCCGGCGATGTGATAAGTTCGCGGTATGGATGTACCGTTTGACAGAGACCGTCGCCTGACGGGGCCCGCCACTCAAACGGCCGCGGACGGCGCAGCGACGGCCAATTCGGCCGCGCGGCCCGCGGCGACATTGCCGGGCTGGGTCCAGGCTCTGAGCGTGGTGGCGCTGTTCCTGGCGCTCGCCGCGCTGACGCTCGGCACGCTGCTTTTCACCGAGATGCTCCAGGGCGACGCCGCGCGGCCGGCGGCGTTGCTGCTCGCCGGGCTCGCCCTCGTCATCGGCAGCGCCGCCGTCGTCGCGCGCCTGGTGCATTCGAGCTTCATCGGCCGCCTCGCGCTTTTGAGCCAGGCGCTCGAGGCCTCGCCCCAGGCGCATCTCATCGTCGGCCCGGACGGAAGCGCGGCCTATGCCAATGCCGCCTTTCGCCGTTTCTTCGGCGCCGCGCCGCGCCCGCTCGAGGCGATCGGGCGCGCCATCGCGCCCGGCGATCCATCGGCCGCCGATTTCGCGCGCCTCGCGCTCGACGCGAGCGAGCGCGGTTCGACGAGCGGCCGCATCGCGATCGCGCAGGGCGGATCCGGGCAAAGCTGGTTCGGCGTGATGGCGCACCGGCTCGCCGGCCGGCCGGGCTTCACGCTGTGGAGTTTCGAGGACGTCACCGCGCGCCACGAAATGGAACAGGTGATCCGCGACGAGCAACGGAAGCTCGCGGATTTCCTCGACAGCGCGCCGGTCGGGTTCTACTCGGTCGACGCCGCGGGCCGCTTCCTCTTCGTCAACGAGGCGCTCGCCGAATGGCTCGGCGCCACGCCCGGCGCGCTCGTCGAAGGGGGCGCGAAGCTCGGCGATTTCGTGGCGACGCCGGTGCCCTTGGGTGCGCCGCCGCATGCGCCCTTTGCCGACGGCGGCGAGCGCACCGGCGAGGTCATCCTGAAAGGTCGCCAGGGCCGCATTTTCCACGCCTTCATCACGCAGAGCGTGGTGCGCGCAGGCGACGGCTTGCGCACGCGCTCGATCGTGCGCGACCTTTCGCCCGAGCGCGAGCACGAAGAGGAAGCACGCCTGTCGCGCCAGCGCTATCAGGGCTTCTTCGCCAACGCCCCCGTCGGCATCGCGCTCGTCGGCCGCGACGGCAGGCTCGAGGAAGCGAACGGCGCGCTCTCCGAGCTGTTGGGATTGGGCCATGGCGAGCTCGTCGGCCGAAACGCCGTCGGCTTCGTCGATCCGGCCGAGCGCGCGCTCATCGCCGCGGCGCTCGAGGACACGGCCGAGGGCCGCGCCACCGCCTCGCCCGTCGAAATCCGCCTGCGCGGTGCGCGCGACCGCAGCGCCGCCGTGTTCGTGAGCCGCCTCGGCGCCGGCGACGATACCGGCCTCATCCTGCATTTCATCGACACGACCGAGCGTAAGAGCCTCGAGGCGCAATTCGCCCAATCGCAGAAGATGCAGGCCGTGGGTCAGCTCGCCGGCGGCGTCGCGCACGACTTCAACAACCTGCTGACGGCGATGATCGGCTTCTGCGATCTCCTGCTGCTGCGTTTTCGGCCGGGCGATCCGTCCTTTTCCGACATCATGCAGATCAAGCAGAATGCCAACCGCGCGGCGAACCTGGTGCGCCAGCTCTTGGCGTTCTCCCGCCAGCAGAGCCTTCAGCCGCGCGTTCTCAACATCACCGACGTGCTGGCCGAGCTGTCACATCTCCTGCGCCGCCTCATCGGCGAGAACATCGAGCTCAAGGTCGTGCATGAGCGCGACCTGGGCCTCGTCAAGGTCGATCAGGGCCAGCTCGAGCAGGTCATCATCAACCTTGCGGTCAACGCGCGCGACGCCATGCCGGGCGGCGGCACGCTCGCCATCCGCACCGGGAACGTGACGCTTGGTGGCCCGCAGCGCCGCGGACACGAGATCATGCCCGCGGGCGACTATGTCCAGATCGAGGTGCGCGACACCGGCGTCGGCATCCCGCAGGAAAATATCGAGCGCATCTTCGAGCCGTTCTTCTCGACGAAGGAGGTGGGATCGGGCACCGGCCTCGGCCTCTCGACCGTCTACGGCATCGTCAAGCAGACCGGCGGCTTCGTCTTCGCCGAGAGCGAGCCGGGCGCGGGCGCGGCCTTCGTCATCCTGCTGCCGCGTCTCGCCGGCGCCGAATCCCTGCCGGGCGCGCGCCCGGAAAGCGCCGAGACGCAAGGAACGCGCGATCTGACGGGCGCCGGCACGGTGCTGCTCGTCGAGGACGAGGACCCGGTCCGGCTGTTCAGCGCGCGGGCGCTGCGCAACAAGGGCTACAAGGTGGTCGAGGCGAAAAGCGGCGAGGCCGCGCTCGAGATCATCACCGCCAAGAGCGAGACGTTCGACCTTCTCATCACCGACGTGGTGATGCCGCGCATGGACGGGCCGGCGCTCATCAAGGAAGTGCGCGCCATTCATCCCGACATGAAGGTGATCTTCATATCGGGCTATACCGAGGATGCGTTCCGGAAACGCTTGGGCGACGAAAGCAGCATCCACTTCCTGGCGAAGCCGTTCAGCCTGAAGCAGCTCGCTGGCAAGGTGAAGGAAGTGATGGTCGCGGGCGGGTGAGCGAAGGCGGTGCGGACCGCCGCGCGATCCGCACCGTTTCTCCGTTCAGGCGACGACGAGATCGGGCACCAGCACCTTGCCCTTGGTCTCGGGCGCGAAGATCAATGACAGGACAAAGTTGATGGCGCCGAAGACGGTTCCGGCGATCATCGCGCCGGCCAGCCCGATGCTGTAGTGCGACGCCATGTAGGCGAGCGCCAGCGGCACGAAACCGCCGATGAACGACGCCTGGTGGTAGCAGAAGGCGGCCGCGCTGGCGCGCACCTCGGTCGGGAAGCGTTCGTTCAGGTAGGGCGCGAATTGCCCCTGCATGCCGCCGCCGCCGCAGAAGCCCTGCAGCGTGAAGCCGACGATGATCCACAACATGTTCGGGCTGAGGAGATAGAGCGGTGCCAACGGGATGGCGATCAGGCCTGGAATGATCATGGCCCAGCGCCGGCCCCATTTGTCGGCCATCCAGCCCCAGCCGCAGCTCGCGATGAACACGCCGATATTGGCGAAGAAGATCGGCGTCGCGACCGCCCCAGGCGAAAGGCCCATATCCTTTTGCAAATGGGTCGCGAACAGCGCGTTGACGGAATAGTAGGCGACGAAGCCGCCGGCCATCCACCAGCATGCCGTCAAGGTGTTGCCGAGTACGCCAGGCTTGAAGATCGCGAGCAGCGGCGCGCGGACTTCGCGCTGCTCGAGCCGCTGGCGCCGCCGGTTCTCGATCCAGATCGGCGGCTCAGTGACGTACTTGCGGACATAGAGCACGGCGAAGGCCGGCAATACGCCGACCCACAGCATGCCGCGCCAGCCGATATAGGCATAGAACAGGCCGTAGATCGCGCTCGCCAGCATGAAGCCCAGGCCCCACGAACCTTGCAGAACGCCGCCCATGAAGCCGCGCGAACGGGCCGGCCACGTCTCCATCGCGAGCGCGCTGCCGGCCGGCCATTCCGCCCCCATGCCGAGGCCCAGGAGCGCGCGGAAGAAGAAGAGATAGGTGAAGCTCGGGGAAAATCCGGCGGCGAAATTGCTGAGCGAGTACCACAGGATCGAGATCATCAGCGGGATCTTGCGGCCGACCCGGTCGGCAAGCCACCCCGACCCGACGGCGCCGACGAGCCGCAGCCACAACGTCACGGTCAGTACAAACGCGACATCGGTCAGCGGTACATGAAATTCCTGCGAGATCGGCACCATGATCAAAAGGAACATCGTGAAGTCGAAGGCATCGAGCATCCAGCCGAGCCACGCCGCCCACCAGGCGAGCCACTGCTCCTTGGTCGGCTCCTTCCACCACGGAATCGTTGCCGCGTCTTGCGCTTGCTTCATGAACTCCTCCCGTTGATCCGCCGTAGCGGTGCGATCTGATCCTTTCCATTTTTTGAGCCGTCTTGCCGCGGCATTGACTATTAAGTACGTGTCGTAAGGTCCGTCTCGCCCTGCTCACGAACGGATCGACCGGCGGACTATCCCACGCCGCCGGCTACAGCGCCAGAATCTCTATCCTAAAAATATTGTCGGGAAAAGCTTTGCGTGGATTAGGGCAGGATACCTGCCGCATCAAAGGCGCGGCTCGAGCAAGATCGCTTCGAATGGAAGCGGTGTTTTCCATTCGAAGCGTGAATCATGGTCTAGCGCCGCCGCCCGACCAGCCCCGCGCCCATGTCCTGCTCGCCCTGGGTCTCGAACGGGATGACGTAAACGACCTGGAGCGCGTCGGCCAGGTCCTGCTTGAAATTCGGCAGCGCGTCGGCCGCAAGCTTTTGCACCGCCGGATTGTCCGACCGCGCGGCGGCGAAGGTGAAATCGTCCAGTGCGTTCTGCTGGTCCTCGATCTGCGAGGCGACAAAGGCGCGCTCGAACGCCTCGCCCGAAAGATCCGCGAACTGCGCCGGGTCGGGCGTGCGCGCCGTGTCGGCGGCCGTGCCGGAGGCCTTCGCCAATTCGACGAGCTCAGCGCCCAGCGGCGCGCTGTGCGCGGCGACACGCTGTGCATAGGCCACGACCGCGGGGGTGTGCGCTTTCCGCTCGGCCAGTTGCGCGAGCACGAGCTGCGATTGCGCGTGCGCGAGCGCATCCGAGATGAAAATCTGATCCTCCAGCGCCGCCGTGTCGCCGGCATGCCGGTCGGCGCAGGCCGGTAGAACGAGCGCGGCGGCGAGCGCAGCACTCAATGGAACGAACCGCATGAACCCTCCTCGGACACTCCCCCATTCTGCGCCGCCGCCGCTGCCGCTGTCGAGCGCTGCGGTGGCGGGCTTCGCCTGCTTGGCATAAGATAACCGGCTCTAATCATCGGCGAGGGGATGCACCATGCGACGACGCGATTTCGTGGCGATGCTCGGGGCTACCATCGGCGCCGCGCCCTGCGTTGCCCTGGCGCAGCCGGCGGGCAAGATGTTTCGTCTCGGCACGCTCACCCCGACGGCGCCGTTCGACGCGGCGAGCCCGCCCGGCAAGATCATGCTCGATGCGCTCGCGACGCACGGCTATCGCCTCGGCGACAATCTTTCCCTCACCGCCAAAGGCGCCGGCGGCAAGGTCGACGAGCTGCCGCAACTGACGCAGCAGATGAAAGCGGACGGGACCGACGTGCTGATCGTCGTCAGCTACCCATGTTCGCTTGCGGCGAAGCAGTCGGGCGTGCCGACGGTGGTCGCCTCGGGCTGCGGCGATCCGGTGGCGACCCATCTCATCGAGAGCCTCGCTCATCCCGGCGGCACCGTCACCGGCATCGCCGACGACGCGGCGGCGCTGTCGACGAAGCGTCTGCAACTGCTGAAGCAGGTCGACCCCAAGCTCCATTCGGTCGCAATGCTGTGGAACAAGGACGATCTCGGCATGAGCCTGCGCTACGAGGCTTCGAAGAAGGCGGCGGAAGCGCTCGGCATCACGGTCCAGGCACTCGGCGTGCGCGAGCCCGACGATTTCGACGACGCCTTCGCGGCCATGTCGAAGACGCCGCCTGACGCCATCCTCATGGTGTCCGACGCGCTGACGCTCCTCAACCGCAAGCGCGTCATGGAGTTCGCCGACGCGCACAAGCTGCCGGCGATCTACGAGGTCGACAGCATCGTGCGCGAGGGCGGCTTCATGTCCTATGGCGCCGACCAGCGCGAATCATTCGGACGCGCCGCGGCGCTCGCCAGCCGCATCCTGAGCGGCGAGAAGCCCGCCGATCTGCCGTTCGAGGAACCGACCCGCTATCTCTTCGTCATCAACCTGAAGGCGGCGAAGACGATCGGTCTCGACGTGCCGCCGACGGTGCTGGCGCTCGCCGACGACGTGATCGAATAACGGGCGAACGAGGCGGCGGCGTGGACTGTCCCCGATGCCATCAGGAGAATCCGCCGCACGCCAAATTCTGTCTCGGCTGCGGCGCCCGGCTCACGGCGAGCTGCGGGCGATGCGGTGCCGAGCTGCCGGAGAGCGCGCGCTTCTGTCCCGCGTGCGGGCAGGCGGTTGCCGTCGTCGCTCCGCCCGAAACGCGGCCGACGCGGGCCGGGGCGCAAATTCCGAAGCACCTCGCCGAGCGCATTCTGAGATCGAAGGCAGCGCTCGAGGGCGAGCGCAAGCAAGTCACCGTGCTCTTCGCCGATCTCAAAGGGTCGATGGAGCTGCTCGCCGATCGCGATCCCGAAGACGCGCGCCGGCTCCTCGATCCCGTGCTCGAGCGCATGATGGAGGCGGTGCATCAGTATGAAGGCACGGTCAATCAGGTGATGGGCGACGGTGTGATGGCGCTCTTCGGTGCGCCGATCGCGCATGAGGACCACTCCGTCCGGGCGTGCTACGCGGCCTTGCGGATGCAGGAGGAGGTCGGACGCTACGCCGAGGAATTGCGCCGCGCCCAGGGTCTCGACGTGCAAATCCGCATCGGCCTCAACGCCGGCGAAGTCGTGGTCCGCTCCATCGGCAGCGATCTGCAGCTCGACTACACCGCCGTCGGGCAAACGACGCACTTGGCCGCGCGCATGGAGCAGCTCGCGCGCCCGGGCTCAACCCTCCTCACCGAATCCGTGCTGCGCGGGGCAGAGGGCCGGATCGAGGTCAAGGCGCTCGGACTGACGCCGATCAAGGGCCTCACCGATCCGGTGGCGATCTACGAGATCGTCGGCGCGGGCGCCGCGCACACGCGCCTGCAAGCGGCGGTGGCGCGCGGGCTCACGCGCTTCGTCGGGCGCGAGTCCGAGATGGAACGGCTGCGCGACGCGCTCGACCAGGCGGCGCATGGGCGGGGGCAGGTTGTCGCCGTCGTCGGCGAGCCGGGCGTCGGCAAATCGCGGCTGTTCCACGAATTCATCCACTCGCACCGCACGCAGGGCTGGCTCGTGCTCGAGGCAAGCTCGGTCTCCTACGGCAAGGCGACGGCGTACATGCCGCTGGTTGCTCTCCTGAAGGCGTACTTCAAGATCGCCGAGCGCGACGACACGCGCGCCATTCGCGCCAAGACCACCGGCAACTTGCTGACGCTCGACGAAGGGCTGAAGGACGGCATTGCCGCAATCCTTCGCCTGCTCGACGCGCTGCCCGACGACCATGAGTTCCACCGCCTCGACGCGGCCGCCCGGCGCGGCGCCACGCTCGAATGGCTGAAGCGCATCCTGCTGCGCGAGAGCCGGAACCAGCCCGTTCTGCTCGTCTTCGAGGATCTGCACTGGATCGATGCGGAGACCCAGGCGCTGCTCGACGCCCTCGTCGACAGCCTTCCGGCGACGCCACTGCTGCTCGCGGTCAATTACCGGCCCGAATACCGGCACGCCTGGGGCAACAAGACCTACTACCAGCAGCTCCAGATCGTTGCGTTCCCGCCCGAGACGGCTGCGGCGATGCTGCGGCCGTTGCTCGGCGGCGATCCCGCCCTCGACGCCGTGCGTCGCATGCTGATCGAGCGCACGGAGGGCAATCCGCTCTTCCTCGAAGAGAGCGTGCGCTCGCTCGTCGACACCGGGGTCCTCGTGGGTGAGCGCGGCGCCTATCGCCTCGGCAAGGATCCGGTCGGCATCCAGGTGCCGAGCACGGTCCATGCGATCATCGCAGCGCGCATCGACGCGCTACAGCCGGACGACAAACAGCTCCTCCAGGCCGCCTCGGTCATCGGCAAGGATGTGCCGCAGGTGCTGCTCGCGGGGATCGCCGATTGCTCCGACGCGGATTTGCGCAGCGGCCTGGCGCGCCTCCAGACCGCCGAATTCATTTACGAGCTGAAACTTTTTCCCGATCTCGAATACACCTTCACCCATGCCCTCACGCTCGAGGTCGCCTACAACGGCCTGCTTCAGAGCCGCCGGCGCGACCTCCACGCGCGGATCATCGGCGTGATCGAGCGCGTCCATGCCGACCGGCTGCCCGAGCATTTCAATATTCTCATGCACCACGCCTTCCGCGGCGAAGTCTGGCCGAAGGCGTTGCATTATCTGAACCAGACCGCCTCGTCCGCCGCGCGGCAGAGCATCGACGCGCATTTGGGCGGACCTGAAAATCCGGGCAATCTATGGTGGCGGGGCCTGCACGAGCGCGCGGTCGCCTTGACGCAGCGCGAGCGCGTCGTACTCGCGAGCTTTCGGAACTTCGCCGGCACCGTCACGCAGAACTTCCGCCTCGGGCAGGCGTGCCATTCGCTCGGCGAGTACGACCGGGCGGCCGAGGCTCTGACGCGCAATATCGAGCTGCTCGAGGGCGATCTGCAGCGCGAACTGTTCGGCCTTGCCGGCTTTCCGTCGGTACTGTCGCGCGTTTGGCTTGCGCTTTGCGAAATCGAGCAGGACCGCGTCGAGGACGCCGTGCGGCACGCCGGTGACGCGGTCGCGATTGCCGACGGCACCGACCATTCGTTCAGCCAGATCGTCGCACTCGCGGGGCAGGGGACGGTTCACCTTCTCGCCGATGACATCGAGGCGTCGACACGCGCGCTCGAACGCGCGCTCGTGATCGAGCGGGCCGCGGAGGTGCCGCTCCTCTTTGCGTTGGTCGCGCCGCCGCTCGGACTCGCTTACGCGCGCGCCGGCAGGCATGACGAGGGTGTCAAGCTGATTGCCGCGGGGATCGAAAGCGCCGAGGCGATCGAGTACGCCGCAAATCACGCGCTTCGTCTCGTCTGGCTCGGCGAAGCGCATCTCCTCGCCGGGCAGGCCGATCCCGCGAAACGCATCGCGCTGCGCGCGCTCGAGACTGCGCGGCGCTACGGCGAGCGCGGGCACGAGGTCCGCGCGCTGAGCCTCCTCGGACACACGATCGCGGGCGGAAATCCGCCGGACCGCGCCGGCGCCGAAGAGGCTTATCGCGACGCCCTTGCCATAGCCGAGCCGCTCGGCATGCGCCGGCTCTCCGCTTTCCTGACGGGCGCGCTCCGCGCGTGACGAAGGGGCGCACCCGGCGGCTTCGGTCGGATGAGGCCCGCGCGCGTTAGCCGCCCTCTTTGACCTCGATGATATCGTCGGCGACGAAGCCGTGCGCCTCCCGGTGCACCGCCGCCGCCGCTTCCTTGCTCGGCGCCTCGACCAGGCAGAACACTTTGCCGGTTCCCTCGTCGACCCAGTAGCGCAGGTATTTCACCCCGTACTTCGCCTGGACTTCGAGGTCCTTTCGGTGCGCGTCGGCGGCGCCGTCGGCGGTCAGTCCTTCGATATGGTTGTGGACGTCGAGATAAAGCGGCATGCGATTTTCCTCCTGATCCGGGAATGCGATCGTGGTTCAGCCCCAGCGCGGCTGTTCGCCGAGGCCGATGCCGAGCACCGTCTTCCCGACTATTTCGTGCGCGAGGAGGGTATTGGCGGGATGGAAGCCGCCGCAACGGACATCCCGATAGAGGCGCTCCAGCTCGCTCGTCTTGAACATTCCGGTACCGCCGGAGACGGCCATGGCCAGGTCGACCACCTTCTTCGCCGCCTCGACGCAATTGTGCTTGGCGGCCACCAGCTTCATCGGCCAATTCATCCCGTGATCGACGCCGTTCGACCAGTCCTCGGCGATGCGCTCGACCTGAGGGCTCGCCCCCTCGAGCGCGAGCTGCATTTCGGAGAAGCAGCGCTGCACCTCGGGATGGTAGGCCATCGAGCGCGTGAGCGCGAGGGAGGTGCGTTTCTTGACCGACGCGGCCGCGATGTCGCGCGCGCGCTCGGCCAAGCCCAGATAGATGCTGCCGAAGGTCGGCTCCGCCCAGCCGAAGATCGACAGCACGTAGAGATCCGCGGCACCCGCGGGCAGCACGCGCGCGATGTAGCGGTCGGGCACGAAGGCACCCTCGAGGATCGTGTCGTCGCTGCGCGTCGCGCGCATGCCGAGCGTGTCCCACGTCTCCTTGATCGTGTAGCCTTTGGTGTCGCGTGGCATGAAGGCATGAACGACGTGGGGCCCCCGTGAATCCTTGGCATCCATGGCGTGGATCCCGAGGCGCGTCCACACGGGCGTCAGGCTGCTGAAGATCTTGTGGCCGCGGAAGCGGTAGCCGCCGTCGACGCGCTCGGCGGTCGCGGTCGAGAGGAAGAGCGGCAGGTCGTTGCCCGCCTCGCCGTGTCCGGCCGCGAAGACTTCGCCCGCGCCGGCCTCGCGCAGGAGCCATTCGAGCGAGGCGTCGCCGCGCTTGCGCATGTCGGCGGCAAGCCCCGTCCAATAGAGATGCATGTTGACCGCGAGCGCGGTGGCCGGCGCGCGATAGGCCAGCCGCCGCTGCTCGTGACACACTTCGGCGAGCGACTTGCCATGGCCGCCGAATTCCTTGGGCACGGCGATCTTCAGATATCCCGCCGCGCGCAACGCCTCGAAATCTTCGGTGAAGAACCGGTTTTCGCGATCGTAAGTGGCGGCGCGCTCGCCGCAGTCGCGCACGAGCGCTTCCGACAGCACGGAGATGGAAGCCATTTACGGCACCCCTTTGCTATGGCCAGCGAAAAGCGGCGCCGAACGAATCCGATGCGGTCGGCGGACCAACCGGGTGGGCGGACGGCGCAGATGAATTATTTTTCAGGAACAGTGCCGTTACGGCAAACCGACTGTCAAGTAGGACTAAAGGTTACACTCGCGCCGCTGCCGCCGCGCGACGCTTCTTCAAGCGGGTCCACGGCGACACCGAGGCGCACCGGCCGCATCGCGCCGGGCCGGTGCCGGTGCGCTCGGGTGCTGCTCGCGCCGGCGTCAGCGCAGCGCGCGGAAGTCGCGGCGCCGCGGCTGACGGGCACGTGACGGCGGTAAACGGAGCCTTTTACTCCGCGGCCTTGGCCCCGCGATGCTCGTCGTCGGGATTACTGATCGTCTCAGGCGCCTCGCCCTGCGGCTCGGGATCGGCGACGAACTTGAAATCGGGTTCGCGATTCCAAGGACCCCGCTTCTCGAGCGCGCCGTTGCGCGAAAGGTTGAAGTAGAGATTGACCGTCTCGTCCGGCTTAACCGTGCCAAACACCGGATCCGTGAGCTTGCCGAGCGAAGCAAGGGCCTTCATGAACATCTGCGTGTGCGATATTTCGCGCGTCAGCAGGAAGTGCAGGGTCCGCTTGGAACCATCGTCGGGCGCGATTTTGAGGAGGGCTTCGTAGGTCTGCCGCGCACCTGCCTCGGCGGCAACATCGGCGCGCAGATCGCGAACGACATTGCCGCCCTCGTTGACGTATGCGGCCGTCCATGCCTGGCCTTGGCTGTCGACAAGGTGAGGACCGACGCCTCGGAGCGAGAACAGGGTGCTGGCGTAGGCCTTGTCCTTGCCGCCTTTCTCGGTGTGCTGCTCGATCATGCGGCCCACCATCTCGAGATGGCTGAACTCCTCGAGCGCAATGTCCTGAAGCATGTCGCGTATCGCAACATCCTCCACATGGAACGACTGCGTCCAATAGGTGAGCGCGGCCGTGAGTTCGCCGGTCGCCCCGCCAAACTGCTCGAGGAGCAGTTGCGCGAACGACGCATCCGAGCGTTCGACCTTCACGTCCATCATGAGCTGCTTGCGATGGAAGAACATGAGCCTGACTCCTCGCGTTGAACTGCGGCTTCAACGCGCGCGGACGGTGCGTGTTCACGACAGGACAGTAAAAGCGAGACTCCGATGCGCCGGGCGCAGCCGCAGGCTGTGAGGGAAGTTCGCAGCACAAGCAGTCGGCAGATGCTGTCGGCAATGCCCGCGCCCGGAGATCGTTGTGGCGGATGGGGTGGGATTCGAACCCACGAAACCCTTGCGGGTTTGCCGGTTTTCAAGACCGGTGCCTTCAACCGCTCGGCCACCCATCCAACATATTGAATAATAAATCTCTTCTCGAAGTAACGCGAGTGCCGATCCTGCTGTTGCTACCCGAATTGCTACCGAACCCGCTCATTTCGTGCTCTTCGGACTCGTCATAGCACTCTTGAAAGCCGTTTCGAGCTTTGCGGCCGCGTCTCCCTGCATCGTTTCGGTAACGTGGCTGTAAAGGTCGAGCGTCGTGGTGATAGTCGAGTGCCCGAGCCGCTCTTGCGCGACCTTGGGATGCACGCCAGCGGTGAGCAGTTGCGTCGCGTGGCTGTGCCGCAGATCGTGGAAGCGGACGCGCGGGACACCCTTCACGCGGCGGATGAGGTAGGCGAACTCGTGCGTAAGGCTGCGGGGTTGGTGTGGCTCGCCATCCGCCCGCGCGCACGCGAGCGTGTCCCCTGTTAGTCGGGTGCCGAGCGCCAGCAGTTCCTCGGCCTGTTGGCGCTTCAATCGACGCAATTCCTCGACGGCAAAGGCGGGGAGGGTGATTGCACGGGCCTTGTCCGTTTTGGGCGCCTTGAAGCGGAGTCCCGCCTTGCTCTGCTCCAGACTCTCAACCACGCGTGCCACGCTACGGTCCAGGTCGAGATTCTTCCAACGCAAGGCGAGAATCTCCCCGCGTCGCATGCCGGTGGCGACCGCAATCAACACCGGCCAATAGACGCGGGTGTGTTTGATGGCTTCCAAAAGCTGCGCTGTTTGCTCGGCGGTGAGCGTAACCATCTCCCTGCGCTCGACCTTGGGGAGCCGTTTCCCGAAGGGATCGGCAGGATTACGGACAATCACCTGTTGCTCGACGGCGCGGCCGAGCGCGGCTTTCAGGATGCGGTGAATATGGCGCCGGCTCTGTGGCGACAGGCCGCCGGGCTTGCCGTCCCGCCGCCCTTCCGCTGCCCACTTCGTATATGCCGCCTGGATATGCGTCGGCGCGATCTTAGAGATTGGCAGCGCTCCCAACTCGGGCACCAGGAAGCCATCGACGATCTCGCCATATCGCTCGTGCGTCTTTGGGCTCACTTCCTCGCGAACGGCGCCAAGCCATGCCGTCAACCACTCCCGCACCGTCATGCGGCTAGGATCGACGTGCTCGTTCAGATCGAGCGTTCGCAGCAGGCGGCGCAGTTCTTTCTCGGCGTCCCGACGCTTGCCCTGCACCGTGGCGGTGGCGACGCGCCGCTTGCCAGTGGCGGGGTCGCGGCCGAGGCTGTAACGCAGCTCCCATGATCCCGGCGTGCGCTGGCGGATATGTCCGGTTGCGCGCATGGTCATGTCTCCTTGCTTCTCTTGAGGCTGTTGAAGGCAATCCGATGCTTGTCAGAGCAGAATTTCGCGTCTTGACGCCGGCCGGTGCCGAGACCGACCTCGAAAAGTTCGCCGCACTGTTGACACCGGCGGATGATTGCGCCGCTTCCGATCGACTGGCCTACCTGAACCCATAAGGCCGCAAGCAAGTCGCCGACCGTCATCTGCATTCGCGGCTTCCTCGTGACGGGATCAATGATGAGGGAAGCGTGAATGCGGGCGAAGCCCGGTCTGCCGATCCCGATTCCATCCGGCCCAATAATTCTCGCCAGCGCCGCCTTGTGATCCTTCGAATAGTCCTCGAGAAGCTGGCGCATCACATTAGCATTGCCAATGACGAACTCGACATCCTCACCCCGGCCTGGATCGAGGCCGGCTGGAGTTAGAGGCCCAAATGCCATTACGAAATCTAAGACGCCGTCCGGTGTTTTTGCTCCATTCGCAAAGGTTCGGAACAGTCCATCATACTCTTTGAGCGGTCTATAGGCCCTCAATTCACCGCCATTCCGAACGATGCGCTGGCGTTTTCCCGAGTAGGCCGAGATAAAAGTCGTCGCCACACTCACGGAAAGGCTTGCGGACGAGCCGAGGTCGGCAGTTGAGGCGATGAATAGGTCCGGATTTCGCCGAAATCTCCGCTAAGGCATTTCTGGTCTCTGGCTGCTCAGCGGCGATGAGGTGATAGCCTTTGGGGTCCCTCCACCACTCAAAATCGATGTCCAGCTGCGCCATGGTTTTGGTTTTCATCGCTTGTATTGGTTACGCATATTACCCGTGACGGCCCGTGATTGCAAGGGTAAGAGGGTGTCCTTCGAGGCCTGAGACGGACGGCTCGCGATGGAACACGATGCCCCAAAAACCCTGAGCGTTCCCCAAGCGGGCAAGCGCTATTTCGATCTGGCCAAAAATGCATCGTATGAGGCGGCGAAGCGCGGCGAGCTGCCGGTCATTAAGATCGGCGGGCGACTTCGCGTGCCGATTGTGGCGCTTGAGCGCATGCTGGCTTCAGCCGGGTCGCATGACCCCACATGAGCGCCGAGAATATCGCTCACGCGCTCGGCGGCGCGCGCCGTGAAGGCCGCGAGTGGCGTTGCCGCTGTCCGCTCCATGGCGGACGGTCGCTGATGATCCGCGACCATGCGGGCGAGCTTCTCGTCTATTGTTTCGGCGGATGTGCCGATGGCGCGGTTTACGCCGAACTGTGCCGCCTTGGTCTTCTTGATGACCACGCGGGAGGCGGGCGAATTTACGGCTTCCACCGTGGTGCGCGCGACCGCCTGCATGATGATCGGTTGGCGCGCTCGGCGCGGGCATTCGCGCTTTGGCGCGAGGCGCGCAACTCAGCCGGAACTATCGTAGAGCTGTACTTGGCGGTGCGCGGCATCAAGCTCGCCGACTTGCCCACCGAGGCGCGCACCAAACTCCGCTATCACCCGAATTGCTCCACCCAAGCGGCGTCGATTGCCAGCGCTGGTCGCGCTGGTCGAGTACGTTGAGCGAGGGCCGATTGCGATCCATAGGACCTACCTGGAATCAGACGGCTCGGCCAAGGCGAACGTTGATCCCGACAAGGCGAGCCTCGGTCCCGTTGGCGGCGGCGCCGTGAGGCTCGGTATGCCGCGCGACGATCAATGGCTCGCAATCTGCGAGGGCATCGAGACGGCCTCGAGCGTGGCCGCGGCGTGCGCCCTGCCGACGTGGGCGGCGCTGAGCGCAGGCGGCATCACCAACCTCGTGCTGCCGCCTGAGGCGCGCATGGTGATTATCGCCGCGGACAACGATGAGAACGGCGTGGGCCAACGCGCAGCTTATGACGCGGCGGAACGTTGGAGCGCGGAAGGCCGAGCAAGTCCGCATCTTCATGCCGCCCGTTCCCGGCACGGATTGGAACGATGTCCTGCTTGGCAAGGCGCCCGCTCGCGTCATGGAGTTCCGGTGATGCCGCGTGAGGGCGCTGCCGGAATGCGCGATGCGTTCGCCGAGGCCGAAGATATGAAGCCCGAACCTCCGCGCCCGCTCATGCGCGAGATGCCGCCCGCCGATCGTTTCCCAATTGATGCGCTAGGCGACGCGCTCGCTCCTGCGGCTCGCGCAATACATGACCGGGTGCAGGCGCCGCTCGGGATCTGCGGCCAATCAGTGCTCGCCGCCGCAACGCTGGCGGCGCAAGCGCACGCGAACGTCGAACTGCCCACCCAGCGATCGCGCCCTCTCACTAATTTCTTTCTCACCATCGCGGCAACGGGCGAGCGCAAGACGGCCGTTGACGGCGAGGCGCTCTGGCCGGTACGGAAACGTGAGGCCGCTCTCCGCGAGGAATATGCGGCGCGCCATCCCGACTACGTCAACGAGAAAGCCGCCTGGGAGAGGGCGCGCGAACACGCGATGAAAAGCGCGAAAGGCGATCGGGCGCGCATCAAGGCAGCGCTTGATGCGCTCGGCCCCGAGCCGAACGCGCCGCCCGTCCCGCTGCTGACCTGCCCCGGCCGACTTATGAGGGACTTGCAAGCTGCTGGCCGTGGGATTACCGAGCATTGGAATTTTCGCATCGGAAGGCGGCCAGTTCATCGGCGGCCACGGCATGTCGGACGAGGCGAAACTACGCACCGCGGCCGGCCTTTCGGCCGCATGGGACGGCGAACCGATTAAGCGCGTGCGCGGGGGCGATGGCGTGCTTGTGCTGCCCGGCCGGCGATTGGCGATGCACCTCATGGCGCAGCCCGAAGTCGCGAGCGGCTGGTTGAACGATCCGCTTCTCCGTGACCAAGGAATGCTCTCGCGCATCCTTGCCACCGCGCCCGATGCGGCAAGCGGCACGCGCTTGTGGCAAGAGCCGACGCCCGAGTCCGATGCGGCAATGAAGCGCTACGGCGCCCGTCTCCTCACAATTCTTGAGCGGCCGTTCCCGCTCGCACCGGGAAGCAAAAACGAGTTGGCGCCGCGCTCTCTCACGCTGGCGCAGCCGGCGAGGCGGGCATGGATCGCCTTCGTAAATCATGTCGAGCGGGGAATGGCCCCCAACGGCGCCCTCGATGCCGTGCGCGAACTCGCGAACAAGCTGCCAGAACATGCCGCGCGCATAGCGGCGACGCTTGCCCTCGTGCGGGATGTGGACGCGGCTGAGGTGAGCGGGGGTGATCTCGCCGCTGGCATAGAGCTGGCGCAGCACTATGCCGCCGAGGCCTTGCGGCTGTTCGCTGTCGGGCAGATCAACGAGCGTTTGTCCCTGGCGCAAAGGCTGCTCGCGTGGCTTCACGGTTCATGGACGGAGCCCACCGTCTCGCTCCCCGAAATCTATCGCCTTGGCCCGAACGCGATCCGCACGAAAGAGGTCGCCGCGGCGATGGTGGGCGTCTCGAGGAGCACGGATGGCTCGCCCGTATCCAGGGCGGTGCCGTGATCGCGGGTGCGCGCCGCCGCGAAGCATGGCGGATCGTGAAGGAGGTGGCGCCATGAGTTTCACCAAGTTTGACGCCAAGGCGTTCCTGGCCGGTGAAGGTGAGGGAACTTTCGCGAGTTTCGCAACTTTCGCAGCGGCGGCCCCTCAAACTCAAAAACCTGAGAGAGAAGGCGGCGGCGGTCTCTCGAAAATGCGAGTGGGACGGCCTGCTACTGCGAAAGTTGCGAAAGTTGCGAAAGAAGAGGTGCCCGACCGTGCCGAGACCGCCGCCCTGCTCGCCCGTTATCGCTCCCAGGCGGTGCTCGTGCGCCATGACGGCTTGGACACGCCCGCCAAAGCCCAGGCGCGGGCATGGCACGGGACCGCGGCCCTCTGGTACCGGCGGCACGGCTCGCGCGTCCCGGCCACCCTCTGCGCGGGCTGCGGCCAACAGCTCGATGGCGAGACGAACGTGCTGCTCCTGCCCCTGGGCGAGCGCGCCCACGCGGCCGATGGCTATGCCTGCATCCGCGCTTATGGCCGGCGATGGAAGCATGAGGCCACCGCAGCCTTGCTAGCAATCGGTATCCCTACGCCGCAGGACATGAAGGACGGCGCGCCGTGAGCCAGCCCATCAAACCACAACCCGAAACGATCGAATTGCCGCCGGCCACGGCCACGGGTGCGGGCGCGTTGAAACACATCGGCGGCTCGCAAAACGATACGTTCAACAGCGTCATCGTACACCAAGTCATCAATTGTTTGTGGCTTGCGCACGTCAGTGGCGACGAGCGCCAGAAGCTCCTTATCGCCGCTGGCGTTGCAATGATCGGCGCCAAGCCCAGCGATGAAATCGAGGGCATGGTAGCCGCTCAGTTGGTCGCGACGCACAACGCCGCAATGGAATGCTACCGACGCGCAATGATTCCAGATCAGAGTTTCGAGGGGCGCCGAGAGAATTTGTGCCAGGCCAATAAGCTCGTCCGCTCTTATGCGGTGCTGATGGAAGCTCTGGACCACCATCGCGGCAAAGGGCAGCAGCGCGTCACAGTCGAGCATGTCCACGTCCATCAGGGCGGCCAAGCCATCGTCGGCAACGTCGCACCGGGGGGAGGGGCACCGCGAAAAAATGAGGAACAACCCCATGCAAGCAAGTTGCCCATGCACCAGGCGAGACGTTGCCGCGCGAAATCGAAGCGCAGCGGGAAGCGTGCGAAGCACCAGCAGTGCGGGGGAAGGCGGTCTGTAGGATGCACGGCGGCGCTCGCGGCAGCGGCGCCCCCGCCGGCAACAGCAACGCATTCTGCCACGGCGGCTACGCCGCAGAGGCGATCTCCAAGCGGCGCGCAATTCGCGCGCTCCTGTATGGCACGAGGAAACTTATCGAATTGGAGTAAAGCGAAGGTACTGTACGTCCGGACGAAATGACCGATCGATCAGGTCGCCTTAAATCCACCTATGACCCACCCCACTCCGAAGCCGACAGCGATAATGGCGGCCGGCACTGCAAGTAAGAGCGCTAAGTAGCGATACATTGCGAACATTTCCTGGGCGCGGGCGTAGCAGAAGCTGCGGATTGCGCGCGGCCAAAGAAATCGTTTGGCGAAATAAGTCCTGGGGGGCCAGCGAATTCGTCAGCCTGGAATGAGTTGCCCGGGAGGCGTCGGAATCGGCTTACCTGCTGATGTGGGCGCCGATTGTTGTGCCGGTAATGACGGCTCGTTCGGCTGCGTATAACGCTTCAGCATCTCTGCGTATGGATCGCTTACGTCGGAAGATGCCCGCGGTGCAGGCGGCGCTTTGACACTTGAGGCTGCTACTTTGGCTGGTCTTTGACTTGTAGAAGATTCTCCGACTGCCCGTAGCTCGTCCCACCACGCGAAGACGCCAAATCCGCCCGCGACGAGAAACCAAACGATCGTGAACAGCGCCCATAGTCGGATGAGGCCGCGCTTGAAATTCATTTCTGTCACTGGCAACCGGTCATTGCTAAAGTGAAGAATACCCTGTCTGCTACCGGTAGTCCTCTCGAAACCGCTATTGTTTTATACTTTGTCTGATCGACACCAAAGTGTATGATTTTGGGCAACTGGAATCACCTCGGCACGCGGGGATGGCCGTTGCGCTCCGTTGTTGGCGGTCGCGATCAGACTGTGGCATCCTATTTAGACGAGGGGCGAGCCGGGCGCTCGTCTCGAGCAGAAAAGCGGTCGAAAAATTATTCAATCGGCTGACAAACTAATCCGCAATACCGGATGAGGTGCAACGATGCCCGATACCGAGACGAAGCCTTTCGGAGGTTTCGGTTTCGCCATT
>CAVSNJ010000011.1:0-13061 GCA_963729295.1 uncultured Alphaproteobacteria bacterium
TCCCGCGCTCGTAATTCCAACATGTTAGCGACACATCCGAAAGGAACAACTCGCGAAACTTGGCCCCAACGGGCCCCGCGGCGGGCGTCATGCGGTGCCAATGCCGGCGAGCGCATCGTTGATCGCGTCCGATGCCTTGCCGTCGTCCTTGCGGAACAGGTGAGCGTAGACCCGGAGCGTGACCGTCGGTGACGCGTGGCCGAGACGCTTCCCGATCGTGACGACATCGACGCCGCGATCAATGAGCTGCGACGCGTGGGTATGCCGCAGCGCATGGAACGTCACGTCGGGCATGCCGATCGCCGCCGCGGCGTCGGCCCAGGCTTTCGAGAAGACACGCGGCGAGAGCGGCGCGCCGTTCGGGCCAGCGAACACGAGCCGGTCCTCGGGCAGCTTCACCAGCGATAGATCAATCTCGGCGCCAGCCGAAACGCCGGCGACCGCGCGCTTTTGGGCATCGCGCTCGGCCCGAAGCACATCGACGACGATCTCCGGCAGCGTGACATTGCGCACGCCGCTCTTGGTCTTCGGCTTCTTGAAGCGCAGCCCCGCCTTTGTCTCCTCGATCGCCTCGCGGACGCGGATGAGCTTGCCGTCGAGATCGACGTTGCCCCACCGAAGCGCCAACATCTCGCCGCGGCGAAGGCCGGTGAACAGGCAAACGATGGCGCGGCCGTAGATCGCGCGACCGCGCAGCTTTACCAGCAGCTCGCCGACCTGCTCGCTCGTCAGGATCGCGACCTCGCCCTCGTCCTGGACGCGCGGCGCGCCCTTCAGCGCGGCGACGTTGCGCGCGACCTGTTCATTCGCGACGCCATCCTTGAGCGCCTTCGACAGCAGCCGGTGCGCGTGCAGGGTGGTGCGCGGGCTCAGGCCGCCACCTTTGAGCCGACCGGACATCTTGAGCGTCGTGTGCCATGCCTCGATGTCGAGCGGCTTGAGATCGACCAGGAACTTCGCGCCGAGGTGCGGCACGATCTGATTGTTGGCGAGCTCGCGGTAGCGTTCGGCTGTGCGCGGTGTGACCTGGCCCGACGCTTGCCATTGCTCGATCCGCTCGAGCACGTGCGCCTTGACCGTCAGCGCGGTCGGCTTGGTGCCGCCGTCCGTTAGGCTCGAGACGACGCGTGCGGCCGTCGCCAGGGCGCCGGGCTCGGCCGCGGCGCCCGCCAGCTCGGCGAGGACACCAGCGAGCGCGAGCTGCGCCCGCTGCTTGTCGTCGCCGGCGTGGTTTACCGCGGCGAGGATCGCGTTCAGGTGATCTTGCGCCTCGCGTTTGGTGCCGCGCACCGTGACGTAGCGGCGCCGCCGTTCGTTGGTGAGCGGGTCAGTGCCGAGATCGAACTTGAGGCGCCAGCTCTCCTTGCCGCGCTTCTGAATGTGTCCCTTCATCTAGTTTTCTCCTCGAGACCGAGATCGCGGTAGCGCCGCTGCCAATCGTCATAACCGGCGACGCTCGGCGTTGGACCGCCAATATCCCAAAGCATCCTGAGTATGCTCTTCGCGAACGTTCTGCCTACAGATCCGGGTCGCGAGAGATCGGCATCGCCTGCAACATCCTTCGGCGGGACGACCGGACCGGCTGGCCCTAGATCGGAGACGAGCTCGATCACGCCCGCTTTGAACTCCTGGAACGTCCACGGGTCATCACGCCAAGAGGCTGGCTTGTAATGAGTGACGAGCGCCGCGATGTGCGCGACCAACTCAGATAAGCTCCGCGTCGCGGGATCGCCAAAACGGCGCTTCAGTGCCTCGTCGGCATCAACGGACCGCAGCAATCGCTCCTCGACCACGCGACTGAGCGTCACGCCGAGGCGGTCCGCGTCGGCCCGAAGGGTCTTCTTCGTGTCGGCGTCGACCCGAACCGATAGCGGCTCATCGCGTTTCGGCAGTCTGCGCCCGCTGCCCGCGCGCATGGATCGTTTCCGAACCGGCATCGCCGTTCTCTCCTTCCTAAAATACGTCATACAAGCGGCATACGTTGTGATGAAAATCTAGTGTTGTTTTGCGTGAAATACAAGTACCTATCACGGCCTGCCACTGCGAGCGATCCCGAGCAATCACTGCGTTTAGGAGGGCTTCACGTGAAACATTCTCGGGACACCGTGCCGCCCGAAGAAATTGCGCTCCGGCTCGACCTCGGCATCAACCAGGTCTATGCCGGATTACGGAAAGGTCAGATCCCCGCGCGGCGCATTGGGCGCCGTTGGATCGTGACGCGACCGGCCTTCGAGCAGTGGCTCGCGGGCGTTCCCCAATCGGAACGCGCGGCATGAGCGCGAAGCGCCGAAAGACGGGCGATGTAATCCCGATTGCCGCCGCGCGTAGCCGGCGTCGCCCGATCCGAAAGGCTGCGCCCGATGGGGCCGCAGATACTTTCATCGACTTCTGCATCGCTGAGATAGCGCGCGTTCCGATGCGCCGGTTCTACGTCAAGGGCGCGGTCGTGGGCAGCTTCGTGAAGCTGTCGTGCGACAGCTGGTCGCGTCCCTTGTTCCTGACGCATACCGGCGCCCGCCGCGCCGCGGCGACGCTGAGGGGCGCCGACATCGAGCTCTTCGATGATGTAGCACGGAGCCTCGATCTCCTCGCCGATCGGAGCGATCAAGAGCGCGGCGACGGGACAGCGCAGCATGACGAGCAATAGGCCGGTGCGCGCCCCGGCACCAAGTCTCGACCGCCTGGCACCGGGCCACGACGAGCAGCTGCGCACCGTGAGCGACCTGGTGCTCGCGGCGATCGACCAGAACCGGCGCGTCGACATCAAGGGAACCGTCAACGCGGGCGTGGTCGTGCTCGAGGTGTTGGGCACGGAGGCGACGTATCTCTTGACGAAGGCGGGTGCGCGAAACTGCGCGGCGAAAATGCGGGACCTTGCACCGGATTTTGCGGCGAGGCTCGAGAAGCTCGGCGCCGCCGTCGCCGATCCGACCGACGCTGAAATCATCACCTTCCCGCGGGTGAGGAAAGCGGCGCGTGCATGAGCGACGAGAAGCGGCCGCCGCCAGTATACCTCAATGTGGACACGGTCGTCGCCGAGCTGGCGCCGAAGTCGAAAGACGGCGACGGCGACGAACCGCGCCTGGTCTTTGCATCAGATGATGCGCTCGCGAGGCAGCTCGTCGGAGAGCTCGGCGACGATTGGCGCTGCGCCAGGCCCCCCGGCGATTGGTACCGCTGGACGGGCGCGGTATGGGAGCGCGACGCGATGATGGCGGTCGTCGAGCGCGCGCGCTTGACCTGTAGCGAAGTCGCTAAGGACATCGAAAAACATTCGCTGGCGCGCTCCGTCTGCTCGAATGCCACGATCTTCGCTGTGGTGCGGCTCGGCGGTGCCGACCCGCGATGCGTGGTTTCGCCGGAGATCTTCGATCGCGACGATTGGCTGCTCAACACGCCGGCTTGCACCGTCGATCTCCGCACGGGACAGGCGCGCTGCCATCGGCGCGAGGACTATTGCGCGCGGTCGACGCGCGTCTCGCCCGAGGGCGAATGCCCGACCTTTGACGCCTTTCTTCTCGAGGCGACGGGGGGTGACGAGGCGCTTTCCCGGTTTGTGCAAAGGGCCGCTGGTTACTGCCTCACCGGCGTGACGAAAGAGCACGCGATCTTCTTCCTCGAGGGGCCGGGCGGGACGGGTAAGACGATCCTGCTCAACATCCTGCAATGGATTTTGGGCGACTATGCGACGGCAGCACCGATGGACGTTTTTACCGTGTCGACCGGCGAGCGCCATCCGGCGGATCTGGCGCTCCTTCACGGCGCGCGCCTCGTCACCGCGAGCGAGACAGAAGAAGGCCGACGCTGGGACGAGGCGAAGCTGAAGGCGATCACTGGGGGTGATCCGATCACGGCGCGCCGCATTCGCCAGGACTTTTTCACGTTCGTTCCAAAATTCAAACTCTTCATGGCGGGCAATTACCGCCCGGCGATGCGTTCGGCCGACGATGCGATGCGGCGCCGGTTCCACGTGATCCCGTGGAAGGTGAAGCCGGCGCGGTCCGACAAGGAACTGCTCGAAAAGCTGCAACGCGAGGCCGGCGGCATCCTCAAGTGGGCGATTGAAGGGGCTGCCCATTGGCAGAGGCATGGGCTGGGGGTGCCCGAGGCCGTCGTGCGCTCGACCGATGAGTATTTCGAGGCCGAGAACGTGATCGGGCGCTGGATCGCGGAGCGCTGCCTAAAGGAGCCGAACGAGACGGCGACGATCAAGACGCTTTTTCAGGACTTCAAGAGCTGGGCTGCGACGACGGGCGAGTTTGTGGGGACGGAGCGTCGTTTCGCGCAGCGGCTTGAACGTGCCGGCTTCGATCGCTGGCGCGAGCCGGGAACGGGTCAGAAGGGATTTCGGGGCGTTGCACCGCTCGTACGGCAAAGCGAGCTCGGCATCGCAAGTGGCGGGAGGCGGCAGCAGCCGACACAGGAAACCCTGGACGACCCCGACGAATGGGAAAGGCGAGGGCCGCGTGATTGAGAGTGGTGTGACCGATGTGACCGAACGAACGGTAATGGCAGGTGGCGCGCGTGGCGTGCCCGCCCCCCTATGGATAACCGGACGTTCAGTCACGTCAGTCACAAGCGCGATAGTGACCGAGACGCGCAGCGCCGCGCATCTATTTGACAATGAATATATAAATCAGGATTTTGGAGATTTATTCGGCGGATTGCCGTTGGGCGTCGCGGCAGGACGGCGCGAGCGATGAGCGGCGAGACGCCCAAGCTCCACGAAGCGATCGGCGCGCCGGCCCCAACGGAGGCGGGCGAGGACGACGAGCAGCTCGATCTCTGGGGCGAACCGGAGACTGAGGCCGGGCGCGCGCTGCTGGGCGCGCGCGGTCGCGGTCGGCCCGCAGGAGCGAAGAACCGGCGCACGCTGCGCCAGGAGCGCGCGGCCGCGTGGCTGCTGTCGCGCTATCCCGATCCGGCCGAGCGGCTCCTCGCTTTGGGATCGATGAACGTCGCCGATCTCGCGGCGCTTCTCGGCTGCACGATGCTCGAAGCGGCGCAGGAGCAGCGCCTGTCGCTTATCGCGGTGCTGCCCTACGTCAAACAGCGCCAGCCGCTCGCGATCGATGTCCGGAGCCGCTCCGCGATCTACCTCACCATCAAGGAAGGCGCGCAGCTCGAGGCCGGCGGCGAGGGGGTGGAGATCGCGGCCACTATCGTCGATCTCGAGCCGATCGATGATGCGCGTGCTAACGCGGCGCCGGCTGACGGCGCGCTGCGCGATGGCGGCCAGGATGCTTCCGATGCCCCGTGAGCATCCTATGACTGCTCGTCTTCATCGGGCGCAAGACCTTCCGGGGGGATGTCGACTTCCGTCACAATCAGGAGGGCGTGCATTGCGCGCTCGATCGTCAGGGCAAGCGGTGCACCAGGCAGTACGTCGTGCGCTTCGATGTCTTGGGCGAGTAGCTCAACAGCTAAATCCTCTGGCAAAACTCCTGCCGCTTCGAGCGCATGAAACATCCGCGCCTGGACGTGGAGCACGCCCATGAGCGCATCGACGATGCCGGGCGAGCTAATTCCATCGCACAGCTCAGCCCAGGCGAGACGCAGCTCCTCGCGCGCGTATGCCTTGCGATCGTCCATCGTCAGCTCCTCTTTCCGGTCGTGGATCGTAGCATCGACAAGGCGCACGAATGTTGCGCAGCGCGGGCGCCTGGCGTGCATTGGGGGCCAAGCCGGGGGCCAAGTGGGGCCTGCATTGAATGAGAAAGGCAGTAAGGGCCGCGTTGACGCGGGTTTCCCGCACGCGTTGCACCGGTTTGTTTGTCCGATCTCACCCTCACTGACGATGGCTGCTGCCATGATTAAACCGCGCCTCCTCGCCGGCGATGGTGCGCGGGTGCTCGATCACGGGAGGGCCCGCCGATCGCAAATTCGGCCGAGGGGGACCTACCCCCGGGTTCGCGCTGCGATCGCGCGCGAGCCGTCAGACACCGTGCGTTTTTCTTTTTTCAGCAGCTTCCGATTTCTCGCCACGGCGAAATGCGAGCTCACACCGCCCGCGCCGCGAGCGCCGTGAGCTGGATCAACCTAAGCCCGGAACAGCGACGCGCGATCGGCGCCGAGCTGTTGCAGATGCGCCGGAACGGCTGGTCCTGGAAGGCCCTGGCCGGGGCCTATGCCCGAAGCTTGCGCTCGCTCAAGCGGTACGTGAAGGAAGCCGCGAACGCTGAATTGGCACAAATGCCCTCCTCGACAACCCCCGCCAGCGAGCGCATCGCTTCTGGCCGGCGCCTATAGCGAGATCGAAATGCCAGCACTCGGAACCCGCACGAAGCAGAGCACCCGCCAGGAGCACATCGACACGCGCTCCGAGAGCGCGAGCCATTCCGCCGACCTCGGCATGTCGAAGCGCGTCGTCGCGTCGGTGACGTTCGGCGGCGGGCGCCTATCAGCCTCGAACGGCACCTTCGCAAACTTCGGCGTTGGCGACGACATCCTGGTCGAAGGCACGAGCCAGTCGAACGGCCGCTATCACGTCAACGCGATCGACGGCGTGAACCAGGCTTTCCTCACGGTCGATGAAGGGACGCCGACCGAGGGGCCGGTCGCAAATACCGTCGTGCGAACAGTCTGACAGGGGCGACGACGATGGGAAAACTTTTCAACGCCGCGCATTACATGGGCCGCACCGAGCTTGCTGAAGTGCAGGCAAAGTTTCGGCGCCAGCTCGTCGAACTCTATGGACCGCTCCGGCCGGCAATGGCGCCACTCGAAGCGAAAATCAGGACCCTCGAAGGCGAACTCGACGGCGCCAAGCGCGTCGGGGAAGCGGCCGACGCCGGAACGCTCGCTGCGCTCAGCGATGCGAAGGATCAGCTCACGCGCGTCGTCGCGCCGGTGCGCGTCAAGGCCGCCGAGCTGCAAGAGGCGATCGGCGAAGTGAGCACGCGGCTCGCGCAGGCGAACGTATGCGTCATCTGCGGCGCGCCGGCGGCGAAGGTGCAGCACAACCGACCCTACTGTGCCGACGAGACGCACAACCACTACACGCGGCCACAAGCATGATCGCCTGCGCCATCTCCACATGCGGCGAGCGCGCCGAGCGGATCATCGACGGCAAAGGCTTCTGCGACGACCACACGCCGCGCGACCTCCTGCCCCTGACGCAGCGTTGCCACGTGCCGGGGTGCATCGCTCCCGCGACGCGCATCGTGTTCGGCAAGCCCGTCTGCGCCGACAACACGCATAGGCCACAAGCATGAACAGCACCGCTCCTGCACCCGCGCCCGCGCCAGCATCGAAGTCGGCGTCCGATTGCTGCGGCACCTGCGACGCTTTCATTTCTCGCTTCGGGCCCGTGACCGATCAGCGCCGCAGCCAGCTCGCGCGCAGCGGCGTGGACGCCGATATCGGCGGATGCCACCTCAACCCACAGGTCGTGCCGAAGCGCCCTGCCGATTGGTGCCGGCAGCACCGGAGGGCCCCCGATGAATAACGCACCTGGCGGCGACGTGAAGCGGAAACTGGAACGGCTCGTCGAGCGGCGCGTCGGCCAAACCGTCGATTTCGAGCGGCTCGCCACTTTCACGCTCGCCGACTTGGCGCTGAACGGCATCGAACTTGAGGACATCGCGGCGGCGATCGGCGCCGACACCGCGCTCGCCAATGCGATCACGAGCGGATCGCTGAACCGCGTGAGCATCAAGGAATTGCTGGCGCCGGCATCTGCGCCGCAGACATGCAGCACCAAGGGATGCGCGGAGCCATCCGTCGCCGTCGTCCACAGCAAGCCCTATTGCGAGCGCCATCAACCGCCGCCCGAGGATCACTGGCGCGCCGGCGAGATGAGGACCGAGGACGGGGCTGCGCTCGCCGGCGCCGACGCGGCGCGCGCGGCCATCGCGGCCGCCGCGACCAAGCCATGAAGCCCGGCGGTTTCAATTCGCCGCTCTACATCGGCGAGTTCTGCAAGGCGTTCCCGGGCCTGAAATTCCGCTTCGGCGACCGGCTCACGCGCGAGGAAGCCGCGTCGCTCATCCAATGGGCGCAGCGCACGCCGCAAATCCGCGACGTGCTCGCCGACAAGGGCCACCCGGATCATCGCTTGATGCGCCCGTATTGGGACCTGGCAAATTACTACGCGCACGAGCACCCGCAAGCGGCCGATGGCGCGCCGCAGGCGTGGCCCGAGCGGCCCGGCCGCGGCACGCCGACCGTCGAAAATCAGTTCGGCGATCTATTCCCCGACGAGATCGCCGAGCTTCTGGAATGGGCGCCGACGTCCCAAGGCCACGCCGAGATCATGCGCGACAAATCGCACCCGCTCCACAAGCAGATATCGGAGCTGGTGGTTCACGCGACGCAGCACGCCGTGACCGCCGACGCCGGCGCGGCGAAGCCCGAGGACAAGACGATGGACCCGGCGGCGCAGAAGCGCATCGACGAGCTGCGCCAGGACCCGGCCTACCTCGACGGCAATCACGTCAACCACAAGGCCGCCGTCGAAGCCGTCACGCGCGCCTACGAGGCGGCCTATGGCGGCACGACGCTCGGCGAGGCAGCCGCGGCCGCGCCCGCTCCGGGCCTGCCGAACAGCAGGCAGGGCGCCGGCGTGCTGTTGACGCCGCAGCAACGCATCGCCGCGCTCAAGGGTAACGCGGCTTATTGGGACAAGGGCCATGCCGGCCACGCCGCGGCCGTGCAGGAAGCGACGGCGGCCTATGCCGCGGCAAATCCCGAGCCGCCGCCGCCATGATGATCGACAAGAAGGAACGCAAGTCGCCGCTCGCCGAGAAACTCGACGCCCTCACGCAGACCGCGCTCGCGCGATTGGCGTGGCGCGCGGCGCTCGACAAGCAGAGGAAGGGGCGATCACCCGCGCAGCGCGCGCCGCTGACCAGCACGGCGCTCCCGGCGCCGGCAAACGATCGGTAGGAACTGAGCCATGCCCGAGCTCCCGACCTTCATCTCGCCGGGCCCGACCGCGCCGCCGATGCAGCCGCAGGTCAACCCGCTGGCGATGAGCCAGTCGGGCGAGGCCTTGGCGCAGGCGGGCGCGCGCGTCACCGGCACGCTCGAGGATTGGAACCAGAAATACGCCGATGCGCGGCGCCAGATGGACGCCACGACAGCGATCAGTGGCGCCTCGGCACAGCTCGGCCAGCTCGAGCAGAAATATTCCCTTATGCCCGATCGCGACGCGGCGTTCGCCGGGTTCCAGAAGGACGCCGGCTACAGCGTCGATGAACAATCCGGCGAATTCCAGATACAACCGGGCGGCGTGTTGCAAAAGACGCTCGACGGAATTTCCGATCCGCTGGTCAGGGCGCACGTCCAGGATCAGATTACGCAAGAGGCGATCGCGCGTGGGCTAGAGACGAGGCACGCCGCGTTCTTGATGGAGGGAAGCAAGGCGCGCGGTGATCTCGACCAGTTGCACGCGCAGTACCTGAACGATGCGGCGACGGCCGCCACGCCGCAGATGCGCGCAATATCGATCGACAAATACACCGCAGCCGTCGCCGGCGCGGCGCAGGCCGGATGGATCCCGCCCGAGGAAGGACCGCAGCGCACGATCCAGTTTCGATCGGACTTGGCGAAGACGGACGCCTATTCGTTCATGCGGACGGCCGGCGAAGCCGCGGCACAGGGACGGCTTTCGCCATTAGCGATCGGCGACGCGATCGCGGACCCAAAAAATTTCCAAGGGCTGTTGCCGCAAGAACGCGAGGCGCTCGCGAACGAGGGCATCGCGCGCGGCAAGATGATCGTGCAAGTTCAGAGCGCCGCACAAGCGCACCAGGACGCCGTGGCCGAGAAAGAACACACGGCGATGCAGCAGGCGAACGCCGTCGATCTGCTCTCTAAGATCGACAGCGACAAGCCGCCGAACATCGGCGACGTTTATCAGCTCGGCCGCACGGGACAGCTTTCGGAGACGGGCGTTTCGATGCTGCGCGAGCAGCTCACAAAAAAGGATGGCGGCACGAATGACCTGCCGACATTGTCGCATCTGTATCAGCGGATCGGCGCCGGCGACGACATCGGCGACGACGTTCTCACGGCGACGACGGGCGGGAAGCTCGCGCGCTCCACGGCGGCGGATCTCCTGAAGGCGAACGCATCGAAGGGCGCGGCCGGCGACAAGGCGATCGACCAGGCCAATTTCGCGACGCTCAAGACGTCGCTCGGCATCGGGCCGGATGGCTCGATCTTCACGGTGCCGGGCGAGGCGACCACGAGGACGAACGAGCGCCTCGCGCTGTCGGTCGATGCGCAGCAGGAATGGACCCGGCGCGTGCGATTGGGCGGCGAGGATAGCAACGCGGTGCTGTCCGACATGCTGCCGCGCCTGCGGGCGGCGCAGCGGCCGCCGGAAGGACCGCTGCCGAGGTTCGGCGTCGTCAACAGCATGGACGATGTTGCATCGGTGTGGGCCAAGACGAAAGCCGCGCACGACGCGAAGCAGATGAGCGACAGCGACTTCGCCGCGCAGGCTGACCTTCTCAATGCGTGGCGCGCGCATTACGCGGCGCTTGGCGCGATGGACGCTGCCGCCCGGGGCGTGCCGCCACCGAAGAGCGCGCCCGCTGTGGTCGCGCCGGGCGCGAAGCCGTCGCGCTCCGAGGCGACGCCGCCGGCGTCCGACACTGAATTCGGGGGCGTGCGCTGATGCGCGACGCGCGCCACGCACAGTCGGCACGAGGACGGTGAGGGACATGCCGCAAATCCCGGACCTGACCGGCATTCTCGGCTCGCCCGCCCCGACGCCTGCGCCAAGTTCGCCAGCGCTCGCTGCGATGACAGCGCACAGCTCACAGGGCGCACTCGCGGCGCTCCTCCGCAGCTCGCCCGTCCCGCCGACAATCGCAGCGCCGGCGACAGGGCCGGCCGGATACATGGCCCCTTGGCAATTCGTGCGCACGCAGACAGGTCAAATCATGTGGCGCGGGTCGCTCGCGTCGATGGAGCAGGCCGATGCCGCCGCGCCAAAAACGACGGTCTGAGACAGCGGCGACACGATTAGCGCCGCCCATCGGAAGCGGCGGGATGCCTCGCCGCTGCGTCATAACGAAGGAGCGGGATATGGAGGGCGCGAAGGAAAGCGCGAAATTCTACGACCTCGCAAAGACGCTGCGGGACGTTGCCGCTAACGCCGAGAACCTGGGAACGGCGCTCGACGGCGAGGACCTAAACCCGAAGTCCCTCGCCGCGAACCGCCGTCAACTCGCCGAAGGCCTGCGCGACATCAAAACCGTCCTCGCCGCCTTCCCATGAGCACGATCAATCTTGCACGCTTCATGCGCGCCGCGCGCAAGGCGGGCGGCGCAGCGGCCGCCGGAAGGAATGCTGCCGACGTTCGGCGTCGTCAATAGCATGGACGATGTCGCATCGGTGTGGGCCAAGACGAAAGCCGCGCACGATGCGCGCAGCTGAGATCGCGCTCCGGGCATATCAGACCGTGAGGGCGAGCGACGCCATGACACCCGGCCGCGCCTGGTGGCCGCAATAGGAAACTCGGCCGCCGATCGAGCACGACCCACGAAAACCCGGATGACCGCCTCAGATGCGCCTTCCCTGCGCGCGGCCACCCTCGCCGATGCCGTCGATGCTCGAGCCTCGTCAGCCGTGGCGAGGTCGGCCGCTATCGTCGGAATTGACGAGGGCCGCCGGCGCGCCTCGCCGGAAGTGACGATGTCGCCGGCGTCATCGTCCGATTGGCGATGCCGCCGACTCCATCGACGGGTTCGGCGATGCCGGATCCCGCACCGTCGGTTCTGGCGGTACCGGAAATCGTCCCTCGCCATTTGCGGCGATGCGCGATCGCCGCAAAACTTGGTCCAAGGGGGAAAGGCGCGGCGGTCGAGATCGCGCTCAGCGACGATCTCTTGCGCTCGAGGGGCGACGAGGCGATGATTGTCGCGCGGCTCCATAGCGGAGCCGTGAGGTATGGAAGCCTCGATCTTGCGCGAAACCGTCCCCTGCCGGGGCGGCCTTCGTACGCTACGGGCTCGGCCGAGACGCCGAGCGCCAACCGGCAACCTATGCCGGGAGGCGGGCGTCATACAAGAGCCCTCGGGTGAAAGCGTCCGAGACGATCGCAAGACCGTCTTTCCATCCTCCCGGTGCCAGGCCGGCTCACCTGGCGTCTTGACGGGAGAAGCTCAATGACGCTGCACGAGATTGATCGGTCAATGGATATCGCCGTCGCACGCGCACTCGCGGGAGGGCGCGCCGACAATCGCTCGCTGCGCGAGCTGCACCAGCAATGGGCGCGCACATCGACGCGCGTATGGCAGCTCGCGACCGACATCGACGAGATCGCCACGCGCGGCGAATGCGGGCCGCCGCACGTCGAGTTCAACGGTCGCATGTGCTATTCGGAAGAAGAGATCGACGTAGCGATAGCTCGCGAGCGGCAGCACCGCGACGTGTTGGCGAGCTCTGAGCCGAGCGACCTCGTACTTGCGATATATCGCCTGGTCGACGAGCACGAAGCGAAGCATGGATTGCCGCCACGGCCCGGGCCGGATGCGCGGCCGATCGAGGAGATCGCCGCAGAACTGAAAACGCAGCTCGCCGCGCTCGTCGACGCGCAACTCGCAACGAGAGCGACGCTCGGCATTCCCGCGCTCGAGGAGCAGCACAAAGCCGCCGTCGACGAATGCGAGCGCCTCGAGGAGGCGATGCTCGCGATCACGCCCGCGAGCGTCGAGGACCTCGCGATCCTGTTCGACTTTGCGGCCGAAAACGACGGCCACGTCGACATCATCAACCCTGATCTACCCGAGCGCCGCGAACTGCTGGCGTTCCTTCGCGGCCTCATGCGCCTGGCGCCGAGCGTGAAACTCCGCGCGCTCGACGATATCGAGCCGGAAACGCGCCAGGCGGCATTCGGTAACTGACGGATATGGCGCGCCGGGCTTCTCCTCACGTAGGTGCGGAAAGCCCGGCGTCCCGGTCTTTCCGCAGTCGGCCCCGAGGGTGGCCCCCAACAAGCGGTTGACGCTCGTTAGGAGACGTGAACAGACGTGGAATGCGCGCGGATTACCGCTGATATTCACCGCTTTTCACGCCTGCTAATTCCTGCTTTCGCCGCGCGGCACTTT
>CAVSNJ010000012.1:0-128566 GCA_963729295.1 uncultured Alphaproteobacteria bacterium
GACTTTGCAAGCTGCTGGCCGTGGGATTACCGAGCATTGGAATTTTCGCATCGGAAGGCGGCCAGTTCATCGGCGGCCACGGCATGTCGGACGAGGCGAAACTACGCACCGCGGCCGGCCTTTCGGCCGCAGCATGGGACGGCGAACCGATTAAGCGCGTGCGCGGGGGCGATGGCGTGCTTGTGCTGCCCGGCCGGCGATTGGCGATGCACCTCATGGCGCAGCCCGAAGTTGCGAGCGGCTGGTTGAACGATCCGCTTCTCCGTGACCAAGGAATGCTTCTCGCGCATCCTTGCCACCGCGCCCGATGCGGCAAGCGGCACGCGCTTGTGGCAAGAGCCGACGCCCGAGTCCGATGCGGCAATGAAGCGCTACGGCGCCCGTCTCCACAAATTCTTGAGCGGCCGTTCCGCTCGCACCGGGAAGCAAAAACGAGTTGGCGCCGCGCTCTCTCACGCTGGCGCAGCCGGCGAGGCGGGCATGGATCGCCTTCGTGAATCATGTCGAGCGGGGAATGGCCCCCAACGGCGCCCTCGATGCCGTGCGCGGACTCGCGAACAAGCTGCCAGAACATGCCGCGCGCATAGCGGCGACGCTTGCCCTCGTGCGGGATGTGGACGCGGCTGAGGTGAGCGGGGGTGATCTCGCCGCTGGCATAGAGCTGGCCAGCACGATGCCGCCGAGGCCTTGCGGCTGTTCGCTGTCGGGCAGATCAACGAGCAGTTGTCCCTGGCGCAAAGGCTGCTCGCGTGGCTTCACGGTTCATGGACGGAGCCCACCGTCTCGCTCCCCGAAATCTATCGCCTTGGCCCGAACGCGATCCGCACGAAAGAGGTCGCCGCGGCGATGGTGGGCATTCTCGAGGAGCACGGATGGCTCGCCCGTATCCAGGGCGGTGCCGTGATCGCGGGTGCGCGCCGCCGCGAAGCATGGCGGATCGTGAAGGAGGTGGCGCCATGAGTTTCACCAAGTTTGACGCCAAGGCGTTCCTGGCCGGTGAAGGTGAGGGAACTTTCGCAAGTTTCGCAACTTTCGCAGCGGCGGCCCCTCAAACTCAAAAACCTGAGAGAGAAGGCGGCGGCGGTCTCTCGAAAATGCGAGTGGGACGGCCTGCTACTGCGAAGGTTGCGAAGGTTGCGAAAGAAGAGGTGCCCGACCGTGCCGAGACCGCCGCCCTGCTCGCCCGTTATCGCTCCCAGGCGGTGCTCGTGCGCCATGACGGCTTGGACACGCCCGCCAAAGCCCAGGCGCGGGCATGGCACGGGACCGCGGCCCTCTGGTACCGGCGGCACGGCTCGCGCGTCCCGGCCACCCTCTGCGCGGGCTGCGGCCAACAGCTCGATGGCGAGACGAACGTGCTGCTCCTGCCCCTGGGCGAGCGCGCCCACGCGGCCGATGGCTATGCCTGCATCCGCGCTTATGGCCGGCGATGGAAGCATGAGGCCACCGCAGCCTTGCTAGCAATCGGTATCCCTACGCCGCAGGACATGAAGGACCGCGCCGTGAGCCAGCCCATCAAACCACAACCCGAAACGATCGAATTGCCGCCGGCCACGGCCACGGGTGCGGGCGCGTTGAAACACATCGGCGGCTCGCAAAACGATACGTTCAACAGCGTCATCGTACACCAAGTGATCAATTGTTTGTGGCTTGCGCACGTCAGTGGCGACGAGCGCCAGAAGCTCCTTATCGCCGCTGGCGTTGCAATGATCGGCGCCAAGCCCAGCGATGAAATCGAGGGCATGGTAGCCGCTCAACGGTCGCGACGCACAACGCCGCAATGGAATGCTACCGACGCGCAATGATTTCAGATCAGAGTTTCGAGGGGCGCCGAGAGAATTTGTGCCAGGCCAATAAGCTCGTCCGCTCTTATGCGGTGCTGATGGAAGCTCTGGACCACCATCGCGGCAAAGGGCAGCAGCGCGTCACAGTCGAGCATGTCCACGTCCATCAGGGCGGCCAAGCCATCGTCGGCAACGTCGCACCGGGGGGAGGGGCACCGCGAAAAAATGAGGAACAACCCCATGCAAAGCAAGTTGCCCATGCACCAGGCGAGACGTTGCCGCGCGAAATCGAAGCGCAGCGGGAAGCAGTGCAAAGCACCAGCGGTGCGGGGAAGGCGGTCTGTAGGATGCACGGCGGCGCTCGCGGCAGCGGCGCCCCCGCCGGCAACAGCAACGCATCCGCCACGGCGGCTACGCCGCAGAGGCGATCTCCAAGCGGCGCGCAATTCGCGCGCTCCTGTATGGCACGAGGAAACTTATCGAATTGGAGTAAAGCGAAGGTACTGTACGTCCGGACGAAATGACCGATCGATCAGGTCGCCTTAAATCCACTTATGACCCACCCCACTCCGAAGCCGACAGCGATAATGGCGGCCGGCACTGCAAGTAAGAGCGCTAAGTAGCGATACATTGCGAACATTTCCTTGGGCGCGGGCGTAGCAGAAGCTGCGGATTGCGCACGGCCAAAGAAATCGTTTGGCGAAATGAGTTCTGGGGGGCCAGCGAATTCGTCAGTCCGGAATGAGTCGCCCGGGAGGCGTCGGAATCGGCTTACCTGCTGATGTGGGCGCCGATTGTTGTGCCGGTAATGACGGCTCGTTCGGCTGCGTATAACGCTTCAGCATCTCTGCGTATGGATCGCTTACGTCGGAAGATGCCCGCGGTGCAGGCGGCGCTTTGACACTTGAGGCTGCTACTTTGGCTGGTCTTTGACTTGTCCAAGATTTTCCGACTGCCCGTAGCTCGTCCCACCACGCGAAGACGCCGAATCCGCCCGCGACGAGAAACCAAACGATCGTGAACAGCGCCCATAGTCGGATGAGGCCGCGCTTGAAATTCATTTCTGTCACTGGCAACCGGTCATTGCTAAAGTGAAGAATACCCTGTCTGCTACCGGTAGTCCTCTCGAAACCGCTATTGTTTTATACTTTGTCTGATCGACACCAAAGTGTATGATTTTATTGGCGTCAGTGCGTCAGCAAGCCAGGATGGCCGTTGCGCTCCGTTGTTGGCGGTCGCAATGAGACTGTGGCATCCTATTTAGACGAGGGGCGAGCCGGGCGCTCGTCTCAGCAGAAAAGCGGTCGAAAAATTATTCAATCGGCTGACAACTAATCCGCAATACCGGATGAGGTGCAACGATGCCCGATACCGAGACGAAGCCTTTCGGAGGTTTCGGTTTCGCCATTCGCACTTTCTGGATCAACGGCACGGATTTGTCGGTTTCCCGCCGTTGGGAACGACGACGGCTAATGGACCCCGAAGCGGGTGACAGATTTTCAACCTCAATAGCTGGCAAGGCCCTTTCGGAAAAAGACAGCGTTTGCGTTATCGGCAAGGACGGAGATGTAAAAGAATTCGACCTGACCATTAGGTCCGACGAGGCCGCGAAACAGGAATGGGAGTGGCATCAGGCCAACGACATCTACGAGTATGACGGAAGCACTCCGGAGCTACGAGTGAAAGCGAGGATCAACGAAATCCTCAGCGAGACACCACCCACCGCAACATTGTTTGTCACCGATGATGATTGGGAGATTGGCAGTAAAGGCGGTTGGTCGATTGAGTGTGCTGTGCCGCCCTCGGTGCTGGCCCGATTGGAAGCCGAATTGCTCGCGCAGCGTGTCCACGAAATTTATATGGGGATTGAGTGGGCCGCTGGGCTCGTGAGGGATGAGCATGCTCCACCCAGTTTCCCAACAGCGTGGGGGTTATTCTCGGTCCCGGAGGGCTACGGACCCGAACCGTTGCGCGGTCACGTCAAGTTCATTGGCTGGCGGGTCATCGACAAGCCCGGGCGCCTATTACCGCGATTGTCGTCAGATGCCGCCGAGAAAATCTTCAATAAGTGCCTCTCGGAACACCACAGATTTTCCGAGTGCGAGGGCCAGCTGGCGGGACTGGTCGAAGATTTTCGCGCGAAGGCCGTCGCAGCGGGGGTGCAACTCGACGATCCAAGGCGCTTCACATTGCGGACGAATTCAGATTTTGGAAATCGTCGCTGATCTCGTCACTGCTTGTAAGCCAAAGGCAAAGGGCGAGGTTTGGTACCACCGAGACATTAACAGTGCGATGCGACAAGGACGTAATGGGCCTGACTTCCGGGCTGTCGAGCTTGACGAACTCCAGGACGTGGTGAACCGATACCTTGCGCATCCATGGCTGCAAACAGACTCGGTTGAGCTGGTCATGCTCGACGCGCTTGTGCACTTTGAGCTGGCGTGGTTCGGCGAAAAGGTCAAAGAGCGAGCATTAGGCCCCTTTTCATTTCTCGGTATCCTTGCATACAGCCTTACGGGCGGTCGCATCTCGTTATTGATGGTAGTGAACACGTTTCTCCGGCCATTGCGTTGGCTGTTGAACGTCGGCCTCACGATCGTGTTGCCCGGATGGTGGTTGTGGGAACAGCTCAATCCTTCATCCGGCGCGACGCAAAAGCTGTGGGCACTTGTTCTGGCTGGACTCTTCATCTTCTATTGCGTCCAACGGGGCTGGGCCGCGTTGGTTCGGCGGGAAGAGCCCCCCTATATCCGAGACCTTCGTTTGTACGAGCAGATGCTGCGGGTCTACCGCTTGCTATCGCGCCGTCCCGTCTGCCCTGCGCAGATCAAACTCGAACTGACGGAAACGACCCGGAACGGTGCTGTCTGGGACGCGCAGACCTGGATGCTCGTTGAGGCCGCATTCGCGCGTAACCCTGTGAGCTGGGGCTTGCGGTTGGTCTAATGCTTCACTTCCTCGGCATAGCCGCGCTGGTTGTCATCGTCGCCGCCGTGCTGGCACGGGGCGGCAACGGTGGTGCCGTCGAGCGTTTGCACACGTGATCTATTAGGCCGCGAACGGGATCGCGGCCTTGCTCATCGGCTTCGGGCCTACGTTTTGATCTTTGATCGCCGGTTCATCCCGAGACATTCGTCCTCGTCGTTCTTGGGTGGCTTGGGGCTGCGATGGTATGCCTGATCGGCCGTGCGGTGAGCCGGCCGAGATAACAACGATCTCGCCGCGCGGAATGGGCATGGTGGCGAACCATGGGCCGAGCAGGGGTATGGCTGGGGTTGCGAAGAGTGAAGCTCGGGGTCGCCGCGCGGGCTGGTCGTCGTCAAAATCGCGAAGCGCCCCCGGCCACCGTCAGGCGCGTAGGGCGCCGCCGGACGCGAGACTGTCCGGCCCTTGCCGCCTTGGCCGAGATCGCGCCCAGCGGCGCCGTCTGCGCGGGTGTGCGGGCGGCGGCCGACGGCGCAGAGAACGGATTGAGGGCGACGCTACCCAAAATGCTACCCAACGCGGTAGCACGCTCAGGGCAGGAAACAGACGAGCAACGGCTTCACCGTCAGGAATGCCTGATAATTCGGGACGTTTTGCTACACGCCGCGACGGAGCGAGACGGCCCTAATAGAATTTCAAGACCGGTGCCTTCAACCGCTCGGCCACCCATCCGCGCCGTCATTATAGAACGCCGCGCCGGCCGCTAGATCGAGGCGGCGGCGCCGCTCGCCCGGTGCCGCCACACGCCGAGCGCGACGAGGAAGGACGTGGCGATGATCGCCATGCCCGCCTCGACCCAGCCGGCGAAGAACAGCGTGTCGAACAGCGTGTGGAGCGGCATCACGACGAGGAACGCGAGCCCGTAGCCGCGCAGGCCCAGGCCTTGCCGCGCCAGCACCTCGACCGCGAGCGCGGCGAGCGAAAGATGCGCCGGCCACGCGATCGCGAGGCGCTCGAGCAGCGTGCCGGACGGGTCGGCCGCATAGGCGAGCGCCAGCACGTTCTCGGCGGCGGCAAAGCCGCAAGCGACGCCGGTCGCCGCGACGAGCGGCACGCGGCGCGCCGCGACCGCGCGCAATGCCGCGAGCTTCAGCGCTTCCTCCGGCAACGCGGCGTAGACGAGCGCGGCGTTGAACGGGGCGAAGCCCGGAATGAGCGGCACCAGCGCGCGCAGCGGCGGCCCAAGCGCGTAGAGCACGAGCGCGCCGAGTGCGCCCGCGGCAAGCGCGATGAAAACCTCGTCCACCTCGACGCTGCGCCACCAGCACAGCGCGAGAAAGCCGAGGACAGGCACGGCGGCGCCAATGAGTTGCGCGGCGAACGTGGTGATGGGCGTCTCCCCCGAGGATGGCGTTCCTGGTCGCTAGTAGTCGCTAGTATAGGACGAGCGGCGACCCGCGTGGCTTGCTAGGCCGGAAGCTGCGCCGGTATGGCGACGCCGAAGCGTCCGGCGACGTGTGCAAGATCGTCCCAAACCGACGGCGGGATCGGGATGCCGCGCGCGAGCCGCGCTTCGTAGGTTCGGTCGCCGCGCTCGCCCGGCATCAGGATCTCGTCGAAGCCGGCCTGGCGCGGCAGCGCCCTGAGCACGTCCGCGAGCCGCGCGACGCCGGCGCGGAACGCGGCCGGATCGGCGAAGCGCGCGATGTCGATGGCGATGATGAGGCTGTTCTGGCGGTGCAAGGCCGCGGCTCCGCCTTCGCTCAGCGCGGGCGCCAAAATGGCGTTGCCGGTCAAGATGCTGGCGATGCATTCCGCCATCAGCGAAAGCCCGGCGCCTTTGGCGCCGCCCAAGGGCAGCGGCAGCTCGGCCTTGGCCGCGTCGGTCGTTGCGCCGCCGTCAGAATCGAGCGCCCAGCCGGGCTCGAGCGTTCTTCCCGCGCGGCGCATCTGCGCGAGCCGGCCAAGCGAGACGACGCTCGTCGCCATGTCGAGCACGATGGGTTTTTGGCCGCCGGGTACGGCGAACGATAACGGGCTCGTCGACACCGAGGCTTTGCTGCTGCCGTGATAGGGCATGTTCGGGATCGACGCCGTCGCGGCGATCGCCGCCATGCCGCGTTCGGCGACGCGCCTGGTGTAGAAACCGATCGCCGCCGTGTGCGTCGTGCGCCGCACCAGCGCGAGACCGATGCCCGCCGATGCCGCCTTCGCCATCGCCTGGTCGGCGGCGAACGTCATGGCGATCGGGCCGGCGGCGCGGTCGGCGTCGATCATGACGGCGGCCGGCGCATCGAGCCGCAGCGACAGGACGGGCTTCGGGTTCAATCCGCCTTCGTCGATGATCTCGATGTAGCGCGGGATGCGCTGCACGCCGTGGCCGTCATTGCCGCGCAGGTTCGACCACACGAGCACGTGCGCCACCTGCGTTGCATGCTCCTCGGACATGCCGGTGCCGCGAAAGATCGCGGCGGCGAAGCCTTGCAGCTCGGGCGCCGCGACGACCGGCGTCTCCGCCATGATGGCTACGCGCGCGCCGGGAAATACTTGTCGAGCCAGGCGCGGATCACCGAGACGACGCGCGGGTTCTCGTCCGAGAACATGAAATGGTCGGTCTCGGCGAAGAGATGCAGGTCGGTCGGCTGGCGCGCATGCTCGAAGAGCCGCACCGATTGCTCGGTCGGCGTTACGGAATCATTCGAGCTGTGCAGCAGCAGGAGCGGACGCGGCGCGATCTTGCCCACGACCTCGTTGGCGCGGAACTCGTACATGCTTTCGACCGTGTCGAACGGGAACTCCATGATCGAATTGGACGCGAGATTGGTCCGCAGATGCGGCGGGATCGGCACGATGTCGTAGCGCGGCACCATGAGCGTGCGGCCATCGGCCTTGGCGCGCTTGCCTTCGTCCATCATGCGCGAAAAGCGACCCCAGGCCTCGGGCGTGGCGTGCTGGCGGCGAAACTTCGTCTCGCCGTCGCCCCAGCCGCCGCTCGAGATGATGGCGGCAAGGCGCTCGTCGACGCCGCCCGCGTAGATCGCGACCGCCGCGCCGAAGCTCGAGCCGACGGCGGCGATGCGCGTGCCGTCGATGTCGCGCCGGTTGCCGAGATACGTGACGGCAGCTTTCACGTCGGCGACCTGCTCGAGGCAGATGACGCGCGATTTCTCGCCCTCGCTTTCGCCGCAGCCGCGGAAGTCGAAGCGCATCGCCGCATAGCCCCAACTCGTCAGCATGCGGCACGGATTGACGCAGTTGCTGCTTGCCTTGTTGCTGCCGAACCCGTGCAGCACGAGGAAGGCTGGGCGCCGCTCGCCCGGCTTCATGTCGTTCGGCAGATGCAGGATGCCCGCCAACTGGAGCTCGGACGATTGAAAGGCGACGCGCTCTTCCATGACACTCATGCTCCCGCGCTCAATGCGCCGAAACCATAGGCCGCGCGGTGCTGCGCCTCAAGCGCGCCTAGCTCTCGCCCTTGGCGCGGCGCGTGGCGCGAGCGGCTCAGATATTCGGACGCGATGAGCGCCAGGAGCGAGAGCGCCACCGAGACGAGCGCCAATCGCATCGCCGGCGCATCGCCGCCCGGCACTTGCGTGTCGGCATAGATCGCGAGCGGCAATGTCCGCGTCTCGCCGGGAATGTTCGAGACGAAGGTGATGGTGGCGCCGAACTCGCCGAGGCTGCGCCCGAACGACAGCGTCGCTCCGGCGAGGAGCCCCGGCAGCGCCAGCGGCAGGGTGATGGTGAAGAAGACGCGCAGGCGTCCCGCGCCCAGCGTGCGCGCGGCGCGTTCGAGGCGGAAATCGATCGCCTCGAGCGACAGCCGGATGGCGCGCACCATGAGCGGGAACCCCATCACCGCCGAGGCGACCGCGGCGCCGGTCCAGCGGAAGGCGAGGGTGATGCCGAACGCGTCATAGAGCCATGCGCCCAGCGGTCCGTGCCGCCCAAGCAGCAGCAGCAGGCCATAGCCGATCGCAACCGGCGGCAGCACGAGCGGCAGATAGACGACGCCCTCGGCCAGCGCCTTCAGCGGAAAGTCGCGCCGGGCGAAGAGCGCGGCGAGCGCCACGGCGAACGGCAATGACGCCGCGACCGCAAGGCTCGAAATTTTCAGGCTGAGCCAGATCGCGTTCCATTCGGCATCGGTGAGGTGCGCCATGGCCGGATTTTAGCAAAGCCGGCGCCATCTGCGCGAAGGGGATGGCCGCGCGCACAACCGTGCCCGGAACGATGCGCCGAGGCGATCCGTTGAACGCGAGAGGAAATTCAGGGCAAAGGAGACTTCCATGTCCTCGCCACGGACACCAGTTGCGCTCGCCTTTGCGGCATTGACGCTCGCCGCATGCGGCACGTCGACGTCGGATCGCGCGATTTCCGGCGGCGCGATCGGCGCGGGCGCTGGCGCGATCGGCGGCGCGCTCGTCGGTGCGCCGCTTGCGGGCGCGGCGCTCGGCGGTGCGGTCGGCGCCGGCACCGGCGCGCTCACCAGCCCCAATCAGGTCGATCTGGGCAAGCCGGCCTGGGAGCAGTGAGCCGACGCCACTTCGCTAAAAGACCAAGCAAAAGATCAAGAAAAGAACCAGCGGTTGCCATAAATCAGACACTCTCTCCCGTCACTCTGGGAATGTGTTCGCGGGAGGTTGCTCATGACAAAATGGCGCTTGGCCGGAGAGCCGAGCCTCGAGGAGTTGCTCGGCGACGACATCATGGCATCCGTCATGCGTCGCGCCGGGCTCGATGGCGCCGAACTGCGCCGCCGCCTGACGGAGCTTGCTCGCCGCCTCGGCGAGCGCGCAGCCGGCGAACCGTCATGCTGCTGCGGCAGTCCGGTCGGCTAGGCGGGGAGCCGCTTCGAGCCGCGCCAGCGGCAAGGTCATCACCGCCCTCAACCCGGGCTCGTTGTCCTCGAGCCAGCATGTTCCGCCATGAAGCCGCGCGACCGCACGGACGAGACTGAGGCCGAGCCCGTTGCCGGGCGTGCTGCGACTGCCTTCGAGCCGCACGAACCGGTCGAACACGGCCTCGCGCCGGTCGGGCGGGATGCCGGGCCCGGTATCCGCCACCTCGACCCGCGCGCCGTCGGCCTGCGCGAAGGCGCGCAGCGCCACCATCCCCGCGGGCGTGTATTTCAGCGCATTGTCGAGCAGGTTGGCGATCGCCTGCGACAGGAGGTGGCGGTCGCCGCGCACCGGTACGCGCTCGTCGGTCTCGAGCGCGAGGCGCAATCCGCTCTCGTCGGCGACCGGTTCGTAAAGCTCGACCACGGTGCGCGCGATCTCGGCGAGATCGACCACAACCCAGGCCTCGCGCCGCGAGCCCGCCTCGGCCTCGGCGATCGACAGGAGCGCGTTGAAGGTGCCGAGGAGGCGATCCGCCTCGGCGATCGTGTCGCGCAGCGCGTCGCCATAGCGCTGCGCATCGGGCTTTTCGAGGAGCGTCACCTCGAGCCGCGCGCGGAGCCGCGACAAGGGCGTGCGCAGATCATGCGCGATGTTGTCGGTCACCTGCCGCATCGCCAGCATCAGCCGCTCGATCTGGTCGAGCATGGCGTTGAGGTTCGCGGCGAGCTGGTCGAACTCGTCGCCGCTCCCCGACACGGGCACGCGCTGGCTCAGATCGCCGTGGATGATGCGCGTGCTGGTACGGTTCACTGCCTCGATCCGGCGCAGCATGTGCCCGGTCATGAGCACGCCGCCGATGACGCCGAGCGCGAGCGTCAGGAGCGCGGCCCAGGAGAGCGTGTCGAGGATGCGCGCGCGGAACGCCGCGGCGTCGCGCAGGTCGCGCCCGACGAGCAGCCGGTATCCGCCCGGCAGCACGAACACGGACGCAAGCGCCCGGTGCTTCTCGGCGACGCTGCCGGATTTTTCTTCGACCGGAAACTCGATCCAGCCGGGGCGGATCGGCGTCGCACTCGGCCACTGGTCGAGATTGCCGGCAAGCCGATGCAGAAGCGGATCGGTGATGAGATAGAGCGTGCGCTCGGTGCTTTCGCGCGTGACGCTGCGGTCGCCGATGATCTCGATGAGGCCGGCCAGCCCGCGTTCGTCGTATTGCTCGGCAAGGCCGCGGGATTCCGCGTCGAGCGTCGCCTCGGTCTGGCGCTGCGCGAAATCAGCGGTCGAGAGATAGATGAAGACGAGGAGCGCCGTCACCGAGGTGGCGAAGAGGGCGAAATAGAGCGCGGCGAGCCGGACGGCATTCGTGCGCAGATAGCGCCGCATCGCTCACTCCACCGCGAGGCGATAGCCGGCGCCGCGCACGGTTTGCAGCAGCGGATGCTCGAAGCCCTTGTCGATCTTCTGCCGCAGGCGGCTCACATGCACGTCGATCACATTGGTCTGCGGATCGAAGTGATAGTCCCACACATTCTCGAGCAGCATCGTGCGCGTCACGACCTGGCCCGCGCGCCGCATCATGAATTCGAGAAGCCGGAATTCGCGCGGCAGGAGCTCGATCTCGTGCCCCGCGCGGCGAACGCGGCGCGTCAGCAGATCCATCTCGAGATCGCCGACGCTGAGCTTCGTCATCACATTGGGCCCGCCGCTTCGCCGCAACAAGGCTTCGAGCCGCGCCAGGAGCTCGGCGAAGGCGAAGGGCTTCACCAGGTAATCGTCGCCGCCCGCGCGCAGGCCCTTGACGCGGTCGTCGACCGCGCCCAACGCGCTCAGGATGAGGGCGGGCGTGCGCACGTCGGCCGCGCGCAACGCGGAGATGAGGGCGAGCCCGTCCATCCCCGGCAGCATGCGATCGACGACGAGCGCGTCATAGCTGCCGTCGGTCGCCATGAAGAGGCCGTCGCGCCCTTCCGCGGCGTGATCGACGACATAGCCGCTCTCGCCAAGCCCTTTGACGACATAGGCGGCGGCTTCACGGTCGTCCTCGATGACCAGAACTTTCATAAAACTCTCGCGGCGTCCGACCATAGAACGCGCATTGGACACGGAAAAGGCCCGGCGGCGCGGAACGGCCGCAACCATGTATGTGTTAGCGCTGCGGGCGAAAATGCGGGCTAACCGCGTCGTTTTGCGGACGGGAGAGTACGGGCCTATGGACCAATCGGACCGCCATCCGGCGCGGCCATCGATCCTGATCGTCGAGGACGAGGCGCTGGTCGCCAGTCACATCAGGGAAGTGCTCGAGGAATTGGGCTTCACGATCGTCGGCGTGGCGTCGTCCGGGATCGAGGCGCTGACGCTTGCGGCCGGGTCCATGCCCGATCTGGCGCTCGTCGACATCAAGCTCGCGGGGCCGATGGACGGGATCGAGGTGGTGCAGGAGATGCACCGCCGCTTCGACATCCCTGCGATTTTCCTGTCCGGCGTGGCCGACCCGGCGGTGATGGAGCGCGCGCGCAAGGCGCCGGCCCTGGGCTTTCTCGAAAAGCCGTTCCGCCCGAGCCAGGTCTTCAACGCGCTGCAGCGCGCGCTGTTGCGCAGCTCGAGCTGAGGCCCAATCCCGTCACAGGAATCGTCATTCCCGCGCAAGCGGGAATCCAGGGCGGCAGCGCGCCGCTTACCCTGGGTCCCCGCTTCCGCGGGGACGACGGAGATATGTTTCTATCAGCCGACCGTGATCCAGAGCGCTACCGCCCAGCCCAGCAGTACGACCGCCCAGTCCTGCCGGTCGAATGGTTTTCTGCCCATGCCGCCGCCTCCCTTATGCGCGGAGGCGAAGCTAGCATAGGAACAAATAGAGAACAATAGGCTTTTGGGCCGCGTCCTTTGGGCTGCGCTGCGTCACATCCACTGGCGCAATTCGATGCTGTAGCCGTTCGGATCGTGGATTTCCGCGCGCGCCGTGTGCTCGCGGACCACCGGTCCCCAGGTGACGGCGACGCCCTTGGTCTTCAGGAACTCGACCGCCTTGCCCATGTCCTCGACCTCGAGCGCGATCAGGTTCCAGCCCAGATGGATGCCGCTCGCGGCGGGGCCGGGCTTGGCGCCGTCATAGGTGATGACCTCGACCATGGTGCCGCCGAGATCGAGATAGACGAGGTCGAGCGCCGTGCCGTTGGGCGCATTGACACGTTCTCGCCGCTTGACCCGAAAACCGAGCACGTCGGTATAGAACGAAACGGTCCGCTCGGGCGCGTCGGTCACGAGCTCGACATGGTCGATGCGATTGAACATGGGCGCCCCTCCTCTAATTCCGCTTGCCCCGCCGCGTCTCGACGTCGCGGATCTCGGCGCGCGCGATGCCGCGCAGATGCACTTCGTCCGGCCCGTCGACGATCTGGAGATAGCGGCCGTGCGTCCAGATATCGGGAAGCGGCGTGTCCTGCGTCAGGCCCTTGGCGCCGAACGTCTGCATGGCGCGGTTGGCGATCGCCACCTCGATGCGCGGCACGATCACCTTGATGAGCGAGACCTCGCGCCGCGCCGCCTTGTTGCCGTGCGCGTCCATGAGCCACGCCGCCTTCAGCACGAGGAGGCGCGCCTGCTCGATCTCGATGCGCGACAGCGCGATCCATTCGCGGATCGTGCCGTGCTCGGCAAGCGTTTGGCCGAAGGTGCGCCGCACGAGCGCGCGCTCGACCATCAGCTCGAGCGCCAGCTCGGCCGCGCCCAAGGCGCGCATGCAGTGATGGATGCGCCCAGGCCCAAGCCGCGCCTGCGCCAGCGCAAAGCCGCCGCCTTCCTCGCCGAGGATGTTTCCGCCCGGCACGCGGACATCCTCGAACAGGACCTCGCAATGGCCCTGCGGATGGCGCTCGTGCATCACCGGCGGATTGCGCACGATCGAAAGGCCGGGCGCTTCGCGCGGCACCAGCACCATGCTCTGGCGCTTGTGCGGCTCGGGCCGGTCGGGGCTCGACTGGCCCATGACGATGAAGATTCTCGTGCGCGGGTCGGCGGCGTTGGTGATGAACCATTTACGGCCGCTGATGATCCAATCGCCGCCGTCGCGCCGGATCGAGGTGCGGATGTTGGTGGCGTCGGAAGAGGCAACGTCGGGCTCGGTCATGGCGAAGGACGAGCGGATGCGGCCTTCGAACAGCGGCGTCAGCCATTCCTTCTTCTGCGCCGGCGTGGCCGCCAGATGCAGCAGCTCCATGTTGCCGGTGTCCGGCGCGCTGCAATTGAACACCTCCGACGACCACGGCATCCGCCCCATGATCTCGGCGCAGGGCGCGTAGTCGAGGTTCGACATCTGCGTCCCCGGCTCGTCCGGCTTCAGCCCGGGCAGGAACAGGTTCCACAGGCCCTGCGCCCGCGCCTTCGCCTTCAGATCCTCGAGGAAGGGCAGGGGGAAGACGCCGTCCTCCTCGAGCCGCTTCCGCTCGTCTTCGCGCGGCGCCAGATGTTCGGCGATGAAAGCGCGGATCAGGCCCTGCATGCGCTGCGATTTCGCCGAGAACTCGAATTCCATGGGCCGACCTCCGGCGGCAGGATGCGGCAAGCCGGTGCGTGCTGTCCACAAGGAGGGACCGGCGCGCTCCTTTTGGGGCGGGGAAGTTCCGCGCCATACCGGCAATTGACCAAAGTTCCTCGCAACGAAAGCAAAAGCTGTGGCGTTGATGCGTCAAATCGCTCAACCGGTGAGCGAATTGGCATGAAAGTTTCACCCATGCGCCCCCGCCCGATCCTACCCGTGCTCGCCGGCTTCGTCCTCTTCGCGCCCGCTTGCGGTCATGCCGCGCCGCCCTCCGATCCGGCCGCGACCGTCACCGCGTTCGTCGCCGCCCTTGGTCGTATGACGCGGGATACTTCGCTGAGCGCAAGCGACCGCGAGCGCGAATTCGCCCGTATCCTCAGCGAGGATTGCGACTTGTCGCGGATCGCGCGCTACGCCCTCGGGAGCTATGCGGCATCCGCCAGCGACGCCGAGTGGAAGCAGTTCGACGGCCTGTTCCAGCGCTGGGTGACGCACATCTTCGCCGGCCGTCTCGGCGGGTTCGATGCCGCCTCGTTCAGCGTGAAAGGCGTCGCTTCGGCAGATAGCGGCGCCATCGTTTCGGGCGAGATTGCCGATGGCAACCATCCGATCCGGATCGAATGGCGCGTCAGTGCCGACAACGGCTCCCGCATCGTCAACGTCGCCATGGAAGGGATCAGCATAGCGGCGGTCGAGCGCGAGGAGATGGGCGCCGTGCTGCGCCACAACGGCGGCACGGTCGCGGGCCTGAACCACGCCCTCGAGGTGCGGCTCGCGAGCGACGACGGCGCGACGCCGTCCTCGGCCGTGGCGGCGTCCACCACCGCCAGCGCACGCTGAAAATTCTGCATTCGACGGCAAGGCGCGGAGTGTTCGCCTAGCGCCGCCGCGCCATCTTGCCCTGCATCTCAAGATGCGATGCGAGGGAACAAGATGATCTCGATTCTGAACACAGCCGCTGCGCTCGTCCGGCGCTGGCGCGAGGACCGCGCCACGATGCTCGCGCTCGCGCGGCTCGACGAACGCTCGCGCCGCGATTTCCACGACCTGGTCCGTCAGCACAAGGACGCGGCCGAAATCGGCGAATTCAACAGCAAGAGCCGGAGTGTGCGGCCCCAGCGCCTCGCCCATATTGCGGTCGAGGCCGTCAACGACCATGCTTCGAGGAGAGTGCTATGTCCATGACCGCTACCGCCAAGACCGCCGTCCCCTATGCCAGCGACGAAGCGCGCTGGGACGCCTTGTGCCGTCGCGACCGCGGCGCCGACGGCGCCTTCGTCGTTTCCGTGCGCACGACCGGCGTCTATTGCCGCCCGTCCTGCGCCGCGCGCCACCCCTTGCGCGAGAACGTGCGCTTCCACGCCGACTGCGCGGCGGCCGAACGCGCCGGCTTCCGCCCGTGCAAGCGCTGCCGTCCGAACGAATCGGGCGAGCGCCATGCCGATGCGGTGGCCGCGGCGTGCCGCAGCATCGCCGCATCCGAGGAGATGCCCAGTCTGGCCGCGCTTGCCGCTGCGTCAGGCCTGTCGCCCTTCCACTTCCACCGCGTGTTCAAGCAGGTCACCGGCCTCACGCCGCGCCAGTACCGCTCCGCCGAGCGCACCAAGCGCCTGCGCGAAGGGCTGCCGCGCGCGCACTCCGTGACCGAGGCGATCTACGACGCGGGCTACAATTCGAGCGGTCGTTTCTATGCCGCTTCGGACGCGATCCTCGGCATGACGCCGACCCGCTTCCGCGCCGGCGGCGAGGGCGTGCGCATCCGCTTCGCCGTGGGCCAATGCTCGCTCGGCGCCATCCTCGTCGCCGCAACCGAGAAGGGCATCTGCGCCATCATGCTTGGCGATGAGGCGCAGCCGCTCGTGCGCACGCTCGAGGACCGCTTTCCGAAGGCGGCGCTCGAAGGCGGCGACACGGAATTCGACGAATGGGTCGCGCGCGTCGTAGGGCTCGTCGAGACGCCGAAGATCGGCCTCGATCTGCCGCTCGACTTGCGCGGCACGCTCTTTCAGCAGCGCGTGTGGCGCGCCTTGCGCGAAATCCCGCCCGGCAGCACCGCAACCTACAGCGAGATCGCCGAGCGCATCGGCGCCCCCAACGCGGTGCGGGCCGTGGCGCATGCCTGCGCCTCGAACCCGGTCGCGGTCGCGATCCCGTGTCATCGCGTGGTGCGCACCGACGGCTCGCTCGCGGGCTATCGCTGGGGGATCGAGAGGAAGCGCGCACTCATCGCGCGCGAGGCGGGGCCGAAGCGATGAGCCTGGCGGAGCGCCGCGTCGATCCGGCTCCGTCGTTCGTCCGGCGCGTTTCCGGGCGCGATTGGGAGGAGGTCGAGGCATCGCTCGATGAGCGCGGTGCCGCGGTTCTGCCGGGCCTTCTCGATCCGGCGGAATGCGCAGGCCTCGCCGTGCGCTATGCCGACGACAGCGCGTTCCGCAGCCGCGTCGTCATGGCGCGGCACGGATTCGGGCGCGGCGAATACAAGTATTTCTCCTATCCGCTCCCCGCCATCGTGGCCGCATTGCGCGAGAACCTCTATCCGCACCTTGCGCCGATCGCCAACCGCTGGAATGCGGCGCTGCGCATCGGAGTGCATTATCCCGACACGCTCGCGGCCTGGCTCGAGCGCTGCCATCGCGCCGGCCAGACCAAACCGACGCCGCTTCTGCTGCATTACCAGGCGGGCGACTACAACTGCCTGCATCAGGACCTTTACGGCGAGCATGTCTTTCCGATCCAGGCGACGGTGCTCCTCAACGATCCGCATGATTTCGCGGGCGGCGAATTCGTCCTCACCGAGCAGCGCCCGCGCATGCAATCGCGCGCCGAGGTGGTGACGCTGGCGCAGGGCGACGCGGTCCTCTTCGCGGTGAACCATCGGCCGGTGCAGGGCGCGCGCGGCTTCTATCGCGTGACGATGCGCCACGGCGTGAGCCGCCTCAAATCCGGCGAGCGCTGCACGCTCGGCGTGATCTTTCACGACGCGCGCTAGGGAGGAGCGATGACGGCTTGGCGCTGCGCCCTCATTGCGGTGTGCCTGGCGCTCGCGCACGGCGCGGCGGCCGCGGAGCCGACGCTGCTCAAATTCAGCACGACAATGCCGAACGTCGATCCGATCATCCGGGACGGCGTGATCCCTTATCTCGCCGCGGTCGAAAAGGCGAGCGGCGGCACGCTCAAGATCGAGAGCTTCACCGGCGGCCAGTTGACGCCCAACCCGGCGAAGCAGCTCGATGCGATGACGAGCGGGCTCGACGACATCACCATCATCGTCGCCTCCTACATTCCGCAGACCTTGCCGGATTCGGGAGTGTTCGAACTGCCCGACATCGCGCACAGCGCCGAGGAGGCGGCCTCTGCCGGCTGGAAGATGTACGAGGCCGGGCTGCTGCGCGGCACTGATAAATTTCACCCCTTGGCGGTATTCGCCAACGATCCCGCCACCATCTTCACGTCGCGCCGCGTCAAATCGCTGGACGATCTGAAAGGCATGAAGATCCGCATCTCGGGCCCGGTCGCGGCGCAGATGGTGACGGCGTTGGGTGGCGCGCCCGTCGGCATGGACGCAACGCAGGTGGCCGAGGCGCTGAGCCGCGGCCTTTATGAGGGCACGCTGAATGCCTGGGCGGTCATCAGCGCCTATCGTGCGACGCCGCTCATCAAGAGCGCGTTCGACTTGTCTCTGGGCGTGCGCCAGTTCTTCATGGCGATGAACAGCGATGTCTATGCCCGCCTCCCGCCCGAGGGCAAGCGCGCGTTCGACGAGAAAAGCGGCCTTGGCCTCAGCATCGAGCTCGCCCATCTGTTGCAGCAGGAAGGCGAGAAGGATCGCCGCGAAGCCGTCGCCAAGGGCTGGCTCGTCGCGCTGTCGCCGGCCGAGCGGGCGCGGCTCGATGCGATCTATCGCCCGTTCATCGAGAAATGGGTTACCGATACGCCCGACGGCGCGAAAAAGCTGCACTTCATCGAGGCGGCGATCGCGGATTATCGCAAGGCGCAGTGACGGTGCCGGCAGCAAAATCCCTTCTCCTCGGCGAAGCGCACCGCGCGCCGGCGACGGCCGCGCGGCCGGCCCAGGAGATCGAGCCGGGCGCCATGCTGCTGCGCGGCTTCGCCGCGCGCGAGGAGCGCGCTCTCGTCGCCGCCATCGCCAAGATCGCGAAAGCGGCGCCGTTCCGGCACATGGTAACGCCGGGCGGCTTCCGCATGTCGGCGGCGATGACGAATTGCGGGCGCGCCGGATGGGTCACCGACCGCACCGGCTATCGCTATGACCCGCGCGACCCGGACAGCGGCGGGCATTGGCCGGCGATGCCGCGCGAATTCCTCGCGCTCGCCGCGCGCGCAGCCGATGCCGCGGGCTTCGGGAACTTCGTTCCCGACGCCTGCCTCGTCAACCGCTACGAGCCGGGCGCGCGCCTGACGCTCCACCAGGACCGCAACGAGCAGGATTTCTCCGCCCCCATCGTCTCGGTCTCGCTCGGGCTTTCGGCGGTCTTTCTTTGGGGTGGCCGCAAGCGGACCGATCGGCCGCGCCGCATCGCGCTCGAAAGCGGCGACGTCGTCGTCTGGGGCGGGCCGGCGCGCCTCGTCTTTCACGGCGTCGCCGAATTGCCCGAGGGCGAGCATCCCCTGACCGGGCGCGCCCGCATCAACCTGACGCTCAGAAAGGCGCTTTAGGAAATCCCTTCGCGCCCTTATGCTTTTGCCATGGCAAACGAGTTCCGCTACGTCCTCCCGGTCGAGCAGACGCAGTGGAAGATCGCGGGCGAAAGCAGCACGGTGCTGCGCTGGGATTACGACCAGGCGCGCGGCGATCTTCTGGCGCTCTACGACAAGGGCAAGGCGCGCCAGTGGGACGCGGCGTCGCGCATCGACTGGTCGCTAGACCTCGACCCCGAAAACCCGGTCGGGATCGACGACCGCTTCATCTCGATCTACGGCTCCGACATCTGGCAGAAGCTCACCGCGAAGGAGCGCGCCAATCTGCGCCGCCACGTGCAGGCGTGGCAGTTCTCGCAATTCCTGCATGGCGAGCAGGGCGCGCTCGTGTGCGCCGCCAAGATCGTCGAGGCCGCGCCCGGCATCGACGCCAAGTTCTATGCCGCGACGCAGACGATGGACGAGGCGCGCCATGTCGAGGCGTTCTCGCGCCTGCTGCGCGAGAAATTCGATCTGGCCTATCCGATCATGCCGCCGCTGAAGGCGCTGCTCGACGATGTCGTGAGCGACGGCCGCTGGGACATGACCTTCCTCGGCATGCAGGTGCTGATCGAGGGCCTCGCGCTCGCCGCGTTTCAGCTTTTTCGCGACAACGGCACGAACATGCTCGCGCGCTCGATCAACGCCTATGTCATGGAGGACGAGGCGCGCCATGTCGCGTTCGGACGCTTGGCATTGCGCGACTATTATCCGCAGCTTTCCTCGGCCGAGCGGCGCGAGCGCGAGGAGTTCGTCATCGAGGCCTCATATCTCATGCGCGACCGTTTCCTCGCCGACGATTTGTGGGAGGTGGTCGGGCTGCCGAAACAGCAATGTCTCGACTATGGCCGCAATTCCGAGACGATGAACGGGTTCCGCAGCCGCCTCTTTGCCCGGATCGTACCGACCGTCCGCGACATCGGCCTCTTGGGCCCCGCGGTGATGAAGGCCTACGCCGACATGGGCGTGCTGGATTTCGCCGAAATAGACCTCGGCGCCGCACTTGCGCGCGACGCCGAGATCGCCACCGACTTCGATAAACGCTAGTGTGGCGGATTTAAAGTTCCTCCGCCTTGACCGCACGCGCGGAGAGGAACTTCAAATCCGAAAGCCACACTAGAAACATAGATTTGCTAGTGTCCCTGAGATTCCGAAGTTCGCATCCGAGCGTGCCGAGAGGTCGTGCGAACTTCGGAATCGGGACACGAGCGCCCTATCGGTCCCACACCGGCTTGCCGAGATCAACCTTGCTCGGCGAGGTCGCCACGCCGGCCGCGGCGCCGACGCCGGCGCCGATCGCGGCGGCGGCCAGGACCGGCCCGCCGACCAGCGCGCCGATCACGGCGCCGCCGGCCGCGCCCAGCCCCGCGCCGCTGAGGCCGCGGTCGCCCGGGCTCGTGCCGCAGCCCGATAGGACGAGGGCGGCGGCCAAGAGCGGAATAGCGAGACGGACCATGTTCTCCTCCATGAAATCGCGTCATAGGAGATACGGCTGGGCCGGCCTCGCGTGTCTGTGAGCGTTTTGGGCCGGACCCGGCGGGGGCGAAAAAAATAATCATTGCCACGACTTGACGGTTCCGGTTAAAAGCCGACCTATACGGTACTGAATTGGTCCCATTTTGTGATTCAGGCCCGCCGCGCATGATTATTCTCAGCAAGCTTGCCGATTACGGGGTGATCGTCGCCTCGCACCTGGCCGCCCATTCCGAGCGCCAGATCACGGCTGGGACGCTCGCCGCCGAGACGCTCCTGCCGCGCGCCACGGTGGCGAAGGTCCTGAAGATTCTGGCCCATGCCGGCATCGTCGCCGGCGCGCGCGGCGCGCAAGGCGGCTATCGCCTGGCGCGCGAAGCCCGCGCCATCTCCGTCGCCGACGTCGTTTCCGCGATCGACGGCCAGATCGGCCTGACGCAATGCTCGATCCACGCGCCGTCGTGCGAACGCACCGCGTTCTGTCCGACCCGGCCGCATTGGAAGCGCGTCAACGAGATCGTCGGCACCGCCCTCGCCGCCGTGAACCTCGCCGAGATGGCGACGCCCGCACGCTCCTTCATCACCGACGGCCCCGAGCCGGGTCTCAATAAATCGGATTTGCTTTCGCCATGACGAGTTCCACACAGGCCATCGAACGCACCATCGGTGAAAGCTACAAATACGGCTTCGTCACCGATATCGAGAGCGAGCAGGCGCCGCCGGGCCTCAACGACGAGACCGTGCGCTTCATCTCGGCGAAGAAGCGCGAGCCGCAATGGCTCCTGGACTGGCGGCTCGAATCCTTCCGCCGCTGGCAGGGGCTCGAAAGCCCGGACTGGGCCAGGCTGCGCATCGCGCCGATCGACTACCAGGGGCAGAGCTATTACTCGGCGCCGAAAGAAGGCCCGAAGTCGCTCGACGAGGTCGATCCCGAGCTTTTGAAGACTTACGAGAAGCTCGGCATTCCGCTGCACGAGCGCGCCGTGCTCGCGGGCGTCGCGGTCGATGCCGTGTTCGACAGCGTCTCGGTCGCCACCACCTTCAAGGCGAAATTGGCCGAGCTGGGCGTGATCTTCTGCTCGTTCGGCGAGGCGGTGCGCGAGCATCCCGAGTTGGTGCGGAAATATCTCGGCTCGGTCGTGCCGCAGGGCGACAATTTCTTCGCCGCGCTCAACTCCGCCGTGTTCAGCGACGGCTCGTTCGTCTATGTGCCGCCGGGCCTGCGCTGCCCGATGGAGCTTTCGACATATTTCCGCATCAATGCGGCGAAGTCGGGCCAGTTCGAGCGCACCCTCATCGTCGCCGACAAGGGCAGCTATGTGAGCTATCTCGAAGGCTGCACCGCGCCGCAGCGCGACGAGAACCAGCTCCACGCCGCCGTCGTCGAGCTGATCGCGCTCGAGGACGCCGAGATCAAGTACTCGACCGTGCAGAACTGGTATCCGGGCGACGCGCAGGGCAAGGGCGGCATCTATAATTTCGTGACCAAGCGCGGCGCCTGCCGCGGCGCGCGCGCGAAAATCTCCTGGACCCAGGTCGAGACCGGCTCGGCCATCACCTGGAAATATCCGAGCTGCATCCTCGAGGGCGACAATTCGGTCGGCGCCTTCTACTCGGTCGCCATCACCAACAATTATCAGCAGGCCGACACCGGCACCAAGATGATCCACCTGGGCCGCAACACGCGCTCGACCATCCTCTCGAAAGGCATTTCCGCCGGCAAGGGCCAGAACACCTATCGCGGCCTCGTCCGCATTCAGCCCAAGGCCGAGGGCGCGCGCAACTACACGCAATGCGATTCGCTCCTGATCGGCGACAAGTGCGGCGCCCACACCGTGCCCTATATCGAGGTGCGCAATCCCACGGCGCGCGTCGAGCACGAGGCGACGACGTCGAAGATCAGCGAGGACCAGATGTTCTACTGCGAGAGCCGCGGGCTTTCGCGCGAGGACGCTTTATCTTTGATTGTCAATGGCTTCTGCAAGGAAGTTCTGAAAGAGCTGCCGATGGAGTTCGCGGTCGAGGCGCAGAAGCTTCTGGCCGTGAGCCTGGAAGGCAGCGTCGGCTGACAAGATGATGCTGGAAATCAAAAATCTGCACGCGCGCCTGCCCGAGGGGCGCGAAATCCTGAAGGGCATCGACCTCGCCGTCGCGGCGGGCGAAGTGCACGCGATCATGGGCCCAAACGGCTCGGGGAAAAGCACGCTCGCGGGCGTGCTCGCCGGCAAGCCCGGCTACGAGGTGACGGAGGGCAGCGTGCGCTACGAGGACCGCGATCTTCTCGCGCTCAACGCCGACGAGCGCGCGCGTGCGGGCATGTTCCTCGCCTTCCAGTACCCGGTCGAGATTCCGGGCGTGAACAACATGTATTTCCTGCGCGCGGCCTTGAACGCGGGGCGGCGTGCGCGCGGCGAGGCCGAGCTCGATGCCGGCCAGTTCCTGAAATCCGTGCGCGCCAAGCTCAAGCTTCTCGAGCTCGATGACGATCTGTTGCAGCGCGCCGTCAATGTCGGCTTCTCCGGCGGCGAGAAGAAGCGCAACGAGATTTTCCAGATGGCGATGCTCGAGCCGAAGCTCGCGCTGCTCGACGAGACCGACAGCGGCCTCGACATCGACGCGCTGAAGCTCGTCGCCGGCGGCATCAACAAGCTGCGCGCGCCCGACCGCGCCATCGTGCTCATCACCCATTACCAGCGGCTCCTCGATTATGTCGAGCCCGATCGCGTCCACGTGCTGAGCGAGGGACGCATCGTCATGTCCGGCGACAAGAGTCTCGCCGCGAAGCTCGAGCAGCATGGCTATGCGCTCTTGGGAGAGGCGGCGGCCTGAGGGGATTATGGTGACGTCCGATACCGCGCCTTATGTCGAGGCTTTCCGCGCGCGCGTCGCGGCACACGAGCCGGATTGGCTCACAGCGAGCCGCGCCCGGTCGATCGCGCGCTTCGCCGAATTGGGCTTTCCCTCGCGCCGCGAGGAAGCGTGGCGCTTCACCGACCTGCGCCGGCTGCAGCTCGCGTCGTTTCCGCCCGACGATCCCGCCAAGAGCGGCAGCCTGCTCAATCTCTTCATCATGCCGCCCGATCTCGCCGTGCCGTCCCATCGCATGGTGTTCGTCAACGGCCATTTCGCGCGGCCGCTGTCGGCGATCGGCGCGCTGCCGGAGGGCGCGTGGCTCGCCTCGACCGCCGAGACGCTGGCCGAGCGGCCCGAGCTTCTCGAAGCCGTGCTGAGCGAGGACGCGCGCGCGCGCCAACCCTTCGCCGCGCTCAATGCCGCGCTCTTCTCCGACGGCTTCGTGCTCGCGCTCGCGCCGGGCGTGGTCCTCGATCGGCCGGTCGAGATCGTTCATTTCAGCGAAACGGCCGAGCGATCGTCGTTTCACTTGCGCAATGCGGTTCTGCTGGGCGAGGAAAGTCGCGCCTGTCTCGTCGAAACCGATTGGGACGAGAACAGGTCGAGCGCCGCCGGCGAGATCCGCACCGTCGAGGACTGGAAGAATGCCGTCACCGACCTGCGCTGTGCCGCGGGTTCGGCGCTGACGCATATCCGTGTCCAGTCCGACGACCTCGACGCCATCAATTTCGCTCTCGCGCGCGTGGTGCTGGAGCGGAAAGCACGCTACGAGAGCTTCGCGCTGACGCTTGGCGCGCGGCTTTCGCGCTACGACATCGAGCTGCGCTTTGCCGGGCCCGATGCGTCGTGCCGGCTCGATGGCGCCTTCTGCCTCAGGGGCGAGCAGGAGGCGACGACCGCGACCTTCGTCGATCACGCAGTCCCCTCCTGCACCACGCGCGAGCTCTGGAAGGGCGTGGTCGAGGACCGCGCGCACGGCGTGTTCCTCGGCCGCATCGCGGTCCGCCCCGACGCGCAAAAGACCGATGCGCAGCAGGTGAACAAAAACCTTCTCCTGAGCCGGCGCGCCGCGATCGACACCAAGCCCGAGCTCGACATCCTGGCCGACGACGTGAAATGCAGCCACGGCGCCACGATCGGCGATCTCGACGAGGAGGCGCTGTTCTATCTCCGCGCCCGCGGCATCCCCGAGGACGAGGCGCGCCGCCTGCTGATCGAGGCCTTCGCCGCCGACGCGCTCGACGGCGTGAGCGATGCGGGGTTGAAGGCGCACCTCGCCGTTCATCTGGGCCGCTGGCTCGCGCGGGAGGGACGGGCATGAAGGCGCAGAAACCGGCGCAAGCCGTGCTCGATCCGCGCGCGATAAAGCGCGATTTCCCGATCTTCGCGACCAATCCCGGGCTCGTCTTCCTCGACACCGCGGCAAGCGCGCAGAAGCCCGCCGCCGTGATCGACGAGGTGTCGGAGTTCTATCGCACCGACTACGCCAACATTCACCGCGGCGTCTATCGCCTGAGCGCACGCTCGACCGAGCGCTACGAAGCCGCGCGCGAGACGGTGCGGCGCTTCCTCAATGCTGCCGACGCGCGCGAGATCGTTTTCGTCCGGAATGCGACCGAGGCGATCAACCTCGTCGCCTATAGCTGGGGCCTCACGAATCTGCGCGCCGGCGACGAAGTGCTCGTCACCGAGCTCGAGCATCACGCCAATATCGTGCCGTGGCAGTTGATCCGCGAGCGCACCGGCCTGAAGCTCGTGGCGGCGCCGATCGACGCGACCGGCGGGCTCGACATGGGCGCGTTCGAGCGGCTTCTCTCCCCGCGCACGCGCCTCGTCGCCGTGACGCAGATCGCGAATGCGACGGGCGCGGTCGTGCCGGTCGAAGGGATCGTCCGGCTCGCGCACGCGCAGGGCGCCAAGGTTCTGATCGACGGCTGCCAGGCGGCGCCGCGCCTGCCGATCGACGTGCAAGGCTTGGGCTGCGACTTCTATGTCTTCTCCGGCCACAAGACCTATGGGCCCACGGGCATCGGCGTCTTGTGGGCGCGGCGCGAGATTCTCGAAGCGATGCCGCCGTTCCAGGGCGGCGGCGACATGATCCTCAACGTCACCTTCGAGAAGACGATCTTCCAGGAACCGCCCGCGCGCTTCGAGGCGGGCACGCCCGACATTTCCGGCGCGATCGGGCTTGCCCGCGCGCTCGAATATATCGAGAGCCTCGGCCGCCCGGCGATCGCCGCGCACGAGGCTGAGCTGACGGGCTACGGCGTCGATCGCCTGTCGCGCATGCCGGGCGTGCGCGTCATCGGCGCGGGCCAGCATCGCTTCGGCATCGTTTCGTTCGACGTCGAGGGCGTGCATCCGCACGATCTGGCGCAGGTGCTCGACCAGCACGGCGTCGCCGTGCGCGCGGGCCATCATTGCGCGCAGCCGCTCTTGGAGAAGCTCGGCCTGGCCGCGACGACCCGCGCCTCGTTCGGCGTCTATAACGAGGAAAGCGATATCGATGCGCTCGTCCGCGCCATCGCCGGCGCGCAAAAGCTGTTCGGGCGCTAGAGGTTTCGATGGATCCGCGCGAACTCTACCAGGACATCATCCTCGATCACGGGCGCCATCCGCGCAATTTCCGCAAGATCGAGAGCCCGAGCCATTTCGCGCACGGCCACAATCCGCTGTGCGGCGACCGCGTCACCGTCTATGTGACGATGGACGGCGACCGCATCGCGGATGTGAGCTTCGAGGGGCGCGGCTGCGCCATCTCGACGGCGTCGGCCTCGCTGATGACCGAGATCCTGAAGGGCAAGACGTTGAAGGAGGCCGAAGCGCTGTTCGCGAGCTTCCGCGCCACCGTCATGGGCGAGGGCGAGGAGGCCGTGCCCGAAAATCTTGCGGACGATCTCGAACGGCTCGCGCCGCTCGAGGGCGTGAAGGCATATCCCGCGCGCGTCAAATGTGCGACCCTGGCCTGGCATGCGTTCGAGGCGGCGTTGCAGAACGGCGCCGCCGGCGCCACCGTCAAGACCGAGTAGCGCCATGGTCTCCGCCGACGATCCCTTCGATTTCGAGGAGCATCCGCCCGAGAGCGACGATGTCGAGCGCCCGGAGCCGGGCGAGCCCGACGCCGAGCTCATGGCGCGCGTGCTCGATGCGCTGAAGACCGTGCAGGACCCGGAAATTCCCGTGAACCTCGTCGATCTCGGCCTCATCTACGAGCTGATCGTCAACCGCGACGGCACGGTCTATGTCGAGATGACCTTGACGACGCCCGCCTGTCCCGTGGCGCAGGCGCTCCCCGGCCAGGTGAAGGACGCGGTCGCCGCCGTCGCCGGTGTCAATGACGCGCGCGTCAAGCTGGTCTGGACCCCGCCCTGGTCGCGCGACCGCATGAGCGAAGAGGCGAAGCTCGAGCTCGGGCTGCTCTAGCCATCGACGCGCCGGCTCCCCTTGCGTCCTTCGACTTCGCGTCTTTCGCACGCTTCGCTCGGGACGAACGTGGCGGTTATGCTAAGAAGCTTCCCCATCCCGAGCACGGCCCCGACGCGGAGCGGAGGGGCATAGTCGAAGGACGCGAGGATTGGACGACGGGGACGCGCCGCATCGCGAAATCCTTGTCTGGGACGCGCCGACGCGCCTCTTCCATTGGCTCGTCGCGCTCCTGGTGCTCGCGGCCTATGTCACCTATCGCCTGAACTGGATCTTCATGCACGTGCTCGCGGGCGAGGCGGTGCTTGCGCTCGTGCTGTTCCGCATCCTGTGGGGCTTTCTCGGCAGCGAGACGACGCGCTTTGCCTCCTTCATGGCCCCGCCGGGCGTGACGCTCGCCTATCTCGCCGGCATCTTGCGCCGTCAATCGCCGCCGCGCGTCGGGCACAATCCGGCCGGCGGCTGGATGATCGTCCTGCTGCTCGCGCTGCTCGTCGGCGAGACGTTGACCGGCATCCTCGACAACAACAACGTCGCCAGCGTCGGCCCGCTGAGCGTGGCGCTCTCCGAGCACGGCATGAACCTCGTCACCACTCTGCACCGCGTGCTTTGGGATGCGCTCGTCGTGGCGATCGCCGTGCACCTCGTGGCGGTGCTTCTCTACGCCGTCGTGTTGCGGCAGGATCTGCTGCTGCCGATGATTACCGGGCGGACGCGCGCGCCGGACGCGCAAGCGCGCCCGCGCATCGCCGGACTATGGCGCGCGGCGTGGGTGTTCGGCTGCGGCGTCGCCGCCGCAGCCGCGCTCGCGACTTACCTGTAGCTGCCTTAGGCCTTCGGCGGCATCACCTGGCCGCGGATTTCGCCGCCGGGATGCGCTGCCGTGTGCACGTTGATGTACCACTCGCCAGCGGCGAACTGCTTCGCCTGGTCCGGCGTCAAGGTCGCCTCGCCGCTGAACGGGCTCGCCGCCTGGCTGCCCTGCTTCGAGAGCCACACGACCACCGGCCCGTTCTTGCCCTTGTCGGCGGGGCCATGGAAATGCGCCATCGTCGCCGGTCCCGACAGGCCGCTATAGGTCACGGCCCAGGTGACGACCCGCGTCGTCGGATCCCAGGTGATGTCGGCGCTGCCCTTGCCCGGGGAATCGACTGGCGGCACTTGCTCGCCGCCGCTCAATGGCACCGTGAACTTCACCACCGCCGCTTGCGCCCGCCCGGCCCAGCCGAAGGCCGCGAAGGCCGCCAAGGCGACCGCGGTCCGCCGTGTCATCGAACCGTCCATTGTTTTCTCCCCTACGTTGATCCGAACCGGGCCGATGATACGACAAGGGCTTGCACCATTCTATGCGGGATGCGCGCCTTGCATCACGCTTTCGTGCCTCTCTATCATCCGCGAAACGGGAGGATGGCGGTGCTCAAGATCTGGGGGCGGACCAGCTCGGCCAATGTCATGAAGGTGCTGTGGTGCTGCGTCGAGCTCGGCGAGAAATACGAGCGCTACGATGTCGGCGGGGCCTATGGCGGCAACGACAAGCCGGAATATCGCGCCATGAACCCCAATGGCCGCGTGCCGACGATCGACGACAACGGCACGATCGTCTGGGAATCGAACTCGTGCGTGCGCTATCTCTGCGCCACGCGGCGGGCCGAGACGCTCTATCCCTCCGACCCCGGACGGCGCAGCTTCGTCGAGCGCTGGATGGATTGGCAGCTCGGCCATGGCGGCCCGGCGACGACGCCGCTCTTCTGGGGCTATATCCGCACGCCGCCGGACAAGCGCGATCCCGCCCAGCTCGAGCGCGCGCGACAGGAGGCGATCCCGGTCTGGCGCATCGTCGAGGACTGGCTCGAGCATCAGAGCTGGCCCTATCTCGCCGGCCAGGATTTCACGATCGGCGACATCCCGGTCGCGATCTTCGCGCGGCGCTGGTTCGGCCTGCCGTATGAGCGGCCGCCGATGAAGCGGCTCGAAGCCTGGTACGACCGGGTCAAGACGCGGCCCGGCTTCATCGAGCACATCGCCGTGCCGATGACCTGAGGGCTCACGCAATCGTGACGCGTAGCCCCGCCAACCGTACCTATCATCGCGAATAGGCAGAGATCGTCTTGCATCGAGGAGGGGAAAGCGACAATGCGGAATCGAGCGAAATGGACCACGGCCGGGGTTGGCTTGGCGCTGCTCCTGGCCGGGACGGCGGCAGGCGTCGCGCAGGACAAGCTCGGGCTCGTGACGCAGCGCCAGGACTTCATGAAGGCGCAGGGCGCCGACGTGAAGGCTATCACCGATTTCTCGAAGGGCCAGGGCGATCAGCAGAAGGCGTTGACGGCAGTGAACGACCTGCTCGCGCGGGCGCCGAAGATCAAGGATCAGTTCCCGGACGGCACGAGCGCCACGGACTTCCCGGGCAAGACCAAGGCCAAGCCCGAGATCTGGACCGACCAGGCGAACTTCAGCCAGATTCCGATGGCGCTCCAAGGCGAGGAAGTGAAGCTCAAGGCGGCGATCGAGGGCGGCGACCAGAAGGCGGTGGCGGCGCAGCTCGGCGCCACCGGCAAGGCCGGCTGCGGCGCCTGCCATTCGAAATATCGCCTGCCCCTGACCTGAGAACCGGTTCGCTCGGCGTCGTTTCGCGCGCGCTTGCGGCGGCGGGTTTTCTCGCTGCCGCATTGGCGTCGCCGGCCCGCGCCGACGACAGCGCCATCGCGCGCGGCGCCTACATCTTCGCGGCCGCCGATTGCGCGAGCTGCCACACCGACAAGAAAAACGGCGGTGCGCCCTTGGCCGGCGGGCGGGCGCTCGCCACGCCCTTCGGCACCTTCTTCAGCCCCAACATCACGCCCGACAAGGAGCAGGGCATCGGATCGTGGAGCGAGGCGCAATTCGCGCGCGCGCTGCGCCAGGGCATCGACGACGGCGGCGCCTATCTCTTTCCGGTCTTTCCCTATCCCTCCTTCACTGGCATGAGCGACCAGGACATCGCCGATCTCTACGCCTTCCTCATGGCGCAGAAACCCTCGCCCGCGCCCGACAAGCCGCACAACGTCAAATTCCCCTTCGGCATCCGCCATCTGCAAATTTTCTGGCGCATGCTGTTCTTCACGCCGGGCCCGCTCGCGCCGGTCGCGGGGCAAAGCGACGAATGGAACCGCGGCCGCTATCTCGCCGAGGCCGTCGTCCATTGCGAGGAATGCCACACGCCGCGGAATTTCCTGGGCGCGCTCGAGCGCGACCATGGCTTCGCCGGCAATCCGCAAGGACCCGACGGCCAGAAGACGCCCGACATCACGCCCGACATGGAGACCGGCATCGGCAAATGGAGCCTCGGCGACATCGAGGGCGTGCTCGAGAACGGCATCACGCCCGATGGCGACAGCGTCGGCTCGGGCATGGCGGACGTGGTCGAGGGGACGGGCAAGCTCAGCGATGCTGACCGCCACGCCATCGCCGTCTATATCAAGTCATTGCCGCCGCGGCGCGCGACCGGCAAATAGCAGGGGAAGGGGAGCGGGATGGATTTCGGCATTCGCGGCAAGCGGGCGCTCGTGTGCGCGGCGAGCCAGGGACTGGGGCGCGCCTCGGCCATGGCCTTGGCGGGCGAGGGGGTCGAGCTCGTCATCACCGCGCGCGGCCGCGAGCGGCTCGAGGCGACGGCGGCGGAAATCCGCGCCGCGACCGGCGCCAAGGTGACGGCGGTCGCGGGCGACATCACGACGCCGGAGGGCCGCGCCGCGGCGCTGGCAGCGCTGCCGTCGCCCGACATCCTCGTCACCAATGCCGGCGGTCCGCCGCCCGGAGATTTTCGCGAATTCGACCGCGCCATCTGGATCAAGGCGCTCGACGGTAACATGCTGACGCCGATCGAGCTCATCAAGGCGACGATCGACGCCATGATCGCGCGCAAGTTCGGCCGCATCGTCAACATCACCTCGGCGACGGTGAAGGCGCCGATCGATCTGCTCGGCCTGTCGAACGGGGCGCGCGCGGGCTTGACCGGCTTCATCGCCGGCCTCGCGCGCAAGGTGGCCGAGCACAACGTCACCATCAACAACCTCCTGCCCGGCGCGATGGCGACCGCGCGCTTTCGCCAGAACGCCATCGATTTCGCCAAGGGCCGCGGCCTCACCGTCGAGGAGGTCGACCGCAACCGCCTGGCCGGCATTCCCGCGCGCCGCATCGGCGATCCGGCGGAGTTCGGCGCGGCGTGCGCCTTCCTGTGCAGCGCACAGGCCGGCTACATCGTCGGACAGAACGTGCTGATCGATGGCGGCCAGTATCCCGGCACGTTCTGAGCCTCTGCCCCGCGCGCCCGCAACAACTCCTTAACCATGACGCGCCACGCTCGTCCGGTTCGTTGCCGTTCGAGCGAAAGAGCAAATTATGTCGACGATATTCGGCCGCTGGGCGTGGAGCGGCCTGGGCGAGGCGATCGCATCGGCGGTCGCGGAAGGTGACACCGGCACCGATTTTCGCGCCGCCATCTGCCGCTTCGAGGACGAGCTTTTCGCCGAGTATCCGGCCGGTCATGCGGTGATCGCGCTCGCTGATGCCAAAGCCATGGTGGCCGAGATCTTCGCGGGCCTCGACCGCCGCCCGCCGCGCCTCGCGCTCGTGCCGCGCTTCGCCGATCCCAGGATCGGCGGTTTCGCCGATGTGGCGAATCACCGCATCGCGATCGAGCGCGGGCATCTTTATCGCTTCCTCGTGCTGCACGAGGCGGCGCATCTCGTCGTGCCCGAGGATCGTCTCCACGGGCCGGCGTTCACCTTCGTGGCGCAGCTTCTCTATCGCAGCTTCATCGGCATTCCGGAGGCGGCGGTGCGGCACGCGCTCGCCCGAAATGGGCTCCCCGTCTTTACCAGTTTGGCGGCGCGGCTCGCCGCGTAAAATTTTCGTAAAATCAATCTCAAATCCTATGTATAGTGTGGGGGCCTGCCATGTGCCCGCCATTTATTGGGCGTAAAGGGGTCAGGTCGCATATTCTGATCGGACCGGGCGGAGAAGCCGTCCCGTCTCGCTGTTAACCCTACGGTTGCCCCGCCCCACGGAACAAGACGAAATCCCATGTTCTACTACGAGGCCTACCAGGCGCAGGCCGACCTCTTCGCGCCCGTCCGCTTCATGGCCCGCGCGGCCGAGCGGCTCCTCAACAACCAGCCCTGGCCGGTGCTGGCGCATCATCCGCTGGTGCGCAGCACGGCCGCCGCGTGCGAGATGGTGGCGCGCGCCGGCATGTGGCACGAGCGCCCCGACTTCCGCATATCCTCCGTCGAGATCGCGGGCGAGCGCGTGGCCGTGCGCGAGAGCGTCGTGGCGCGCCATCCGTTCTGCAATCTGCTGCACTTCGAGAAGGACTACGCGCCCGAGCAGCCGCGCCTCCTTCTCGTGGCGCCGCTCTCGGGCCATTTCGCGACGCTGTTGCGCGGCACGGTCGAGCGGCTCCTCGTCGATCACAACGTCTACATCACCGACTGGGTCAATTCGCGCGCCGTGCCGATGCTCCATGGCCGCTTCGATCTCGACGACTATATCGATCTCGTCATCCACTATATGCGGCACTTGCGCGGCGACTTGAACGTCGTCGCCGTGTGCCAGCCCTCGGTCCCGGTCCTGGCCGCCGTGTCGCTGCTCGCGTCCGCGAACGATCCGGCCCAGCCCAAGACCATGACCTTGATGGGCGGCCCGATCGATCCGCGCGTCAATCCGACTGCGCCCAATCTGCTCGCCACCTCGCGCTCGCTCGCCTGGTTCGAGCGCACCGTCATCGCCACCGTGCCGGCGCGCTATCCCGGCGCGTTCCGCCGCGTCTATCCCGGCTTCCTCCAGCTCGCCGGCTTCATGACGATAAATCTCGACCGCCACATCACGGCGCATGTCGACATGTTCAATCACCTGGTGCGCGGCGACGGCGAAAGCGTCGAGGCGACGCGCGCCTTCTACGACGAGTTCATGTCGGTGATGGACCTGCCGGCGGATTTCTATCTCCAGACCATCAAGCGCGTGTTCCAGGACGAGGCGCTGCCGAAGGGCAATTTCGAAAGCCGCGGCGTGCCGGTCGAGCCGCGCGCGATCGAGCGCACCGCGCTCCTCACCATCGAAGGCGAGAACGACGACATCTGCGCCGTCGGCCAGACCGGCGCCGCGCACGACCTTCTGTCCGGCCTCGCGCCGTCGCTGAAGGAGCGCTACGTGCAGCAGAATGTCGGCCATTACGGCGTCTTCAACGGCCGCCGCTTCCGCACCGAGATCTATCCGAAGGTGCGCGACTTCATCCGCCTGCACGGATAGAAGCCGCTTTCCTCATTCGACGACCAAGCGGCGCATCAGAGCAATCAATCGGCTGCATTGCTCTTCCGTTCCGACCGTAATGCGTAGGAAGTCTTCGATTCGGGGCTTCTGGAAATGTCGTACCAGAACGCCAAGCTCCCGAAGCTGGGCTGCGAGATATGTGCCGCTGCGGCTGCGATGGCGCGCGAATACGAAGTTCGCCACCGATGGGAGAACCTCGAAGCCCAGCTCGGAGAGGGCGCGGGCGAGCGCTTCGCGGTTCGCAATGATGCGCGTGCGCGTCTTCTGAAACCATGCATCGTCGTTCAGGGCCGCGACCGCGCCAGCGATGGCGAGGCAATCGAGAGGGTAGGAGTTGAAGCTGCCCTTCACCCGCTCCAGCGCCTCGATCAAAGGTCGCTGGCCGATGGCAAAGCCAACTCTCAGTCCGGCCAGCGCCCGCGACTTGGAGAGGGTCTGGACGATGAGCAGATTGTCATGGCGCGCGACGAGTGATACGGCGCTCTTGCCGCCGAAGTCGACGTAAGCCTCGTCGATGACCACCAACTGGTCCGGATGTTCGGCCACCAGCGCCTCGATCGCTTCGCGCGCAAGCCCGATGCCGGTGGGGGCGTTCGGATTGGGCAGAAGGATGGCGCTGCATGGCCGCCGGAAGTCGGCGATCTCCACCCTCATCGCGGCATCGAGCGGCACCTCTTCGTACCGGATGCCGTAGAGGCGGCAGTAGACCGGGTAGAAGCTGTAAGTGATGTCGGGGAACAGGAGCGGCGCATCATGCTTCAGAAGAGCCTGGAAGGTATGGGCCAGTACCTCATCCGAGCCGTTCCCAACGAACACTTCGTCAGGGGCAACATCGTAGCGGGCCGCGATCGTCTCGCGCAGAGAGGAAGCGCGCGGATCGGGATAGAGGCGCAGACGATCCATGGCGGAGGCGATCGCCTCCAGGACGCGAGGCGAAGGTCCATAAGGATTCTCGTTGGTATTGAGCTTGAGGATGTCATCCAGCCTTGGCTGCTCGCCGGGCACGTATGGCGACAGGCTGTGGACGACTGAACTCCAGAAGCGGCTCATGTTCTGCGACCCAACGGCGGATCCAGTCACACTAGGCTATGCCAAGCCTTTGGTGGTAGTCCGCTCTCCACCCGGCGCCCAGCCCGCAAAGCCCAACCGCGATTACAGCTCCTCCCGCGAAAGGGCAGACTTGACCGGCGGGTCGCGATGCCGCGACAGTTCTCCCCAACGGGAGGCACACATGGCGAAATCCGGCAAAGTCATCATCACCTGCGCCGTCACGGGCTCGATCCACACGCCGACCATGAGCCCGCATCTGCCGCTCACGCCGGCCGAGGTGGCGGAGCAGGCGATCGGCGCGGCCGAGGCCGGCGCCGCCATCCTGCATCTTCACGCGCGCGACGCGAAGGACGGGCGGCCGACGCCCGATCCGGCCGTCTTCATGCAGTTCCTGCCGCAGATCAAGCAGGCCTGCAACGCGGTCGTGAACATCACCACGGGCGGCGGGCACGGCATGACCTTGGAGGAGCGGCTCGCGGCGCCGCTGCGCGCCGCGCCGGAAATGTGCTCGCTCAACATGGGCTCGATGAATTTCGGCCTCTACCCGATGCTCGCACCGCTACAAGGAGTTCAAGCACGACTGGGAGCGGCATCATCTTGAGATGACGCGCGACTTCATTTTTCGGAATACATTCAAAGATATAGAGCGGATTCTGAAGGAACTGGGCGAGGCGCACGGCACGCGCTTCGAGTTCGAATGCTACGACGTCGGCCATCTCTATAATCTCGCGCACTTTCTCGACCGCAAGCTGGTCAAGCCGCCGCTCTTCGTGCAGACCATCTTCGGCATCCTGGGCGGCATCGGCGCCGATCCCGAGAACGTCACCCACATGAAGTCGATCGCCGACAAATTGTTCGGCGACAGCTACTACTGGTCCATTCTTGCGGGGGGCCGTCACCAGATGCCGCTCATCACCATGGGCGCGATCATGGGCGGCAACGTGCGCGTCGGGCTCGAGGATTCGCTCTATCTCGGCAAGGGCCAGCTCGCGAAGTCGAACGCCGAGCAGGTGAAGCGCATCCGCTCCATCCTCGAGAACCTGTCGCTCGAGATCGCGTCGCCCGACGAGGCGCGCACCATGCTCGATCTGAAAGGCGGCGACCGGGTCAGCTTCTGATGATCGACAAGCGCGTGCCGAGCCTCGAGGCCGCGGTCGCCGACATAAGCGACGGCATGACGGTGCTGTGCGCCGGGTTCGGCAATGTCGGCGAGCCGATCGAGCTGATCGAGGCATTGGCGGGGCAGGGCGCGCGCGATCTCACGATCGTCGCCAACAATGCCGGCACCGGCGAGCGCGGCATCGCCATGCTGATCCGCGAGGGCAGGGTGCGGAAAGTCATCTGCTCCTATCCGCGCACCTCCGACCCGCACGTGTTCGAGGCGGTCTATCGGGCAGGAGCCATCGAATTGGAGCTCGTGCCGCAGGGCACGCTCAGCGAGCGCATTCGCGCCGGCGGCGCCGGGATCGGCGGCTTCTTCACCCGCGTCTCGGCCGGAACGCGCGTCGGCGAGGGCAAGGAGAGCCGCACCATCGACGGCGCGCTCCATGTGCTCGAGCCGCCGATCAAGGCCGATGTCGCGCTGCTGAAGGCCGAGCGCGGCGATCGCTGGGGCAATCTCGTCTATCGCAAATCGGCGCGGAACTTCAATCCGGTGATGGCGATGGCGGGGAAGCTCACGGTGGCGCAGGTGCGGGAGGTGGTAGAGCTGGGATCGCTCGACCCCGAGAGCGTGCACACGCCCGGCATCTTCGTCGATCGCGTCGTGCGCGTGGAGCGCCCGGCATGACGCCGCTCACCCGCCGCCAGATGGCGTGGCGCGCGGCGCAAGACATCGCCGATGGCGCCTACGTCAATCTCGGCATCGGCCTGCCGACGCTCGTGTCCGATTATCTGCCGCCGGGGCGCGAGATCGTCGTCCACAGCGAGAACGGCATCCTCGGCATGGGCCCCGCGCCCGCGAAAGGCGCCGAGGACCCCGACCTCATCAATGCCGGCAAAGGCCTCACGACGCTGCTCACCGGCGGCGCGTTCTTCCACCACAACGACGCCTTCGCGATGATCCGCGGCGGCCATCTCGATCTGTCCATCATGGGCGCGTTCGAGGTGTCGCAGGCGGGCGACCTCGCCAACTGGACGACCGACGATCCGCTCTTCGCGCCGGGCGTCGGCGGCGCCATGGACCTCGCCGTCGGCGCCAGGGAAGTGCGCGCGCTGATGGAGCACACGACGAAGGACGGCGCGCCGCGCCTGCGCAAGTCCTGCTCCTATCCGCTGACCGCGCCCGCTTGCGTCAAGCGCGTCTACACCAATCTCGCCGTGATCGACATCGCCGCGGACGGCGTTCTGGTGCGCGAGATGGTCGAGGGTCTCGACCTCGCCGCTCTGCAAAAACTGTCGGAGCCGCACCTCACCCTCGCCAACGATTTCACGCGCCTCGTGCGCGCCGGCAATCTGAAGCTTCCTCTCCGTCCTCGGGGGCGGAGAGGGTCGACCGCATGCGGTCGACGGTGAGGTGGGAGAGTCACCCACCTCATCCTAAATCCTTCTCCGCCCTCAAGGGCGGAGAAGGACTTTCCATCTCCCGCACCAGCGCCATCCAGTTGCCCTGCGGCGCATCGCACGCCTCGCCATCCCTCGTTGCGAGCGTGATACCGCCGAAGCGCCACAGCTTCTGCCAATCGTCGAGGCTGCCGAGCGAGCGCTCGTCGATGCGGCGGCGGATATTGCGCTCGATCAGCCGCGACCCGATCGTGTAGTAGAGGACCGATCCGATCCCGGCGGCCGCGAGCGCGAACCACCACCCGCCGCGCCACAATCCGAGCACCATCGCCGCAATCGTGACATAGGCCCAGCGCGTGCCCTCGGCCTCGACCGCGACCGGGCAATCCATGTGGCGAAGCCGCTTGAAGTCGCAGCGCAGCTCGAGCTCGCCCGCTTTCACATGACGCACGAGCGCGCGAAAGAGCTCGGCCGCGGAATCCTGCTCGTCCACTCAGTCCGCCGGGGCTTTGCGCATGGCGGCGACGACGGCGCCCTCGGCCAGGAGCGCGTCGATCTCCGTGCCGCTGTAGCCGGCTTCCGCGAGCACGTCGCGGTTCGCCTCGCCGAAGCGCGGGGGCTTGCGTCGCACGCGGGCCGGCGTGCGCGACATGCGGATGGCGTTGGCGACGCCCTTGTAGTCGCCCTCCTCGACGATCATGCCGCGCGCCAATGTTTGCGGATGGGTGAAGACGTCGGGGATGGTCTCGACGACGCCGCATGGCACGCCGCGCTTCAGAAGCCGCGCGCACACCTCTTCGCCGTCCTGCGCCGCCAGGATGTCCTCGATCGCGGCGCGCAGAGGCGCGCGGTTGGCGAGCCGGTCGCGGTTCTCGGTGAAGCGCGCGTCGAGGGCGAGATCCGGCCGGCCGATCTCGGCGCAGAAACGCTGGTACTGCCGGTTGTTGCCGACGCCGACGAAGATCGGCTTCGTCTTCGTCGCGAACTGATCGTAGGGATAGAGGTTCGGGTGCCCGTTCCCCATGCGCGTCGGCGCGTTGCCGCTCATGAACCAGTTGGTGGCGTAAGGATGGCTCAGCATGAGGCCGCTTTCGTAGAGCGTCGTCTCGATGAACTGCCCCTTGCCCGACCGCGCGCGCTCGGTGAGCGCCATCAAGATGCCGATCGCGGCGTTGAACCCGGTCGCGAGATCGACCACGGGAAGGCCGACGCGCAAAGCCTCGCCGCCGTTCTCGCCGTTGAGGCTCATGATGCCGGCCTGCGCCTGGACGCAGGCGTCATAGCCGGGCAAGCCGCCCAAGGGCCCGTCGGCGCCGAAGCCCGAGATGCGGGCATGGATGAGGCGCGGGAATTTCTCCTTCAGCACGTCATATCCCATGCCCCAGCGCTCGAGCGTGCCGGTCTTGAAATTCTCGATCAGCACGTCGGCGCGCTCGAGCAGACGGAACAGCACCTCGCGCCCCTTGGGCGCGGCAAGGTCGAGCGCGATGCCGCGCTTGTTGCGGTTGATGCCGATGAAATAGGACGCCGTGCCGTCGCGGAAGGGCGGACCCCAGGCCCGCGTCTCGTCGCCTTGCGGCGGCTCGACCTTGACGACGTCGGCGCCGTGGTCGGCCAGGATCTGGGTGCAGAACGGCCCGCCCAGTACACGCGACAGGTCGATCACGCGCACGCCCGCCAATGCTCCCTCGCTCTCGCTCATGCGCTCGCCCTTGCCGTGACGCCGAACACATCGGCGGCGAATTTGGGATAGGCTTTCGCGAGCTCCCGCGCAACGGGGCCGCGCAGCTCGGCCAGAAGCTCGGGCGCGGGCGGCACGGTCGCGGGCACGGGTTCGGCGACATCGAAGGCGAAGCCGGTGCGGTCGCGCACTTCTTCGAGCGTATGGCCCGCATGGAGGCTCGTGAGGCGGAAGCGGACGCGCGCCCGATCGAACGCGAAGAGGCAGAGCGGCGTGACCAGCGCCACCGGCCCGCCGCGCCGCCACACGCCCGGCGGGCTCGTTCCCGGCGCGCTCACGAACGAGACTTTTTCTACGAGCGTGCGGCGCGAATGCTCGGTGCGGAAGAGGATGATGCGCGGCACGGTGAAATAGAGGAACGCCGCGCCATAGGTGCCGGGAAACCGCACCTTGGGCCGCGCATAGTCGCCGATCGCGACGAGGTTGATGTTGCCGTGCCCGTCGATCTCAGCGCCCGAGAAGAAGAACACGTCGATCCGCCCCTGGCCGGCCGCGTCGAACAATTCCCGGCTGCCGTCGGTGAAAAGATTGAGCTCGGGCGATTGCTGCAACGACACGATCATCGACGGATCGTGCCGCTGCTCCAACAGCGCGGCCGCCAGCGGAATCGGCGAGTTGGCGCCGGCCGCGACATGATGCGATCCGGCGACGAGCCGCCGCACCGTCTCGATCAGGACCTCCTCGATCCGTGTCTCAGGCGGCGCGCCGGCCATGGACATAGCGTTCGAGATAGCGCGCGAAGCCGTCCTCGCTCGCGGCGAGCGCCAGGTATTCGCGCAGATGCGCGGTGTCCTCGGGATCATCGAGCCGCATCGGCCACGCGCCCTTCGGCGCCTCGGCGATGGCGCCGATATAGAAGGACGGAATTGTGGCCGCGGCGCGCGCCTCGTCGAGCAGGAAATTCTCGTCGACGACGCGCTCGACCGTGGCGACGCTCGTCTTCGAGGCATGCGCCATCGTGAACAGGTCGCGCCGCCGCCCGACCCAGACATTGCCGTGGCGATCCGCGAGCGGCGCGTGGAAGAGCGCCACATCGGGAGTGAGCGCCGGCAGCGCCACGATCGCATCGCCCGGCGCGAACGGGTTGTCGATGACGCGCCAGTCCGGCCGCATCGTCAGGATGTCCGAGCCGAGGATGCCGCGCAGCACGGCGAACGGATTGCCCATCTCGGAGGCGCGCAGCGCCGCGTGAATGGCGGGGCAGGTCGCGTCCTTGAATTTGATGCGCCCCTCGCGCACCGCGGCGGAAAAGCGCGGCGCCGAGCCGAGCTCGCCGAAGCCGATCGCCGAGGTCTCGATCTCGCTGACCACGCCCGCGCCGATCAGCAGGTCGGCGCAGAGGCTCGAGGCCGGCACGGTCAGGAGGCGCAGGTTCTTCGCGCCCCTGCGCACGAGCGCGCGCGCCGCTTCCATCGGCACGCCGGAATAGTCCGGCGGGATCGCGACATGCGCGCCGTCCGGAACGAGCCGAAGCGCCGAGTCGAGGCTGGTGATCGCCGTCATGCGCGCAGCAAAGCACGCAGCTCCATCCATGGGAATACGTTTCATATCGTCATGCCCGGGCTTGTCCCGGGCATCCACGCGGTGGCGACGAAACCGACGCCTACTGCATGCGCTCCAGCACGCAGGCGATACCCTGGCCGACGCCGATGCACATGGTGACGAGCGCGTAGCGCCCGCCGCCGCGCTCGAGCTGCCGCAGCGCCGTCAGCGCGAGCCGCGCGCCCGAGGCGCCAAGCGGATGCCCGATCGCGATGGCGCCGCCATTGGGATTGACGCGCGCGTCGTCGAAGGCGATGCCGAGCAGCTTGAGGCATCCGAGCACCTGGCTCGCGAATGCCTCGTTCAGCTCGATCACGTCCATGTCCTTCAAGCCGAGCCCCGCGCGCTCGAGCGCCTTTTGCGACGCCGGCACCGGGCCCAATCCCATGATGCGCGGCGCCACGCCTGCGACCGCCGCCGAGAGGACGCGCGCGCGCGGCTTGGCGCCGGCCTTCTCGCCCGCCGTCTTCGATCCCACGATAAGCGCCGCGGCGCCGTCATTGATGCCCGACGCGTTCCCCGCAGTCACCACGCCGTCCTTGTTGAGGGGCTTCAATTCCAGGAGCCGCTCGAACGTCGTCCCCGGCCGCGGATGCTCGTCTTCGGTCACGGCGGCGTTGGCGCCCTTCTTGGCGCCCGGCACCGCGACCGGCAGCAGCTCCTTGTCGTAGAATCCGTCGGCCTTAGCGCGCGCATATTTCTGCTGCGAGGCCAGCGCGAACTGGTCGCTCGCCTCGCGCGAGATGGCGTGCTCGCGCGCGACGTTGTCGGCGGTCTCGGCCATCGTATCCATGCCGAAGCCTTGCGCGATCTTCGGATTGGGAAAGCGCGGCCCGATCGTCGAATCGAAGATCTTCGCCTCGCGCCCATAGGCGCTTTCCGATTTCGCCAGCACGAAGGGCGCGCGGCTCATGCTCTCGACGCCGCCGGCGATGAAGAGCGCGCCCTGGCCGCACGTCGCCGCGCGCGAAGCGTCGAGCACGGCGGCCAAGCCGCTGCCGCACAGGCGGTTGACCGTGAGCCCGCCGGTCTCGATCGGCAATCCGCCGAGGAGCGCCGCGTGCCGCGCCACGTTGCGCGCGTCCTCGCCGCCCTGGTTGGTGCAGCCGACGATCGCATCCTCGTAATCGGCGGGCTTGAACGGATTGCGCTCGATCACCGCCTTGATGACGCTTGCCAGAAGATCGTCGGGGCGTACCGGCGCGAGCGCGCCGGCATGGCGGCCGATGGGCGTGCGCAAGCCGTCATAGATATAGGCGTCCATGGGTGGCGGCCTTGTATATGTTCCGTCACTTCCGCAAAGTAGGACGATGACGCGCGATTTCCAACAGCCCCGCCGCTCGGCCGCGATGGCGGGAAACGCGATGGCGGCATGCTCGCATCCGCTGGCGAGCCTCGCGGCGATCGACACGATGAAGGCCGGCGGCAACGCGGTCGATGCGGCGATCTGTGCCGCCGCGGTGCTCGCCATGGCCGAGCCGCACATGACCGGCCTCGGCGGCGATTGCTTCGCGATCTACGTGAAGAACGGGGCGGCGCCCGTCGCCTTCAACGGCTCCGGCCGCGCGCCGCAAAAAGCCGAGGTCGCGTGGTATGTCGAGCGCGGCATCCGCGTCATCGCCGCGGAATCGCCCCATGCCGTCACCGTGCCGGGCGCGCTCGATGCGTGGCTGACGCTCCTCGCGGACCACGGCACGAAGGAATTGGGCGCGCTCCTGGCGCCGGCGATCGCGCTCGCCGAGGACGGCGTCATCCTCACGCCGCGCGTCGCTTACGATTTCGCGACGTTCCAGGAGCGGGTGCTGGGCGATCCGGGCGCGAGCGAAGTCTTCGCGCCGGCGGGCCGCATCCTGCGCGAGGGCGAGCGGCTCAGGAATCCGGCGCTGGCGCAAACGCTGCGCCTTATCGCGCGCGACGGGCGCACGGCATTCTACGAAGGCCCCGTCGCCGCCGAGCTCGTCCAGGTTCTGAACGCGCGCGGCGGGCTCCATGCGCTCGACGATTTCGCGCGCCATCGCGGCGAGTACGTGACGCCGATTTCCGCGCCTTATCGCGGCTGCGACGTCTTCGAGTGTCCGCCCAACGGCCAGGGCATCGCCGCACTCATGATCCTGCGCATCCTCGAAGGCTACGATCTGGGCGAGCAGAAATGCACCGAGGCCGATCGCATCCATCTTCTCGCGGAAGCCACGAAATGCGCCTATGCGGCGCGCGACGCGCTGGTAGGCGATCCGAAATTTTCGCCCGTGCCGGTCGCGCATCTTCTCTCCGACGCGCACGCCGCGCAAAACCGCGGCCGGATCGAGATGGGCCGCGCCGGTCCCGCGCCCATCTATGACGAGGCCGAGCACAAGAGCACGGTCTATCTCTCGGTCGTCGATCGCGACGGCAACGCGATCTCCTTCATCAACTCCTTGTTCGACGATTTCGGCAGCGGCATTTTCGCGCCCGAGTGCGGCGTGATGCTGCACAGCCGCGGCAAGATGTTTCGCACCATCGCCGGCCATCCCAACGCGATCGCGCCCGGAAAACGCCCGCTCCACACCATCATCCCCGGCTTCCTCATGAAGGACGGACGGGCGCAAATGCCGTTCGGCGTGATGGGCGGCAACTACCAGTCGGTCGGCCACGCGCATCTCCTGACGCACATGCTCGACCGAGGATTCGATCCGCAGGCCGCCATCGAGGCGCCGCGCAGCTTCTGCTTCGACGGCGTGCTGGGCCTCGAGCGCGGCGTCGCCGAAACCGTGGCCCAGGACCTCGCGCGGCGCGGACACCGCGTCGGCTATGCCGAGCGCCCGTTCGGCGGCGCGCAGGCGATCTGGATCGACCGCGCGCGCGGCATCCTGGTCGGCGGCTCCGACCCGCGCAAGGACGGCTGCGCGCTCGGCTACTAGGTGCACCCCACTTAGCTAAACTCGTCCTAACATGGGATGTTCGCCATGTGCCGATCGACCGCCTCGACCAGCTCGTCGGCGCGCACCGGCTTCATCAGGTGCTCGTGGCGCTCAAGATCGGCCTTACGCGAATGCAGCATGAAGCCCGTCACGACGACGGCATCCATGTTCCTTCCGCGCGCGATGTCGGCGATGTGGACGCCGCGCCCATCGGGAAGCCGGTCGTCGGTGAGGATGAGGTGATAGGAGTAGTTGTCGAGCTTAAACAGCGCAGCGGCCATGGTCGCGACGGCATCGACCACGTAACCAGCCGTGAACAGAACGTGCTGCATGACGACGCGCACCGCTGCGTCGTCCTCGACGATGAGAATGCGCTTGCCGGTGGCAGGACGCGCCAATTTCTGCACTAACCATTCCACATGGGGCAGAACCGGCCGGGGTGTCCCGAGGTTCCTTTCCCAACAAAACCAGTACAAGTGGAGGCCGCGGTGCGCAACCTGTCTTTGTGGCTATACCTGCGGCCACTCGTCTAGCGCGCATGCCGCCGACGCGCGACGCCAATTTCCCGAGCGATCCGCCGCGCTGATCAACTCTTCCGATTGGAGCCCTTGGGTTCTCGACGTGGCGGCGGGGCGCTCTTGCCGAGATAATTTTTGTTCGGCTTCGCAGGCGTGCGCAGCGCGCGACGGATCGCGTCATCGCGTCGTTTCGCGGTGTCCTCGGCGCTCGATGGCTCGTCTTTACTCATGCCTTTGCCTCGGGTGAACACACAAACTGCATGGCGGAGTGGCCGAGTGACCCTCCGGGCCCGAAAGACAGCATATTCGCTCTTGGCATCTTCGTCCCGTTCCACCTCAATTCAGACCTTCCCAGCCCCTCTGACTCTCCCTAGATGACGTTGGCGCTGGTACCGGGACGGCAGAGCCAGTGGAGCCGTGAGGGGGAGGGTCCAACTCCCCAATTTTATTGTATGATTCCAAGGGTTGGAGTCGTCCTGCCAGCGCCCGAGGACGCTCGGAACCGGTTGGCGCTCGTACAACGACGTGCTAATGTGATTTAGAAATAAGCACAGATATAGTTTGTAGAAAGTAGGACGTGAGCGATCTTGCCCTGAAACATAGTCTGACTTTCGAGCAGTTGTGGACCCGCTCCGGGCTCGCGGCGCTCGATGCCGCCTTCGTCGCGCATCTCGCGCGCGGCGACGCGGCACTCCACGATCGGCTCGTCACGGCGCGACGCGATCCGGCGGCGCTGGCGGCGAAGGACGAGTCCGATCTGCTGGTCGATCTCGCGCCGCACCTCGAGGATTTTCTCGCCGATCTCTTCGGCATCGTGCCCGAGGTGCGCGCGCTCGAGGCGCGCCACAGCGCGCTCGCGCCGCTCTATTCGGTGAAGCGCCTCTTCGTGCAGCGCCGCGCGGTGAAGGGCGTTTCGCCGCAACAGCGCTGCCGCGATCGACGGCGACGAAACCGCCCGCGCGCTTGAGGCGCTCATCGGCGCGAAGCTCACCGAGCAGAGTTTCGCCGCCGCGGTCGAGCGCTGGCTTGCCGACGAGGCGGCGAATAGGGACGCGCTCGACTTGGCCCAACGCTACGCCGCCTGGGCGACGCTCTCGCCCGCGGGCCAGAGGCGGCACAAAGCGGGTGTCCTCTTCAAAATCCCGGCAAAAATAGACCCCTATCATCTCGTGCCGGTCGAGACCGTGATCGAGCACGGCGTCACCATGCTGCGCCTGCCCGAGGAGGACCGGCGCTTGCGCGACGGCTTCGCGCTCACCGATCCCGGCACCGATCTCACCGGCGCGCTCGACGAGGCGAACTACTGCATCTTCTGCCACAACCAAGGCAAGGACAGCTGCTCGCGCGGCCTGAAAGACCGCAAGACCGGCGCGTTCCAGAAAAGCCCGTTCGGCGTGACGCTTGCCGGCTGCCCGCTCGAGGAAAAAATCTCCGAGATGAATCTCGTCAAGGCGGAAGGGCACAGCATCGGCGCGCTTGCCATCATCGCCGTCGACAACCCGATGACGGCCGCGACCGGCCACCGAATCTGCAACGACTGCATGAAGTCCTGCATCTATCAGAAGCAGGAGCCGGTCGACATCCCGCAGGTCGAGACGCGCACCTTGAAGGATGTGCTCGCGCTGCCCTGGGGGTTCGAGATCTACGCGCTGCTGACGCGCTGGAATCCGCTCGATCTGCGCCGCCCGCTGCCGAAGGAACCGTCCGGCAAGAAGGTGCTGGTGGTGGGGCTCGGCCCCGCGGGCTTCACGCTCGCGCATCATCTGATGAATGACGGGCACACCGTCGCGGCGATCGACGGGCTCAAGATCGAGCCGTTGCCGCCGGAAATATCCGGCGTCGGTCGGCGCGGCGCGCGCGTGCCGTTCGAGCCGATCCGCGACGTAGAGGAACTTTACGAGCGGCTCGACGACCGCGTCATGGCGGGGTTCGGCGGCGTCGCCGAATACGGCATCACCGTGCGCTGGGACAAGAATTTCTTGAAGCTCGTGCGCCTCATCATCGAACGGCGCGCGGAATTCGCGATGTTCGGCGGCGTGCGCTTCGGCGGCACGCTCACGGTCGAGAGCGCGTTCGCGCTGGGCTTCGATCACATCGCGCTCTGCGCCGGCGCCGGGCGTCCCACCATCGTGCCGATGAAGAACGGGCTCGCGCGCGGCGTGCGCCAGGCGTCGGATTTCCTGATGGCGCTGCAGCTCACCGGCGCGGCCAAGAGCGAAAGCATCGCGAACCTCACCGTGCGGCTTCCCGTCGTCGTGATCGGCGGCGGCCTCACCGCGATCGACACGGCGACGGAATCGCTCGCCTACTACATGGTGCAGGTCGAGAAATTCCTCACGCGCTATGAGCGGCTCGCCGAGGAGCGCGGCGCGGAACAGGTGCGGACCGGCTGGTCCGACGAGGAGCGCGCCGCGGCAGACGAGTTCATCGCGCACGCCAAGGCGCTCCGCGCCGAGCGCGGGGCGGCATCGCGCGAGGGACGCAAGCCCCACTTCGTCGATCTCCTCGACACATGGGGCGGCGTCACCATCGCCTATCGCCGCCGCCTCATCGATGCGCCGAGCTACACCTTGAACCACGAAGAAGTGGCGAAGGCGATGGAGGAGGGAATTCGCTTTGCCGAAGGCCTGTCGCCCGAGGCGGTCGAGATCGACCGCTTCGGCCACGCGACCGGCCTCACGCTCGCAAAACACCGCATCGACGAGGCGACCGGCAAGATGCTCGAGACCGAGGAGCGCGTGACACTTCCCGCGCGCACCATCCTCGTCGCCGCGGGGACGCAGCCGAATACTGTTCTCGCGCGCGAGGACCCGGTCCATGTCGCGCTCGACGGCCGCTATTTCCAGGCTTACGACGAGGAAGGGCGCCCGGCGCGGCCCGAGCGCGTGGCCAAGCCCGAAGCGGTGCGCGTGCTGATGAGCCTTCTGCCCGACGGCCGCGCCATCAGCTTCTTCGGCGACCTGCATCCCTCATTCACCGGCAACGTGGTAAAGGCGATGGGCGGCGCGAAGTTGGGATATCCGGTGGTGAGCCGCATGCTCGCGCGCCTTGGCACCCGCGCGCCCGCACCGGAAGCACTCATCGCGCAGTTGAACGACGAGCTGCGCGCCGAGGTGGCCGCAGTCGAGCGCCTGACGCCCACCATCGTCGAGGTGGTGGTGCGCGCCCCCTTGGCGGCGCGCGCGTTCCACCCGGGACAATTCTATCGCCTCCAGAATTACGAGACGCACGCCGCGCGCACCGAGGGCACGACACTGGCGATGGAGGGGCTTGCGCTCACCGGCGCCGCGGTCGACCGCGAAGCCGGGACATTGTCCACCATCGTGCTCGAAATGGGCGGCTCGTCCGATCTCTGCACGCTCCTCGAACCGGGCGAGCCCGTCATCCTCATGGGCCCGACCGGTACGCCCACGGAAACGCCCGGCGGCGAGACGGTGCTGCTCGTCGGCGGCGGGCTCGGCAACGCGGTGCTGTTCTCGATCGGCCAGACGCTGCGCTTGAACGGCTCGCGCGTTCTCTATTTCGCCGGCTACAAGCGCGTCATCGACCGCTACAAGGAAGAGCAGATCGAGACCGCGGCCGACACGGTCGTGTGGTGCTGCGACGAGGCGCCGGGTTTTTCGCCCGCGCGGCCGCAGGACAAGAGCTACGTCGGCAACATCGTCGAGGCGATGGCGGCGTATGGCAGCGGCGCGCTCGGCGCGCAGCCGATCTCCTTGGCGAATATCGACCGCCTCATCGTCATCGGCTCGGACGTGATGATGGCTGCGGTCGCAAGCGCCCGGCACGGCGTGCTGGCGCCATATTTGAAGCCTGGCCATCGCGCCATCGCTTCGGTCAATTCGCCGATGCAATGCATGATGAAGGAGATCTGCGCCCAGTGCCTTCAGGTGCAGAAGGACCCGGCGACCGGCGCCGAGACGGTGGTGTTCTCCTGCTTCAACCAGGACCAGGCGCTCGACCGTGTCGATTTCCGCGTGCTGCACGAGCGCTTGGGCCAGAACGCGGTGCAGGAGAAGCTCAACAAGCTGTGGGTCGATCGTTGCCTGCGCCGTCTTGGGCACCGCGAGGCTGCCGCCGCAGAGTGAGCGGGGAGAGGCCCCGCGGCAACAGCACGGCAAGCCCCGCGAGCGCCGCCGCCAGCACAAGGTCGATCAGGAACACGTTGTGCAATGACGCACCCAGCGCCTGCATCAAGGCGGCACGCTCGGCCGGCGCCAACGCATCGCGGAAGGCGGGGATGAGCATGCGGTCGACGATGTCGCCGCCGACGCCGGCGATCTTTCCGGCCAGCCCCGCGTTGACGATGCCGCCGAACACGGCGGTGCCGAGCGACTGCCCGATCATGCGCATGAACACGACCGACGAGGTGGCGGTGCCGCGGTCGGACGGCTCGACCATCGATTGCACTGCGATCAGAAAGCTGTTGTTGACGAGCCCCATGCCGAAACCGCTGAGGCACGCGGCGGCGCCGACGAAGAGGGCGCTGCGCTGCGGCGCGATCATGGCGAGGAGCGCGCTGCCGACGAGCACGAGCGAGGCGCCGGCAAAGGCCGAGGTGCGGTACGACGTACGCAGCATCACCTGGCCGGCGACGGCGCTGCCGACCGGCCAGCTCCCCGACATCGCCGTCAGCATGAAGCCTGCGACGAGCGCGCTCCGCCCCATCGCGCCCTGCACATAAGGCGGCAGGAACGCCGTCACGCCCATCAGCATCGCGCCGATGCAAAGATTGGCGAGGTTGCCGCCCACGACGATCGGATCGCGCCACAATGCTATCGGCAGCATCGGCTCGCGGATGCGGACCTCGTAGGCGATGAGCAAAGCGAGGATCAGGACCGCGCCGATGCCGACTTCGAGGATGGTGGCGAGGCTGAGCTTCGTCGCCTGGACCAGCACGAACATGAGACCGCCCGAGCCCGCAACCATGAGCGCCGAGCCCCAATAATCGATCCGCCGCGCGTGGCGCGCGCGCACTTCCTTCAAGGCCCAGGCGAGCGCCGCCGACGCGATCGCGCCCAACGGCAGATTGACCCAGAACACGGTCGCCCAGATCCAGTGCGCGACGAAGAACGCGCCCATCAGCGGCGCGATGAGTGCGCCGATCACCCAGACGCTCGACACATAGGCCTGGATGCGCGCGCGCTCGGCCGGCGAATAGAGATCGGCGACGATGGTCATGCCGACCGGCATCAGCGCGCCCGCGCCCACGCCCTGGAGCGCGCGGAACAGGATGAGCGGCACCATGCCCCAGGCAAGACCGCACAGGAGCGAAGCCGTCAGGAACACCGCCATGCCGGCAAACAGCACGGGCCGCCGGCCGTAGAAATCGGCGAGCCGGCCGTAGATCGGAATGGTGACGGCCTGCGTCAGCAGATAGGCCGTAAAGACCCAGCTGAAGAGATCGAAATCGCCGAGGTCGCCGACGATCGTCGGCATCGCGGTCGCGACGATCGTCCCTTCGATCGCGATCATGAACATCATCGCCATGACCGCGCCCAATACGAAGCGGCGGTTCGCAACGGCCGATACGGCGCTCGGCGGCGCTACGGAGTGAGCTTCGGGCAAGGCGGATGTATCAGCCGATGACGCGGCGCCAGCCGGTCGGGCCCAATCCCTCGAGCGGGCGGAAGCGCGCCTTGTAGGCCATCTTCGGACTCTCGGCGATGAGATAGCCGAGATAGACGTATGGCAGCGCGAGTTTCCGCGCCTCCTCGATCAGCGACAGAACGAGCAGGTTGCCGAGGCTGCGGTTGCCGTCGGCGGGATCGTAGAAGCTGTAAACGGCAGAAAGCCCGTCATCCAAAAGGTCGAGGAGGCAGGCGCCCGACAGCGTGCCCGCCGCGTTCCGCAGCTCGACGAGCCGCGTCGCCACCGGGCTGTCCTCGATCATCGCGCGGTAATCGCCATAGGTCATCGCCGCCATGTCGCTGTCGGAATGGCGCGTCCTCTGATAGCGCAGGAAGAGACGATACTGCTCGACCGAAACGACGGCCGCCGTCAGCCGTGCGTGCAGGTCGCGGTTGAGATTGACGATGCGCTTCAGCGAGCGCGTGAGCCGGAAATCCGCGACCGGAATGCGCACCGGCAGGCACGCCTGGCAGCCGGAACACGCCGGGCGATACGCGAGATTGTGGCTTCTGCGGAAACCGGCGCGCGACAGCGCGTTGTAGAACGAGACCGCCTCGCGGCCCGAAAGCTCAGTGACGAGCTTGCGCTCGACATGGTCGGCGAGATAGGGGCAGGGGAGCGCGGCGGTACGATAGAATTGCTGCGGCGGCGCGGCGAACGGCCGCTCAGCGAGCGGCGTGGTCCGGGTCGGCCGTCCATGCCCTTCCGGCATTTTTACTCCTCGTGCGCCACCCCGATTATCGCGAGGCGGGCGGCTCGGCGCCAGAGGGAACGCGCGGGGTTTTTGTCGGCCTCACTTCGGCGTGATGCCGGGCGGCAGCTCCTTCGCCTCGCGCAGGAGCACGATGCTGATGCGGCGGTTCTGGGGCGCGGCGGAATCCTTGGGATCGAGCGGCTCCTGGTCGGCCAGGCCGGAGATGCGCGAGATGCGGTCGGCCGGCACGCCGTCCGCCATGAATTCGCGCCGGCTCGCATTGGCGCGGTCGGACGAGAGCTCCCAGTTGCTGTACTTGCCTGCCACCGGATAGGGCGTCGAATCGGTGTGGCCGGTGATCGCCACCTTGTTCGGGAGGCGCAGCACGATCTGCGTCACGAGCGCCATGAGCTTCCGCGCCGGGTCGAGCATCTCGGCCGAGCCCAAGGGAAACATCGGCTGCCGGTCCTGATCGACGAGCTGGATGCGCAGGCCCTCGGGCGTGTTGTCGATGATGAGGTTGGCAGCGAGTTTCTGGAGCTCGGGCACGTCCTTGATCGCATCGCGCAAGGTCTGCTCGGCGGCCTCGAAGCGTTTTTCCTCGCGCTCTGCCAGTTGCTGTTCGAGGGCCTTGTCGTCGAGCTTCGCCTTGCCCGGCTGATCGCCGGCATTCTGCTGCTGCGGATCGGTGCCCGCCGTGCCGGCGTTGTTGGTGTCGCTGGTGTCGTCGCTATCGTTATCCTGCGGCAATGCCAAGCGCGCGAGATCGAGCGCCGGCTGCGATTGCGGATCGGTTTCGCTGCCGGGCTGGCCAATCGTGAGCCCGCCCAGGACGCCGCCCGCGCCGCTCTCGGATTTCGAGCTGATCGTCGGCTCGAAATAATCGGCGATGCCGCGTTTCTGCACGTCGGTCGTGACGTTCAAGAGCCACAGCAGCAGGAAGAACGACATCATCGCCGTGACGAAATCGGCGTAAGCGACCTTCCACGCGCCGCCGTGATGGCCGCCATGGCCCTTCACCTTGACGCGCTTGATGATGATGGTCTTTTCGTTGCGGCGGTCGGCCATGGTCAGGCCGCCGCTGGCAGATTCTCGACTGCCTCTTCGACCTCGTAGAAGGTTGGGCGCACGTCAGTGTTGAGCGACTTGCGCGCGAACTCGACCGCGACCGACGGCGCATAGCCCTGCATGTAGGCGAGGATGCCGGCCTTGATGCAGAGGAAATAGCGCTCCTCGGCGGCGCCGCGCCCGGCGATCGCGGTGCCGATCGGGGCAACAAAGCCATAGGACAGCAGCACGCCCATGAACGTGCCGACGAGCGCACCGCCGATCAAGTGGCCCAGCACGGCCGGCGGCTCGGTGATCGAGCCCATGGTGTGGATGACGCCGAGGACGGCGGCGACGATGCCGAGTGCAGGAAGCGCGTCGGCGGTCGATTGCACCGCGCTGACGACGGCGTGGTGCTCGGCCTGTGCCGTCTCGATGTCCTCGTCCATCAGCGTCTCCATCTCGTGATGGTTGTCGGTGCCGAGGGTGAGGAGGCGCAAATAGTCGCACACGAAGGTGACGGCGTGATGGTCGTTATAGAATTTCGGAAAGCGCTGGAAGAGGGTGCTTTCCTCGGGCTTCTCGCAATGCTGCTCGAGCGCCAGCGCGCCCTTGGTCTTGGCGAGCTTGAAGATCGAATAGAGCATGCTCAAGAGCTCGAGATAGGCATCCTTGTCGTGCTTCTCGGGCTTCAAAAGAGCCGGGATCGCCTTGGCCGTGGCGTTAAGCACCGGCTTGCGGTTCGAGGTGATGAAGCCGCCGACCGCGGCGCCGACGATGATGAGCACCTCGAACGGCTGGATCAGCACTTCGAGGTTCCCGCCATTGGCGAGATAGCCGCCAAGGACGCTCGCCAGGACGATTCCCGAACCGATGAGGACGTACATGAGACCGCGCGTTCCGCTTTGCGTTCGAAGATGCGCGGTTTATGTTAACTTTCCCTTGAATGTTATGGTTAACGCGGGCTCACGCGAGCGCTTCGTCGAGATCGGCGACGAGATCCGCCGCGTCCTCGATTCCGACCGAAAGCCGCACCAGGTTGTCGCCGATTCCGAGGCTCGCGCGGCGCTCCGGCGGCAACGAGGCGTGCGTCATGATGGCGGGGTGCTCGGCCAGGCTTTCGACCCCGCCGAGGCTCTCGGCGAGCGCGAAGATCTGCAGCCGTTCCAGGAACCGCTTCGCCTCGGCGAGCCCGCCTGTGAGCGCGGCCGTCACCATGCCGCCGAACCCGTGCATCTGCCGCAGCGCCAGTTCGTGCTGCGGATGGCTCGCAAGGCCGGGGTAATAGACGCGCTCCACTTTCGGATGAGATGCGAGATGCCGCGCCACGGCGAGCCCATTGGCGCAATGCCGCTCCATGCGCAGCGCCAAGGTCTTCAGGCCGCGCAGCGCGAGGAAACAGTCGAACGGGCCCGGCACCGCGCCGACCGCGTTCTGCAAAAACTGCAGCCGGTCGGCCAATTCGCCGTCGCGCGCCGCGACGACGATGCCGCCCACCATGTCGGAATGGCCGTTCAGGTATTTGGTCGCGGAGTGGAGCACGAGATCGAAGCCCAATTCGAGCGGGCGCTGGACCCAAGGGCTCGCGAAGGTGTTGTCGGCAAGCGTCAGGATGCCGCGCGCGCGCCCAACCTCGGCCACCATGGCGAGGTCGACGAGCCGCAAGAGCGGATTGCTCGGGCTCTCGACCCAGATGAGCCGCGTGTTGGGCCTAAGCGCCGCCTCGATCGCAGCGCGATCGGTGAAGTCGGCATAGCTCGTCTCGAGCCCGGCCGAATGGGCGCGCACGCGGGCAAAGAGCCGGTAGGTGCCGCCGTACAGGTCCTCCGACGCGAGCACGTGGCTGCCGCTCGCAAGGTGATCGAGCACGGTTGCCTCGGCGGCAAGGCCCGAGGCAAATGCCCAGGCGCGCGTGCCGCTTTCGAGGTCGGCGACGCAGCGCTCGTAGGCCATGCGCGTCGGGTTGTGCGTGCGCGCATACTCGAACCCCTTGTGCACGCCGGGGCTCGACTGCACGAAGGTCGAGGTCTGGTAGATCGGCGGCATGATCGCACCGGTCGCCGGATCGGGCGCCTGGCCCGCGTGGATGCCGCGCGTGGCGAAGCCTTGCCGGTTCTTCCTGTCGGCCATCGCCTAAGCCAGATACCCCTCCAGGAACGCGGCGACGAGCGGGCGCGCGTGCTTCGCCGCGGCCTCGTTCTCGGGCCCGGGCGCGTGCATGAAACCGTGATGCGCCGCCGGATAAATCTGCACCGACGTGTCGGCGGGCCGGCGCTCGAGCGCGGACTTGAGACGCTCGTAGGTCTCGGGGCTCGTCACGGTGTCGTGCCCGGGCATCACGAGCTGCACGGGGCACGCGATCTCGCCGGCGCGGATCACGGCGTCCTCGTCCTGGTTCGAGCGGCGCGGCATCTCGATCGAGGGATAGACCGCGACGCACGCCTCCACTCGCGTCTCGCGCGCGGCGAGCATCAGGCAATAGCGTCCGCCAAGGCAGAAGCCGAGCGTCGCCACCTTGTCGAGCCGGAGCTCGCCCATCAGGAAATCGATGCCGATCGACATCGCGTCGAGCGATGGTCCGTCGCGTAACTCGCGGGCGCGCGCCAGCGCCTCGTCGAAATTCTGCGGCAGCGTTTCGCCCGAATAGGGGTCCCACGCGAACGTCGTGAGGCCGTGCTCGGCGAGCGAGGCGCAGAAATCCGTGGTGAAGCGGTTCAACCCGAAGATCGTCGGCAGCAGCAGCACGCCCGCGCGCGGCTTCTTCGCCGCGGCGAGATGACCCGATGCGCCGTTGAGCGTGATCGTGCTCATGTGGACCTCGCTGGCGGATGCGCCCCGCGCCGAAGCCTAGACCAGGATCGCCCCGCGCGAAAGCAACCCCTCTCCACGGGGGCGGACAGGTGCTCTATGCTCGATGAGCTTTGAGGAGTTGAGGAAATGCCGGCTCATCGGGCGACCGACGTGCGCATCAACGGGGTCGCGATCAAGCTGCATCGCGTCGGCGAGGGGACGCCGGTCCTGTTCCTGCACGGCGCAAATGGCCTGCCGCAATGGCTGCCGTTCTTCGATGCGATCGCGGACGGATACGAGGTCCTGGTGCCGGAGCATCCGGGCTTCGGCGCGTCCGAGGATCCGCCCTGGATCCGCAACATCGGCGACCTTGCCATGTTCTATCTCGACTTCGCCGAGGAGCTCGGGCTCAGCCGTTTCCACCTCATCGGCCATTCGCTGGGCGGCTGGCTTGCGGCCGAGATCGCCGTACGCGACCGCGCGCGCCTCTTGAGCTTCACGGTGATGTCGGCCGCCGGCATTCGCGTTCCCGGCCTTCCCGGCGGCGACCTTTTCATCTGGGGCCCGGAAGAGACGGTGCGCAACGTCTATTACGACCAGGCCTTGGCCGAACGCATGCTCGCGCTGACGCCCACCGAAGAGCAGATGGACGTGATCCTCAAGAACCGCTTCACCATGACGAAGTTCGGCTGGCAGCCGCGCTGGTTCAATCCCGATCTCGAGAAATGGCTGCACCGCATCAAGGTGCCGGCGATGGTGATGTGGGGCAGGGAGGACAAGATCTTCCCGTGGCAATATGCCGATCTGTGGATGCAGCGGCTTCCCGACGCGCGCCGCCTCGTCATGGTCGAGCGCTGCGGCCACGCGCCCCATGTCGAGAAATCGGACGAGGTCATCCCGGCGGTCCGGGCATTTCTGAAGGAGGCCGCGCGATGAAGCTCATCTCCTTCCACCTGATGCCCTATCGCCACCTCGATTTCGAAGCGGCGGCGAAGCACCGCTCGGCCTGGGTCGTGCTGCCGAACGAGCTCTACGATCCGGTGAAGGGCGCCGACGAATACGAGCGCCATATCGATCTTCTGGTCTATTCGGAACAGCTCGGCTTCGACGGACTCGGCGTCAACGAGCATCACCAGACCGCCTACGGCATGATGCCGGCGCCCAATCTCATCGCGAGCGCTCTCATCCAGCGCACCAAGTCGATCAAGATCGCGGTCTTGGGCCGCGCGCTGCCGATCGTCAACAACCCGATCTACATCGCCGAAGAATACGCGATGCTCGACAACCTCTCGCGGGGCCGCATCATCGCCGGCTTCGTGCGCGGCATCGGCGCCGAATATCATTCCTCGGGCGTCAATCCCTATTTCTCGCACGAGCGCTTCCACGAAGCGCACGACCTCATCGTGCGCGCCTGGACCGAAAAAGGCCCGTGGAGCTTCGAGAGCGAGAATTTCAACATTCGCTACGTCAATCTGTGGCCGCGGCCCTATCAGCAGCCGCATCCGCCGATCTGGATCCCGTCCCAAGGCTCGAGCGAGACGGTGGCGTGGGCGTCCCATCCCGACCGCAAATATCCGTTCCTCGTGACATTCTCGAGCGAGGAGCTGGTGACGCGCTATCTCACCGCCTATCGCACTGAGGCGCAGAAATACGGCTACGAGGCTGCAGGCGGCCAGCTCGGCTGGGCGGCACCCGTCTACGTCGCCGAGACCGACGAGCGCGCCAAGGAGGACGCAAAGGCCGGCATCGAGACGCTCTTCAACAACTACCTGCGCATGACGTCGGAGATGTTGATTCCGCCGGGCTACACGTCGCAGCAATCGACCAAGAATTTCTTCCGCCTGCGGCAGAACATGGCGACGCGCAGCGCCTTCATGTCGGCCGACCAGTTGATCGGCAACGGCACCGCGCTCATCGGCAGCCCCAAGACGGTGCGGGCGTCGATCGAGCGCATGCGCGAGAAGACCGGCTTCGACATCTTCATCGGCATGTTCCAGTTCGGCGTGCTGACCGACGAGCTGGCGCGCAGGAGCCTCGACCTCTTCGCCGCCGAGGTCATGCCGCATCTGCGGAAGTAAAAACGGAGATGGCCGGGACGCGCCCGGCCATCGCCAGTTCAGCGGGTCCGTGCGTTTATTTCTTGGGCGCGTATTTGCCGGTGAGCTGCGGCGTGTGCACGCCTTCGAGCTTCTTGTTGGCGTGCTCGAGCCGCGTGTCGCGGCCCCAGCTGCGCTTCAGATCGTCCCTGATCTTGAAGCGCAGCTTGCCGAGCCCCTCGCACTCCATCTCGATCTGGTCGCCGTCCTGGAAGGCGTTGAGGCCGCGGTGGTTCGTGCCGGTGGCGATAATGTCGCCGGCCTCGAGCGCGTGCAGCGAGCTCACCCATTCGACGCAGCGCGGGATTTTGTGCGCCATGTCGTCGGTGTTGTAATTCTGCATGAGCTTGCTGCCGTTCCACAGCCGCACCTGCAGCTTCTGCGGGTCCTTGATCTCGTCCTTGGTGACGAGGAAGGGACCGATCGGCGCGAACGTCTCGCGCGACTTCATCTGGTAGAAGGTGTTGCCGGCAGGCGGCAGGCTGCGCGCCGAGCCGTCGATGAAGTTGACGTAGCCGAACACATAGTCCATCGCGTTGGCGGCGCTGACGTTCGAGCATTTCTTGCTGATGACGAGCCCGAGCTCGGCCTCGCCCTCGAAGATGCTGGCCGGCACGTCGGGCAGGATCATCGTGTCGTCCTGGCTGATGACGGCGTTGCCGGATTTATGGAAGCCGTTGATCGGCGCCGGCTCGGAGCGCGTGCCGTCTTCCATGTAGTTGACCGCCATGCAGTCGATGTTGGTCGGCCGCGGCAGCGGCGGGCGCAGCTTCACCGAGCCGATCGGCACGCCCTGGCCCTTCGCCGCCGCGTCTTCAAGCTGCCGGCGATAGTCGGAGAAGCGCTCGATCAGGCCGTTGATGAGGTTCGCCGGGTTGGTGTGGGGAATTCCCTTCACCACCGCCGACACATCGACGACCGTGTCACCCTTGACCACGCCCAATTTCCAATCATCGAAATAGCATAGCTTCATCGTGCGCTCCCTGGCTCGGAATGGGCCATTCTGGCGCGGCCGGCGCGCGCGGTGCAAGAGCCTAGGCTCAGCCGAGCCGGGCGCGCGCCGCGAGCGGGGTGCCGGAGGCGCCGGCGAGCTGGCGGTAGAGATCGGCATAGTCGCGCACCATCCGCCGGACCGTGAAGCGCTCGCGGAACCGCGCCTGGACCAGGCGCCGGTCGAGCCGCTCGATGCGCTCGAGCGCCGCCGCCCCGCCTGCGACATCGTCGACGACGAAACCGGTGACGCCGTCCTCGACGATCTCGGGCACCGAGCCGCGGCGAAATCCGATCACCGGCACGCCGCAGGCGAAGGCCTCGATCATGACGAGCCCGAACGGCTCCGACCAGTCGATCGGGAACAGCAGCGCTTTCGCGCCGGCGAGCAGCGTGCGCTTGTCGTGCTCGCCGAGCTCGCCCAGAAACTCGATCCCCGGCTGGGCGAGGAGCGGCCTGATCTCGTCGGCGAAATAGGCCTCGTTCACGGGATCGATCTTGGCCGCGATCTTGAGCGGCAGCCGCGCGCGCCGCGCCATGGCGATCGCGAGATCGGGGCGCTTTTCCGGCGATATGCGCCCCAGGAAGACGAGATAGCGGCCCGCGGCCGCAACTTCGATCCCGGGGTCCGGCACGCCGTGATAGATGGTCGCAAGCCAGTTCCGGTCGGGCAGCGGCGCCCGCTGCGCATTCGAAATCGAGACGAGCGGGAAATCGCGATAAGGCGCGATGCGCGCGCGGATGGCGGGGTGGTCGAGCGGCCCGTGGAGCGTGGTAAGGCAGGAGGTGCTGCACTCGGCGAACACCGGAAATTCGTGCCAGCCGACATGGAAATGGATCACGTCATAGGCATGCCGCGCACGCCAAATCTCGGCCATCGCCTCGCCGAAGATGGCGGAGATGTCGGCATGGCCCAGATGGTTGCGCAGCGAGCGGAGCGACATGGCCTTGAGCCGCGCCGCCGTCTTCGAATCGCCCGAGGCATAGAGCGTCACGTCGTGGCCCTGCTGCACCAGCGCCTCGGTGAGGTAGGAAACGATGCGCTCGGTGCCGCCATATTTCGCCGGCGGCACGCTTTCGCCGAGCGGCGCGACTTGCGCGATCCGCATGAAGACTCCCTTCCCGTATCGTCGGCCGCTATCCCGTCGCCCGGCGGTTGGCGCGCTGCAATTCCTCGTCCTGCATCCGCCACAATCGCGCGAAGGCGCCGCCGCGCCGCATCAGCTCGGCCGGCGCGCCGTCCTCGATGACGCGGCCGCGGTCGAGAAACACGATGCGCTCGAACCGCGTGATCGACGACAGCCGATGCGCCACCGCGACGACGGTGCGGCCCCGCGCGAGCGCCGCGACCGCGCGCTGCACCGCAATCTCGACTTCGACATCAAGCGCCGAAGTCGCCTCGTCGAGAAGCACGATCGGCGCGTCGGCCAGAAGCGCGCGGGCAATCGCAATGCGCTGTTTCTGGCCCGAGGACAGAAGCGTGCCGCGCTCGCCGGCGCGCGTCGCATAGCCCTGCGCCAGCTCGGCGATGAAATCGTCGCAGCGCGCCGCCCGCGCCGCCGCCATCACCTCCGCGTCGTTCGCCTCGGGCCGCGCATAGCGGATGTTCTCGAGGATCGAGCGGTTGAAGAGCGATACTTCCTGCGGCACCACCGTGATGGCGCGGTGGAGGCTCTGCCGGCTCAGGCGCGCCACATCCTGGCCGTCAATCAGGATCCTGCCGCGATCGACGGAATAAAGCCGCTGGATCACCGCGAGCAGCGTGGTTTTGCCCGCGCCTGAGGGACCGACGATGGCGATTTTCTGACCGGCGCGGATATGGAGATCGATGCCGTCGAGCACCGGCTCGCCCGGCCCATGCCGAAAATAGACGCCCTCGAGCGTGATGGCGCCGCTTGTCGCGGCGAGCCGCACCACGTTGTCCCCCTCGGCAAAATCCTGCGGCACCATCAGCGTCTCGATCGCCTCGGTGACGCGGTTCCAGTATTGCAGGATATCGACGAGCGCCACGGCGAGGTCGCGCGAGGTCTGCAACAGCGCCATCGTAAAGGCGGCGCACACCACCACGTCGCCGGCGCTGATGAGGCCGCGCTGCCACAGCCACGCGCCCCAGCCGAGCGTGACGCCGGAGAGCAGCCACACGGCGGCGGCGTGAAAGGTGCGCAGCCGCTCGATGTAGACGAGCGAGCGGCGCTGCGCGCCCGCCTCGCCGTCCATCGCGGAGGCCAATCGCGCCGTTTCGCGCGGCTCGGCGCCGAAAATGCGCACCGTCGCGTGATTGGCGACGATGTCGACGATCTCGCCCGCGACGTTCGCGGCGCGATTGGCGAAGTCGTGATGGAGCGCGCGGCCGCGTGCGCCGGCGATGGCGATGAAGGCGGCAATCGCCGCGGCAACGAGGGCGAGCGCCGCAGCCATCTGCCACGCGACCGAGCCCAGCGCCACGAGCGCGCCGATCGTCGCCGCGGCGGGCGGCAGGACGTTCCACATGAAGCTGTTGCCGACCGTGTAGAGCGCGGTCGCCGCCGTGGTGATGCGGCTCGACAGCGCGCCCGAGAGCCGGCCGTTGAAATAGCGCGTCGAATGGCCGATCAGGTGGCGGAAGAGATCGAGTTTCAGTTCGGCGCAGATGCGCGGGAAGCAGCGCGCGGCAACGAACCCGCCGACGCGCCAGAGAAGATTGTCGGCGCCGACGCAGGCGAAGAACAGGGCGATCGCGCCCCACACAGTCCGCGGGTTCGACGCCGCCATGCCATCGACGATGAACTTCATGGAATAGCGCTCGCCGACCGAGCCCGCGACCGCGCCCAGGATGGCGAGCAGGATCACGCCGTGCGCAACGCGATGCCGCTTTAGATAGCGCGCGATGAAGGAGGCGGGCCGGGAGTCGGTCGGCGATTGCCGCATCTGATCCGTTCTCGCGAGGTTGGACCGGAATCAAGGTGCGTGCGTCGGAGGACAACGGCGGACGATCGAATTTCTTCCGTCACGATTGAACGCGAGGGATTTCTTCCCGTCTAGCGCGAGCGCGCTTCGGAATATGCGCGCGGCGGCTGAAATGCGGGACGGGTCATGCAACTCGTTGTCGCGCTGGCTTCGGCACCGACCGGCTGCGCTTCCCGTTAGCCACCGAGGAAGCCGCTTCGCGGCTTTTCTCGACCTGGAGTTGCATCATGGCGGCGCGCTATTCCTGGAAAGGATTTCTGAAGCTGTCGCTCGTGTCCTGTCCGGTGCATCTGGCGCCCGCGACCTCGAGCCGGGAGCGCGTGAGCTTCCATCTGCTCAATCCCAAGACGAACAATCGCATCCAGTCGCGCACCGTTGACCCTGAAACCGACGAGGAAATTCCGCGCGGCGAGCTGGTGCGCGGCTACGAATTCGAAAAAGGCCGTTACGTCATCGTCTCGCCCGAGGAGCTCGAAGAGCTTGAGATCGAATCCTCGAAGACGATCGACCTCACGCGGTTCGTCAAGCGCGAGGAGGTCGGCCCCGTCTATGCCAACGCCGCCTATTATCTCGGGCCGGACGGCAAGATCGCCGACGAGACGTTCCGCGTGCTGCGCGACGCCATGGCGGAGACGGGCAAGGCCGGGATCGGCCGCGTCGTGCTGTCGCAGCGCGAGCATCCGGTTCTGGTCGAGCCGTACGAGGACGGCATGCTGATGCTGACGCTGCGCGCCGCCGAAGAGGTGCGCGCGGCATCGGAGTATTTCGAGGATATCGGCAAGGGCAAGCTCGACACGGACATGGTCGCGATGGCGAAGCACATCATCGCGCAGAAATCGGGGCGCTTCGATCCCGAGGAGCTGACCGGCGACCGTTATCAGGAGGCATTGCGCGAGCTCGTAGCCCGTAAGATCAAGGGCGAAAAGCCGGTCATCCCGCGCGCTGCCGAAGCGCCGAGTAACGTCGTCAATCTGATGGACGCGTTGCGCAAAAGCATGGCGGCCGAAGGCGGCGGCGCGCCGCAACGCACAAGCGGCCGGTCCGCAGCGCGCAAGACCGCGCCCGAGCGCGCCTATGCCGGCCGCAAGCCGAAAAAGCGCCGCGCGTCGTAAAGCCATCGTCGCGGATCGCTTCACTTTGGCGCCAGGACGAGAACGCCACCGCTCTCGTCGTCGTCGAAGACGAGCGACTGCACGTCGCGCCACGGCCGGGCGAGATCGCCCCAGTGCGGCGACAGCGGATTGCCGGATTCGCCAGGCGCGATCATGAAGCGAGCGCTTTGCGGCGCCGCCATGTCGACGATCAAGCGCAAGCTCGGCCCGTGCCGGTCGAGAAAGGGCGCACCGCCGGATGAGAAATCCATGGCCCCGGCATTGACCGTGTTCTCGCCGCCATCGGCCGGCAGCGAAGCGTCGAACCAGCGTCCGATCATTGGCACCTGCGCCCATACCGGGCTTGCGAACGCGGCCTCGTGCGCCGTACCCCAGCGCCAGGCGCTCATGTCGCTGCCATAGCGCGCGTCGAGCCGGGCCAGCGCGCGGTCGAGCGATTGCGTGAGCAATGCCCCGCAACCCTTCGTCGCGCCGCACCAGTCGCGATGTTCGCTCAAGATGCTTTGCAGCACGTCGGGCCGCATCCACCACAGATCGAGAAAATCGGGGCCAAGCTTTTGCACGAGGAGCGCGCGGCCCAATTCGCGCCGCCACGCCTCATAGATGAGCGGCTCCGGCTGGTCGCGATCCATGCGATCGTCCCACCGGCGGAGCCGATCGATCGCCGCACGCGCTCGGTCGCTTCCCGGCGCGGCCTCGAGCATCAGCGGCAGGAGGCTCCGCGCCGGCAGCGACAGCACGTCCCTTTGGATCGCGGCGCTCGCGTCGGGCGATTGGCGCGGGACCGCCGTCAGCAACGCCTCGATCCGCTCGGCGCGATAGGGCAGCTCCCAATCGCGCGTCAGGAAATAGGGATAGTCGTCGGGCACGATCTTGTTGTTGGCGGTGACGAAGCGGCCGTCCTTCGGATCGAGCGCGGAGGGCAGCGCGTCGTACGGAACGGTCCCGGTCCAGTCGTGGCTGTCGTCCCAGCCCGGCGCGGGCAGCCAGCCATCGCCCGAGGCGCGGATCGGGATGCGCGCCGGCGCCGAAAAACCGATATGGCCGTCGCTATCGGCATAGACGATGTTCTGCTGCGGCGCCGTCCAGCTTTGCAGCGCGCGGCGAAACCCGTTCCAGTCGCGCGCGCGCGCCATCTGCCAGATCGCGTCGGGCGTGCGGTCGTCAGGCGCGAGCCAGGTCGTCTCGAGCGCCAGCACGTTCGCGCCCAGCGCATAGCCCGCGAGATCGGAGATGACCGGCCCATGGCGCGTCGCGCGCACGCTCAGCGTGACGGGGTCCGCGCCCTTCACCGCGATCGTCTCCTGCCGCAGCTCGAACGGGCGCGATCCCCCCGGCGCCAGATAGCGCGACGGATCGGCGGGATCGGGCTTCTCGATGAACAGATCCTCGACATCGCCGCCGGTCGTGGTGAAGCCCCAGGCGATGCGGTCGCTGTGGCCGACGAGGAGGAACGGCGTCCCCGGCGCCGTGACGCCGGCGAGCGTCAGGCCCGGCAGCTCGATCCGCGCCAGGTACCAGATCCCGGGCGCGCCGAAATCGAGATGCGGGTCGTTGGCGAGAAGCGGCTTGCCCGATTGCGAATGGGCGCCGTCCAGCACCCACTCGTTGGACGCGCGCTCCGGCCCGATGCCGGGCGGAAGATCGCCATAAAGCCGGTCGAGCGGGAGGCCTTCGAGCATCGCCCGTTCGCGGCCGAGCGCCACCGGTGCGTCCTTCGGATACTGCGGAAAGAGCACCTGCAAATCGTCGGGCGATAATCGCGTCAGCAGGCGCGCGCGCAACACCTCGCCTCGGAAATTGCCGGTGAGCTGCAAATCCATGAGCTTGCCCCACACGAGCGAATCCGCGGGGCGCCATGGCTCAGGCCGCGCGCCGATCACGTAATACTCGGGCGGCAGCGCGCCGCGCCGCGTCGCCAGGAAGGCGTTGACGCCGTCGGCGTAAGCCGTGAGCGCCCCCTGCACCTCGGGCGACAAGACCGCGAATTGCGCTTCGGCGGCGCGGTAGAGGCCGAGCGTGCGCATGGTGCGGTCGATCGCGAGCGTGCGCGCGCCCAGAACTTCCGAAAGCCGCCCGGCGCCATAACGCCGCATCATGTCCATCTGGAAGAGCCGGTCTTGCGCGTGGAGAAATCCCAGCGCGAAATCGGCGTCGTGCTCGCTTTGGGCGCGGATCGTCGGAATGCCGTGCGCGTCGCGGCTGACGCGCACCGGGCTTTCAAGGCCTGCGAGCGCGAGCGTCCCGTCCGTCACCGGCAGTGACGAGCGGAGCCACAGCCCGGCCGCGCCGGCTGCCACAGCGACGATGAGGAAGGCGCCCAGGAACAGCTTTGCCAACAGGCGCACGCTTCTCGCTTCCTCCCAACGTCATGGCCGGGCTCGTCCCGGCCATCCACGTGTGTTTTAGCGGATCGAACCCGTGGATGCGCGGGACAAGCCCGCGCATGACGACAGGGGAGGCGGAATCTCAGTTCAGATTGACGATGACCGTCTTCTTCAGCGTGAAATGCTCGAGCATCGCTTCGAGCGAGCCTTCCTTGCCGAGGCCCGACTGCTTCATGCCGCCATAGGACATGTTGGCCTGCACCACCATGTTCTGGTTGACCTGCACGAGCCCGGCTTCGAGCCGCTGCGTCGCGTCCAGCGCGGTCTTGAGATCCTTGGTCCAGATCGTGGCGGCAAGCCCGTATTCGGTGTCGTTCGCCTGTTGGATCGCATCCTCGTAATCCTTGAAGCGGATGACGCAGGTGACGGGCCCGAAAATCTCCTCGCGCGCCACGCGGTGCGTGTTGGGAACGCCGGTGAAGATCACCGGCTGCACGAAATATCCGCGCTCGAAGCGCGTATCCTTCGGCATCGCCGAGCAGCGCAGCGCGGTTGCGCCCGGCGCCCCTTCGCCGAGGCGGATATAGTCCTTCACCTTCTCGAACTGCTGCTTCGAGATGATCGAGCCGATGTCGGTCGCCTCGTCGAGCGGATCGCCGATCTTCATCGCATCGACCTTGGCTTTGAGCCGCGCGACGAAGGCGTCGTGGAGGGCATCCTGCACGAAGATGCGGCTCGCCGCGGTGCAGCTCTGCCCCTGGCGGGTGAAGCGCATGCCGATGACGGCGCCGTCCACGGCTTTTTCGAGATCGGCATCCGCCATGACGATCATCGGGCTCTTGCCGCCCAGTTCCAAGGTCACCGGCACGAGTTTTTGCGCGGCGCTCTGATAGACCATCTTTCCGGTCTCGACCGAGCCGGTGAAGGTCACCTTGCCCACGCCCTTGTGCGCGACGAGCGGCGCGCCGCACCCGGGCCCATCGCCCGACAGGATGTTGAGCACGCCCGGCGGCAGCACCTGGTTCATCACCTGGCACGCGCGCAGCACGGCGAGCGGCGCCTCCTCGGCCGATTTCACGACGACGGCGTTGCCCGCCACCATCGCCGGCGCGATCTTCAGCGCCATGAGCAGGAGGGGCACGTTCCACGGAATGATCGCGCCCACGACGCCGATCGGGTCGCGTTGCGTGATGGTGATGGAGCCGGGCTTGAACGGCACGCTCTCACCCTTCAATTCCGAACCCAGCCCGCCATAGAAGATCAGCACGTCGGCGAACACGCCGGCCTCGACGCGGCTTTCGGTGCGGATCGCCTTGCCGGTCTCGAGCGTGATGAGCCGCGCCAGCTCCTCGACATGGTCGGCAAGGATGCGGCCGCACTCGTAGACGAGCCGCCCGCGCTCGCGCGACGCGAGCTTCGCCCAGGATTTCTGCGCCTTGGCCGCGGCCCTGACTGCGACATCGACATCGCCGGCGGCGCCCTCGGCCGCTACGCCGACCTGCTCCTGCGTTGCCGGATCGACCACGGGAAACGTCTTCCCCGACATCGCCGGCACCATCGCGCCGTCGACCAGGAGCTTGTTGGAAAGCGTGCGTGCGAGCGCGCGCGGGTCGAGCACGGGCTCGAGGCGATTGCCGGGCATGGCGTCCTCCCTACGCTGGTTCCGGCAGCTTTAGCCCATCGCTCCGGGCCGCGGAAGATTCATCGCGGCGCTGGCTCGGCGCCGCGCGGAATCTCCGTGGTCTCGGCCACCCGGAGGCGCGAGGGCTGCAGCTCGCCCATCGTTTCGAGCACGGGATACGCGGCCGAGCAGATATGCGAATGGATGCGCTTCAGATCGCGCAGCACATCGAGATGGAGCGAGCTCGTCTCGATGCTTTCGGCCCGCCCCTCGCGCAACCGGTCGAAATGATGCTCGGAGGCGCTCTGTTCCGCCGCGCGCACCGAGACTTTCTCTTCCAGAAGCTTGCGCGCGATCGTCACGTCGCCCGACATGAAGACGCCGAGCGCGAGCTGGAGATTGCCCAGGACGCGCGCGTGGAACGCCCAGAGCTCGTCCTCGCCCTCGCGCGAGAATTTGAAGCGGTGCTTGATCTTCTTGGCCGCGAGCTCCATCAGGTTCTTGTCGATGATGTCGCCGATATGCTCGAGATTGATGGCGAAGGCGATGATCTCCATGGCGCGCCGTCCGTCGCGCTCCTCGAGGCTCGAGCGCGTGAGCTTCGTCATGTAGAGCTTGACCTCCTCGTGCAGGCGGTCGACCGCATCGTCCATCCGCTCGATCTCGCGGCAGAGCTTGCGGTCGTCGGTCAGAAGCGCCGTGCCCGACTGGCGCAGCATGGTCTCGACCAGATCGCCCATGTGCAGCGTCTCGCGCGCGGCGCAGGTGAGCGCGAGCGCCGGCGTCTCGATCGCGGCGGGATCGAGATAGAGGGGCGTGCCCGGCTCGGTGCGCTTCGCCTGATCCGGAATGAGCCAGCGCAGGAGGCGCGCGACCCATCCGAGGGGCCCCAGGAAGATGCCGGACAGCGCGACATTGAAGAGCGTGTGGAAGTCGGCGACCTGGCGCACCGGATCGGCGACGAGCGCGCCCATGCCGGCGGCGAGCGGGCGCACCAGCGCCAGTGCCGCGACGCAGCCGATCGCGCGGATGCCGAGATTGCCGACCGTGACGCGGCGGCTCTCGGGCGAGCCGAAGCCGCTCTCGAACACCGGATTGATGGCGGTGCCGAGATTGGCGCCGAGCACGAGCGCAAGCGCCGCCTCCGGCGTCACGAACTGCGAATAGACGAGCGACATGACGAGCAGCACGACCGCGGCGCTCGAATGGGCGGCCCAGGCAAGGAGAATGCCGAGCAGCATGGCGAGCGCCGGCACCTCGGTCGCGACCGCGAGGAGCGTGCGCGCGTTGGGCGCCTCCTCGGCGGGCGCCAGCGTGTCGAGCAGGATGTGGAGCGCGAGCAGCATCAGGCCGAGCCCGATCGCGACCCGCCCCAGATCACGCCACAGCGTGCGCGGGGCACGCCGGAAGAGGATGACCCCAGCGACCAGCAGCACCGGCGCCGCGGCCGAGACGTTGAAGGCGAGGAGCTGGACGATCAGCGTCGTCCCGACATTGGCGCCCAGCATCACGGCGAGCGCCGCGGGCAACGCCACGAGGCCCGACGCCGCGAACGACGCCACCATGAGCCCGGTCGCGGTGCTGCTTTGCAGGAGGCCGGTGACGCCGAGCCCGCACAGGAAAGCGAGGAACCGATTGTGCAGCGCCGTGCCGAGCCAGCGCCGCAGATCGGCGCCGAACGCGCGCATGATGCCGGTCTGCACCATGTGCAGGCCCCACAGCAGCAGCGCGACGCCGCCGGTCAGGTCGAGCAGGACATAGCTTCCCATCGCGTGACCTCCCGCGCGGAAGATTTCGGGCGCACTATTTGGTCCGCGCGCCGCCCTTGTCCAGATGGAAAGCGCAGGAAACGCGCCGAATCGGCGCGGGCTAGAGCCCCAGCTCGCGCAGCAGCGCGGCGCGGTTGCCGTCGAGGTCGGGGGCCGGCTCGCGCGTCGCCGGATCGGGGTAGGATGAGAATTTGAGCGGGTTGCCGGACAGCTTCAGCGTGCCCGCGTCCTTGTCCTCGACCGTGATGAGCATGTTGCGCGCCTTGACCTGCGGATGGGCAAGCGCGTGCGGCACGTCGTTGATCGGCCCGCACGGGATGCCCGCTTCCTCGAGGAGCGCGATCCACGCCTCGGTGGTCCGGGTCTTGAGCGTCGTCTCGAGCTCGTCCTGGAGCTTCGGCTGGTTCCGGAGGCGGAAGTCGTTCGTCTTGTAGAGCGCGCTGTCGGCCAGATCCTTGCGCTTGAGCGCGGCGCACAGCTTCTGGAACAGGCTGTCGTTGCCGGCGGCGATGATGATGTTGCCGTCGCCGGTGGCAAAGGCCTGGAACGGCGTGATGGTGGGATGGCGCGCGCCGAGCGGCCCCGGCACCTCGCCCAGCACCGTGTAGCGCATCACCGCGTTCTCCATAAGCGCGATCTGGCAATCGAGCATGCCGATATCGATCTTGGCGCCTTCGCCACTCTGCTCGCGCTGGTAAAGCGCGGCGTTGACGGCGATCGCGGTATAGAGCCCGGCGCCGATATCGCCAATCGACATGCCGACCCGCGCCGGCGGCGCGCCGGGGTAGCCGGTAATGCTCATGATCCCACCCAGCCCTTGCACCACCATGTCGTAGGCGGGATGCTTGGAGTAGGGGCCGGTATGGCCGAAGCCCGACGCCGCCGCATAGATGAGGCGCTGGTATTTCGGGTGGAGCGTCTCCCAGCCATAGCCCAATTTCTCCATCGTGCCGGGGCGGAAATTTTCGACCAGCACGTCGGCTTTTTCGAGCAGCTTCTCGAAGATGGCGCGGTCATTGGGCGCCTTCAGGTTAAGTGCGATCAACTCCTTGCCGCGGTTGACGGAGGCGAAATATGTGGATTTGCCGTTGCGGAACGGCCCGTATTCGCGCGCGTCGTCGCCCTTGCCGGGCGGCTCGACCTTGATGACGCGCGCGCCGAGCTCGGCCATCAGCATGGTGCAGTAGGGCCCGGCGAGAATGCGCGACAGATCGACCACGACGACGCCGGACAAAGGACCTTTTTGCATGCGCTTTCTCCCGCATCCGCTCATACCTTAGCGGCTCAGCATCGGCAATCGCTTGCGCGCGCGCGGAGCTTGGGCGATCTTCGTCGCATGATCGAGCATGCGATGCAGTGCCTCACGCCGCACGGTTTCGTCCGTATGGCCTATGTCGAATGGGACGGGCCGGCGCGGCGCCGCCCGGTCGTGTGCGTCCATGGCCTCACGCGCAACGGGCGCGACTTCGACCGGCTCGCGGCGGCGCTGGCGTCGGGCGCGCCGGTCATCTGCCCCGACATGCCGGGCCGCGGCAAGAGCCAATGGCTCGACCATCCCGAGGATTACGCCTATCCGACCTACGTCTCCGCCTGCGCCGCGCTTCTGGCGCGATTGGGCGCGGACGAGGTCGACTGGGTCGGCACCTCGATGGGCGGCATCATCGGCATGTTCATGGCGGCGCTGCCGGGGACGCCGATCCGCCGCCTCGTCCTCAACGACGTGGGCGCCTTCATTCCGGCCGACGCCTTGCGCCGGCTCGCTACGTATGTCGGCGCCGATCCGAGCTTCGCCGGCGAGAGCGAGCTCGAGACCGATTTGCGCCGGATCGCCGCGCCGTTCGGCGCTTTGAGCGATGCCGACTGGCGCCATCTCGCCCGCATCAGCACGCGCCGGAAGCCCGACGGCACGCTCGCCTATGCCTACGACCCACGGATCGGCAATTCCTTGCGCCAAAGCGAGCCGCAGGATGTCGATCTGTGGGCGACGTACGACGCGATCGCCGTCCCGACGCTCATCCTGCGCGGCGCGGATTCGGACATTTTGCGCGCGGCCGACGCGCGCGCCATGACCGAGCGCGGCCCGCGCGCGCGGCTCGTCGAATTCGCCGGCGTCGGCCACGCGCCCGCGCTCATGGCGCAAGACCAGATCGCGCATGTGCGCGACTTCCTCGCATCGTGAGGCGGGCGGCCTTGGCGGACGAGTCCGGCCTTGCGCTCGCCGATCTCGCGCTCGCTCCCTTCGCTCCGCGCGCGCCGTGGTGGGGCGGCGATCTCCAGACGCTCCACAACTATCTGCTGCGCTTCCGGCTGCCCGGCGTCGCCGCGCCCGAGCGGCTCGTGCTCCCGCTCGCCGACGGCAGCGGCGACCATCTGACCGCGGCGCTCAATCGACCCGCCACGCCGCTCGCGCGCGCGCCGCTCGTCATTCTGATTCACGGCCTCACCGGCGACGAGGACAGCACCTATATGCGGCGCAGCGCCGCGAGCCTCCTCAGCGCCGGCTATCGCGTGCTGCGCCTCAATCTGCGCGGCGCCGGCCCGTCGCGGGCGCTGTCGCGCTTCCAGTACCATGCCGGGCGCACGGCCGATCTCGACATGGCGCTCGCGGCGCTGCCGCCAGAACTGCTTACGAACGGCGCGGCTGCGGTGGGCTACTCGCTCGGTGGTAACGTGCTGCTGAAGTTTCTCGGCGAGCGCGGCCGGGCGCAGCCGCTTCGCGCCGCCGTCTCGGTCTCGGCGCCGATCGATCTCGCCGCCACGGCGCGGCGCATGCAGCGCTGGCGCAATTCCGGCTACCAGGCCTATCTCATGCTCGAGATGCGGGCGGAGGCGCTGGCGCCAAAATCCGAGATCTCCGAGCGCGAAAAGAGCGCGGTTCTCGCTGCGCGCAGCATCCACGACTTCGACCATAATTTCACCGCGCCGAGAAACGGCTTTACCGGCGCCGACGACTATTACGAAAAGAACAGCGGCCGGAAATTCCTCGGCGCCATCAAGGTGCCCACGCTCGTCATCCACGCGCACGACGATCCGTGGGTCCCGGCCGAGCCCTATCTCGCCTATGACTGGACATCGAACCGCGCGCTCCTGCCGGTCCTGTGCGCGACGGGCGGCCATGTCGGATTCCACGGCGCCGACCGGCGTGCCTGCTGGCACGATCTGACGGTCCGGGCCTTCCTCGGCGCGGTGTTCAGCCGGACTTGAGGAGCTTCGCCGCCTCGACCGCGGCGTAGGTGAGGATGCCGTCGGCGCCAGCGCGCTTCATGCCGAGAAGCGTCTCCATCATCACCGAAGTGTCGAGCCAGCCGCGCTCGATCGCGCCCTTCAGCATCGCGTACTCGCCGCTCACCTGATAGACATAGGTCGGCACGAGAAACCGCTCCTTCACCCGGCGCACGATGTCGAGATAGGGCATGCCGGGCTTCACCATCACCATGTCGGCGCCTTCGGCCAGATCGAGCGCCACCTCGCGCAGCGCCTCGTCGCCGTTGGCCGGGTCCATCTGGTAGCTGCGCTTGTCGGCCTTGCCGAGCGATGATTTGGAGCCGATCGCGTCGCGGAACGGCCCGTAAAATCCCGAGGCGTATTTCGCCGCATAGGAAAGAATGAGGACGCGGTCGAAGCCGTGCGCGTCGAGCGCGTCGCGGATCGCGCCGACGCGCCCGTCCATCATGTCGGACGGTGCGATCACGTCGCAGCCGGCCTCGGCTTGGACGAGCGCCTGGCGGGCCAGCAGCCCGACCGTCTCGTCGTTCGCGACATAACCGTCGCGCACCACGCCGTCATGCCCGTGCGTCGTGAAAGGATCGAGCGCCACGTCGCACATCACGCCGAGATCAGGATGCGCCGTCTTGACCGCCCGCACGGCGCGGCACACGAGGTTCTCGGGGTTGAGCGCTTCCTCGCCGTCCTCGCTCTTGCGCGCGGGCGGCGTCGCCGGGAAGAGCGCGATGAGCGGAATGCCGAGCGTCTTCGCCGCGCCCGCTTCATCGACAAGCGCGTCGAGCGAGAGCCGGTCGACCCCCGGCATCGACGGGATCGGCTCGCGCGCCGCGCGGCCGTCATGCACGAAAACGGGCCAGATGAGGTCGGCGGCATGAAGCGCGTGCTCGGCGACGAGCCGGCGCGACCAGTCGTGGCGCCGGCTGCGGCGCATGCGGATGCGGGGATAGCCCGCCAACGGCTCTCGCGGGGCGCGCGACATGCCGCGCGATGATAGGAACGGACCGGCTCACGCGCAATCGCGCGCGCCCTCTCCCCGTGGCGCGGGAGAGGACGTTCGCGAGGTCAGGCGGACGAGCTCGGAGTTAGTGCTGCGGGCTCGCCGGCGGATTGCTCATCGGCGGGTTGCTCGCCGGCGCGCTCGTGCTGCCGCCCGGGGCGCCGCCGCCCATCGGGCTCGGCGACGCGGTGGCGCTGCCGGCCGAGCTGTCGCTGCTGCCGCTCGCAGGCGACGGCGTGCTCGATCCCGAGCTGGCGGTGCTGCCGAGGCCGAGCTTCCCGCGCGTCGCCTGGTCGAGGCGGCCGGTCTGCTTCAGGCTGTTCTTCTGCTGGTAGGACATGAGCGCGTGGTGGGTCAGCGGTCCGGCGAGCCCGTCGATCTTGCCGGTGTAGTCGCCATCGTCCTTGAGCTTCTGCTGCGCCTGGCGCACCTCGTTCGAGGCGACGAGATGATGCGCTGACGCGGTTCGGGTGGTCGAGCCGGATTGCGCCGTCGTGCCGCTCGGCCTGACAGTGGCCGGGCCGCCATTCGGGACCTGCGCCTGCGCCTGCCTCGGCGCAGTTACGTAGTTCGGGCCGCCGTTCGGAACTGGCGTCGCCTGCTGCGCCGAGGACTGACCGCCGCCGATCCCCGTCGTCTGTTCGAACCACGAGCAACCGCCAAGAGTGAGCGCAACAATCGACACGCCGGCTATGAGGGCGCTTCTCATCCGCTACCTCCAGAGTGAAAGGAATGACCGAAAGCCAACCGCGCGGCGTGCCGCAAAGTTCCGGGCGCATAGGGAGGGGTCGGTTGCGGCGGATGGGCAGGCGCTCATATCATCGCGCGATGTCGCGGGCTTTCTCTGCATACGCAAAGTGTGGCGCGCGGGCGCTACCGCCGGTTATGTCCTTTGCGTGACGAGATCCTGATCGAGCGCCGGGGCGCCATCGGCGTCCTCACGATGAACCGGCCGCAGGCGCTCAACACCTTGTCGCTCGCGATGTACCGCCGCTTCGACCCGGCGCTCGCCGCGTGGGCCGAGGACCCCGGCGTCCGCGCGGTGCTCGTGCGCGGCGCGGGCGGGCGCGCCTTTTGCGCCGGCGGCGATGTCGTTGCGATCTACGAGGCGCGCGGCGAGGCGGCGGAGAGCGGCGGCTACAAATCCGATTTCTTCCGCGAGGAATATCAGCTCATCCGCCGCATCCATCGCTTCCCCAAGCCGTACGTCGCGCTCATGGACGGCATCACCATGGGCGGCGGGGCAGGGGTCGCGGTGAACGGGCGCTTTCGCGTCGCGACCGCGCGCACGCTCTTCGCCATGCCGGAAGTGCATATCGGGCTGTTCCCCAACGTCGGCGCGACGCGCTTCCTCAACCTCGCGCCGGGCCGCATCGGGCTCTACCTCGCGCTGACCGGCACGCGGATCGGCGCGGCCGACACGCTCGCGTGCGGCTTCGCGACGCATTTCGTGGCGCACGAGCGGCAGGACGAGCTGACCGATGCGCTCGCCGCGCTCGGCACCGACGTCGAGGCCGAGAGTGCGGTCGCCGCGCTCTTACAGCGCTTTGCCGGCGATCCCGGCAGCGCGACCTTGCCGGCGCTCAGACCGGCGATCGACCGCGTCTTTGCCGGCCCAAGCGTCGAGGCGATCATGGACGCGCTTGCGCGCGAGCGCGCAGCCTGGGCCACCGACGCGCTCGCGGCGATGCAGCGCGCCTCGCCGCTGAGTCTCAAAATCGTGCTCCGGCAACTGCGCCAAGGCGCTGCCGATGTCGAGAGCGCGCTCCAGCTCGAATACCGCATGACGCAGCACGCAATGGCGGCGCACGATTTCTTCGAGGGCATCCGCGCCGCTCTCGTCGACAAGGACCGCAAGCCGGTCTGGCAGCACCGCGCGCCGGCCGATGTGAGCGATGCCGAGGTTGCCGCCTACTTCGCCCCGATCGGCGCCCGCGAGCTCACGTTCGCTTAGGGTCGCCTGACCTGTCCTATGTGGGACCGGCCATAAACGGAAGTCACCAAATAATTCAAATAGTTATAGATCATTTCATAGAACTGACTTTAACTTTTACTCCGTCACCTCGGTGACGCCGGCGAGGACGAGGCGGTCGACGGTAAGGCCGGGATCGACCAGGTGCCGCTCGGTCTCGGCCGCGAGAAGGTTCTTGAGGCCGGCGCGCGAGACCCGGTCGCCGGGCTCGAAATAATCGATCCGGCGGAGGAAGTCGTAGCTCGCCTCGGCGTCCTCCGGGGTCGCCTTGCCGACCTTGACGAGCACATCGATTGCGGCGGCGCGGTTGGCGGGGTCGTCGAACCAGGCGACGCTCTTGTCGGTCGCGGCCAGGATGCCGCGCAAGAGCGCGGGATGCGCCCCGGCCCAGGCGCGTCCTACCACTGCCGCCGTGAAGGGAATGTCCTTCACATAGTCAAATGAGAGGCCGATCGTGCGAAAGCCCAACTTCGCGGCGTGGAAATTGAGCGGCGGCAACACCAGCGCCGCATCGGCGACGCCGGCCTGGAGCGCCGCGAGCCGGGCCGCCGCGACGCCCGCCGAGATGGTCTCGTAATCGCCGTCCTTCATGCCGTTCGCCCGCATCATGCGCGAAAAGTAGATGTTGGTGATGTCGGTCGGGCCGCCGATCGAGATGGTCTTGCCCTTGAGGTCGGCGATCGTCGCGATCGTGGGCTTGGCGATCAGCACATAGGGCGCGGTCTTGCCGATGATGCGGATCACCGCGAGCGGCGCGCCCTTGTCGATCGCCTGCATCGCCTCGGTCAGTCCCACGCTGATGACGACGTCGAGCGAGCCGCCGGTGAGCTGCTGCAAGATGGCCGAGCCGCTCTGCGCGAAATTGATCTCCATGTCGATGCCTTCGGCCGCCAAAAAGCCCTTGTCGACGGCGATGTAGAACGGCCAGAGCGGCGCCTGCCCGCCGAGCGTGCCGGCAATCACTTTCTGCGCGGCCTGCGCGCGCGGCCCGAGCGCCGTCATTGCGACGAGAAGAGCCGCTGCCAGAATCCCACCGAGGCGCATTTCCCCTCCATCGTTGCGGCCGGTCCGGCGGCGACACACACTAGTGTGGCGGATTTGAAGTTCCTCCGCCTCTGGCCGCACGTGCGGAGGGGAACTTCAAATCCAAGAGCCACACTAGAAACACGGATTTGCTAGTGTCCATAAGATTCCGAAGTTCGCATCGGAGCGTGCCGAGAGGTCGCGCGAACTTCGGAATCAGGACATAGCCTCCGCTTGGGCAGCGGACCAAGCGGGAAAGGGAGGCGGATATGCGCGTCGGCTTCGTCGGGCTCGGCAACATGGGCGGGCCGATGGCCCAGAATCTGCTGAAGGCGCAGCACACGGTCGCCGGTTTCGATATTTCCGCCGAGGCGCGCCGGCGTGCCGCCGATGCGGGCGGGCACGAGGCCGCCAGCATCGCCGCGGCGGCGGCGGGCGCCGACGCGATCATCACCATGCTGCCGGCGGGACCCGAAATGCGCGCGGTCTATCTCGCCCCGGATGGGATTCTGGCGACGGCCGCGAAAGGCGCGCTCCTGATCGACTGCTCGACGATCAACGTCGCGACCGCGCGTCTCGTCGCCGAGGAAGCGAGGAAGCACGGCTTCGACATGCTCGACGCGCCGGTCTCGGGCGGCACGGCCGGCGCCGCCGCCGGCACGCTCACCTTCATGGTCGGCGGCAGCGAAGCGGGCTTCGCCCGCGCGCAGGCGGTGCTTCAGGGCATGGGCAAGACCATCGTCCATGCCGGATCCTCGGGCGCGGGCCAGACGGCGAAGATCTGCAACAACCTCATGCTTGCCGTCAGCATGATCGGCGTGAGCGAGGCGTTCGCGCTTGCCCAGCGCCTCGGGCTCGACCGCCAGAAACTCTTCGACATCACCTCGAAATCGACCGGCCAGTGCTGGGCGCTCACGAGCTATTGCCCGGCGCCGGGACCGGTGCCGGCGGCGCCGTCCAATCGCAACTACGCGCCGGGCTTCACCGTCGCGATGATGCTTAAGGATCTGTTGCTGGCGCAGCAGGCGGCGGGGAGCGCGGGCGCGGCAAGCCCCTTGGGGGCCGAAGCCGCCGCGCTCTACCAGATGGCGGTGACTTCCGGGCTCGGCGCGCGCGACTTCTCGGCCATCTATCCTTTCCTCGCCGGCGAGGCATCCGCTCTCTTTACGCGTTCTTAACGGCGCTTTGGCTACCCTCGGCTGCTTTCCTTTCTTGGCCGAGGATCATATGCAGACCGCTTATCTTGACGTGATCGCCATCGTGGAACGCCTCCACCGGCAGTTCCTCGAAGTCGTCAAGCTCGAGCTCGACAAAGAGGCCGTGCACGACATCAACAACGTGCAGGCGATGATCCTCAACAATATCGGCGAGACCGAGATGACGGTCGGCGAGCTCACGCTGCGCGGCTGCTATCTCGGCTCGAACGTGTCGTACAACGTCAAGAAGATGCTCGAGAACGGCTACATCGTGCAGGAGCGCTCGCCGCACGACCGCCGCTCGGTGCGCGTGCGGCTCTCGGAGAAGGGCCTGGCGCTGCACAAGAAGCTCAGCAAGATGCACGAGCGCCACGTCGCCGCCTTGGGCCAGGGCGTCGTCCAGGCCGAGGAGCTCGTCGCCGCGCACAAGACCATGCGCCGGCTCGAGCGCTTCTGGATCCATGCCGTCGAGCTCGGCGCGCGCGCGCAGCAATTCGTCCCCGCCGCCTGAGCCGTTCGCCGCGCAAGCGGCAGCCTTCACATCTCTTCAGACATCATGGCCGGGCTTGTCCCGGCCATCGACGTTTTGGCGCGCGAAGAAACCTGCCCGGTTTGAATGCCGGGCAAGACGAACACCGAAGCCACAATTTTGCCCCAGCTTGCGCCGCGCTAGAACGCGGCGATCCCGGTCTGCGCCCGCCCCAGGATGAGGGCGTGGATGTCGTGCGTGCCCTCGTAGGTCACGACGGTTTCCAGATTCATGACGTGGCGGATGACGTGATACTCGTCGACGATGCCGTTGCCGCCGTGCATGTCGCGCGCCATGCGTGCGATGTCGAGCGCCTTGCCGGTCGAGTTGCGCTTGAGGAGCGACACCATCTCGGGCGTAGCGCGGCCTTCGTCCTTCAAGCGCCCGAGCCGCAAGCAGGCATGGAGGCCGAGCGTGATCTCGGTCTGCATGTCGGCGAGCTTTTTCTGGATGAGCTGGTTCGCCGCGAGCGGCTTGCCGAAGGCGGTACGGGCGAGCGTGTAGTCGCGCGCCGCCTGCCAGCAGAACTCGGCCGCACCCAGCGCGCCCCAGGCGATGCCGTAGCGCGCGTTGTCGAGGCACGAGAACGGCCCGCGCAGTCCCTTGACGTTGGGGAGGAGCGCCGCATCGGGCACGAACACGTCCTGCATCGCGATCTCGCCGGTCGGCGACGCGCGCAGCGAGAACTTGCCCTCGATCTTCGGCGTCGAAAGCCCCTTCATGCCGCGCTCAAGGATGAAGCCGCGCACCTGGCCTTCGTCGTCCTTCGCCCACACCACCATGACGTCGGCGATCGGCGAGTTGCTGATCCACATCTTGCTGCCGTTCAAGACGTAGCCGCCATCGACCGTCCTGGCGCGGCTCTTCATGCCGCCGGCATCGGAGCCATGATCGGGCTCGGTCAGGCCGAAGCAGCCGACGAGCTCGCCGGTGGCGAGCTTCGGCAGGTATTTCTGGCGTTGTTCCTCGGTGCCGAACGCGTGAATCGGGTGCATCACCAACGACGACTGCACCGATAGCGTCGAGCGATAGCCGCTATCGACGCGCTCGAGCTCGCGCGCGACGAGCCCGTAGGAGACATAGCTCGCGCCGGCGCAGCCATAGCCCTCGATCGTGGCGCCCAGGAAGCCGAGCCGCCCCATCTCGGGCATGAGCTCGCGGTCGATGCGCTCCTCGCGGAACGCATCCTTGATGCGCGGCATGAGCTTTTGCTGCGCGAACGCCCGCGCACTGTCGCGCACGAGGCGCTCGTCCTCGCCCAGCATGTCGTCGAGGAGCAGCGGATCGCGCCAGTCGAACACCGCCTTCTCGGCGGCTTTGGCGCGATCGCGGGTGGGGGCAGTCGTCATGGAGCGCTCCTCGGCTGGCGGCGAATCGGCCGCGCGCGATATTCTAGCGGGATGGCGGAGGAGCGCGAGACCATCTTCGAGTTCGTGCGCGTCGGCGGCGCCTTGAAGGTGATCGCGGTCGATCCCGAGAGCGGGCTCGAGGTGACGATCGTCGCCGATCCGGGCGCCAGCGAGGCCGAGCTCAAGCGCCTCGCGCGGCAGAAGCTCGATTACGTGCGGGCGAAGGGGAAGGGATGAGTCGCCGCGCCGCGGCCAGGAGGACGACCGCGACTCCCGCCCCGAGCACGATCCAGGCCGGCCGCACGCCGAGCCCGGTCGCGAAATCCGATTGCAGCAAGCGCAGCACCGGCACGCCGCGCAGCCACCACCAGTAGAGCGCCTCGCCGAGCGCCGTCAGCACGCCAGCGGCGAGCCCGAGCGCCGCGAGCCGCCACAGCGGCATCGCCTGCCCGCGCTTGGTCCAGCGGTCGATGACGCGCCAGCCCATCAGCCAGAGATAGAACCCCGCCATCCAGGTCGGCTCCCACACGTCGGCCTTCGACTGGATGAAGAAATGGATGAGGCCGAGGACGGCGATGAGATAGATGATGTAATGGAGCTTCTGCCAGCGCCGCCCGAGTCGCCGCACCATGCCGTCGCTCGAGGTCGCGGCGAGCGTGCAGAGGCCGATGAGGGCCGTGAACCCGATCGTGAGGTAGATGCGCAGCACGATCTCGGACGCGACCGTGCCGAGGTCCCACGCCTCGTCGGCGATATACATCGTGAAGTGGATGAGGATGTAGACGCAGGCCGCGACGCCGACCATGCGCCGCACCTCGATGAGGCGGCGCCAGTCGAGGATCTGCCGCGCCGGCGTGATCGCGAGCGCGATGAAGATGAGGCGAATCGTCCAGAAACCCATGTTGTGGATAGCCTCGGTCACCGGCCGCGCGCCGAGCCAGCCGAGCGGGAACGCCACCGCCGTGTAGATGAAGGGCAGGAACAGCGCGGCCAAGACGCTCGCCCGCAACGGCGAGAAGTGGCCGCCATAGTCGATCCACGGAACCATCGCTGTCTCTTACCGCACGGTGGGAAAGGCGGCTATCACGTATCCGTCAATCGCCCGTTGCGTTCGGTCGGCCTCTTCCCCACCGGGGAGCGGTGATTTTCTTGCCGCGCATGCCCGCCCGCGCCTAATTTTGTCGGCTCATGGCCTATTTCCTGCAACAGCTCATCAACGGCGTCACCTTGGGCGCCGTCTACGGCCTGATCGCGATCGGCTACACGATGGTGTACGGCATCATCGGCATGATCAATTTCGCGCATGGCGAGATCTACATGATCGGCGCCTTCGTCTCGTTCCTGGCGTTCCTGGTGCTGGGCGCGCTCGGGCTCGCGTCGGTGCCGCTGGCGCTCTTTTCGGTGCTGCTGATCGCAATGGCGTTCACCGCCGTCTATGGCTGGGCGGTCGAGCGCCTGGCCTATCGGCCGCTGCGCGGTTCGTTCCGCCTGGCGCCGCTCATCTCGGCGATCGGCATGTCGATCTTCCTGCAGAACTATGTGCAGCTTCTGCAAGGCGCGCGCGTCAAATCATTGCCGCCCGTCATCAATGGCGGCTTCCGCATCATGGAAGAGGGCGGCTTCGTCGTGCAGATGAGCTGGCTCCAGCTCATCATCATCGTCCTCACCGTGGCGCTGATGGCGGGCTTCAGCCTCGTCATCGCGGCGACACCGCTTGGCCGGGCGCAGCGCGCCTGCGAGCAGGACATGAAAATGGCGGCGCTGTCCGGCATCGATGTCGACCGCATCGTCTCGCTCACCTTCGTGATGGGCGCGGCCTTGGCTGCCGTCGCGGGACTGATGGTGATGCTCTATTACGGCGTCATCGATTTCTTCATCGGCTTCCTCGCCGGCGTCAAGGCGTTCACCGCGGCCGTGCTCGGCGGCATCGGCTCGCTGCCGGGCGCGATCCTGGGCGGACTCATGATCGGCCTCATCGAATCCTTCTGGTCTGGATATTTCGCGTCCGGATACAAGGACGTCTCCGTGTTCGGCGTCCTCATCCTGGTGCTGATCTTCCGCCCGACCGGGCTCCTGGGCCGGCCCGAGGTGGAGAAGGTCTGATGGCGGGACGCGGCGCCGCGGCAGTGAAGGACGCGGCGCTCGCGGGCTTCGTGGCGCTCGTATTGGCCTTTCCGCTCGTGGGCTTCGAGACCGAGGACCAGGGCGCCGCCGGCGTCGCGATCCATACGCGCTTCGCCTGGGTTCTCTTGGGCGGCGCCGGCGTCTTCGTCGCGCGGCTTCTTTTCTCTGCGGTACGCACGTTCATTCCGCGGGTGCAAAAAATCGGACGCAGCAACAGCCCCACGCGGCTCGCGGGCTCGACGCGGCATGGCGCGCTCCTCCTCGGCGCGCTGCTGGTCGCGTTCGCCGCCGCTCTGCCGTTCTTGCCGTTCTCGTCGCGCTATCTCGTCGATCTCGGCACGACCGTGCTCATCTACATCATGCTCGGCTGGGGCCTGAACGTCGTCGTCGGCCTCGCCGGGCTGCTCGATCTCGGCTACGTCGCGTTCTACGCGGTCGGAGCCTATTCCTTCGCCCTCATCGCGCGCTGGTACGGGCTCGGATTCTGGGAGGCGCTGCCGCTCTCGGGATTGCTGTCCGCGTCGTTCGGCGTGCTCCTGGGATTCCCGGTGCTGCGCTTGCGCGGCGACTATCTCGCCATCGTGACCCTGGGCTTCGGCGAGATCGTGCGCATCGTGCTGCTCAACTGGAGCGACGTGACAGGCGGCCCCAACGGCATCGCCGGCGTGCCGCGGCCGTCCTTCTTCGGCTTGGCCCTCCTGCCGCGCGCGCCCAGCGGCGAGACCTTCAGCCAGTTCTTCGGCATCGCCTTCAGCCCGGATCAACGCATCGACTTTCTCTATTTCGTCATTCTCGCGCTGGCGCTCGTCACCAACGCCTTCAGCTTGCGTTTGCGGCGTCTCCCGGTCGGGCGCGCCTGGGAAGCCTTGCGCGAGGACGAGATCGCCTGCCGCGCGCTCGGCATCGACCCGACCAGCGTGAAACTGTCGGCCTTCGCGATCGGCGCGATGCTGGGCGGCTTCGCCGGCGCCTTCTTCGCGACGCGCCAGGGCTTCATCAGCCCGGAAAGCTTCACCTTCCAGGAAAGCGCCACGATCCTCGCGATCGTCGTCCTCGGCGGGATGGGGAGCCAGATGGGCGTCGTGCTCGCCGCCATCGTGCTCGTCACGCTGCCGGAATTCGGCCGCGTCTTCGCCGAGTTCCGCATGCTCCTGTTCGGCGCGGCGATGGTGGGCATCATGGTGTGGCGCCCGCGCGGACTTCTGGCGCAGCGCACGCCGTCGATCCGCTTGCGGACCGCCGCGGCCGAGGCGTTCTGATGCTGCTCGCGGTCGAGCACCTGAGCATGCGCTTCGGCGGGTTGTTGGCGGTCGACGACGTGTCGTTCGCCGCCGCCGCGGGTGCGATCACGGCGATCATCGGCCCCAACGGAGCCGGCAAGACGACCGTCTTCAACTGCCTCACCGGCTTTTATCGCCCGAGCATCGGGCGGCTGGCGCTCACGCGCAGCGGGCGCACCCATTTCCTCGAACGCATGGACGGGTTCCGCATCGCGCGCGACGCGGGGCTCGCGCGCACGTTCCAGAACATCCGCCTCTTCGCCGGCATGACCGTACTCGAGAACCTGATCGTGGCGCAGCACGCGCCCCTGATGCGCGCGAGCGCGTTTTCGCTCGCGGGCCTGTTGGGCCTGCCCGCCTATCGCCGCGCCGAGACGAAAGCGATTGCGAAGGCGTGCCGTTGGCTCGAGCGCATCGGGCTTTTGCCGCGCGCCAATGACGCGGCCGGGAACCTGCCCTATGGCGCGCAGCGCCGCCTCGAGATCGCGCGCGCCATGTGCACCGAGCCGGCGCTCCTCTGCCTCGACGAGCCGGCGGCCGGGCTCAATGCGCGCGAAACCGGCGAGCTGATGGCGCTGCTGCGCGCCATCCGGGACGAGACCGGGATCGGCATTCTCCTGATCGAGCACGACATGCGGCTCGTCATGGGCATCTCCGACCGGATCGTCGTGCTGAACTACGGGCGCAAGATCGCCGATGGCCCGCCCGACGCTGTCCGGCGCGACGCGGCCGTCATCAAGGCCTATCTCGGCGAGGAGGAGGACGCCTGATGCTGCGCGTCGAGGGCGTTCATGCGTTCTACGGCAGCGTCGAGGCGTTGAAGGGGATCGACCTTGCCGTCGAGGCGGGCGAGATCGTGGCGCTCATCGGCGCCAACGGCGCCGGCAAATCGACGCTGCTGATGACGATCTGCGGCAACCCGCGCGCGGCCGAGGGTCGCATCACCTTCGAAGAATCCGACATAACCGGCGCCCAAACGCACGAGATCGCGCGCCGCGGCATCTCGCACGCGCCCGAGGGGCGCCGCATTTTCCCGCGCATGACGGTGCTGGAGAACCTTCAGATCGGCGCGACCGTGGCGGACGACCGGCATTTCGCCGCCGATGCCGAGCGCGTCTTCGCGCTCTTTCCGATCCTGCGCGAGCGCCGGGCGCAGCGCGGCGGCACGCTCTCGGGCGGCGAGCAGCAGATGCTGGCGATCGGCCGCGCCTTGATGAGCCGGCCGCGCCTCCTGCTGCTCGACGAGCCGTCGCTTGGGCTCGCGCCGATGGTGGTGAAGCAGATCTTCGCCGTCATCCGCGAGATCAATGCCGACCAGAAGATCACCGTCTTCCTGGTCGAGCAGAACGCCCATCACGCGCTCCGGCTCGCGCATCGCGCCTATGTCATGCAGACCGGGCGCATCGTGCTCGCCGGCAGCGGCGCCGAGCTGTTGGCGAACGAAGAGGTGCGCGCGGCCTATCTCGAGGGCGGCGCATGACCGCATTCCTCGTCCTGACGGTCGTGCTGTTCGGCGCGGCGGCGTCGATGACCGGCCAGGCGCTGGCGCGCAATTGGCGGCCCATCTGGCAGATCGCGCTTTATGCGGCGCTGCTGGCCGCCGCCGACCGGTTCCTGCTCTACGCGCTCTTCGGCGCCGATCTTCTGTCGCCCGGCGGCTACGGTGCGGCCGCTGTGATCCTGCTCGCCGCCGCCGCCACGAGCTATCGCTTGACGCAGGCCCGGCGCATGGTCGCGCAGTATCCTTGGCTTTACGAGCGCGCGGGCGCATTCGGCTGGCGCGAGCGCCGGGCGATGATAGAATTACCCCAAGCCACAGCGGAGTGAGCCATGAGCGGAGTGAGGTCTCTTCTCGCAGCGTCGGTGCTGGTCGCGTGGGCGGGGCTCGCGGCGGCACAGGACATCCCGATCGCGGTCGTCGGCCCCATCACCGGCGAGGACGCCGCCTTCGGCGACCAGATGAAGCGCGGCGCCGACATGGCGGTCAAGGACATCAACGCGCATGGCGGCGTGCTCGGCAAGCAGCTCAAGATGTTCACCGGCGACGATGCGTGCGATCCGAAGCAGGGGGTCGCGGTCGCCAACCAGATGGTGAATGACGGCGTCGTGTTCGTCGCCGGGCATTTCTGCTCGGGCGCCTCGATTCCGGCCTCCGCCGTCTATGCCGAGAGCGGCATCCTGCAGATCACGCCGGCCTCGACCAACCCGCTCCTCACCGACCAGGCGGCGAAGAACGGCTGGACCAACGTCTTCCGCACCTGCGGCCGCGACGATCAGCAGGGCCGCGTCGCCGGCACATATCTCGCCGCGCATTTCAAAGGCAAGCCGATCGCCATCGTCCAGGACAAGACGGCCTATGGCAAAGGCCTCGCCGACGAGACCAAGAAGACCTTGAACGCCGCCGGCATCACGGAGGTGATGTACGAATCCGTGAACCAGGGCGACAAGGATTTCTCCGCCCTCGTCAGTAAGATGAAGGAGGCGAAGGTCGCCGCGATCTTCTATGGCGGCTATTTCACAGAAGCGGGGCTCCTGATCCGCCAAGCGCACGAGCAGGGGCTCGACGCCGTGCTGATGGGCGGCGACGCGCTCGCGACCGAGGAATACTGGAAGATCACCGGCGATACCGGCGCCAAGACGCTGATGACCTTCTCGCCCGACCCGCGCAAGATGACGTCGGCCAAGGACGTCGTCGCCGAGTTCAAGGCGCAGGGCTACGATCCCGAAGGCTACACGCTCTACACCTATGCTGCGATCCAGGTGTTCGCCGAGGCCGCGAAGAAGGCCGGCTCGGTCAAGGTCGACGATCTGGCCAAGACGCTGCGCGCCAACCGCTTCGACACCGTCCTCGGCAATATCGGCTTCGACGCCAAAGGCGACGTGATCGGGCCCGACTACGTCGTCTATGTCTGGAACAACGGCAAGTACGACGAGATCGGCGGCTAGGCGCTACTTCCGCACCGGCACGGCGCTGCGCCGCAGGCCCTTACGGTTGCCGGCGCGGCCCAAGCCGATCTTCTTGGCGAAGGCCGAGCGCTGGTCGGCATAGTTCGGCGCCACCATCGGATAGTCCGCCGGCAGGCCCCATTTCTGGCGGTACTGGTCGGGCGTCAGATTGTAGCTCGAGCGCAGATGGCGCTTCAGCATCTTGAGCTTCTTGCCGTCCTCCAGGCAGACGAGATAGTCGGCATGGACCGAGCGGCGCACCGGCACCGCCGGCTTTTGCGCGCTCGCCGCGCCGCCGCCGTCGCCGTCCTCGAGCCCTTTCAGCGAGCGATAGACCGTGGCGATCACCTCGATGATCTGCGTGCCCGGCATCGGGTTCTTGCGCAGATACGCGGCGACCACCGTCGTGGTCATGCGCAGCACGTGCGGCGTCGCTGCCTTGGTCACTGCAGGCTCGGCCATGTCTAGGGGCTCCCGGGTATGGCTGGAATGATTGCAGCGCGAAAAAATCGAGTCAATCTAAACCCGGGCGCGCGCCATTGCTGGGGTCGCGGCCGACCAGATCTGGCGCGCCGCAATCGTTCCGTTCCACGCGCCCGGCCGATTCGCTGCCCAGCCGGGTTTTTACTGGGCACCCGCGCAACGACCGCGATCAATGGTAGGCGGCTGGCGGGCGACCCCGACATCTGGTAGAGTCGGGTGGCTTCTCGATTTCTGGGTGCCAATGCCCGAATGCGTCGCGGTTGCCGCCGATCACGGCGGTTTCGACCTCAAGACCGTGCTCCTGCCAGAGCTTGCGGCGCTCGGGTTCGTCGTCCTCGACCTCGGCACCGGCGCGCGCGAGCCGGTCGATTATCCGGACTTCGCCGACGCGGTGGCGCGCGCGATCGAAACCGGCCGCGCCGACAGCGGCCTCCTCGTTTGCGGCACGGGCATCGGCATGTCGATTGCGGCGAACCGCCATCCCGCCGTGCGCGCCGCCCTCTGCCACGACGGCTTGACCGCGCGGCTCGCGCGCCAACATAACGACGCCAACGTCCTCGTCCTGGGCGGCCGCCTCATCGGCCCGGAGGCGGCGAAGGACTGTCTGCGGATTTTCTTCGCCACCAAATTCGACGGCGGCCGCCATGCCCGCCGCGTCGCCAAATTGGCCCGAGTATAAGGTTCGCCTGATGTCCACCGCCCGTCCCGCCGCGCTTTCTTCGAACAGCTTCTTCTCGGCCTCGCTCGCCGACGCCGATCCCGAGCTCGCCGCCGCGGTCGGCCGCGAATTGGCGCGCCAGCAGGAGCAGATCGAGCTGATCGCGTCCGAGAACATCGTCTCGCGCGCGGTGCTCGAGGCGCAGGGCACGGTGCTCACCAACAAATACGCCGAGGGCTATCCCGGTCGGCGTTACTACGGCGGCTGCGAGCATGTCGACGTCGTCGAGCAGCTCGCGATCGACCGCGCCAAGCGCCTCTTCGGCTGCGCCTTCGCCAATGTGCAGCCGCATTCGGGCTCGCAGGCGAACCAGGCGGTGATGCTCGCGCTGTTGCAGCCGGGCGACACCGTGCTCGGCATGTCGCTCGCCGCCGGCGGCCATCTCTCGCACGGCGCGCCGCCCAACATCTCGGGCAAGTGGTTCCATGCCGTGCAGTACGGCGTCCGGCGCGAGGACGCGCGCATCGATTTCGACGAGGTCGAGCGCCTGGCGCGCACGGAAAAGCCGAAGCTCATCATCGCCGGCGGATCGGCATATCCGCGCGTCATCGACTTCGCGCGCTTCCGCCGTATCGCCGACGAGGTCGGGGCCTATCTCATGGTCGATATGGCGCATTTCGCCGGGCTCGTCGCCGGCGGCGCCCATCCGAGCCCGCTGCCGCATGCGCACGTCGTCACGACCACGACGCACAAGACGATGCGGGGCCCGCGCGGCGGCATGGTCCTCGCCGACGACGAGGACATCGGCAAGAAGATCAACAGCGCGGTCTTTCCCGGCCTTCAGGGCGGACCGCTTATGCATGTCATCGCGGCCAAGGCGGTGATGCTCGCCGAAGCGCTGCGGCCCGAATTCAAGCTCTATGCCCGCGCCGTCGTCGACAACGCCAAGACGCTCGCCGCGACGCTCGCCGAGCGCGGCCTCGCCATCGTCTCGGGCGGCACCGACACGCATCTGATGCTGGTCGATCTCCGGCCGAAGCGATTGACCGGCCGCGCCGCCGAAGTGGCGCTCGAGCGCGCCGGCATCACCTGCAACAAGAACGGCATTCCATTCGATCCGGAACGGCCGACCGTCACCTCGGGCGTTCGCCTCGGCAGCCCGGCCGCCACGACGCGCGGCTTCGGCCAGGCCGAGTTCCGCCATGTCGGCGAGCTGATCGCCGAAGTGCTCGACGGCGTGGCGGCACATGGCGACCGCAACGAGACGGTCGAGGCATCGGTGCGGGCAAAGGTGCGCGAATTGTGCGCGCGCTTTCCGGTCTATCCCTAGACCGGGCTTGAGCGGGGAGGGAGGCACATGCGCTGTCCGTTCTGCGGCTGCGAGGACACCCAGGTGAAGGATTCGCGTCCGACCGACGATCGCGGCGCGATCCGGCGGCGGCGGCAATGTCCCAACTGCGCCGCGCGCTTTACCACGTTCGAACGCGTCCAGCTCCGCGAGCTCACGGTCGTGAAGAAGAACGAGGTGCGCGAGCCGTTCGACCGCGACAAGCTCGCGCGCTCGCTCCGCATCGCGCTCAGGAAACGCCCGGTCGAGCCCGACCGGATCGAGCGCGTCATCAATTCGATCGTGCGCCAGCTCGAAAGCTCGGGCGAGACCGAGATCCCGAGCGACATGATCGGCGAACTGGTGATGGAATCGCTGGCGTCGCTCGATCAGGTGGCTTATGTCCGTTTTGCATCGGTCTACCGCAACTTCCGCGAGGCCAAGGATTTCGGCGAATTCATCGGCCGCATCGGCGCCAACGTCGAGAGCGATTGACGCGCGGGAGCAGGATCTCGCGCATATGCGGACGGCGCTGCGCTTGGCCGAGCGCGGCCTCGGCGCGGTATGGCCCAATCCCTCGGTCGGCTGCGTCATTGTCGCGTCGGGCGAAGTGGTCGGCCGCGGCTGGACCCAAGCCGGCGGCCGCCCGCACGGCGAGACCGAAGCGCTGGCGCGCGCCGGCGCGCGCGCCCGCGGCGCCACCGCTTATGTAAGCCTCGAGCCGTGCTGCCACTGGGGCAAGACGCCGCCTTGCACCGATGCGCTGGCCGCTGCCGGCATCGCGCGCGTCGTCATGCCGATCGAGGATCCCGATCCGCGCGTCGCCGGCAAAGGCGTGGCGCGCCTGCGTGCCGCCGGGATCGCGGTCGAGATCGGGCTTCTGGCGCACGAGGCCGCGGCGGTGAATGCCGGCTTCCTGTCGCGCCTCACGCGCGGCCGGCCGCTCGTCACGCTCAAGCTCGCGACCACGCTCGACGGTCGTATCGCCACCGCGGCGGGCGAAAGCCGCTGGATCACCGGACCCGCGGCGCGCGACCGCGCGCATCTCCTACGCGCGACGCACGACGCCGTCATGGTCGGCAGCAACACCGTCGTCATCGACGATCCGCTGCTCACCTGCCGGCTCGGCGGGCTCGAGCGCCGGAGCCCGGTGCGGATCGTCGTCGATGGCCGGCTGCGCGTGCCCTTGACCGCGCGGGTCGTCGCCGGCGCGCATGATCCGCCGACCTGGTTCCTGGTCGGCTCGGGCGCGGACCCGGCGCGGCATCAGGCCTTTGCCGAATGCGGCGTCGAGCTGTTGGAGACGAAACACGGCGCCAGCGGCGAGCTCGATCTCGCCGACGGCCTGCACGAGCTCGGGCGCCGCGGCATCACGCGGCTCCTCGTCGAAGGCGGCGGCGGGCTTGCCGCGGCGCTCTTCGCGGCCGGGCTCGTCGATCGCATCCTGTGGTTCCGCGCGCCCATGGTGCTGGGCGGCGACGGCCGCGCCGCTGTGGCGGCGTTGGGCCTTGCGGCGCTCGACGGCGCGCCTCGTTTCGAGCGCCGCTCGGTCGAGCTCGTCGGCGAGGATGTGCTGGAAACATTTGAACGGGCGGACTAGTTTACGCCGTCATGTTCACCGGAATAGTCAGCGACGTGGGCCAAGTCCGCGAGGTGATTCAAGAGGGCGACCGGCGCTTCCGCATCGCCACCGCGTTCGACCTCGACGAGACCGCGATCGGCGCCTCGATCTCGTGCGCCGGCGTGTGCTTGAGCGCGATCGAGAAAGGGCCCGGCTGGTTCGGCGTCTCCGCCTCGGCCGAGACGCTCGCGCGCACGTCGCTCGGATCGTGGCGCGTCGGCACGCACGTCAATCTCGAACGGTCGCTCAAAAGCGGCGACGAGATGGGCGGGCACATCGTCATGGGCCATGTCGATGCCGTCGCCGAGATCGTCGAGCGGCGCCCCGAGGGCGATTCGCTGCGCTTCACGTTCGAAGTGCCGCAAGGCTACGAGACCGCGCTCGCGAGCAAGGGCTCGGTCGCGCTCGACGGCGTCTCGCTCACCGTCAACGAGGTGCGCGGCCGGCGCTTCGGCGTCAACATCATTCCGATCACACAGGAGAAGACGACGTTCGGCACGGCCAAGGTTGGCGACAAGGTCAACCTCGAGATCAACGTCATCGCCCGCTACATCGCACGCATCTTGGGAAGGACGCTCACATGAGCTTCGTCGAGGTCATCTCTCCGATCGAGGAGATCATCGAGGAGGCGCGCAACGGCCGCATGTTCATCCTGGTCGATGACGAGGATCGCGAGAACGAAGGCGACCTCGTCATCCCGGCGCAGATGACGACGCCCGAGGCGATCAATTTCATGGCGAAGCACGGCCGCGGCCTCATCTGCCTCGCCTTGCCGCGGCAGCGCTGCGAGGAGCTCCGCCTGCCGCTCATGGCGCAGCACAACGCATCGCGCCTGCAAACCGCCTTCACCGTCTCGATCGAGGCGAAGGACGGCGTCACGACCGGCATCTCGGCGCCCGACCGCGCGCGCACGGTCGCGGTGGCGATCGATCCGACCAAGGGGCCCGACGCGATCGTGACGCCGGGGCACATCTTTCCGCTGATGGCGCGCGACGGCGGCGTCTTGGCGCGCACCGGTCACACCGAGGCCTCGGTCGATATCGCGCGGCTTGCCGGCCTCAATCCCGCGGGCGTGATCTGCGAGATCATGAACGACGACGGCACCATGGCGCGCCGGCCCGAGCTCGTCGCCTTCGCCCAGTTCCACGGCCTCAAGATCGCCACCATCGCCGATCTCATCGCCTACCGCCGGCGCCACGACCGCATCGTCGAGCGCCTGCTGGAAACGCCGTTCACCAGCGATATCGGCGGCGAATGGCGCATGTACATCTATGCGAACAAAGTGGCCTATGCCGAGCATCTCGCGCTCGTCAAAGGTGATATCACCACGCCCGAGCCGGTGCTGACGCGCATGCACGCGGTCAATTTCCTCGACGACGCGCTCGCCTACACCAGAAGCGGCCGCGGCCAGTTGCTGCAGCGCGCGATGCGGATGATCGCCGACGAGGGCCGCGGCATCGTCGTGCTGCTGCGCGAGCGCACCGCGACGGCGCTCTCCGACCGGATACGCGGTTTCATCGAGAACGGACGGCCGCCGACCGCGCTGCGCGACTATGGCATCGGCGCGCAGATCCTGATCGATCTCGGCGTGCGCGACATGATCCTGCTGACGAACCAGCCGCGCCTCATCGTCGGCCTCGACGGCTATGGGCTCCATGTCGTCGGCAACCGGCCCATACCGACCGGCGGCTGACATGGCGCGGGCGCCGCACGTCATGGTGGTCGAAGCGCGCTATTACGCGCACATCTCCGACGAGCTCGCAAAGGGCGCGCTCGCGGCGCTCGCCTCGGCCAACGCGACGCATCAGCGCATCACCGTGCCGGGCGCGTTCGAGATTCCGGCCGCGATCCGCTTCGCCGCGACGGCGGCGGCAAAGGGCACCGGCCCGCGCTTTGACGGCTATGTCGCCTTGGGCTGCGTCATCCGCGGCGAGACCTCGCACTACGAGCATGTGTGCCAGGAATGCGCGCGCGGGCTCCAGGACCTCGCCGTCGGGCACGAGCTCGCGATCGGCTTCGGCGTCCTCACCTGCGAGAACGAGGCGCAGGCCTTGGCCCGCGCGCAGGTCGAGAAGCGCAACAAGGGCGGCGAGGCGGTGCGCGCCTGCCTCGCCATGATCGAGCTGAAGCGAAGCCTCGGCCTCATCCCGCCATGAGCGACAGCGACGGCACCGCGCCCAGGCAACCCGCCGGCCGGCGCCGCAGCGCCGCACGCCTCGCCGTCGTCCAGGCGCTCTACCAGATCGAGATCGCGGGCGCGCCGGTCGAAACCGTGATCTCCGAATTCTTGCGCGACGGCATCGACCCCGATCACCGCGGTGTCTTTGACGAGGCGCTGTTCGCCGATATCGTGCGCGGCGCCTCCGCGCGGCTGGCCGAGCTCGACCTCCGCATCGGCGAAGTCCTGACGCCGGACTGGCCGCTCGAGCGTCTCGAGAACGTGCTGCGCGCGATCCTGCGCGCCGGCACCTACGAGCTCGCGGCACGCATCGACGTGCCGGCGCCGGTCGTCATCAGCGAGTATCTCGACATCGCGCACGCCTTCTTCGCGGGCAAGGAGCCGGGCCTCGTCAACGGCGTGCTCGACCGGCTCGCGCGCAGCCTCCGGCCGGGGGAAGACCGTGACCGCGCCGCCTCGTCTCGATGAGTTCGCGCGGATCGCGCGCTTCTTCGCGCCGCTGGCCGGGACGGGCGCGCTCGGCCTCACCGACAACGTCGCGCTGATCGACGGGCCGCCCGGCACGCAATACGTGCTCAAGACCGACGCGATCGTCGAGGGCGTGCATTACCTGCCCGACGATCCGCCGATGCAGGTCGCGCAGAAACTGCTGCGCGTCAACCTGTCGGACCTCGCCGCCAAGGGCGCGGCACCGCTCGGATATCTCCTCACGACCGCGTTGCCGCCGTCGCACGACGAGGCGTGGCTCGAGCAATTTTGCAAGGGGCTCGCGGCCGATCAGGCGGCCTATGGAATTTTCCTCCTGGGCGGTGACACGGTCATGACGCCGGGTCCGACGACCTTGTCGGTCGCGGCGATCGGCACCGTGGCGGCAGGCCGCGCGGTCCTGCGCAGCGGCGCGCGGGCGGGCGACATCGTCCATGTGTCGGGCACCATCGGCGATGCCGCCTTGGGCGTGCTTGCCGCCAAAGGCCAGGAGCTCGGCATCGGCGCGGCGGAAAAGGCATTTCTCGTCGACCGTTTCCGCCTGCCGCAACCTCGGCTTAACCTTGGAGCAAGGCTCGCCGGGCTAGCATCGGCGATGATGGATATCTCCGACGGGCTGGCGGCCGATTTCGGCCATTTGTGCGCGGCGTCCGGGCTTGGCGGCGTGATCGAGGCGGCGCGCGTGCCGCTCTCGCCGGCGACACAAGCGGCGCTCGCGCGCGATCCCGCGCGTCTCGCCACCGTCTTGGGCGGCGGCGACGATTACGAGCTGCTGTTCACGGCACCCGCCGGCGCCACGCCGGCGCTCGCGGCAATCGCGCGCGAGACCGGCGTCGCCGTCACGGCGATCGGCCGTGTCGAGCACGGCACGGGCGTGCGCGTCCTCGATCAGGCGGGCCGCGAGATCGCGCTCGCGGTCAAAGGCTATGAGCATTTTTGAGCGCTGCGCCGCGGCCGCGTTTCTGGCGCTCGCGCTCGCGGCGCATCCGGCAGCGGCGGCGGACCGCCGCGCTGTCAACATCCCGGTGCCGGGCCAGCCTTATTTCGTGCAGCTCGATCCCATGTTCGTGCCGGTCCTCGCCAGCCGGAACTTGTCGCAGGAGGTGAGCATCGCCGTCGCCGTCGAGATCGCCGACGGCGCGCGCGCCAGGGACGTCGAGGACAAGCGTCCCCAGCTCAGCGACGCATTCCTGCGCGCGATCTACGACTATGTGCAACAGCGCGGCGGCATCGGCGATCAGACCGGCGAGATCGCCTTGAAGGACCTGCTCCGCACCACCGCCTCGCGCGTCCTCGATCCGATCGAGGTCAAGGAAGTCGAGATCGAAGAGTTCTTCGAGCAGCCGCACTAAGCGCCCTCTGCCTCGCCGCCCGGTTGCCTCTCCGGCTTCGGTCGCCTATCTTGCCGCGCTGTTCGATTGGGCGCGCAATTCAGCTAAAGGCAGGAGCAATGAACATCGCCGCGTGGGTGGTCGCCGCCGCCGGAGTCCTTGCCATACTCTATGGCATCGTCACGAGCCGCCAGGTGCTGGCGGCCGACGCCGGCACGGCGCGCATGCAGGAGATCTCCAACGCGGTGCGGGAGGGCGCAGAGGCCTACCTCAACCGGCAATATCGCACCATCGCGATCGTCGGCGTCGTGATCTTCGTCATCCTGTTCGCGACGCTCGGCTGGCGCTCGGCCCTGGGCTACTTCATCGGCTCGGTGCTGTCGGGCGCCGCGGGCTTCATCGGCATGAACGTCTCGGTGCGCGCCAACGTGCGCACGGCGCAAGCCGCGCGCGGCGGGCTCGCCGCGGGCCTCTCGCTCGCGTTCCGATCCGGCGCCGTCACCGGCATGCTCGTGGTGGGGCTGGGACTCCTCGGCGTGTCGCTTTATTACTTCTTCCTGCGCGCGAGCTTGCCGCCCGACAATCCGCGCCCGATCCTCGAGGCGCTCCTCTCGCTCTCCTTCGGCGCATCGCTCATCTCGATCTTCGCGCGTCTGGGCGGCGGCATCTTCACGAAGGGCGCCGATGTCGGCGCCGATCTCGTCGGCAAGATCGAAGCCGGCATCCCCGAGGACGATCCGCGCAATCCCGCCGTCATCGCCGACAATGTCGGCGACAATGTCGGCGACTGCGCCGGCATGGCGGCCGACCTGTTCGAGACCTATGTCGTCACCATCGTCGCCACGATGCTGCTGTCCGCGATCTTCTTCGAGGGCCCGCTCCAGGCCACGATGATGATGCTGCCGCTCGTGATCGGCGCGGTGTGCATCGTCGCCTCCGTGATCGGCACCTATTTTGTGCGGCTCGGGCCGAGCGGCAACATCATGGCGGCGCTCTACAAGGGGCTCTTCGTCGCGGGCGTGCTCTCGGCCTTGGCGATCGCCGGCACGATCAAGATTCTCCTGGGCTTCAACTTTCCGCGCCAGCTCGTGGGCGGCGGCGCGACCACGGGCTTGGCGCTCTTCGGCTGCGCCGTCACCGGGCTCGCCGTGACCGGCCTCCTCGTCTGGATCACCGAGTACTACACCTCGACCGAATACCGCCCGGTGCGCAGCATCGCCAACAGCTCGATCACCGGCCACGGCACCAACGTGATCCAGGGCCTCGCGATCTCGATGGAGGCGACGGCGTTGCCGGTGCTCGTGATCTGCGCCGGCATCCTGGTCTCCTACCTTCTGGCGGGCCTCTTCGGCATCGCCATTGCCGCCACCACCATGCTCGCCTTGGCCGGCATGATCGTGGCGCTCGATGCCTATGGGCCGGTGACCGACAACGCCGGCGGCATCGCCGAGATGGCCGACCTTCCGCCGGACGTTCGGCGCACGACCGATGCCTTGGACGCCGTCGGCAATACGACGAAGGCGGTGACGAAGGGCTATGCCATCGGCTCGGCGGCGCTCGCCTCGCTCGTGCTGTTCGCGGCCTACACCGAAGACCTGCACCATTACTTCCCCGACCTGCAGGTGAATTTCACGCTGCAGAATCCATACGTTGTGATCGGGCTCTTCATCGGCGGGCTTCTGCCTTATCTCTTCGGCGCGCTCGGCATGACCGCGGTTGGCCGCGCCGCGGGCTCGGTCGTGATCGAGGTGCGGCGTCAGTTCAAGGAAATCCCCGGCATCATGGAGGGCACCGGAAAGCCCGATTACGGCCGCGCCGTCGACCTGCTGACGCGCGCCGCGATCAAGGAGATGATCGTCCCCTCGCTGCTGCCGGTGCTGGCGCCGATCGTGCTCTTTCTCGTGGTGCGCGCGATCGCCGGCCCGGCCGCGGGCTTCAGCGCATTGGGCGCGATGCTGCTCGGCACGATCGTCACCGGCATCTTCGTCGCGATCTCGATGACCTCGGGCGGCGGCGCCTGGGACAACGCCAAGAAATACATCGAGTCGGGCCATCATGGCGGCAAGGGCTCCGAGGCGCACAAGGCGGCGGTGACCGGCGACACGGTCGGCGATCCCTACAAGGACACGGCGGGCCCGGCAATCAATCCGATGATCAAGATCACGAATATCGTCGCGATCCTGCTGCTCGCGATCCTCTACCGCATCGCACACTGATGCGGGATGGGGCGCTCAGGGGCTTTGATCACCCTTGTCGCTGGCGGTGAATTTGCCGAAATTGCCGATGAGCTGTTCCATGATCGTGAATTCGCGCCCCGGCGCCGGCGTGGCGTTGGGATTCGGCACGACCGTCTCGGCATCGGCGAGCGTGCGGTGGTCGACGCCGCTCACGATCCCGTCCTTGTCGAAATGGACGGCGACGACCTGCTGATCGAGCACCTCCGGCAATCGCACCGGCACCGGCCGCACCTTCTCGCTGATGTAGTACCAGGTGTTGCCGTCGAACGCCGCGGTCGAGGACGGCGAGCCCAGGAGCTGCGTCACCGTCGCCTTGTCGGTGCTGCCGGGCTTGATCTGCGCCACCTTGTCGGCTTCGGGCAGGTTGCCGAGCTGATTGACCGGGTTGGTGCAGGCCGCGAGCGCCAGGAGCGGCAGGAATCGCAAGATCGTCTTCATCACGGCGCCGACCATGCACCGCCCGGCGCGCACCTGTCAATCGCGCGCGAGCGGGAAGGGGGAGGGGGCGCATGGCGCTAGGGCTGGGCTTGCTCGCGCGCCGGCGCCACCGGCGCCAGGCGGTCGGCGCGGCCTATCGCGCCATCGTCGAGCGCGCCCGCAGCCCGTCCTTCTTCCTCGCCTGGGGCGTGCCCGACACGCTCGACGGGCGCTTCGAGCTCCTGGCGCTGCACGCGTTCCTGGTGCTGCACCGCCTCAAATCCGCGCGCGCCGGCACCGAGCTCTTCGCGCAAGATCTGTTCGACACGATGTTCGCCGATCTCGACCGCGCCGTGCGCGAGATGGGCGCCACCGACATCGGCGTCGGCCGCCACGTCAAGGAGATGGCGCGCGGATTTTACGGCCGCATCGCCGCCTACGAGGCCGGATTGGCGGGCGATGACGCGGTCCTGCTCGACGCGCTCCAGCGCAATCTCTTCGGCACCGCCAAGCCGGGCGAGGGGCAGCTCGCACTGGCGGCGTCGTATCTGCGCCAACAGGCGGCGGCGCTCGCCGCGGCTCCCCTGCCGATGCTGCTCGGCGGCGCGATCCCGTTCGCGCCGCTGCCGCAGGGCTGATCAGTTCTTTTCCGCCGCTTCGAGCAAGAGCGCGAGCGCGCGCAGCACCGTCGCGCGCCGCACGGCGGTGCGGTCGCCGCCGAAAACGTGGTGTTCGGTCACGACTTTCGCGCCGCGCCGCGCGAGCCCGAACCAGACGAGGCCGACGGGCTTGCCCGGGGTGGCGCCGCCCGGCCCCGCGATCCCGGTCACGGCGACGGCGAGATCGACCGGCGCACGGGCGACGGCGCCTTCCGCCATCGCCGCCGCAACCTCGGCGCTGACCGCGCCCGTGGCGGCGATGAGCGCTGCCGCCACGCCCAGCATCTCGCTCTTCGCCGCGTTCGAATACGTGACGAAGCCGCGTTCGACCACGTCGGACGAGCCCGCGATCTCGGTCAGCGCGCCCACGATGAGGCCGCCGGTACAGGATTCCGCCGTGGCGATTTTCCGGCCCTTGGCGCGGCAGCGCGCGAGCACGTCCTCGGCGGCGCGGCGCAGCTCATCGTCCAAGGATCAGCCCTCCCGCATAGAGCACCGCGCCGGCATAGATCGCCGCGAGCGTGTCGTCGAACATGATGCCGAAGCCGCCATGGATGTTCCGGTCGGCCCATCCGACGGGCCAAGGCTTGGCGATGTCGAAAAGGCGGAAGAGCGCGAAGCCTGCGGCGAAGTGCCAGAGATCGAGCGGCGCCGCGGCAAGCGTCAGGAATTGTCCCGCGGCCTCGTCGACCACCACGATCTGCGGATCATCGCCGAGCTTGCGCGCGACGATCGCCGCCGCCCACCAGCCGACGACGAACAGCAGACAAGCTGCGGCGATGAGCGCCAACGGGCCGCCTGCGCGCGCGCACAGCCACGCAAACGGCAGCGCCACGAGCGCCCCCATCGTGCCGGGCGCCTTCGGCACGAGCCCGGTCCCGCCAAGCGTCGCCACCAGCATCGCCGGATGGGCGCGGGAGAGCCGCTTCGCCTCGCTCGCCGCCATGATTCAGAGCGGCAGGCGCAAGGTCGCGGTGGCGTAGGCCGCCATGCCTTCGCCGCGCCCGGCAAAACCCAACCGCTCCGTCGTCGTCGCCTTGACGCTGACGCGGCCGCGCTCGAGCCGCAAAATCTCGGCGACGCGAGCAACCATGGCATCACGGTAAGGGGAGATTCTCGGCGCCTCCGCGACGAGCGTCACATCGACGTTGGCGATCGTCCCGCCGGCCTTGGCGACGAGACCCGCGGCGTGCGCGAGAAACTGGTGCGAGGGCGCGCCCTTCCAGCGCGGATCGCTCGGCGGGAAATGCATGCCGATATCGCCCGCGCCGAGCGCGCCCAGGATCGCGTCGGTCAGCGCGTGGAGTCCGACATCGGCATCGGAATGGCCGACGAGCGCTTTTGCATGCGGCACGCGCACGCCGCAGAGATAAACATGATCGCCTGGCCCGAACGGATGCACGTCGAACCCTTGGCCGGTGCGGATATCGGCGCCGCGGCCGCCCAGCGCGCGCTCGGCGCGAAGAAGATCGTCGGCGGTCGTCACCTTGAAATTCTCTTCGGTGCCGGGAACGAGGCGCACGCTCAGCCCGGCGCGCTCAGCAACCGCCGCGTCGTCGGGGAGGTCATCGCCCTTCACCGCGCGATGCGCCGCCAAGATCGCGGCGAAGCGGAATCCCTGCGGCGTCTGCGCGCGCCACAGACCGGCGCGGTCGAGCGTCGCGGCGATGAGGCCCGCATCGGCGCGCTTCACCGTATCCGTCACGGCGAGCGCCGGGATCGCGCCCTCGTCGCTGTCGAGCGCAGCGACGACGCGGCCGATCACCGCCGGATCGACGAACGGGCGCGCCGCGTCGTGAATCAGCACGCGCTCCGGCGCAAGATCGCCCAGGCTTTCGAGGCCGAGCCGCACCGAATCCTGCCGCGCCGCGCCGCCCTCGACCGGCGCCATCACCGCGAGCCCTTCGACCGCGGCGTCATAGAGCGCGCGGTCGTCGCCATGGATCACGACGCGCACGCCGTCGACGCGCGGATGCGATGTCAGCGCTTCGACCGAATGACGCAGGAGCGGCCTGCCGCCCAGGGGACGATACTGCTTCGGCAAGGGCCCTTCGAGCCGCGTGCCGCGCCCGGCCGCGACGACGAGGGCAATGCAGGACGTCATGGCGTGAAGCTAGAGCAGGGCGCGCGCGGAGGAAAACTGTTTCCTGCCTCCCGAGTTGTCGAGGGACAAGCCCGCGCATGACGATGAAGTGGTTGTGCCCTACATTAGAGTGCCGATGAATCTCTCGCTCAACATCTTCGCGCTCGTAGCGCTCGTGCCGCCGCTGGCGGTGCGCTGGCGCCGGAACGATGCGCGCGATCGGCTCTACTACGCGGCGCTCGTCCTCGGCCTTGCCGGGCCGGTGCTGTGGGTGCTGACGCAGCTCGACGGCACCTGGCACACCGGCTTCGCCATGTCCCTCTGGGTCAGCATCGCCGTCACCATGGCGCTCTACCTGGCGCTCGCGGCGGCGACCGCGGGCGCGTGGCGGCTGACGCCGCTCCTGGCGCCGCTGCTCCTGGCGCTCGGCATCATCGCCACGCTGTGGGAGAACGCGCCGGAGCAGCCGGTGCCCGCCGCCGTCCCGGCCGGATGGCTCGACGCGCATATCGTCAGCGCGGTCGTGACCTATGGGCTCCTCACCATCGCCGCCGTCGCGGGCGCGGCGGTCTTCCTCCAGGAGCGCGCCTTGAAGCGCAAGCACTCGACCGCGCTCACGCGGATGCTGCCGCCGATGGCCGAGAGCGAGGCGCTCGAAGTGGCGCTCCTCGGCGCCGCCGAGATCGTCCTCGCCTTGGGCGTCGCGACCGGCATGGCGGCCGAGCATTTCCTGCGCGGCGCGCTCCTGCCGTTCGACCACAAGACGGTGCTGTCGCTCGCCGCCTTTGCCGTCATCGGCGCGCTCCTGATCGCGCGGCGCGTCATGGGGATTCGCGGACGGCGCGTGGCGCGGCTCGCCCTTCTGGCGTACCTGCTGCTGACCTTGGCCTATCCTGGGGTGAAATTCGTGACCGACGTGCTGATGGCCTAGAGCAATATTTATTGCAATGCAGCAAAAGTCGTGCTATGCACAAATTCTAGGCATAATTTGGTGCTGCATAAAATATGAGCATCCTGATTGGCCCCGTGGAGCTTGAGGCGCCGGTGCTGCTGGCGCCGATGTCGGGCGTGACCGACCTGCCGTTCCGCCGCATGGTGAAGCGGCACGGCGCGGGGCTCGTCGTCTCCGAGATGATCGCCAGCGAGGCGATGATCCGCGAGACGCGGCAATCGATGCAGATGGCCGCCAACGCTCCCGAGGAATATCCGATGGCGGTGCAGCTCGCCGGCTGCGAGCCGCGCGCCGTCGCCGAAGCGGCGCGCCTCAATGCCGATCGCGGCGCCGCCATCATCGACATCAATTTCGGCTGCCCGGCGAAGAAGGTGGTGAACGGCTATGCCGGCTCGGCGCTGATGCGCGACGAGGCGCATGCCGCCCGCATCCTCAGCGAGACCGTGCGCGCGGTCGATCTGCCGGTGACGCTGAAGATGCGCACCGGCTGGGACGAGCAGAACCGCAACGCGCCGCGCCTTGCGCGCATCGCCGAAGAGTGCGGCATCCGCATGGTGACGGTGCACGGTCGCACGCGCTGCCAGTTCTATGACGGCCGCGCCGATTGGGACTTCATCCGCGAGATCAAGGAGAGCGTGTCGATCCCGGTGATCGCCAATGGCGACATCGAGACGCTCGAGGACGCCGAGGATGCGCTCCAGCGCTCGGGCGCCGACGGCGTGATGATCGGCCGCGGCGCTTATGGCCGGCCGTGGTTCATCGCGCAGGTGATCGGTTTCCTCGAGACCGGCGCGCGCTTGCCCGATCCGCCGCTCGCGGCGCAGCTCGCGACCGTGCTCGAACATTACGAGGGGATGCTCGTCCATTACGGCATCTCGGTCGGCAGCCGCGTCGCACGGAAGCATATCGGCTGGTATTCGAAGGGGCTGCCCGGCTCGGCCGAGTTCCGCGCCGCGGTCAACCGCTGCGAGGATCCCGATGCGGTGCTGACCATGATCCGGCGCTTCTACGAGCCGCTGGCGGAGGCGGCATGACCACCATCATCGGCCGCGCGCAGAAACGCCCACTGCCCAATGCCGCAGTCGAGCCTCATGCCATCCTCGCGGCACTGCCGGCGCCGGTGCTGGTGGTCGACGAGCTCGACCGCATGGATTACGTCAACGCCGCCGCCGAGCAGTTCTTCGAGACGAGCGCGGTCACGCTCACGCAATGCGCGCTCACGGATTTCCTGCCGCACGACAGCCCGGTCTTCGCGCTCGTCGAATCCGTGCGCCACACCGGGCACAGCGTCTCGGAGTATGGCGTGACGCTCGAGACGCCGAAGCTCGGCCCCCGCGTCGTCACCATCATGGCGGCGCCCTTGGCCGAGGACCGGCAGTACATCGTCGTGAGCCTGCAAGAGCGCTCGATCGCCGACAAGATCGATCGCCAGCTCACGCACCGGAACGCCGCGCGCTCGGTCACGGCGATGGCGGCGATGCTCGCGCACGAGGTCAAGAACCCGCTCTCCGGCATCAGGGGCGCGGCACAGCTGCTCGAGGAGACGGCGAGCCCCGCCGACCGCGAACTGACGCGCCTCATTTGCGACGAGACCGACCGCATCTGCGCCCTCGTCGACCGCATGGACGTGTTCTCCGACCGCCGTCCGATCGAGCGCGAGCCCGTCAACATCCACGAGGTGCTGGAGCGCGTGCGTAAGCTCGCGGTCTCGGGCTTCGCGCGCCACGTGCGCTTCCTCGAGGACTACGATCCCTCGCTGCCCCCGGTCGACGGCAACCGCGATCTCCTGATCCAGGTGTTCCTCAATCTCGTCAAGAACGCGGCCGAGGCGGTGCCGGAGCAGGGCGGCGAGATCGCGATCGCGACCGCCTATCGCCACGGCGTGCGCCTTGCCGTCGCCGGCAGCGAGAGCCGCATCCAGCTCCCCCTCGTCGTGACGCTCACCGACAACGGCGAGGGCATCCCCGAGGACCTGCAACGCCATCTCTTCGATCCCTTCGTCACGACCAAGCGCGACGGCTCGGGCCTCGGCCTGGCGCTCGTTGCCAAGGTGATCGGCGACCACGGCGGCGTCATCGAATTCGAAAGCCAGCCGCGCCGCACCGTGTTCCGCGTGTTGCTGCCGATGACGCCGCGCGCCGGAGCCGCGCCATGACCTCGAGCATTCTCATCGCCGACGACGACCGCGCGATCCGCACCGTGCTGAGCCAGGCCTTGGGCCGGCTCGGCCACGACGTCCGCACGACCGGCAACGCCGCGACATTGTGGCGCTGGGTCTCGGACGGCGAGGGCGATCTCGTCATCACCGACGTCGTCATGCCCGACGAGAACGGGCTCGACCTCGTGCCGCGCATCAAGAAGCTCCGGCCCGAGCTGCGCATCATCGTGATGAGCGCGCAGAACACGCTGCTGACCGCGGTCAAGGCGACCGAGCGCGGCGCGTTCGAATACCTGCCGAAGCCGTTCGACCTGCGCGAATTGGTTAGCGTCGTGCAGCGCGCGCTGACCGCGCCTCATGCCGGCCCGCCGGCGCCGGCGGAAAACGGCGAGGACGAAGAAACGCTCCCGCTCATCGGCCGCTCGCCGGCGATGCAGGAAATCTACCGCGTGCTCGCGCGTCTCATGGGAACCGACCTCACGGTGATGATCTCGGGCGAGAGCGGCACCGGCAAGGAGCTGGTGGCGCGCGCGCTGCACGATTACGGCAAGCGCCGTTCCGGCGCCTTCGTCGCCGTCAACATGGCGGCGATCCCGCGCGAGCTGATCGAGAGCGAGCTGTTCGGTCACGAGAAGGGCTCGTTCACCGGCGCGGTCGCGCGCGGCATCGGCCGCTTCGAGCAGGCGCAGGGCGGCACGCTCTTCCTCGACGAGATCGGCGACATGCCGCCCGAGGCGCAGACGCGGCTCCTGCGCGTGTTGCAGCAGGGCGAATACACCACCGTCGGCGGCCGCACGCCGATGCGCGCCGACGTGCGCATCGTCGCGGCGACGCACCGCGACCTGCGCCAGTTCATCCGCCAGGGCCTGTTCCGCGAGGATCTGTTCTACCGCCTGAACGTCGTGCCGATCCGGCTGCCGCCGCTGCGCGAGCGGAGCGAGGACATTCCGGCGCTGGCGCGGCATTTCCTGACGCTCGCCGCGAGCGAAGGATTGCCGCTCAAATCCGTCGACAACGCGGCGATGGAACGGCTCCGGGCCTATCGCTGGCCCGGCAACGTGCGCGAACTCGAAAATCTCGTCCGGCGCCTGGCCGCGCTCTATTCGCAAGAGGTGATCGGGCTCGACGCGATCGAGGCCGAGCTGGCCGAGCCGGTGCTGTCCGAAGGCGCGGGCGAGGCCGAAGGCGAGGGGCTTGCCGGCGCGGCCGAGCGGCATTTGCGCGAGTATTTCGCCGCGCACAAGGGCGGGTTGCCGCCGGCCGGGCTCTATGGCCGCGTGCTGCGCGAGGTCGAGCGGCCGCTCATCCAATTGACGCTCGGCGCCACGCGCGGCAACCAGCTTCGCGCGGCCCAGCTTCTCGGCCTCAACCGCAACACGCTGCGCAAGAAGATTCGCGAATTGGACATCGAGGTCGGCCGCGGCATAAAATAATCGCTGGCACGGGGCGACTCCGAATTTACAAAAATCCGATGAGCGTCAGGGGCGAGATCGTTGTGTGGGCAAGCCGGATCCGTCTCGGCCGGAAGCTTGCGCTCGCGCTCGCCGTGGCGGCGGTACTGTCGGCGGCGGCGACCTGGGCCGCGCTGAAAGGCTTGCCGCCGTTCGATACGCGCCCGCATCTCGACGCGCTCTATCTTCTCCTGAACCTCGTGCTCGTCCTGCCGCTCTTCGCGGTCGTCGCGTGGCGGCTGGTGCAGGTCTGGACCGAGCGGCGGCGCGGCCTGGCCGGCTCGCAGCTCCATGTGCGCTTCGTCCTGGTATTCAGCCTGCTCGCGGTCATCCCGACCATCATCGTCGCGGTCTTCTCCTACCTCCTGTTCACCTTCGGCGTGCAGGCGTGGTTCAGCGAGCGGGTGCGCACCTCGCTTTCGGAATCGCTTGCCGTCGCCGAAGCCTATTTGCACGAGCACCAGCAGGCGATCCGCGCCGACGTCATCAGCATGGCGAGCGATCTCGACCGCGACGCCGCCTTCCTCAGCATCGATCCTGCGCGATTGAACCAGATCGTCGGCGCGCAGGCCGAGCTGCGGTCGCTCAACGAGGCCCTGGTGTTCGACGCCGAGGGCCGCATCCTCGCGCGCACCGGCTTGAGCTTCGCGCTCGAGCTGCAGCCGGTGCCCGACTGGGCCTTGCAGCAGGCGCGCGCCGGCGATGTCGCGATCCTCACCAGCAACACCGACGATCGCGTCCGCGCGCTGATCCGCCTCACCGGCTTCAACGACGCCTATCTTTACGTCGGCCGCTTCGTCGATCCGACCGTGCTCGGCCGCATGGAGCGGACCCAGAAGGCCGTCGCCGAATACGAAGAGCTCGAAGGCGAGCGTTCGGAATATCAGATCGCGTTCTCGATGCTGTTCTTCGGCGTCGGCGTGCTCCTGTTGACGGGCGCGGTCTGGATGGGGCTGAGCTTCGCCTCGCGCATGGCGCGGCCGATCAGCTGGCTCGTCGCCGCGGCCGAGCGCGTGCGCGGCGGCGATCTTTCCGCGCGCGTGCCCGTGGGCGCCCACGACGAGGAGTTCAGCACGCTTTCGCGCGCCTTCAACCGCATGACGCACCAGCTGCAATCGCAGCAAAGCGAGCTCGTCGAGGCCAACCGCCAGCTCGATCAGCGCCGCCGGTTCAGCGAGGCGGTGCTGTCCGGCGTCTCCGCCGGCGTCGTCGGGCTCGACCACGAAGGCCGCATCAACCTGCCGAACCGCTCCGCCTCGCTGCTGCTCGCCGCCGATCTCGACCAGCATATCGGCGAGCCCTTCGCCGATCTCGTGCCGGAGGCGGCCGATCTTCTCGCCGAAGCCGCGCGCCGACCCGACCGCCTCGCGCAGAAGCAGCTTCAGATCGGGCGCGACGGCAAGAGCCTGACGCTGCTCCTGCGCATCGCCGCCGAGCGCGGCGACGGCGAGGTGAAGGGCTATGTCGTCACGTTCGACGACGTGACCGAGCTCCTGTCGGCGCAGCGCAAGGCCGCCTGGGCCGATGTCGCGCGCCGCATCGCGCACGAGATCAAGAACCCGCTGACGCCGATCCAGCTCTCGGCCGAGCGCCTGAAGCGCAAGTACCTGCGCGAGATCGACAACGACCCGGAAACCTTCATCATCTGCACCGACACGATCATCCGCCATGTCGGCGATATCGGCCGCATGGTCGACGAATTCTCCTCGTTCGCGCGCATGCCGGCGCCGGTGATCCGCCCGGTCGATCTCGGCGAGTTGCTGCGTCAGGCGACGTTCCTCCAGCGCACCTCGACGCCCGACATCGCGATCGAGCTGTCGCTGCCGGCGCTGCCGCTCTCGGTGCCATGCGATTCGCGCCAGGTGAGCCAGGCGCTCGTCAACATCCTCAAGAACGCCGCCGAATCGATCCAGTCGCGCGAGCCCGGCGCGCCGCACGGGCGCATCCGCGTCTCGGCCCGCGCCGAAGGGCGTGACGCGATCGTCGCGATCGAGGACAACGGCCGCGGCCTGCCGCAGGAAGGGCGCGAGCGTCTGACCGAGCCTTACGTCACGACCCGCACCAAGGGCACCGGGCTCGGCCTCGCCATCGTGAAGAAGATCATGGAAGACCATCACGGCGAGCTCGTGCTCGAGGACGCCGAGGGCGGCGGCGCGCGGGTGAGCCTCGTGTTCCACGAGGTCGAGGCGTTGCCGCCGGCGCAGCCCGAGCCCGCGGAACCGATGGAAGCGGCCAGCTATGGCGCATGAGATTCTCGTTATCGACGACGAGGCCGACATCCGGATGCTGATGTGCGGCATCTTGAACGACGAGGGCTACGAAACGCGCGAGGCCGGGACGAGCAGCGGAGCCTTGGCCGCGATGCGCCAGCGCCAGCCGACCTTGGTCATTCTCGACATCTGGCTCCAGGGCAGCGAGCTCGACGGGCTCGAGATCCTCAAGATCATGCGCCGCGAGCTGCCGAGCCTGCCGGTGGTGATGATCAGCGGCCACGGCAACATCGAGACTGCGGTCGCCGCCATCAAGATCGGTGCCTACGACTTCATCGAGAAGCCGTTCAAGGCCGATCGGCTGCTCCTCGTGTGCGAGCGCGCGATCGAGGCCTCGCGTCTCCGGCGCGAGAACGAGGAACTGCGTCTGAAGGCGGGCGGCGACGAGGACCTGATCGGCGCTTCGCACGCCATCAGCCAATTGCGCGGCCAGATCGACCGCGTGGCGCCGACCGGGAGCCGCGTCCTCGTCACCGGCGCGCCCGGCGTCGGCAAGGAGGTCGCGGCGCGGCTCGTGCATCAGCGCTCGCGCCGCGCCAAGGGACCGTTCGTGGTGCTGAGCTGCGCCACGATGCGGCCCGACCGGTTCGAGCTCGAGCTGTTCGGCGCCGAGGCCGACGCCGATCCCGACAGCCCGCGCAAGGTCGGCACGTTCGAGCAGGCGCATGGCGGCACGCTCTTCCTCGACGAGGTCGCCGACATGCCGCTCGAGACGCAGGGCAAGATCGTGCGCGCGTTGCAGGAACAGACGTTCGAGCGCCTCGGCGGCGGACGCGTCAAGGTCGACGTGCGCGTCATCGCCGCGACGAACCGCGACCTCGCGCACGAGATCGCCGCCGGCCGCTTCCGCGAGGACCTTTACTACCGGCTCGCCGTCGTGCCGCTGCACGTGCCGCGCCTCAAGGAGCGGGTCGAGGACATTCCGGCGCTGGCGCGGCACTTCATGGCGCGGAGCGCCGAGGCCGCGCGCCTGTCGCCGCGCGACTTGGGCGAGGACGCCTTGGCCGCGCTCCAGGCTTACGAGTGGCCCGGCAACGTGCGCCAGCTCAGGAACGCCATCGACTGGACGCTCATCATGTCGCCCGGCGAGGCGAAGGAGCCGATCCGCGCCGACATGCTGCCGGCCGAGATCGGCGCGATCGCGCCCGCGGTCGTCAAATGGGACCGCGGCGGCGAGCTGATGGCGCTGCCGCTGCGCGACGCGCGCGAGATGTTCGAGCGCGAATATCTTCTGGCGCAGATCACGCGCTTCGGCGGCAACATCTCGCGCACCGCCGCCTTTGTCGGCATGGAGCGCTCGGCGCTCCACCGCAAGCTCAAGTCGTTGGGCCTCTTCAACGGCAATGGCGAGCGCGCGCCCAAGCTCAATTCCTGAGGCGGCGGGCCACGTGTCGCGCATCGCCTATGTCGACGGCCGCTACGTTCCGCACCGGAGCGCCACCGTCCATATCGAGGACCGCGGCTACCAGTTCGCCGACGCGGTCTATGAGGTCGTGGCGGTGAAGGATGGCGTCTTCGTCGACGCCGAGCTGCATCTGGCGCGGCTTCACCGCTCGCTCGCCGCGCTCGCGATCCCGCCGCCGATGACTGATCGCGCGCTTGCATCCGTGCTGCGCGAGGTGGCGCGCCGCAATTCCGTCGTCGAGGGCATCGTCTATCTCCAAGTCTCACGCGGGGTCGCGCCGCGCGACTTCGCCTTTCCGAAAGGCGCGCGGCCGACGCTCGTCGTCACCGCGCGGGCGCGCCCCCTCGCCGATCCGCGCCTGCGCGACAGCGGCGTCGCCGTCATCGCCATTCCCGACATTCGCTGGGCGCGGCCCGACATCAAATCCGTCTCGCTGCTGCCCAACGTGCTCGGCAAGGAAGAGGCGAAGCAGCACGGCGCCTATGAGGCGTGGCAATTCGACCGCGACGGCTTCGTCACCGAGGGCACGTCGAGCAATGCCTGGATCGTCACCGCCGCGGGCGAACTCGTGACGCGCCAGGCCGACCAGTCGATCCTCAACGGCGTCACGCGCCGCGGCCTCTTGCGCATCATCGCCGAGGAAAAGATTGCGCTCGTCGAGCGCGCGTTCAGCCTCGCCGAAGCGAAAGCCGCGCCCGAGGCATTCCTCACGAGCGCCAGCAATTTCCTCATTCCGGTGGTGCGGATCGACGGCGCCCCGGTCGGCACCGGCCGGCCCGGGCCGGTGACGCACCGCCTGGTCGCGGCCTATGCGCGCTATGCCGCCCAAGGCGGCCAGGATCGATGAGCGCGCCGAAAGCCCTCATCTTCGATTGGGACAATACGCTCGTCGCAAGCTGGGACGCGATCCATCACGCCCTCGTCGTGACGTTCACGGCGATGGGTCATGAGCCGTGGTCGCTCGAGGAGACAAAATCGCGCGTGCGCCGCAGCCTGCGCGATGCCTTTCCGGCGCTCTTCGGCGACCGCTGGGAGGAGGCGCGGAAACTCTATCTCGACACCTTCACGGCCACGCATTTGGAGCGCATCGCGCCCATTGCCGGCGCTGCGGAGTTGCTGGGAGAGCTGCAGGCGCGCGGCCACTACCTCGCCGTCGTCAGCAACAAGACCGGGCCGGTGCTGCGGCGCGAGGCGGCGCATCTCGGCTGGACCCGATTCTTCGCGCAACTCGTCGGCGCGGGCGATGCAGCGGCCGACAAGCCGAACGCGGCGCCGATTCGGAAGGCGCTCGAAGGAACGGGCCTCGCGCCCTCGGGCGCTTGGTACATCGGCGACACCGCGCTCGACATGGAATGCGCCGCCAATGCCGGCTGCATCGGCGTGCTCTTGGGCCCACTCGATCCGGCCGACGCCGATTTCGCGCGCTTCCCGCCGCACCTGCAATTTTCCGCCTGCGCCGCGCTCGCCCGCCATCTGAAGGGCTTGTGATTTCCCTTTCCGTGCCAATTTTGGTAGGTATTCCGGTGAGCGCGTGACGGTTTCGCTCCCGCCGTTGAGCCCGACCTTCGGCTTTCTTTTGTGAAGGAGTTGACTAAGTATCAGCGGCTTAGGGGGCATTGCTCGTCTGTTTTATAAGAAAGGCTGACGAGCCGGCCGTCGCGAAAGGCTCCGACCGACAAGAACTCTGAAAAAAGGGGTCTCCCCATGTCGTCGGAAAAATCTCAGAATGTGCAGGACGTGTTCCTGAACTTCGTCCGCAAGAACAAGACGCCGGTCACGGTCTTTCTCGTGAACGGGGTCAAGCTCCAAGGCATCATCACCTGGTTCGATAATTTCTGCGTGCTGCTGCGGCGCGACGCCCATTCGCAGCTCGTGTACAAGCACGCGATCTCCACCGTCATGCCGGCGCAGCCGATCCAGCTCTTCGAAGCGAAAGACGCCGACGAAGCCTGATCGGATGGAGGAGCGGCGGGACGCGGCCAACGGCCCGGTCGGGCGCTCCCTGGTGGTTCACCCGGTCCTGCGTCTCGCGTCGAGCGGGCGCAAGGAGGCGGAGCGTTCGCCCGAGGCGCGGCTCGAGGAAGCGGTGGGCCTGGCGCGCGCCATCGCGCTCGACATCGCCGCGTCCGAGATCGTCAATCTGAAAAGCGCGCGGCCGGCGACGCTCTTCGGCAGCGGCACGGTCGAGAACTCTCGGCAAATCGATCGAGGCGCTGGGCGTCACCGTCGCGATCGTCGACGCCACCGTCACGCCGGTGCAGCAGCGCAATCTCGAGCGCGCGTGGAAGTGCAAGGTGATCGATCGCACCGGTCTCATCCTCGAGATTTTCGGGGCGCGCGCCCGGACGCATGAGGGCCGCCTCCAGGTCGAGCTCGCCGCGTTGACCTATCAGCGCTCGCGCCTCGTCCGCTCGTGGACGCATCTGGAGCGCCAGCGCGGCGGCTTCGGCTTCCTTGGCGGCCCGGGCGAGAGCCAGCTCGAGATGGACCGCCGCCTCATCACCGACCGCATCGCGCTCTTGAAGCGCGAGCTTTCGACCGTGCGCCGCACGCGCTCGCTTCATCGCGATGCGAGGAAGCGCGTGCCTTATCCCGTGGTGGCGCTCGTGGGCTATACGAACGCCGGCAAATCGACGCTCTTCAACCGCCTGACGCGGGCCGAGGTCGCATCCGCAAGCCGCCTCTTCGAGACGCTCGATCCGACGATGCGGCGGCTCGCGCTGCCTTCGGGCCGGAGCGCCATCCTGTCCGACACGGTCGGATTCATCTCCGACCTGCCGACGCACCTCGTCGCCGCGTTCCGCGCCACGCTCGAGGAGGTGACCGAGGCCGACCTCGTCGTTCATGTCCGCGACGTGCATCATTCCGACAGCGAGGCGCAGCGCGAGGACGTGCACGCCGTGCTGAGCGAATTGGGCCTCGGCGAGACGGTCGAGCGCGGCCTCATCGAGGCGCTCAACAAGATCGATCTTCTGTCCGAGGATCAGCGCGCCGCGCTGAAGAACCAGGCGCGGCGCAATCGCGATACCGCGCCGGTTTCGGCCGCGACGGGCGAGGGGTGCGACGAGCTCGTCGCGCTCTTCGACGAACGGCTCGATGGCGGCCGGCGCGCGGTGCGCTTGAGCGTGCCGCTCACGGACGGCGCCACGCTCGCCTGGCTCTATCGCCACGGCGAGATTCTCGAGCGCGCCGACGACGAGGCCGAGGCGCATCTCGACGTGCGCCTCACGCCGGCCGATCTCGCGCGCTTTCGCCGCCGCGCCGGGTAGAAGCTAGCCGGCCGCCTTCGCCGCGTCGGCGTGCACCTGCAAGATTTCGCGCACGACAGCGGGCGTACGCGCGCGGGCGATGCCGCATTCGGACGCTATGCCGAAGGGGCCGGCGAATTTTCGCGCGGCATTGATGCGCCGCGTCGTGCCGGCGACGCCGTCCTGCGCATGGACGAGGCCGAGATAAAGCTCGGTGCCGCTGCCGAGCCGCAGATTGCGCAACGGCGCGAAGAAGGCATCATCCTCGCGCGCCACCGGCACCGGCATGTGCATCCATGCGATCGGCCGCTTGACGCTCGCAACAATGAGGTTCGCGAGCTCCACCATCTTCGTCGCATCGACCGGATCGATGAAGTGCTTCGCGTCGAGATCGCCGTAGCAAAGATGGAAGCCCAGTTCGACGTCGTTCGGCACCGGCGCCGCAAGCCGCGCGAACGTATCGGCGAAGAGCTTGTCCATGCCGGGGAAGGGCGGGTTGCCGCGCCAGCGTCCGTCCCACATCACCATCTCGATGCACACGTCCCATTGGAGCGCGAGGTCCCGGTGCGGGATCGCGGCGCACAGCGCCACGACCTCGCCCAGCATCGCCTTCTCATAGGCCGGCAGGATCGCCTGGCGCGCCTCGTCGGCGCAGAACGGCGCGATCACCGCGAACGGCGTCGGCAAGCACACCTGGAAGCGCAATTTCGCCGGAAGGATGCCCTTCTCGCGCGCCGCCACGAAATCGAGATAGGAGGCGCGCGCCTCGCGCGCATAGCCGAGCTCGCCGAAGCGGACATCCTGCGGCCGTAACGCCCGGCGCGAGCCGGATCGGGTGGAAGCCCATGCCGCCGCCGCGATGGGTCGACGCATCGGCCTCGAGGAACGGATTGGCGCGCAGCACCGGGAACTGCCAGCTGATCCAGAGGCGCCGCCCGCCCGGCTCGCCGTCCGGCATGCGCTTCAGATAGGGGCCGAGCAAACCGCCGCAGGTCGAGAACACCTCCGCGACCGTGTCGAGACCGATCGAGCCCACGAGATGAACCGGTGTCGTCATCGCTTTCTGTCCTTTCGCGTTGGGTCGGGGCCGCGCCGGCCGTCGGACGATTCACCCCACGCGGAGCGGGCCGCCCTATCTGACGGTGATCGTTGCCGTCACATCATCGCGGTCCGGAGCGCCTTGCGTGCGCGGAAATTCGAGAGTGAACGTGAGCACTTCCATGCCTGGCTTCGGCCCCGCTTTGTACCAGATGGCGAACCCCGTGTAAGTGTGCCCTTCACAGTTCTGTCCGCTCGGAACCGTGATTTGACGCTGCTCCGTCGTCACAACCCCCAGCGCGGCGACGGAGGTCGGCTTGAACCACGGCAGGCCGGCGGAACCGCAGTTGGAACCATAGTCGGCGCCCGACCATAGCAGCACCTTCTCGCCCGCAGCCACCGACAGATGCTTTTCCCTCTCGCGAGAAAGCGCGTGCGGCGTCGCGACAAGGGTCGCAAGCACAGGAATAATAATCGACAATGTCAGGTGCCGTAGCGACGCCGCGCGACCGGCCGCCATACGCATCGCGCCAGCCCGGCGCGCGCTAGAATTCGTAGCGCACGCCCGCCGTCACGGTCTGCGTCGTGGCGAGCGGATTGCCGACGAGCGCGCGATAGTTGAGGAACGACGAGATGCCGTGCGGCAGACCGAGCACGACGCCGACGCCGAGGCCGGCATAGTCGCGGTGCGGATTGTCGGTCTGGAACACCAGAGGTGTGGGGCTCCCTTTCAGGTCCTGCACGAAGCTCGCGGTGAAGGTCTGCTGGTTGTTGGCGAACTCGTGGATATAGTCGGCCTCGGCCTGCGGCACGATGACGCCGAAGCTGGTGCTGATCGCCATGCTGGCCTTGGCGCCGATCGACGAGGTCACGGATTCGAAATCTTCGTCGCCGAAGCGCAGCTCGAGCCCGGTCGAGCCTGATTCGCTGAAGGCGTCGAGCCGCCGCTGCGACCACGCGAGGCCGAACCGCGGCCCGTATGTGAAGTTCTGGTAGGAGAAGTCGTAGCCGCCATCGAGGCTCGCGCGAAATTCGTCGGCCGAGGGCGTGCCGGTCGCGGTGCCGGCAGTGGTAAAGGTGTTGCCGACGTCGCTGAACGAGACGGCGCGGTCGATCGTCAGATCCTCGTGCGTATAGCCGAGCGCGCCGTCGAAGAACCAGTTCGGCGCCGGCGTCACGCTGCCATAGAGCGTGCCGCCGTAGCGGTCATTGTTGAAATTGCCGCCGCCGTTGAAATCGCCGTCGGTATGGGCGTAGTTGAACGACGCGCCGAGCACGAGATTGTCCCACGAATGATCGGCGCCGAACGTGCCCTGATAGCGGTTCGAGGTGAAGCCCGGCGTGAAGTAGGTCGTGTCCTTCGACACGTTCTGATAGTCGAAATTGAAGTAGGCCGAGAGCTGCGGCAGATCGAGCACGCCGCCCGAACCGTTGGCGTCGGCGTACTGCGTCATGGTCGGCAGCCCCGCCTTCTGGTCACGCAGATCCTGGAGCCGTTTCTTCGCTTGGTCTTCCTCGCTCTGGACGCTCTCGCTCGACAAGCCGCCGGGGCTGCCGCCGTCGGGTGACGTCACTCCGGTCGAGACGGGAACGGCGCTGCACAGCGCCTTCAACTGGGGCCCGAGCGGCGAGCCGGCGCCGCCCAATTCCGCGCAGTTGCCGACGAGCGCATTGTCGATCGACTGGCTCAGCGATTGGCTGTTGGCCGGTGCGATTCCGGCGCCGGCACAGGCGACGATCGCGAGCGCGCCAGCGCTCCACAAAAGGTTGCGACCCATCGGATTCCCCCAAGGTACATCGTGCGAGCGACCCCTCGCCCGTCACTTCCCCATACCGCTCTTACCATAGCTATGGCAAACTATCCAGCGAATGACTGTTTCAGTGCCATCTGCGGCGCGCGCGCAGCGCCGCCTGCAAGGAAGCCCGTCAGGCCAGCGCGGTACGGCGATCGCCGCGGCGCTCGCGCTCCTTGCGCTGGTCGGCGTGGCCGGAGCGGCGCGCGCCGATTCGGACAATGCCGACGATTTCCTGATCGTCGATTGCCAACTGCCAGCGCAGATCCGCCAGCTCGGCCAGAACGCCACCTTCCTCGCGCCGCGCAAGGCGATCAAGGCCTCGGCGCACGATTGCGCGCTGCGCGGCGGCGAGTTCACGCGCGGCGACGCGGGCGGACCGGCGGGCTTGCGCATGTGGCTGCCCGCGGCGCAGCAGGGCGACGCGCAGGCCGAGACCTATGTCGGCGAGATTTTCGAGCGCGGCCTTGCCGGCCAGCCCGACTATGCCGCCGCCGCGACCTGGTACAAGCGCGCCGCCGACCAGAATTTCCCGCGCGCCCTCATCGCGCTCGGCGCCCTCGTCGAGCAGGGGCTCGGCACGCCCAAGGATCCGGCGCTCGCGGCCACGCTCTTCCGTCGTGCCGCGGGATTGCCCGACCAGCTGCCGGGCGACGCCGCGCCGCCGTCGGGGCCGGGCTCGCAGAACGACGCGCTCTCCACCAAGGTCAGCGAGCAGCAGCACCAGATCGAGCAGTTGCAGCAGCAGCTCACGGCGCGCGAGGACGATGTCGGCAAGGACCGCGCGCGGCTCAAGACGCTGCAAGACCAGGTCACGAAGGCGCAGGCGCAAAATCCGGCAGCCGCCGCGGCGAAGGCGAAATCGCTCGACCAGACGCTCGCCGCGCGCGACCGCGAACTCGCCAGCACCAAGAGCACGGTGGCCGACCTCCAGGCGCGGCTTCAGACATTGCAGGCGCAGCCGCCGCCGCCCGCACTCGCGCCCGCCGAGCTCGACCGCATGCGCGCCGAGCTCGCGAAAAGCCAAGCCGCCACGGCGGCGCAACAGCATGAGGCGGATCGCCTTCGCGCCGAGCTCGATCAGGCGCACCAGGGCGCCGCGGGGCAAGACGCGAAGACGCAAGAACTGAGCGCGGCCGTGGCGCAGCGCGACCAGGAGCTGCAGCGCGCGAAGCAGGCGACCGCCGATCTCCAAACCAAGCTCGCCGCGGTCGACCCGGACGAGCTGCAGAAGCTGCGCCACGATCTCGCCGGCGCGCAGGCGGCGCAGACGGCGCAGCAGAGCGACGCCGACAAGCTGCGCGCCGAATTGCAAGCGACGCAGGCGGCGGGCGCCGCGCGCGAGGCCGATCTCAAGGCGAAGCTCGAGCACGAGGTCGCCGACCGCCAGGCGGCGATCGCGGCCAAGGACAACGAGATCAAGACCCTTCAGACGCAGGTGGCGAAGCTCGATGCCGCGCCGCAATCGCGCGGCGCCGCAGCAGCGCCGGCGCCCATCGCCTTTCCGGTGGCGCAGTTCGGCCGCTACCACGCGCTCGTGATCGGCATCAACAACTACCGCTTCCTGCCGCAGCTCAAGACGCCGGTCAACGACGCCAAGGCCGTGGCGCAGGTGCTGAAGGACGAATACGGCTTCGATGTCGAAACGCTCTTCGATGCCGACCGCTATACGATCCTGGCCGCGCTCAACAAGTTCCGCCAAAGCCTCACCGACAACGACAATTTGCTGATCTATTACGCCGGCCACGGCGTGCTCGATTCCGTGAACCAGCGCGGCAACTGGATGCCGGTCGATGCCGAGCCCGACAATCCGGCCAACTGGATCTCGAACATCCAGATCACCGACATGCTGAACGCGATGGCGGCGCGGCAGATCCTGGTGGTGGCGGATTCGTGCTATTCCGGCACGCTGACGCGCGACGTCGTGACCGCGATCGGCCGCGCGCGCAGCGCGAGCGAGAAGGCCGACTGGTACAAGATCATGATCTCGAAGCCGTCGCGCGTGGCGCTCACCTCGGGCGGGCTCGAGCCGGTGGCGGACACCGGCGGGGGCGGCGATCATTCGCTCTTCGCCGATCTCTTCATCAAGGCGCTGCGCGCCAATTCCGGCGCGGTCGCGACGCAAGAGGTCTACGAGGAGATCGAGCCCACCGTCGCGACCCGCATGAGCGAGCGCGACATGCACCAGGTGCCGGAATACGCGCCGATCAAGATGGCCGGGCACGAAGCCGGCGACTTCGTGTTCGTGCGGCCCAACGCCACCACCGCCAACTGACCGCGCGGGCTCAGGGCTTGGCGCCGCCCGCCGCCGCGGCGATCGCCTCCAGCATCGTCACCGCCTGAGTGCGGCATCCCGCCTGCGACAGTTGCTGCGCCGCGGCGATGCTGGGCTCGCCGAACGGCACGAGCTTGATCGTGAGCCGCGGCCGAACCAGCGCGCCCGGCAAGAGCGCCTGATAGCTCTCGCCATCGACGATCGGCACGGCGTCGGGCCAGCTCGCCGTCGCCTGGCTCGCCGGCCAGTCGACATCGCCGCGCGCGCCGTTCGAGAGCCGCGTCAAGGTCAGGGTCGCGTGCGGCCTGGGCGCGGGCCGCCACAATTCGGGTTTCTCGCCCGGCGCCACGCAGAAGGTCGCGCTGTCGCTCAGCTCGATGAGGCGCGCGTCGGGCGGCGTGGGCTTCTCGCCCGCGGCACGCACGGCGCCCGCGGCGTTGTCGATCCGGTTGACCAGGATGAGATGGAGCGAGGCGAGGACCGAGGGATCGGCCGGCGCGCCCGCTGCGCCGTTCGCGAGCTTGCCGTCATAGGGGCCGCGGATCGTCATGCCCTTGCCGCGCGCATCGATGAGCGAGAGGGTCTTGCCCTCCGGCACGCGCAGCGCGGCGCCGTCCGCGATCTCCGTCCCGCGCGCGAAGCCGATCTCGGCTGAATCGCTGACGACGACCGCCTGGGCCGAAGCCGCGGCGGCCCAACCCAGCGACAGCGCGAAAACCGATGCGGCAAGCCCGGGACGGTGCATGACGGCAAGAATATCACGTCGCGGCCTCTGCCGCAGCGCCACTTCCGGGTGCCCGGCGATTGCGCCGGGCCGGAGGAGCGCATATTTTCGGCCGGCATGAACCGGCCGATCGGTTGCGTACTCGTCGTTCTGCTCGCGTCCTGCGCCCCGCACGGCGCACGCACGGACGAGTTCAGCGACCACGTCACGATCGACAGCGCGCACGACACCAAGGCCTCGCTGCTCGGGCCGGACTACGAATGGGAATTGCAGAGCACGGTCGGCAAGGCCGCGCCGCACGACGTCGGGCACCGGCTGCTCGTGTGGATCGAGCTGCGCAACCCGCCGAAGCTGCTGACCAAGGGCGTCGCGGAGGAGAACACCCGCTACCGCTTCGCCGCCGACGACACGGCCGCGCCGCTTCCCGTGGTGCCGATCGGCGATGCCAAATGCGGTTTCGGCGACCAGACCTGCACGGTGACGCGCCAAACGATCGCCGTGCCGGTGCCCGATGCGGCGCTGCGCGCGCATGTCGTCACCGGCTATCGCGTCAAGGTCACGCCGAACGACGGCGACGCGATCATCCTGAGCCTCGCGCCCGTGCTGCTCGCCAAGCAGCTCACCGAAGTCGACAATCTCGTGCAGGGCGATGCCGCTGCCGCGCCGCCGCGCGCGCCGGCGAACGCGCCGCATCTTGGGCTCGGCGTGATCGCCGCGACGGCGACCCCCTTTGCCGAGCCGTCGCAAGGCGTCATCGTGGTGGCGACGGTGCCGTCATCTCCGGCGGCGGCGGCCGGGATCGAGCCCGGCGACGTGCTCTTCGCGATCGGCGCGGAGCCGGTGCGCGCCTCGGGCGACTTGGCGCGCATCATGGCCGGGATCGCGCCCGGCAGCACGGTGAGCCTCGCGCTCGCGCGCCGCGGCAAGCCGTTCACGGCATCGGTGCAGCTCTGAATGACATGAGGTGAGCGATGAAGCTGGCGTTTCTCGGACTGGGCGTCATGGGCTATCCGATGGCGGGCCATCTCGCCAAGGCGGGGCATGACGTCACCGTCTACAACCGCACCTCCGCCAAGGCCGAGAGCTGGGTGAAGGAGCATGGCGGCAGACGCGCCGCAAGCCCGGCCGAGGCGGCGCGCGAGGCGGCGATCGTGCTGATGTGCGTCGGCAACGACGATGACGTGCGCGCGGTCGCGACGGGGCCCGAGGGCGCCTTCGCCGGCATGAAGCGCGGCGCCATTCTCGTCGATCACACGACGGCGTCGGCCGAGCTTGCGCGCGCGCTCGAAGGCGAGGCGAAGGGCAGGGGCCTCGGCTTTCTCGACGCGCCGGTCTCGGGCGGGCAGGCGGGCGCGGTCAATGGCCGCCTCACCATCATGGTCGGCGGCGAGGAAGCTTCGTTCGCGCACCGCCGAGCCGGTCATGCGCCATTATGGCCAAGCGGTGACGCTGATGGGGCCCGCGGGATCGGGTCAGCTCACCAAGATGGTGAACCAGATCGTCATCGCGGGCACGGTGCAGGGAATTTCCGAAGGCTTGAATTTCGCGCAACGCGCCGGGCTCGACGGCAAGAAGGTCGCCGACGTGATCGGCAAGGGCGCGGCGCAGTCGTGGCAGCTCGACAACCGCGCCCCGACCATGCTCGAGGGCAAGTTCGAGTTCGGCTTCGCCGTCAACTGGATGCGCAAGGACCTCGGCATCTGCCTCGCCGAGGCGCGGCGCAACCGCTCGGCGCTGCCGGTCGCGGCGCTGGTCGATCAGTTCTATCAGCAGGTGCAGGAACGCGGCGGCGGCCGCTGGGACACGTCGAGCCTCATTCACCTGCTGGCGAAGCCGTAGCGGGCAGGGCGTGCGTCCTTCGACTTCGGCCCTTCGGGCCTACGCTCAGGATGAGGTGCTTTTGTAGAGCTCAAAGAAAATTCCTCATCCTGAGCGAAGCCCTGACCCTGAGCTTGGCGAAGGGGAAGGGGCGAAGTCGAAGGACGCACCGCACATCAGCCGCCATTTTCTGCCGCCTTCGCGCGCCGCCATTCCGCCTCCATCTCGTCGAGCGAGGCGTGGGCGAGCCCGCGCGCGGCGAGCGCCGCTTCGATTGCGCGGAAGCGGCGCTCGAATTTGCGCGACGCACGGCGCAGCGCCTGCTCGGGATCGCGCTCGAGCCGCCGCGCCAGATTGGCGGCGGCGAACAGCAGGTCGCCCAACTCATCCTCGATCCGGTCCGGCGAGCCGCCGGCGATCGCGTCCTTCAGCTCCGCGATCTCCTCGGCGATCTTGTCGAAGATTTGCGCCGCCTCGGGCCAGTCGAAGCCGACGCGCGCCGCCCGGCGCTGCAATTTCACGGCGCGGGCGAGCGCGGGGAGACCGACGCCGACCCCGTCGAGGGCGCTCGGCGGCTGGCCCGAAGCCGCGGCCTTGGCGCGGCGCTCCGCGGCCTTCTGATCCTCCCAGGCGACGGTCTGCGCGGCGGCGGTCTCGATCGAGGATGTCCCGAACACGTGCGGGTGGCGCTTCACCATCTTGTCCGAGATGGCGCGCGCGACATCCTCGAAATCGAACCGGCCCAGTTCTTCCGCCATGCGCGCGTGGAACACGACCTGGAGCAGGAGATCGCCGAGCTCCTCGCACAGCGCCGCGGCGTCGCCGGTCTCGGCCGCTTCCGCGACCTCGTAGGCTTCCTCGATCGTGTAGGGCGCGATCGTCGTGAAGGTCTGCGCCACGTCCCAGGGGCAGCCGCCGTCCTTGGCCCTGAGCCGCGCCATGATGGCGAGGAGGCGGTCGATTTGGCTTCGTTCGGTCATTCCGCACCCTGATCCAAATATCGCATAATGTATATTATGGGAAATATCGTCCCGGTTCGCAGCGACGGCCCCGAATCCGATGATCCGCCGTCATAATTCGACCACGAGCCCGTCCTGGCCGGGCTCGATCCCGGGCGGCAGTTCGGCCGCGAGCCGGTCATAGTCCAGGCTCTCGTCCATGTGCGTCAGGATGGCGCGGCGCGGCTTCACCCGCGCGATCCAGTCGAGCGTCTGCGCCAGGTGGCTGTGCGTCACGTGCGGCGCGCGCCGCATGCAATCGACGATCCAGAGCTCGATCCCGGCGAGCGCGGCGAAGGCCGCCGCATCGAGCCGGATCACGTCGGTCGAATAAGCGAAGCCGCCGATGCGCAGGCCGAGCGTCGTCGAGAACCCGTGGTCCTGGGCGAATGGGTTCACGCGGACGCCCGCCGCCGCGAACGGCCCGGCGATCTCGTGCGGCTCGAGCACGGGCTTGTAGAACCCGGTCTTGGCGCCCGGCGATGCCGGCCCCAGCACATAGCCGAAGCGCGTCCGGATCTCGGCGAGCGTCTGGGCGTCGGCATGGATCGGCAGCGGCCGGCGCATCAGCCGGTTGACCGCGCGCAGATCGTCGATGCCGTGCAGATGGTCGGCATGCGCGTGCGTGAAGATGACGGCGTCGAGCCCGCGCACATCGGCCGCCAGAAGCTGCGCCCGCAGATCGGGCGACGTGTCGATCAGGAGGCGCGAACCACCCTCCTCCACCAGCACCGATACGCGGCTTCTGCGGTTCTTCGGGTTCGCTGGATCGCACGCGCCCCATTCGTTGCCGATGCTCGGCACGCCCCAGGACGGGCCGCAGCCGAGCATGGTCACGCGCATGGCTTGGCCTTCGCGAAGAGCCGGAAGAAATTCTCCGCCGTGCGCGCCGCCAGTTCCTCGACCGTGACGCCCTTGAGCTTCGCCACGGCGGCGGCGGTGTGGACGATGAAGGCGGGCTCGTTGGTGCGGCCGCGCAATGGCTCGGGTGCGAGATAGGGCGCATCGGTCTCGATCAGGAGCCGCTCGAGCGGCACGTCCTTGGCGATCGCGCGCAGCTCCTCGGCGCGGCGGAAGGTCACGATCCCCGAGAGCGAGATGTAAAATCCCATTTCGAGCGCTTTTTCCGCAAGTTCCCGGCCCGTGCTGAAGCAATGGATGACGCCGCTTGGCGGCTTTTCCTCAAGCAGGATGCGAATCGTCTCGGGGTCCGCCGCGCGGGTATGGACGATGAGCGGCAATCCGGTCGCGCGCGCCGCCGCGCAATGGGCGCGGAACGATTCCGCCTGGCGCGGCCGCGGGCTGTGGTCGTAGTGGAAATCGAGCCCGGTCTCGCCGATGCCGACGACGCGCGGATGCGCCGCAAGCGCCACGAGCTGCGGCGTACCGGCTTCGGGCTCGGCCGCCGCCTCGTGCGGATGGATGCCGGCCGAGCACCAGATGTCGGGATCGCCCGCGGCGATCGCCTCGACTTCCCCGAACTCGGCGAGCTTGGTGCAGATGGTCAGCATCGTGCCGACACCCGCCGCGCGCGCCCGGGCGATGATCTCCGCCCGCTCCGCCGGCGCGGCAAAGTCGAGATGGCAATGGCTGTCGATCAACCTGGGGTTCATGGGCACGACCGAACCGAAGGGAACGAGCCGGGCGCTCGTCGTGTTTCGCTTATCGGTACCATGTCGAGGAAGGAATCATGCTGAGATTTTGGATGATGACGGCCCTGATCTTCGCCTTGGCCGCGTGCCACGCGAGCGGCGCGGTGGGAATCCGCTAATTCTGGCGCGGCGGCACGCGAGCGTCGACCGGCGGCAACCCCGGGCCTGACGACACGAGGCCAATTTCGCCGCACCGAGCGCACGCAGGCGTCCATGCCTGCGTGCGAGTCGTTGCGCGCGAGCGCTGAGACAGGCTGATTATATCGTTAAATCAGAGAGATACCTGATAAACCTCAGGTGATGTCTCAGCGCAGGTAGTCGTGCACCACGGTGCCGAGGCCGAGCGTCAGGTCGGCGACGAAATGGACCGCCAACTCGATCTGCTGCACCGGCAGCTCGTTGACCGGCGCAAGCGCGTGGCCCAGGAGCGAAAGCGCGGCCGGGCCGGTCCAGGCGCCCTTCACCGTCACCTCCTCGAAATTGTACCGCACCAGCTCGCAGATGCGCGGCGTGCAATCGACATGCGGGATGATCTTCAACAGGAATTGCGGCTCGGCCAGGTCGCGCGTCATCTGCGCCTTGTCGCGCACCTGGTACTTGTAGCCCATGGTGCCGGTGGCGAGCCGGAGCCGGCCATAATCGAGCGTGCCCAGAAGCGTGTCGGTCTCGACCTTGAACGAGATCGCCGCGAGCTTTTCCGGGAAGCCCCAGATCTCGCGCCCGCCGGCCAGCGGCGCCTCGGCGTCGAGGAACAGCGAATGGACATAGGCGCCGGGCTTGCCGTCGTAAGTCACCGGGATCACCTGCCCCGCCGCGCGGTATTCGCCGAAGCCGCTCGAATCCGGCATGCGGATGAAGTTGAACCGCACGTGCGGCTGCGGCGCCTTCAGCGGCTCGGGCAGGATGCGCTCGATCGCCGCCGCATCGGTGCGATAGGTCACGACGAGATATTCGCGGTCGACGAAGCGGTGCGGCCCGCGCGGAAAGGACGGGCTCGTCAGCGGCATGGCGAACGCCGTGCGCTTCACATCCTCGATCTTCACGTCACCCTCCCCGCCTCGAACCGTACCGGGAAACTCTATGCGCCCGGCGCGCCAAAGGGAAGCGCTAGCGCGCCGCTTCGGCCTCGACATAGCGCGGGAAAATCCCCTCGGGCTTCGGCAGCGCCGTGCCGGGCGCGATCGGATGCGCCGCAAGCGCGGCGAAGCTGCGCCGGTCCTGCGGCACGGCGAGCTGGTCGAGGAGCCGCGCGGCCGCGTCCGGCACCACCGGCTGCACATAGATCGCGAGCTGGCGGATCGTCTCGACCAGGGTCCAGAGCACGCTCTGGAGCCGCGCCGGATCGGTGCGGCGGAGCGTCCACGGCGCCGCCTGATCGACATAGCGGTTGGCGTCGCCGACCACCTGCCACACGAGCTCGAGCGCGCGATGGAACGCCTGCTCGGCGAATTCGGCGCGCAGCTTGTCGAGGAGCCCGCGCGCCGCCGCGAGCAGCGCCTCGTCGGGTGCGTCAAGCGGGCCCGGCTCCGGCACCAGGCCTGCGCAATAGCTCTGCACCATCGACAGCACGCGCTGCGCCAAATTGCCGAGATCGTTGGCGAGATCGCCGTTGATGCGGTTGACGATGGCGCGATGCGAGAAATCGCCGTCGCTGCCGAACGGCAGCTCGCGCAGCATGAAATAGCGCACCGCATCGACGCCGTACTGGCCGACGAGGGCTTGCGGCGGGATGAAATTGCCGAGCGACTTCGACATCTTCTGGCCCTCGACCGTCCACCAGCCGTGGGCGAAGACGCGCTTTGGCGGCGCGATGTCGGCCGCCATCAGGAAGGCCGGCCAATAGACGCAATGGAAGCGCACGATGTCCTTGCCGACCATATGCAGGTCGGCCGGCCAAAAGCGCCGGTAGAGCGCGCTCTCGCGGTCGGGATAGCCCACGGCGGTGAGGTAGTTGGTGAGCGCGTCGAGCCAGACATACATCACGTGCTTTTCGTTGCCCGGGACCGGAACGCCCCACGAGAAACTCGTGCGCGAGATCGACAAATCCTTCAAGCCGCCGCGCACGAAACTCGTCACCTCGTTGCGGCGCGCGCGCGGCGCGATGAAATCGGGATTGCGCTCGTAGAATTCGAGGAGCCGGTCCTGCCAGGCGGAGAGCCGGAAGAAATAGTTCTCCTCCTCGACCCATTCGACCTCGGCGCCGGTCGGCGCCTTGCCGGCGACGAGCTCGCTCTCGTCGTAGAACGCCTCATCGCGCACCGAATACCAGCCGGCGAATTTGCCGAGGTAGATTTCGCCCTTCGCCTCGAGCTCGCGCCAGATCGCCTGGCTCGCCACGATGTGGCGCGGCTCGGTGGTGCGGATGTAGTCGTCGTTGCTGATGTTCATCAGCGTGCCCATGTCGCGGAAATTCTGCGACACGCGATCGCAGAATTTCTGCGGGTCCTCGCCCGCCGCGCGCGCCGACTTGTCGACCTTCTGGCCGTGCTCGTCGGTGCCGGTGAGGAAGAACACGTCGCGCCCGTCGAGCCGCATGAAGCGCGCCAAAACGTCGGTCGCCACGGTGGTATAGGCGTGGCCGATATGCGGCTGATCGTTGACGTAGTAGATCGGCGTGGTCAGGTAATACGGCTCGCCGGCACTCATGGCCTCTCCCCGGCGGCCGGACGCGCGGCCGCTTCAAGCGCAAAAAAGGCGTTCAGCACGACCTGCTTGCGGTCGAGGTTGACGCTGTCCGCCTCGCGAAAGAGATGGTTCACGTTTTCCCACACCTCGACCCAGCGATCAAGGCTGCGCCGGCCGCCGAGCGCGCGCATCGCCGCTTCCTCGCCGGGCAGGACCGCGCGCGCGGCACCCCCGCCGGCGAGCGTCACCATGCGCGCGATCCAGCCGGGCAGAAGCTCGGCGACCAGCGCCCAGGCCTCGTCGGCGCCGGCGCGCGCGACACTGTCGGCGAGAGTGTTCAGCGCCTCGGCGTCGAGCTCCGGCAGACGGACCAGGAGTTGCGACAGAGCGCGGTAAAGGGCGAGCCCGTCCGAAGCGGCGAGCGCGAGCGCCCGGCCGATGCTGCCATCGGCGAGGCTCGCGAGCTCGGACCGCGCCGCGCCGCCGAGATCGGGCCGATAGCGCTCGAGCGCCGCCGCGATCTCCGCCCGCGCGAGCGGCTTCAGCGCGAGGATGCGGCAGCGCGAGCGGATGGTCGGCAGCAGCCGGCCCGGGTTCTCGCTCAGCAGCATCAGCACGGCGCGCTTCGGCGGCTCTTCGAGGATCTTCAAGACTGCGTTGGCGGAGCTCGTATTCATGTTGTCCGCGTCATCGACGATGACGACGCGCCAGCCGCCGTCGGACGCGGTGAGGCGCAGGAGCGACGCGATCTTGCGCGTGTCGTCGACGACGATCTCGCTGCGCAGGCGCTTGCGGCGCGGATCGTAGGCACGCTCGACGACGAGCAGATCGGGATGCCCGCCCGAGGCGACGAGATGGAAGACGCGGTGCTCGGGGCTGAGCGTCAGCGAGCGCGGCGCCGCGGCGAGCAGGTCCTGCCCGTCCCCCTGCTGCGCCAGCAGAAACCGCGCGCAACGAAAGGCGAGCGTCGCCTTGCCGACGCCGCGTGGGCCGGTGATGAGCCAGGCATGCGGCATGCGGCCCGCGCGCCAGCAGGCGAGAAAAATCTCCTCGGCGGCTTCGTGTCCCCAGAGGTCGGGATTCTCGCGCGGCGGTGGCGCTGGCGGCGCGCTCTCGAGCCCAGCCTCGCCTTCGCCCTCGTCCTCGTCATCGCTCATGGCGGCAGAATAGCGGCTCGCCGCGGGAGTCAGCACGCGATCTTGAGCCGCTCCCGGAGCGCAGCGGTTATGTCGGCGTGGATCGCGCCGATCTCGCGCCGCGCGTCGATCACGACGCAGCGCGCCGTCTCGCGCCGGGCGATCTCGAGGAAGCCCTGGCGCAAGCGCTCGTGCATGTCGAGCGGCATGCGCTCGAACCGGGTCACGGCGCCGCGCCGCGCCGCGCGCGCGAGCCCTTCGGCGGCCGGAAGGTCGAGCACGAAGGTGAGGTCGGGCGCGAAGTCGCCGGCGGCGAGACGATGCAGCTCGGCCAAACGCGCGCGCGCGACGCCGCGGCCGAAACCTTGGTACGCCTCGGTCGAATCGGCGAAACGGTCGCACAGCACGATGCGACCGGCGGCGAGCGCGGGCCAGATCGTCGCGACCAGATGATCGCGCCGCGCCGCCACCATGAGCAGCGCCTCGCTTTCGCCGTCCCAGCGCTCGACCGCGCCCGACAGAAGCAGCTCGCGGATCGCCTCCGCGCCCGGCGATCCGCCGGGCTCGCGCGTCGTCGCGACGTCGAATTTTCGCTGCCGCAGGGCTTCGGCCAGAAGCTCGATCTGCGTCGTCTTGCCGACGCCCTCGCCGCCTTCGAAGGTGATGAACCGTCCCTGGCTCAGCGCTTGCCCCACAGCAGATATCCCGCCGCCGCCGCGACGCGGCCCAGCGGATCGAGCTTCGCGACCGGCTGCGCGGCGACGAGCTGCACCTCGATCGGGTTCATGTCGGGCGCGCTGACGACGAGCTTGCCGACCGGCTCGCCCTTCTGCACCGGCGCCTTCACCGCGCCGTCATAGACCGCCGTCACTTTGAGGTCGTGGCGCGCGCGCTTCGGCAGCGTGACGAAGACGTCCGCCGCCGTCGTGGCCGGCACCTTCGTGCTCTCGCCCATCCATACCGGCGCATCGTCGACCGGATCGCCGGCCTTGACGAGATGGTAATCGGCGAACTCGCGAAAGGCCCATTCGAACACCTTCTCGCTCTCGCTCGAGCGCTCCTTCATGCTCTTCATGCCGGCGAGCACCTCGATGATGCGGCGGCCGTCGCGCACGCCCGAGATCGCCACGCCATAGCCCGCCTCCTCGGTATGACCGGTCTTGATGCCGTCGACGCCGATATCCTTGTAGAGCAGCGGATTGCGGTTGCCCTGCTTGATGCCGTTATAGGTGAAGTCCTTCTCGGCTTCGTAATGGTAGTAGTCGGGGAAGTCGGCGATGAGATGATGCGCGAGCGTCGCCAGATCCCGCGCGGTGGTGTATTCCTCGGGATCGGGCAGGCCATCGACATTTGCGAAGTGCGTGTGGTCGAGACCGAGCTGCTTCGCCATCTCGTTCATGCGGTCGACGAAGGCGCTCTCGCTGCCGGCCAACCCCTCGGCCAGCACGTAGCAAGCGTCGTTGCCCGACTGCACGATCATGCCGCGCACCAGATCCTCGATTTTGACGCGCGAGCCGAGCGCCACGAACATGTTCAATTCGTCGGTTTTGTGCTTGGCCCAGGCGCGCTCGCTCACCGGCAGCGTGTCCTCGAGCGTCGCCTGCCCCTTCTTGATGTAGTCGAACACGACATAGGCGGTCATCATTTTCGACAGCGATGCCGGCTCGAGCCGCTCGTCGGCGGCCTTGTCGAGCAGCACCGTGCCGGTGTTGAAGTCGACGACGATCGCGTGGAGCGCGGTCGTGTCGATCGTCGGCGGAGGGTCGGCAAAGGCGGGCGCGGCGAGAAGCGCCAGCGTCAGGCTCGCGGCGGCACGCGGCGGCATCAAATGGCTCATGCGGAATGCTCTGCTGGGGACGGGCTCGAGGCGAAGCGGAAGCATAACGGAAATTGCGCCGAAATTGTGGTTCAAGGCGACTCAGTCGACCACGATTCGTGCCTCGGGGAAGCCGCTGCCGACGACGCGGTCGAGAAGCTGGTCGGCGGCGTTCACGGACGGGATCGGGCCGATGCGCACGCGGAAGAGATCGGACCCATTGAGCTTCGTGCCGGTCACCCGGACGGTGCCGAGATTGCTGAGCTTCGCTTGCAGGCGGATCGCGTTCTCGGCTTGCGAGAAGGCGCCGGCCTGGACGTAGATGCTGGTCGGTCGGACCGGCAGCACGGCGACCTGCTCGGCGAGCGCCGGCGGCGGACCGACCGGCGCCATGCCGGGCGCCGGCTGCGGCTTCGCCCGCGGCGGCGGCGGCACGGACACGTCGCCCTTCGCCACGCGCACGCCGGCGGGCGTCTGCAGCGCAGCGGCCGTGACCGGAGCGACCGGCAGCGGCGGCACCGATTGCGCCACCGCCGCACCCGATCCGGCGAGCGCCAGAAGCTTCGCCTGGATGGTCTCGTCGGGGATGATCCGCACCCGGACCTTGGCGGTGCCCGAGCCCTCGAATCCCAAGAGCTGTGCCGCGCGGCGCGACACGTCGATGATCCGGCCGCGCAAATAGGGCCCGCGGTCATTGACGCGCAGCTTGATCGTGCGGCCGTTCTCGAGATTCGTCACCTGCACGATGCTCGGCATCGGCAAGGTGCGGTGCGCCGCGGTGAGCCCGTTCAGGTCGAACACTTCGCCGTTCGCGGTGTACTTGCCGTGAAAGTCCTCGCCGTACCACGAGGCGATGCCGGTCTCGTCGTAGTTCAGATCCTCGCCCGGGTAATACCAGACGCCGTTGATCTGATAGGGATCGCCAACCTTGTAGAGCGGATGCTCCGCCGCCGGCGGCGCGCGCAATGACGCCGGCGGCGGCGCTTGGCAGGCCGCGAGAAGGAGCAGCGAGGCGAGACTCGAGCGAAAGAAGAATGTGCGGCGCATGTTGGGCGAAAACCTAGGCGCCGAAAATCTACCGGTGGTTAACCGCGTCGGCAAGAAAGCCGACCGCGATTGCGAAATAGCTCGAGTTGTTCCACTTCAGGAGCACCCGGTAATTGTCGTAGGCGAGGAAATAGGGGCCGGTCTGGCCATTGGGCGCGACCAAATCCGCCGCGCCGGCCGTTGGCGCGAGCGCGCTCCCGTCGACTCGCGTGAACCCCAATGCCGTCCATTCCGACACCGGCCGCGGCCCCGTCGCCGACGCGGGCGCCACGCTTTGCGGCAGCTCGACCTCCTCGCCCCACGCCTCGTTCGCGCGCCAGCCGGCGCGGGCCAGGTAGTTCGCGATCGAAGCGAACACGTCCTCGCGGCGATTCCAGATGTCGGGCGGGCCGTCGCCGCGATAGCTCACCGCATAGGCGAGAAAGCTCGACGGCATGAACTGGCTCTGTCCCATCGCGCCGGCCCAGGATCCGAGCATGCGGTGCGGATCGATGTGCTGGCGATCGACGATCAGAAGCGCGTTCATGAGCTCGTGGCGGAAGAAATCCGGCCGCCGTCCGTCGAAGGCGAGCGTGGCGAGCGCGGCGATCACCGGGTACCCGCCGGTGGTGCGGCCGAAATTGGTCTCGATCCCCCATAGCGCGACGATGAAGCGCGGCGCCACGCCGTAGCGCGCGCCGATCTCGCCGAGCAGCGCGCTGTTCGCCGCAAAGTGCGCTTGCACATCCTCGCGCCGCTGCGGCGTCACGACTCGGTCGATGTAGTCGGCGAAGGTGAGCGTGGTCTCGGGCTGGCGCCGGTCGAGCTCGATGACGCGCGGGATCGGTTGCAGATCGCTGAGCGCCTGGTCGAGCGTCGCGGCGTGGATTCCCTGCGCCAGCGCGTCGCGCCGCACGCCGTCGAGCCACTCGTCGAACGGGTCGGGCGCCGCCGCTGCGGCACGCGCGAAGCCGCTGGCGAAAAGACCGAGCGTGACGGAACGGCGCGAAACCATGCCCTTCCTTAATCGAACCGGCATGTTCCTCGCAAGGGATCAAAGCGCCGCAAGGACGAGCTGCTCCGCCTTTGCGCGCAGCTCCGGCGGCCATGGCGCCGAGCGGCGCGCGGCAAGATCGAAATGGACGCCGGCCTGGTAGAACTGCGCGAGAAGCGTACCGTCGCGCGCGGCGCGCATGCGGTGCAGCATCCGCAGCGACGAGGCGCCGACGGCGACGATTCCGCTCGCGACGACGAGCCCGTCGCCCGCGGAGGCACCCCGCCCCGCGATCGAAAGCCGCGTCTCGAACGTGGCGAAGCCGCGGTTCGAAGCGCGCCGATAGGACGCGCTCATACCGATCGCTTCCATGACGAAGACGTTGGCGTCGGAGAAGCACTGCGTGTATCCGGCCGGCGTCAGCGCGCCGTCCTCGCACTCGGCCGCGCGCACCCTCGTGCGCCCGGTCACGAGCGTGCCCTCGCCTTTCGGAAATTCGGGCGGCGGAAAGCGCTCCCATCCGGCGATCCTCGCGAGCGCCGGTGCCGCACCCTCGCGCTGAACGACGTGCTCGGCGAGCGTCGTGCGCTCGCCCGAAGGTTTGCTCGCCGCGTGCGCGAGCCGCACGCAGCCGCCGTCGCCGTCGATGACGCCGCTCGTGATGACGATGCCTTCGGCGGCGCGCAGCTCCTCGAGATAGCGCAGGTCGAGCGCCACGGTGCGCCAGCCGTCGCCCGCACTTTCGCGCGCCAGAAGATCGCGTGCGGCCGCTTCGAAGCGCTCGGGATAGCGCGCGATGTTCATATGGCCGAACGCGTCGCAGTCCCACGCCGCGACCGCGCCGCGATAGGTCTCGATCAAGGCCGCGCCTGTCATCGCGCGCGACTATGGGCCGCGCGGCACGGTTGAACAAGATTGGGAGCGCCGCCGTAAGATGCGGCGCGGGGACGAAATGACGCTCGCTTTCGCGACGATGATTCTGGCGGCGGCGCTGGCGATGGGCGCGAGCGCGGCGGTCCTGACGCTGCGCGCCAAGGGCGCGCCCGCGCCCGTTGCCGCCGCAGGCACGCACGCGGCGCTGGCGGTGAGCGGCTACGCGCTGCTGCTCGTCGCTCTGGCCGGGCCGCGGCGCGGCGCCGCTTCGGGTGCGGCCTCGTTCGGCGCCATCGCCGCGATCGCGCTCGGCCTCGCCGTGCTGGCGGGGCTCGGTCTGTGGCGGCAGCGGCGGCGGCGCGGGCGGCTTTCGGGCGGGCTCATCGGCGTCCACGCGACGCTCGCCGTGACGGGCTTCGTCATCCTTGCGGCCTACGCGCTCCTCGCCTAGAGCAAGATCGCTTCGAATGGAAACGGCGTTTTCCATTCGAAGCGTGAATCTTGCTCTCACTCAAAGAAGTTAGACCATGATTCACGGATCGGGCCGATCGCAGAGCGAGTCCGCCCGATCCGATCATGGTCTAGCGGCCGAACCCGCCGGAGAAGCCGAAGGTGAACCAGCTGGCGTTGCGGCGCGCGAGCTCTTCGCGTTGCAGGCACGCGGCGAAATCTGGCGTGCCCGGCTGGAAGCCATAGCTTTCGCAGGCGGCCGCGTCGCGCTGGCGCAGCTCGTCGGGCGTGGCGCAGCCGGCGAGCGCGATGACGCCGATGAGCACCCCTGCGATGCGCGCGAGACTGGACAGGCCCCTTCCCATGGTGCCTTCATAGCACGGCATGATGACGCGCATCGTCCTTCCGGCAGTGCTCCTTGCCGCGCTCGCGGGCTGTATCTCGCCCGAGGATCTGCGGCGCGCCGATGAAGCGCAATGCACGGGCTACGGATTTCAGCCCGGCACGCCCGACTTTGCCGCTTGTCTCCAGCGCGAGAGCCTGGCGCGCCGCTACGCGCCGCCCGACTGGTGGGGACCGCCACCGCCGTGGTCCTATTGGCGCTGATGCAAGGCAGGCCCCGAATTTCTGCACGCGCAACGACCGGGCGGTTGCTATAAGCCTTGGCCGGATGGGTCAGGGAAGCACATGATCGCACAGTCCGTCGCGCGGGCGCTTGCGGCGCGCAACATCCATTACGCCTGGTTCGTCGTCGCGCTGACCTTTGCCTATGGCCTCGCCGCCTCGACCGCGATGACGGTGCCGGGCATCCTGGTGATCCCGATCGCCAAGGAGTTCGGCTGGAACATCGCCAACGTCTCCTCGGCCATGGCGCTCCGCCTCTTCCTCTTCGGCGCGATCGCGCCATTCGCGGGCGCGCTCCTCGTCCGCTACGGCTTGCGCCGGATGATGGCGGCCTCGGCCACTCTGCTCCTCGCCGGCCTCGTGCTCGCCATCGCCATGAATTCCAAGTTCGAGCTCTGGCTCAGCATCGGCGTGCTGATGGGCGTGGCGCCGGGCCTCACCGCGCTCGTCGTCAACGCCACGGTGGCGACGCGCTGGTTCGCCAAGCGCCGCGGCCTCGTCGTCGGCATCTTGTCGTCGGCGATCGCGAGCGGGCAGCTCCTGTTCCTGCCGGTCGCAGCGTGGCTCTCGGTGCATTTCGGCTGGCGCATGGCGCTGGTGCCGACCGTGTTCATCATCGCCGCGTTCGGCGTCATTTATTGGATCTTCGCGCGCAACGAGCCGGCCGATCTCGGCCTTCTGCCGTACGGCGAGGATGGAACGTCGGCGCCGCCCAGGGCCGTCACGGGCAATGCCGTGGCGCTCAGCTTCGCCGCGCTGCGCGACGCGGCGCGGGTCCCGGCCTTCTGGGTCCTGGCCGGGAGCTTCTTCGTGTGCGGCCTGTCGTCCTACGGCCTCATGGGGCCGCATTGGGTCCCGCTGTGCCACGATTTCGGCGTGACCTCCGTCACTGCGGCGAGCTTCCTCGCCGTGATGGGCGTGTGCGACTTCATCGGCACGATCGGCTCCGGGTGGCTGTCCGACCGCTACGACTGCCGCTGGCTCTTGTCGTGGTATTAC
>CAVSNJ010000013.1:0-135587 GCA_963729295.1 uncultured Alphaproteobacteria bacterium
AGGTCGTGAGTTCGAATCTCGCCGGGCGCGCCACTAAAGCCATTGCAAAATCGGGCTTTTCGGGCGCGTGCCCGGCGACGCTCCGCGCGGCGATGTGACCGAACGTGACCGGAACTGACCGGAACGAACCGAAACTGACGGCACCGGGCCGGCACCGAGGTTCCCGCGCCTTTCCCCTCACAACACGAGCGCCGCGCCGGAAATCATCAGGAAGGCGAGCAGCGTGCGGCGGAACATCACGTCATCGATGCAGCGGAAGAGGCGGATGCCAATCCAGGTTCCGACGAGGACGGCCGGGGCGCACCACAGGAACGTCTTTGCCGTCGCTGCGTCGAGAATGCCGAGCCTCGAGAAATATCCGAGTGTCGCCAGCTGCATGATCAGGATGAAGGGCTGCACGGTGCCGCGCTGCGCGTCCTTCGGCAGGAGGCGGAGCGAACACCAGATCGTCGGCATGGCGCCGGGAAATGCCGCCGCGCCGCCGGTGATGCCGCCACAGAAGCCAACGGCGACCGCGACCACGCTGCCGCCGCCGTCGTGCCGGATGGCAAAATTGGGCCGCGCCAGCATGTACGCGGCATAGCCGACGAGGAATGAGCCGAAGATGACGGCGAACGTCGCCGGACTGAGAAATTGAAGCGCGTAGGCGCCGACCGGGATGCCCACGAATCCGCCGAGCAGAAGCAGCCCGCATTGGCGCCATTGGATCGTGTGGCGCAGCGCGAGGATGCTGAACAGCTGCGTCAGGATGCTGCAAGCCAGCAGCAGCGGCACGGCCGAGCCCGGCGCGAGCCAGTGCAGCAACAGCGAGCCGGTGATGGCGGAAAATGCAAATCCCGCGAGGCCTGACGCCACGGACCCGACCAGGATCGCGGCGAACGTGGCGGCGGGCACGAGATCGGACGCACGAAGACCCGGCAGCAACGACTGTTGCAAGCACCCGGCCGCCAAGGCGCCGACGAGCACGACAAATGCCAGGAGGCCGTATTTCGCGACCGCGCTTGGCGCCATCATATCCGCATTGGCGGAGAGTTCCGCCGGATAGCCCAAATCCTTGGCGTCGACATGGCGCAAGGCGGCGCGGGCGGCGATCGCGCGGCCCAAGCTGCGATGGCGATCGATCACGACGCCCGCACAGGCGCGGCCGCTCCGCACGATCCGGTCGCGGAATGTCGGTGCCGCAGCGCGGCCCGGCTTGTCGAAGGTTGGCGAGAAACTCATGGCGAACTCCCCGGTTCGGTGACCCGCGCGCCGCATTGCAGCGGCCGCAGCGCCTTCTCCTGTGGCTATCACTTACGCCCGGAGGAGCCGGCGTTGGTGTGAACCGCTTCACACGACGACGGTTTTTCCGGCCCGGTTCGAGGGGTGAATTGCCGGCCGGGCGCGCCAATGACTTAGACCGGTTTGACGCCGAGCTCCCCGGTGCGGGCGAGCGCGACCCCGATCGCGGACGGATAGGGGACCGGATCGCTTCGGTGGGGCTTCTTTTCGTGACCGCCGCGTTGTGTCACGATCTCGCCAGTGCAGGCAGCGAAGGGGCATCGCAATGCCGAACGGGATTCAGGAATTGCTGCGCGATTTCGTGGCTGCGATGCGCGCACTGTGGCAGCAGGACTTTTCCGATGCGGATCGCTGGCGCGGAGTCGCGAACTTGCTGCCGATGCTGCTCAACTCACCGGCATTGCAGGCGAGCGCCAAATCGTGGCCGCAACGGCCCGCCAACCATCCGCGTCCGCAGAACCTTCTGTTCTACGAGGACCCCGATTTCGGCTTCGTGATAAACGGACTCATCAAGAGGCCCGGCGAGGCAACCAACGTTCATGACCACGCCCACACCTGGACCGTCTATAGCGTCCTCGAAGGGGAGGAGCGCGTCGTACGGTATCGACGCAACGGCGCTGCGCTCGAGGAGGATGGCGATTACCATGTGCGCCCCGGCTTTATCGACATCGTTCCGCCGTACATGATCCATGCCGAGTTCGCGGGACCCGCCCGCACTGTCGCCGTCATCGTGCGCAGCCAAAAGGTCGGAGACTTCATGCAGGGCCGGTTCGACCCGGTGACAGGCGCCGCGGGCGAGGCGCCAGGACCGGAGCAGGTTCCCTATTCGCTGTGACGGCGAGCATGGCGCCGAACCGGGCACACAATTCCTAAAAGGCCTCGCTCCAGCGGCGATTTTCTTCGGCTGACCGCGGCGTCGCGACCGACACTAGCTCGCCGAACCATTGCCGTAGCCGCGGGGGAGGCCGTTGCGGTCATAGTCACTCGGATAGCCTCCGGCCGGGCCGCCATACCCGGAGTAGACGCACGCACTGAGCGCCAAAAGCGCGAACATCAAGGCTGCGATCAGTCGCGTCATGGTCCCCATCTCGCACCGCAATCTGCATTGACGCTGGATCATAGCGCATCGTGACTTGCGTCGCCGGGCCGCGCGCGCCCCCCTCAGAAGGGATGAGGCAGCGCGAATGCCTTCATCGTTATGGTACCGACGCGGTAGCTCTCATACCCGGTGAGATAAACGGGCGCGCATTTCTCGACGGCGGCCTCGTACCACCGAATGCACAGGCCCTGATCGTCATCGGCCCGCCAATGAACATACTCCGCCTCGGCACCGTAATAGGAGGCGGTGCCGTTCCGGTCGAAGGTGATGAAGAAGCGCTGATTGCCGATCAGGCCCGTAAAAGTCCGGCCGGTGATCTGCGCGCGCACCATCGGCGCCGACAAGGGCTGGCTCAGATCCTCCTGGTCCGCACAGCCCGCGACCACGACGAGGCCGGCCAGCACGAGATGCCGCATGGCGAACTCCGTGGGCTTCCGCCAGCGTAAACGTTGCGGGAAAGACTAATGCGTTTCGACGCGCTTCCAGCCCGCGCTCTCGTAAGCCTCGGCACAGCCCTGCTCGGCCGCGGTCACGGCGTCGGCAAAGCCCGGATAAGGACCGCAGGCATGGACGACGGTGCCGGACTGCGGGTCGCGGAAGGACGCGCCCTCGCCCGTTTCCGCGCACGCGGAAAGCGCGATGAAGAGTCCCAGAATGACGATCGTTCGCATGCCCGCCGCACCCGCCCGGCTATCTAAAGCGCACTCGCGCGCGCTATTCTGGCACGCTACGGCACGAGGGAGAACAGCATGAAGCGGCGCAAGACCCGAATCCTCGCCAACAAGCGCAAGGCCAAGCTCGCGGCGAAGCGGCGGCGCCAGCGCGCCCGTGCCGGCCACTAAGGAGATCGCCATGGCAGACCCCACGACCAAATCCGCGAGCGCCCGGCTCGAAGCGAGCCAAAAGCGCGTGCGCGTCGTCATCAACGGCAAGACGATCGCCGATACGGTCCGGCCCGCGCTCCTGTTCGAGAGCGGCAGCCGGCCGGTCTGGTATTTTCCGCGCGCCGATTTGCGCGCCGACCTCATCGAGAAGAGCGGGCACGAGAGCGCCACTCCGGCGCGCGGCCCCGCGACATACTGGACGCTCACCGCCGGCAACCGGCGCGTCGAGAACGCGCTGTGGTCGCACGAGCGGCCGCCCGCCGGGCTCGAAGCGATCAAGGATTACTTCGCCTTCGCGCCCGACAAGGTCGATCACTGGTTCGAGGAGGACGAGGAGGCCTTCGGTCACGCGCGCGACCCTTATCACCGCATCGACGTGCGGCCTTCGACGCGGCGCGTGCGCGTCGTCTATGCCGGCGAGACCATCGCCGATACGACGCGCGCGATGTTCCTGTTCGAGACCGGCCTGCCGACGCGCTACTACATTCCGGCCGCCGACGTGCGCACCGAGTTTCTGGCGCCGACCGCGCGGCGCACCACCTGCCCCTATAAGGGGCATGCGTCCTATTGGACCATACGGGTCGGCGACCGCGTCGCCGAGAACGCGGTCTGGGGCTATCTCGATCCGCAGGACGAGTGCCTGCGAGTGAAGGGGCTCCTCTGCTTCTATCCCGAGAAGGTCGAGGCGATCAACGTCGAGGGCGGGCCGGCGGACTGATCGGCCGTGTCGCGCGACTGGCCGATCTGCGCGACGAGGCGCGGCTTCAGCCACGCCTCGACGCCGCGCACGGTCTGCCCCTCGGTCATGAGCTTGTGCGCCAGCGCGTCGGCCGCATCGTCGTCGGCGCAGGCAAAGTCGCGCACCTCCATGACGTGGCCGCGCCCGTCGAGGAGATAAAAGCGATAATCCGGAACGTGCGCCTCCAACTTCTTCTTTTGTGCCCGGAGTATCGGCCCGCGACGGCACGGGCCCGGTGGCAAAATCGTGTCATGCCCCGTGCGCGGGCGGCTATTTGAAGCGCGCGTCGGCGTCCTTGACGAGGCTGAGGTCGGCATAGTCCTTCATCGTGACGTCCGCCTTGATGAAGCCCAGCGACTTCACCGTATCGACGTTCCGCTGCAGCACGCCGAGATCGGGGACGCCGTTCAGGTCGCGATAATAGTCGCGCTTGGTAAAGGCCCAATCGAGCTGCTCGGGCGGCAGCTTCACCGCGCGCGACAGGATGGCGATCGCCTCCGTGTGGTTCGCCGGATCGGCGTACCAGCGGTACGAGCGGATCATGTCCTCGAGCAGATCGACGAGCGCCGCGCGATGCGCCTTGATGAAGCTCGCATGCGCGACCCAGACCGAGAGCTCGCTGCCGTGCATCGCCTCCTTCATGGTGAAGAGCGTGTGCGCGTCCTTGAGGAAATCGGGCGTATAGGTGAAGGGCACGGCGCCGCCGATCATGTCGACCTTCTGATCCTCGAGCATCGGGATCATGTTGGGCGGCCGCACTTCAACTTCGGTGTAATCCCCCGGCGTGCGGAGCCCATGGGCGATAAGATACGCGCGCATGGCGATGTCGGTCGCGGCGCCGATGCCGATGACGCCGATCGACTTGCCCTTCAAGCCCTGGACCGATTTGATCGGCCCCGACTTCAGCACCGCGTATTGGATCGTGGCGTAGTCGGCGAACCCTTCCTGGGTCTCGTCGGCGATGATGCGCAGGTCGCTGATCCCGGCATTCAGGACCGCGAACGGGATCGAGGTGAAGTTGAGCGTCGCGACCTCGAGGTCGCCCGCCGCAAACGCGGTGATCTGCGTCGGCGAATTGGCGACATAGATCGGCTCGAACTTGTAGGAGACGCCGTTGTGCTTGCTGAGGCCCGGATGCGCGAACAGGATCGGGATGAGCGAGGCCGGCGTGTTGATCCAGGCGGCCCGGATCGTGACCGGCTCGTCAGCGAGGGCCGCGCCGCGCCCGAGCAAGAGCGCCGCCACCGCGAGCGCGCAGACCGGCAGCATCGATCGTTGTTTATGCATCGCTTCCTCCCGTTGCGCGGCGGCCGTGATGCCATTGAACTGGCCTCGGTCCGGCCTTTATTCTGCCGCGGCAGCCGCGAGGATAGCGTCGATGAGCACCAGCCCCTATCAGGATTTCGCGCATGTCGGGCCCGGCACCTTGGCCGGGCGCTATCTGCGCCGGTTCTGGCATCCGATCGCGCGCTCGGCCGATCTTGCCAACGGGCGCCCGGTGCGCATCCAGGTGATGGGAGAATACTTCACGCTCTATCGCGGCGAGAGCGGCACGGCGCATCTTCTCGTCGATCGCTGTCCCCATCGCCAGACCTCGCTCGTCCACGGCTGGGTCGAGGGCGACCGCATCCGCTGCTTCTATCACGGCTGGCTCTATGACGGCTCCGGCCAATGCGTCGAGCAGCCGGCCGAGCGCGCCTCGTTCGCCGCCAAGGTGAAGGTGCCCTCATATCCGCTGCGCGAGTACATGGGCCTCGTCTTCGCCTATCTCGGCGCCGGCGACGCCCCGTCCTTCCCGTGCTATCCCGAGATCGAGGAGGCGCAAGGCGATGTCGCCGTCAACCGCCACCTGGTGCCGTGCAACTACTTCCAGCGCATCGAGAACGACCTCGACGAAACGCATGTGCATTTCGTCCATCGCGTCTCGACCAAATCCTATGGGTTGAACGAAATTCCCGAGATCGCCGTGACCGAGACGCCCTATGGCATAAGGCGCGAAGGCAAGCGCACGGGCGGCGGCGTCAACATCTCGCGCACCGCCCATATCGTCTGGCCCAACATCAACATGGTCGACCTGCCGCCCTCGCCCGGCCATCCGTACTGGACGGTGCAGATCGCCTGGCGCGTGCCGCAGGACGACGAGACCATGGTGACCCATTCGCTCCGCCTCATGCCGCCGCAGCAGGGCGCGAGCGGCGGCGGACAGCGCTTGCGGCCGTCGCGCGAGCCCGATCCGCCGTCGCTCGAATTGTCGCTCGACGTGCTCGCCGGCAAGCTGCGCATCCAGGACGTCGATCCGAACTATCCCGGCCTCTTCGTGGTCGAGGACAATGTGGCGCTCGCCGGCCAAGGCAGGATCACCGACCGCGCGCAGGATCGGCTCGGCCAGTCGGACCGCGGCATCATCCTGCTGCGCCGCATCTGGGAGCGCGAGCTGAAGGCGCTCGCCGAAGATCAGCCGCTCAAGGACTGGCGCCGGCCCGAGGGGCGCATGGGGCTTGCGGTCAGCGAAGTCACCGGGATCGAGGCGTTCTAGAGGCGTAGCACCGCCTCAGTAGCCGACCGTGAAGCGCCGGCGCGAATGGCGCGGGCGCTCGAGCTCGTCGACCAGGGCGACGGCGAAATCCTCGAGCGAGATCGAGCTCGTGCCATCAGCCGCGACGATGAGCGCATCGCCGCCGAGGCGGAATTTTCCGGTCCGCGCGCCGGGAAAGATCCGGGCCGAGGGCGAGAGATAGGTCCAATCGAGCTCGCTCTCGCCGCGCAGCGCGGTCAGGAAATCGCGGGCGGCGTCCGACGCCGCCTGCACCGCCGGCGCAAGCTCGCCCGTGTCGCCGAACGGACGGCCCGACGGTGTGACGAGCGATCCGGCGCCCCCGACGACGAGGAGCCGCCGCGCGCCCGAGCGCTTGATCGCGTCGATCAGCGCGGCGTGATCGATCTCGAGATAGCGCGTCGCGGTCACGACCGCGTCATGATGCGCAAGGAGCGGCACAAGATCTTGCAGCTCACGCAGGTCGCCGCGCCGCGGCGTGAGGCGCTCGTGCGGCGGCACGGCTTCGGGATGGCGCACGATCGCCGTGACACCATGCCCCCGAGCCAACACTTCGACAACGATGCGGGAGCCGATCCTGCCGGTGGCGCCGATCACGGCGACGTTCATCGTTTTCTCCCCCTGTCAGGGGAGAGTCGCCGTGCGTGCCGCTTTCGTCAATCGTGCCAGGAGAAGAACCGGTCAGGCGGCCTGATGGCTGTAGCCGCGCCAGGGATGGGTCGTGATCTTGAAGCCGGTCTTGCGCAATTTGTAGATCGCGACCTTGATGCCGATCGCCGCTTCCTCGGGCTCGCGCGTGCTGCACCCGTAGATCGCTTCCAAGAGCTCGTTCGACGAGACGACGCGGCCGCGTTTTGACGCGAGCTCGCGCGCGACGCCGGAGATGAGATAGGCCCGTTGCGCGCGCTCGAGCGTGTGGACGAAGGCCTTCAGCGAAACTTTGTGCAGTTCATCGAGCATGTGCTTGCCCTTCGGGCCGGGAATCGCATGATTTACATTGGTTAATACGCGGTCCCGGTGCACGCGGATCACCGCGAAGATGGCCGCGCGTTAAAGAGTTCGGAAATGTCTGAAAGTAGAGGGGAAGTATAGTCACAAAGAAAAGGTCCCGCCCGGTGAGGGGGCTCCGGGCGGGACCAAGTCCGCAAGGATTAATTCGCGACAATCACAGCGCGAGATCCTTGCTGCAGGCTTATACGGGAGCGGATCGCCCCCGGATCATGGCTCAAAAGCCGGTGAAACGCTGAATCGTGCGGGCAATCACGCTGTCGAATTTCAGCGGCCCTTCGGTCGCGATGACGCAGACGCAGTCCTCGTCGCGGCCCGAGACCGGCTCGTGCACGATGTCGTCGTCGGTCTCGCCGATGTCGCCGCCGCCGTAGCGCCCGAGCTCGTCCGAATAGGAGCCGCGCAGCACCAGGGTCAGCTCGGTTCCGGTATGTCCGTGGCGCGGCAGGCTCTTGCCCGGCGCGATGCGCAGCATGCGCAGATTGCCGCCGCGCAACAGATCGTGCGGCAGGATCTCGAACTGGCGGACGCCGGGCGCCAGAAAGCGCCACGCGATGGTGTCGAGCCCGCCTTTCAGATAGCGCGCCAAGGGCGCCGGCAGGAGCGGATCGGCGACGCGCTGGTTGCGGCGTGGGACTGGCCGGACGGGATTCGGGCTTGGCGAGGAGCGCCAACACCCGGTCGCGGACTCCAACCTCGAGCGCCGTGGGCGCCAGGGTCTCGAGCATGCTGCCGCCCATCGCCTCGCCCTGCGCCACCTGGCGGCGGCACTCGGGGCAATAAGCGAGGTGCGACGCGGTGACGAGCGCCAGCGCCTCGGTCAGGGCGCCGGCGGCATAGGCGAGCAGCGTCGCGTCGCTCGGATGCTGGCGCGGCGTCATGCGTGCGCTCCAAGGCGCCCGCGCACCCGGCGAAATGCCAGGCGCAAGCGCGACTTCACTGTGCCGAGCGGGATCGCCAGGGCGGCGGCGATCTCGCCATGCGACTTGCCTTCGTAGAAAGCGAGGTTGACGACCTCGGCCTGATCCGCCGGAAGATCGCGCAGCGCCGCGCGCACGTCTTTCTCCTCCTGCGCCGCCTCGGCCATCCGGTCGGGCAGCGGCACGGGATCGGGGACGAGGAGCGGATCGTCCGGGTCGAGCACGGGATGACGCTCGCGGCGGACCGCGTCGATGCGCAGGTTGCGGGCAATCGTAAAGATCCAGGTGCCGACCCCGGCCTTGGCCGGATCGTAGCTTTCGGCCTTGCGCCATACGGTCAGCATCACTTCCTGGACCAAGTCGTCGGCGAGCGCGTCGGATGCGCCGAGTCGTTTCAAATAGGCCTTGACCCGCGGAGCATAGTGGTCGAACAAGGCGGCAAAGGAATCCTGGTCGTGACGTTCGACAATTGCCCGCAGGAGACGGGCAAAGTCGGACGGTGTGGAGGGCGCATCGGTGCGGGGGAGCGTCATTGCGAATAAACCGAGGCGAGCGGCAGTGCCGCGCCAAGGCAGGCCCACGCCGGGCGAGATCGCAAGATCGGCATACATCGTCGCTTGGTACGTGCCGCGAAAGAATTTGGTTCACCGGCCGGACGCCATGTGATCCAAAAACTTTGCGGCGGCGTATTATTCTGGTTAACCCAGAACCGACGACCGTTCCCGCGCGGGATTCGGGATGACAACCGCCTCATCTCCCCTCGCCGTCGCCGTGATCGGGTCCGGGATCGCCGGCTTGGCCGCGTCCTGGCTCCTCAAACAACGTCATGGCGTCACGCTCTACGAACGTGCCGCCCAACTCGGCGGCCATTGCAATACGGTAGATGTACCGGGCGCCGACGGCAACCCCGTAGCCATCGATACCGGTTTTATAGTGTACAATTCAATCAATTACCCCAACCTCATCGCGCTCTTCCAGACGCTCGGCGTGCGGACCCACGCCAGCGACATGTCGTTTTCCGTATCGCTCGACGGCGGCCGGCTCGAATATGCCGGGACCGATTTCCGGGGCCTGTTCGCGCAAGCCCAAAATCTCGTCCGGCCAGGATTCTGGGCGATGCTGCGCGACATCGTCCGGTTCTACCGCACCGCCCCCTCGCTTCTTAAAACGAACGCGGCCCAGGACCTAACCCTCGGGGCCTATCTCGACGCCCAAGGATATTCGCGCGGCTTCATCGACGCGCACATCCTGCCGATGGGGGCGGCGATCTGGTCGAGCACACCGGCCGACATGCGGCGCTATCCGCTGCAGGATTTCGTGCGCTTCTTCGCAAGCCACGGGCTGCTGCGGCTCGTCGGGCGGCCGGAATGGCGCACCGTGACCGGCGGCAGCCGGGTCTATGTCGCCGAGATCGCGAAGGTGCTCGAGGGGTCCATCGCGCTCGGCACGCCCGTGCGTAGGGTGCGGCGCCAAGGCGCAAGCGTGACGGTCGAGGACGAAGGTGGGCGCGTGCGGCGCTTCGACCATGTCGTCATCGCCACGCATGCCGACGAGGCGCTCGCCCTGCTGCCCGACGCCGACGCCGAGGAACGCCGCCTCCTCGGCACGTTCCGCTATGCGCGGAACCGCGCGGTCCTTCATTCCGACGCGAGCTTCATGCCGATCAGGCGGCGCGCCTGGGCGAGCTGGAATTACCTCGGCCGCTCGGGCGAGCAGAAGGACCTTCCGACCGTCACCTACTGGATGAACAAGCTGCAGAAACTCGACGGCCGGCGCGATTTCTTCGTGACACTCAACCCCGAGCGGGAGCCCCGGCCGGTGCATGCGAGCTTCCTCTACGACCATCCCGGCTTCGGCCGCGACGCGGGCGCGGCGCAGCGCGAATTGTGGTCGCTCCAGGGCCGGCGCCGCACCTGGTTCTGCGGTGCGCATTTCGGCGCGGGCTTTCACGAGGACGCGCTGCAAGCGGGCCTTGCCGTCGCCGAGGAGCTGGGCGGAGTGCGGCGGCCATGGTCGGTCGAAAACGAATCCGGCCGGATCTGGCGCGCGCCGCAGCCGCGCTCCGCGCCGCGCGAGGCCGCCGAATGAGCGGCTCGGCGCTTTATTTCGGCACCGTCACGCATCAGCGCCTGCGCCCGGTGCGGCACGAGCTCCGCTACCGCGTCTTTTCGCTGCTCATCGATATCGATGAGCTGCCGGGCCTCGCGCACCGGCTGAAGCTGCTGTCGCACAATCGTCTGAATCTGTTCTCGTTCCACGACCGCGATCATGGCGCGCGGCGCGACGCGGCATTGCGGCCCTATGTCGAAGGCCAGCTCGCGCGCGCCGGCATCGCGCTCGACGGCGGCGCGATCCGCCTCCTCTGCTTCCCGCGCGTGTTGGGATATGTCTTCAATCCGCTCAGCATCTATTTCTGCCACGGGCGCGACGAGGCCTTGCGCGCGATCGTCTACGAAGTCTCGAACACATTCGGCGAGCAGCACAGCTATCTCATCCCGGTGACGGGACGCGACGGCGTCGTGAGCCAGAGCTGCGCCAAGGAATTCTACGTCTCGCCCTTCATGGCGATGGAGTGCCGCTATGAGTTCCGCCTGGCGCCGCCGGGCGAGAAGATCGCGGTCTATATCCGGCAGAGCGATCGCGCGGGTCCGATCCTGCATGCGAGCCTCGCGGGCGAGCGCGCCGAATTGACCGACCGGGCGCTGCTCAGCGCCTTTCTGTCCTATCCGCTGATGACCTTGAAAGTGATCGGCGGCATCCACTGGGAAGCGCTGCGTCTCTGGCGCAAGGGCATGAAAGTCCTGCCGCATCCGGCGCCGCCTTCCGATCCCGTCACCATCTGCCAGCCGGCCGAGCCGTAACCTCCGAAGACGAGACCATGCACGACAACAATTCTGCGCATCTTGCGGCCGCGCGCCGCGCCCCCGCCACTTCGGCGCCGGAGCTCGACGATTTCTGGAGCCGCATCCTCTTACGGCGGCTCGCCGGGATCGAGCACGGGCGGCTCTCGCTCGTGACGCCGGGCGGAGCGGTGCTGGCGTTCGGGCACGCCGGCGCCGAGCCTTCGGTCAGCCTCGCGATCCACCATCCGCGCGTCGCGCGGCGCCTCGTCTTCGGCGGCACGATCGGCTTTGCCGAAGCCTATATGGATGGCGATTGGGATTGCCCGGATCTCGTCGGGCTGGTGCAGCTTGCCGTGATGAACGAGCGCGCGCTTGGCCTCGACGCCGACGGCAGCCTCGCCGCGCGCGCGATCGAGCGCATCCGCCACATGCTCCGCCGCAACACGAGGGCCGGCAGCCAGCGCAACATCGCCTATCACTACGATCTCGGGAACGATTTCTACGCGCTCTGGCTCGATGGCGGCATGACCTATTCCTCGGCCCTTTTCGCGCACGGGCGCGAGCCGCTCGAAACGGCGCAGCAGCGCAAATACGCGGCCGTCGCCGAGCTGCTCGGGCTCGCGCCGGGGCAGAGCGTGCTCGAGATCGGCTGCGGCTGGGGCGGGTTCGCGGAGGAAGCGGCGCGCGCGCATCACTGCCGCGTCGTCGGCCTCACGCTGTCGCGGGCGCAACGCGATCACGCGGCCGAGCGCATGGCGCGCGCGGGCCTCGCATCGCAAGTCGAGATACGCCGGGAGGATTATCGCGACACGGGCGGCGCCTTCGACCGCATCGCGTCCATCGAGATGATCGAGGCGATCGGGCACGCGCATTGGCCGACATATTTCGCGCGGCTCCACGAATTGCTGCGGCCCGGCGGCATCGCCGTATTGCAGGCGATCACCATCGCCGACGAACGCTTCGAGTCCTATCGCCGCTGCCCCGATTTCATCCAGCGCCACATCTTTCCGGGCGGCATGCTGCCGGCGCCCGGCATCCTGATGCGCGAGGCGGCGCGGGCTGGCTTTGCGTTCGTCGCGGGCCCGCGCTTTGCCGCATCCTATGCGCTGACGCTGGGGCACTGGCAGGAGCGGTTCCAGGCGGCGTGGCCGCGCATTGCCGCCTTGGGCTTCGAGCGGCGCTTCAAGCGCATGTGGGAGTATTACCTCGCCTACTGCGAGGCCGGCTTCCGCTCGGGCACGCTCGACGTGGGGCTCTACCGGTTCGAGCGGCAAGGATGAACGTTGAGCGCCTGCCGTTGTCGCGGGTGCTCGCCTATGCCGCGCCGGGCTTCGCGCTCGCCATTCCGCTGGTGCCGGTCTTCACCTTCCTGCCGACTCTCTATGCCCGCGACATGGGGCTTGGCCTCGCGCGCACGGGCACGGTTCTCTTCGTCGCCCGCGCGGTCGATTTCCTGATCGATCCGCTGATCGGCCTCGGCAGCGACCGGATCGAGACACGGTTCGGGCGCAGGAAGCCGTGGATCGTCGTGGGCGCGATCGCCGCCGGCGCCGCGCTCGTTTTCCTGTTCGCCCCGCAAGCGGGCGCCAGCGCCTCCTACCTCTTCCTGTGGCTCGCGATCCTCTATCTCGGCTTCACCGCGGTGCAAGTTCCTTACACCGCGTGGGGTGCGGAACTCGTGTCCGACTATCACGAGCGCACGCGCATCACCGGCATGCGCGAAGGGCTGACGCTCGCGGGGATCGTCGCGACGGGCGCGCTGCCGGTCGTGGCGACGCTGCTCGGATTCTCCGATCGGCGCGGCATGATCGCGATCGCGCTGCTCGCGATCCTCTGCGGCGGTCCGGCGATCGCGTGGCTCGTCTGGCGCGTGCCGGAGGGACGCGCGCGGCAGGACGAGCCTGGGCGCGGCGTCGATTTGCGCGCGATGATCGCGAACCTGCCGTTCCTGCGGCTCTTCTGCGCCTGGTTCGTCAACGGGCTCGCGACCGGAGTGCCGGCCGTGCTGTTCCCGCTTTATTTGCAGCACGGGCTCGCGGCCGGGCAGATGGCGCGCGGCGTCATGATCTTCGCCTATTTCGCGGCCGGCGCGTGCGCCATTCCGCTCTGGCTCGCGGCGAGCCGGCGCTTCGGCAAGCATCGCGTGTGGTGCGGCGCCATGCTGATGGCGATGGCCGCCTTCGTGTGGGTCCCGCTCCTGCGCCCCGGCGACGAGACCGCGTTCTTCGTCATCTGCCTCGTCACCGGCGCGGCCTTGGGCGCGGATCTGGCGCTGCCGCCGGCGATGCAGGCGGACGTGATCGATCTCGACACTCTCCGCACCGGCGCCGCGCGCGCGGGCTTCTATTTCGCGGTCTGGGGCATGGGCACGAAGCTGGCATTGGGCGCGGCCGCGGGCGGCGCCTTCTTCGCGCTCGACCTCGCGGGCTTCGATCCGAACGGCACGAACGGCGCGCACGCGCTCTTGGCGCTCGCCGCGACTTATGCGCTGGCGCCGGTCGCGCTCAAATCGATCGCCGTGGCGCTCGTGTGGAACTATCCGCTGACGCCGAAGCGCCACGCCATCATCAGGCGGCGGCTCGAGGCGCGCGAGCTCAGCGCCCGGTCATCCGCCTCACCAGGCGGAAATAGAGGGGATAGGGCAAGAGCCGGGCAAGCTTCAGCATGAGCGTGAAGCGGCGCGGGAACGCGACCTCGAACTTGCCGCGATCGAGCCCTTCGGCGATGCGGCGCGCGGCGTCGCGCGGCTCCATCAGGAACGGCATCGCGAAGCGGTTGGCCTCGGTCATCGCGGTGCGCACGAAGCCGGGATTGACGATGCTGATCCTGACGCCGCGGCCATCGAGATCGGGCTTCAATGCCTCGCACAGGTTGATGAGCGCGGCCTTGGTCGGTCCATAGGCCGCCGCCGTCGGCAAGCCGCGATAGCCCGCGACCGACGCGATGACGGCGAAATGCCCGCTTGCGCGTGCGAGGAAGCGCGGCAGCAGGGCGGCGATGCCGTGCACGACGCCCATGTAGTTGATCTCGACATGGCGGCGGATGAGAGCGACGTCGAATTGGTCGATCTCGAGCGGCGTGAACGTCCCGGCGCCGAGGATGGCGAGATCGAGCGGCCCAAGCGCGTTCTCGATCGCGGCGACGGATGCCGCCATCGCCGCTTCATCGCTCACATCGACCGGAAAGGCATGGATGCGCCCCGGCGCTTCGGCGGCCAGCGCGTCGAGCTCTGGGCGCCGGCGCGCGCTCGCGGCGACGGTCCAGCCCGCGCGCGCGTAATGGAGCGCCAGCTCACGGCCGATGCCGGAGCTCGCACCCGTGATCCAGACGCGCTTCGTCACCGGCCCGCCGCGGCCGCCGCGCGCTCGGCCGTCGCGGCAATGAGGACGAGGGCGCAGGCGGCGGCACGCGGCAAGACCATCGCCCCTTCATAAGCTATTCACCGTTCCGCCGGCAAGATTTGCGGTAAAAGAAAGCGCGCGAGATCGAAGGACGCACATTTCATGCGCTGGCTTCTCCTGTTTCTTCCGGCGATCCTCGGCGGCTGCTCCCCGGCCGGTCTCGTCAACACGCTCGCCCCGCGCGACGATTTCCGCCTCGTCGCCGATCTCGCCTATGGCGACAATCCGCGCCAGAAACTCGATCTCTATTTGCCGCTCAAGGGCGATGGGCCGAAGCCCGTGGTGCTGTTCTTCTACGGCGGCAACTGGGACAGCGGCAGCAAGGCGGATTACCTGTTCCTCGGCGAGGCATTGGCTTCGCGCGGCTTCGTCGTCGCGATCGCCGACTATCGCATCTATCCCGAGGTGAAGTATCCCGATTTTCTCGAGGATGGCGCGGCGGCCGCGCGCTGGACCTTGGCGCACATCGCGCAGTATGGCGGCGATCCCGCGCGCGTCAGCCTGATGGGCCATTCGGCCGGCGCCTACAACGCGATGATGCTGGCGCTCGACCCGGAATGGCTCGGGCCCGAGCGCGCGCGGATCAGGAGCGTCGTCGGCCTCGCCGGGCCATACGATTTCCTGCCGCTCACCGATCCGACGCTCCAGATCATCTTCGGCACGGCGAACGATCTCACGCGCACGCAGCCGATCGCAATACGCCGACGGCACCGCGCCGCCCAGTCTGCTCGTGACCGGACGCCTCGACACGGTCGTCTCCCCCGGCAACGTCACGCGGCTCGCCGCGCGCTTGACCGAGAAAGGGGCCAAAGTCGAGATCGAGCGCTACGCGTTCCTGGGGCACATCACCCTCATCGGCTCGTTCGCGCGGCCGCTCCGCTGGGTGACGCCGGTGCTCGACGACGTGGCCGGCTTCCTTGCCGAAGGGCCGCCTCCCGTGCATTGATGCGCTCGGGGAAATCCCGGGAGGACAAAATGGCAGAGCGCACGCGCCCGCCTTTTCGCGCCGAACATGTCGGGAGTCTGCTGCGCCCGCCGCAAGTGATGCGGGCGCGCGACGATTTCGCCGCGGGTCGGATCACGGCGCAAGACCTCCGCGCGATCGAGGACCGCGCCATCCGCGACGCCGTGAAGAAGCAGGAGGAGCTCGGCCTCGGCGCCGTCACCGACGGCGAGATGCGGCGGCGCTCGTGGCACATGGATTTCTTCTATGGCGTCGGCGGGCTCGAAAAAATCGACGAGAAGGTCCAGGTGCCGTTCCACAACGAGAGCGGCGATTTCTCGTTCTCCATCGAGGGCCTGAAGATCGCCGGCAAGCTCCGCCTCGAGCAAACCATCTTCGCCGAGGATTTCGCCTATCTCAAATCGGTGGCGCGAGCCGTACCGAAGCTCACCATCCCCTCGCCCTCGGTCATGCATCGCCGCGGCGGGCGCCTCTTGGACCGCACGGCCAATCCCGGCGTCGCCCGCATCTATGCCGATGTCGATGCCTTCTTCCACGATCTGAGCGCGGTCTATGCCGACGAGATCGAGCGGCTCGGCAAGCTCGGCCTCACATATCTTCAGATCGACGACACGAGCTGGGCGAGCCTGTGCGACCCCGAGCAGCGCGCGCAGATGAACGCGGCCGGCAGCGACGGCGAGCGCGTGCACCTGACCTATATCCGCGCCATCAACGACGCGCTGAAGCGCAAGCCCGCGGACATGGCGGTCGTGACGCATACCTGCCGCGGCAATTTCCGCTCGTCCTGGATCGCGTCGGGCGGCTACGACTTCATCGCCGAGCCGCTGTTCAGCGGGCTCGATGTCGACGGGTTCTTCCTCGAATATGACGACGCGCGCTCGGGCGGGTTCGCGCCCTTGCGCTTCGTGCCCAAGGGCAAGATGGTCGTGCTCGGCCTCGTCACCAGCAAGAAGGGCGCGCTCGAAAAGAAGGATGATCTGAAGCGCCGCATCGACGAGGCGGCGAAGTATGTTCCGCTCGAGCAGATCTGCCTCTCGCCGCAATGCGGCTTTTCCTCGACCGTCGAGGGCAACATCCTGAGCGAGGAGGAACAGTGGGCGAAGCTCCGCCTCGTCGTCGAGGTGGCGCGCGAGGTGTGGGGCTAAGCGGGCCGGCTATTTCCGGAAGAAATTCCCGGCCTGGACCTTCACCGTCGCCGCTTCCGGATCGAAGGCGACGCCCATCGGGTCCTCGCCCGCGCCCACCTTCTTGATCTGGCGGCGCAGCAGGCGGCGCAACTGCGCGACGCCGCGGTCGGACGTCGCCAGATGCTCCTCCGAATGAAGGCTGATCGGGCCTTGGCCGACTTGCGCCTCCCAGTCGCCGGGGAAGCGCTGATGCTCTTCCTCGCTCAGTTGCGACCAGAGCCGGCCGTCATAGTTGCGCGGCTCGCGCGGGACGAAGTTCTCGGGCACCCGGCCGACATGGAACAGACGGTAGTTCGTGTCGTCGACCGGCACGACCCAGCCGATGCGGTTTGCGGGACCTTCCTTCATGTGCACGTCGGGCACGATGCGGACATGCGGGAACAGCACCTGCGTGATGCGGTCCATTTCGCGCCCGTCGTCGAGCTTGCGATAGGCGACGTAGCGCATGCCGTGATCGGCCTCGTTCCACGAGACGACCGGCATGACGCCGAACTCGGGCACGAACTGCACGCCGCTGAACGTCGTGTGCAGGATCGGGAGATGGAACGGGTCCATCACGTTCTCCCAATCGTTGAGCCAGTTGGTCGGCACGATCTCGACCGTGGTGTCGCCGCCGCCGCCGGTGCTGGCGCCATCGGCGACGAGGCGCTCGCCGGGCCCCAAATCCTCGAGCCGGTCGTAGCGCGGCAGCGCCGGCTTCTTGGCCGACGGGCCCATATAGGCGAAGACGAGCCCATAGCGCTCCTCGAGCGGATACCAGGGCTGGCGGATTTTCTGGCGCTGGCGCCCGCCCTCGGGCTCGCACGGCTGATCGAGGCAGCGTCCCTCCACGTCGAAGAGCCAGCCGTGATAGCAGCAGCGGATGCCGTCATTCTCGACCCGCCCGTAATAGAGCGTCGTGCCGCGATGGCAGCAGCGCGGATAGAGGAGGCCGGGCCGGCCCGTGCGGTCGCGGAAGATGACGAGGTCCTCGCCGAGGATGCGGACGTTCTGCGGCGTCGGCCCGACGCGCTCGCTGAGCGCCACCGGGTGCCAATAGCGGCGCATGAATTCGCCGCACGGCGTGCCGGGCGCCACCTCGGTGATCTCGGCGTCGTGATGCTGCGCTGTGCGGCCATAGGCCGTGCCGTCGTCGGGCTGCCGGCTGCTCGTGCCTTCCATGTCCCACTCCTCCAGCGGAAGCGATCCTAGCGCGAACCTCACCTCTCGCGCAGCATGCGCCTGGCGAGGAAGATCACCGGCACGACGCACAGCACGATGAGGCTGCCGACGGAGGCCGCCGCGGCGCTGTCGTTGGCGACGAACAGATTCCACATGATGACGCTGAGCACCGTGTTGTCGCGGCTCGCGAGGATGGTCGGCAGCGTGAATTCGCGGAAGCCGATGATGAAGAGGAGCACGAAATTGGCGACGAGGCTCGGCGCGATGAGCGGCAGCACGACGCGGCGCATGGTCCCGAGCCAGCGCCCGCCGGCGGCATAGGCCGCCTCCTCGAGCTCGCGGTCGAGCTGCGTCAAGGCGGCGCGCGAGAGGCGCGTCGCGACCGCGAGCCGGTAGGAATATGCCAACACGAGCACGCCGACCGTACCGTAGATGCCGATCGGCAGCGACAGGTAGAACAGCATGACGGCCAAGCCCACGATCACCGAGGGGATGCCGATCGACACGATGCTGAGGAAATCGACGGCCGCCCGGCCCGGCAGGCGCGAGCGCAGCACGGTCCAGGCGAGGAGCGCGCCCAAGATCGTCACGATCGCGGCGCTCGATCCGGCGACGATGAAGGTGTTGCGCAGCGCGAGCCAGAAATCCGCGCGCGCGAACAGGCGCGCGATAGGCCGCGAGGCTCGCCTTCGGCACGAGCGCGAACGATGGCGGCGCGTAGCCGAAGAGGCTCGTCCACAGCAGCACCGCCGCCGGCAATATCACGGCGATGGCGAGGTAGGAAAGCACGAGCGCCGCGGCCGGCACGGCCCATCGCCCGAGCCGATAGCGCAGCGGCCGGAACGCCTTGCCGCGCACGGTCGAAAAACGCTGCGCTTCGGCGACGAGCCGGTTGTAGAGGAAGAGGAGCGCCATCGCCGCCGCGAGGAAGGGCAGAGCGACGGCGGCGGCGCGGCCGAACGCCGGCAGATTCGTGTCGGGGTTGAGCTCGTAATAGATGCGCGTGCTGAAGATGTCGATGCGCGCCGGAAGGCCGATGACGAGCGGCATCTCGAATTGCTCGAGCGCCACCAGCACGGCGAGGATGAGCGGCGCCAGTATGCCGGGCCGCAGCACCGGCACTGTCACGCGCCAGAAACTCGACCAGGGCGGCGCGCCGGCGGCGCTCCCTGCCTCCTCGAGCGCGGGGTTCATCGCGCGCAGCGCCGCCGACAGCAGCAGGAAGAGGAACGGAACGAGCGCCACGCCCTGCGCGAAGATGAGGCCGCCCATGCTGAAGATGTCGATCGGCCCGTCGCGCGGGTCGCCGGTCAGCGCGCGGATCGCAAGATTGATCCAGCCGGCATGGGGCCCGAGCAGAAAGATCCAAGCGATCGCCAGCACGACGCCGGGCACCAGGAGCGGGAAGAGCACGCTCGTGTAGATGAGCGAGCGGAACGGCATGTCGGTGCGCTCGACGAGCCAGGCGAGCGCGAACGCCACGGCAAAACCCAGCGCGACCGAACCGGCGACGAAGACGAGCGTGTCGGGCACGACCACCTGGTAAAGCCGCCGGTCGAAATAGATCGCGGCGAGATTGGCGAAGGTCCAGTGCGTGCCGGGCTCGAAGGGAAGCGCGTCCTGCGGCCCGCGAAAGGCCGCGATGAACAGCATCACGAGCGGCGCGGAGATCAGGTAGAGCGCGAGCGCAGCCGCGGCGCCCAAAACCGCCGTTCCGATCGCCCCTGTTTCCCTGAAGCGCGCCGAAAATGGTTGCCGCGCCGTCATTTCTCGCCGCGCACGAGCGCAGAGAAGCTTTCGTAGTATTTTGCGCGCCGGTCCATCGTGTCGGTGTCTTCGAGCACGATCTTGCCGCCCTTCGCCCGGATCTCGGCGGCAAGCTCCGATTTCGATCCCGGACGGATGTCGGCTTCGTGGATGACGCGCTCGTAGAGCTCGCGCCCTTCGTCGGAGGCAAGCCACGCCGCGAGCAGCAGCGCGGCGTTCGGGTGCGGCGCGTCCTTGAAGACCGCGACCGCGAATTGCGCGGCCGGAACCACATCCATCACGATGTAGCCGCTCGCCACGCCATCGGCCGTGTAGCGATAGGAGAGCGCCACGGAATCGCCGACCGCGAGGACGCGCTCGCCGCTTTTCAAAAGCGCCTCGGCCGGCGCGTTCGTGACGATGAGCTTACGGTCGTCGATCAAGGTGCGGCCCCAGCGCTCGGTCCGCTCCGGCCCCCAGCCGAGCGCCAGAAAGCCCATCAGCCGCGGCAGCAGGAAACTCTGCGCGGTGAGCTTGCCGGTCCATTTCGGATCGGCGAGATCGTCCCATCGGCGCGGCAGATCGGCCGCGGCGACGTGATCCTTCGCATAGACGACGGAATAGACGAAATTGTGCGTCGCGATCGCATGACCGTCGAACGCGAAATTGCCGGGATTGAGGCCGAAGCTTGCCCAATCGATTTTCTCGAGGAGTTCACGCTTCTCGACCTCGATCATGCCGCCCAAGGAAAAACTCCACGCGTCGAACGAATGGAGGCCGGCGCGCGCTTCGGCGATGATCTTGGTGGCGCCCTGGAGGTCGGCGACGGTCTGAACGGTGATGCCGGGAAAGCGCTTGGCGAAATACTCCGGGACCCACTCGACCTCGACCGCGGCCGGGCCCGAGAGCACGACCTGTCCTTCGCTCTTCGCTTTCTCGTAGAGCGCGGTCATCGCGGGATTGGGCTCCCACGAAACGGCCGGAACGCTCGCGCCGCAGAGCAGCACAAGAGCGGCAAGGAATGTGCGCATGCGGAAAATCCTCACGCCGCCGGCAAAATAAGGCCGCGCGCCTCGCCGAAGCCGATGCCGACCGCGCCCGGCTTCTCGGCGCGGGCGCGGAAGATCACCTCGTCGCCGTCCTCGAGCCAGCGCCGCTCCTCGCCGTTTTCGAGCTTCATCGCCTCGCTGCCGCGCTTGGTAATCTCGAGGAGGCAGCCGAGCGTGCCCGGCTCGGGTCCCGACAGCGTGCCGGTCGCGAGCAGATCGCCGGGGCGCAGGTTGCAGCCGTTCGAGGCGTGGTGCGCCACCATCTGCGCCACGGTCCAATAGCCGTTCTTCGCGTTGCAGAGGGCAAAGCGCATCGCCGCCGCGTGAGCCGCGCGGCTCTTCGGCGTCACGAGCAGCGCCTCGAGGGCGATGTCGAAGCCGCCGTCGCCATGCTGCACGAGATGCGGCAAGGGCGCGGGATCGCCCGCCGCGTGCGCTTCGTTGGCGGCGCGGAACGGCTCGAGCGCCGCCTTGGTCACGATCCACGGCGAGACGGTGGTGCAGAAGCTCTTGCCGAGGAAAGGACCGAGCGGCTGCGACTCCCAGCCCTGGATGTCGCGCGCCGACCAGTCGTTCAGGAGGCAGAAGCCGAAGATGTGATCCTCGGCGCGCTCGATCGGGATCGTCTCGCCGAGCGCGTTGCCGGCGCCGATGTAGAAGCCCAGTTCCACCTCGCAATCGAGCGCGCGCGATGGGCTGACGAACGGCGCGCCAGTCCCTTGCGGCCGGATCTGGCCCTTGGGGCGGCGGAAATTCGTGCCGCTCGGCACGATCGAGGAGGTGCGGCTGTGATACGCGACCGGCACATATTTGAAGTTGGGATTCAGCGGATTTTCGGGGCGGAAGGCGCGGCCGGCGTTGGTCGCGTGATGGACCGAGCTGAAGAAATCGGAGAAATCGCCGATCTCGACCGGCTGCATGAGCTCGGCATCGGCCATCGCGACGAGATGCGGCTCGACGCTCGCGCGCCGCGCCGATCCTTCCGCGCCGAGCATGCGCGAAAGCGCGAGGCGGAGCGCATCGGCGGGGCCGTTGCCAAGCGCCAACAGCGGATTGAGCGTGGTGCCGCTGGCCGCCGCAGCGGCCTCGGCGGCGTCGTCCGTAAAAATCGCGGCGCGATGGCACGCCGCGAGATCGACGATGCGGTCGCCGATCGCGACGCCGCCGCGCGCGGCCTCGGGCACGCCCGTCCTGCGGAACACGCCCAGCGCCAGGTTCTGCAGCGGGAAATCGGCGCCCGGCGCGTTCGCCGCTTCGATCCAGCTCTTGCGTTTCGGATCGTGTGTCTCGTCCAGTGCCATCATCTTCCCCGGAACTGTTTTTCGAAGCCGCTCCAGCAGTGATCGTAGTCGCGCTGCAAGGCCGGCGTCTCGAGCGCGAAGCGGGTCGGGCGGCAGACGAGCCGCGTCTCGAACATGAAGGCAAGCGTGTCGGCGAGATAATAGGGCTTCAATTCCGCCGCAGAAGCCTCGGCGTAGGACGCGCGGTCGGGCCCGTGCGCGGCGTGGCAATTGTGCAAGGTGGCGCCGCCCGGCGCGAATCCCGAGGCCTTCGCCTCGTAGGCGCCGTGGATGAGGCCCATGAACTCGCTCATCACGTTCCTGTGGAACCACGGCAGGCGGAACGTGTGCTCGGCCACCTGCCAGCGCGGCGGGAAGATGACGAAATCGACATTGGCCGTGCCGGCGTGGTCGGACGGCGAGGTCAAGACGGTGAAGATCGACGGATCGGCATGGTCGAAGCTCACCGTGTTGATGGCCATGAAATTGGCGAGGTCGTATTTGTAGGGAACGTAGTTGCCGTGCCAGGCGACGACGTCGAACGGCGAATGGCCGAGTTCGGCCGCCCACAGATTGCCCTCGAACTTCTGCACCAGCTCCGTCTTCGCGTCGCGATCCTCGAACGCCGCGGCGGGTGCCAGAAAATCGCGCGGATTGGCGAGGCCGTTGGCGCCGATGGGCCCAAGCTCAGGGAGGCGCAGCTGGGCGCCGTAATTCTCGCACACATATCCGCGCGCCGTTCCGTCCGGCACGTCGACGCTGAACTTGATGCCGCGCGGGACGACGGCGATCTCGCCGGGCGCCACATCGAGCGCGCCAAGCTCGGTGCGGAGCAGGATGCGGCCGTCCTGCGGCACGACGAGCAGTTCGCCGTCGCAATCGGCGAAGCTGCGGTCCACCATCGCGCGGCTCGCGAAATAGCAATGGATGCCGACGCCGAAACGCGCCGAGGCGTCGCCGTTGCCGGCGAGCGTGACGAGCCCGTCGATGAAGTCGGTCGGCGCCCCGGGCGGCGGCAGCGGGTCCCAGCGCAGGCGGTTGGGCGGCGGCACCGCTTCGTCGAACGGCGTCGAGCGGATCAAGCCGTTGCCGATGCGGCGATAGGGCCCGTGCGCGGCCGAAGGTCGGATGCGATAGAGCCAGGTGCGGCGGTTCTCGGCGCGGGGCGCAGTGAAGGGCGTGCCCGAGACGCCCTCGGCATAAAGCCCCAAGGGCGGCTTCTGCGGCGAGTTCTGGCCCTGGGGCACGGCGCCGGGGATCGCCTCGGTCGCGAACTCGTTGCCGAAGCCCGAGAGATAGCGAAGCTCGCTCATGTGCGCCTCCTCGCGGCTGACGCCATTTGGCTTCGTTTCGCCGCCCGAGGCAACAGGGAGGACGGGGACCGCTAGCCGTGCGCCGAACCCCCGTCGAGGCCGGCGCGCCAAGCCCTAAGTCGCGCGACGAGCGGCGATGGCGATGCTACAGCACGCCGAGCATGTCGCCGACGAGCGGATGGCGCACGATGTCGCGCTCGGCGAGGCGGATGACGGCAACGCCCGCGAGCGCTTCGAGACGGCGCGCGATCTCGGTCAGGCCCGAAAGGCCTTCGAGCAGGTCGCTCTGGTCGGGATCGCCGGTCACCACCATGATCGAATGCCAGCCGAGCCGCGTCAGCAGCATCTTGATCTGGCCGTAGGTGCAGTTCTGCGCCTCGTCGATCACGATGAAGGCGTTGTTGAGCGTGCGGCCGCGCATGTAGGCGATCGGCGCGATCTCGATCGCGCCCTCGCCCAGGAGCTGCTTCAGGCGCCGCCCGCCGAGCCGCTCGGCGAGCGCGTCGTAGAGCGGGCGCAGATAGGGCGCGAGCTTGTCCTCGAGATCGCCCGGCAGGAAGCCCAGGCGCTCGCCCGCCTCGACCGCGGGCCGGGTGAGCACGATGCGGCCAACCCGGCCGGCCTCGAGCGCCTCGACCGCGGCGGTGATCGCGAGATAGGTCTTGCCGGTGCCGGCCGGCCCCAGCGCCAGGACTAGGTTGTGGCGGCCGAACGCCGCCATGAGGGCGCGCTGCGTCTCGCCGCGCGGGCGGACCGTGCGGACATAGCCCTGGTCGCGCTCGTGCTCGCCGTCCGCGCTATGCTCCCAAGGTCCCCCGAACAGCGGCTCGACATTTGACTGGGCGCGGTTCGGGCGTTTGGCCATGGTTCGTCCTTTTCTGGAGAAGGGACTGAGGAACAAGCAAGTTTCTTCGCGGCCCGAAGGCGGCGGGCGGGACACGCGACAGCGATGTGGGAAAGAGCTTCGGCGAGGATGCGCGGCAGCCGGAAAACCAAGGCGGGAGCCCACGAAATCGACGTTCGTCACGATACCGGCGAATTGCTCGCTTGTCACCAGCCGTTGTAGGCCGTTTTAGTGACGCTACTATGACTTGGGGCCGGAGAGCCCTGATTCCGAGCGAAAAGGCCGCGCCAGCAGGGCCGCCACGACATCATCGATGGCAGCATTGCGATGCAGGATGGCGTCGATTCCGGCCGCGATCGGCATTTCGACGCCGACTCGCGCGGCCAAAGCCACCGTCGCCGGGGCCGAGCTCACCCCTTCCGCGACCGAGCGGCGGGCGCCCTCGATGGCGGCGAGCGTCCGCCCCTCGCCCAAGGCGACGCCGAGCGAATAGTTGCGCGACTGGAGGCTGGTGCAGGTGAGGGTGAGGTCGCCGAGCCCCGACAGGCCGAACAAGGTCTCGCGCCGCCCGCCCTTGGCTGCGGCGAGCCGCATCATTTCGGCGAGGCCGCGCGTGATGACCGATGCCCTCGCGTTCTCGCCAAAGCCGCGCCCGACCACGATGCCGCAGGCGATCGCCTCAACATTCTTGACCGCGCCGCCGATCTCGGCGCCCAACGGATCGTCCGAGAGATAGGGCCTGAAGGTCCGGCTGCCGAGTGCCGCGATGAGGTGCTGGCCGAGCGCCGCATCCGCTGTCGCGAGCGTCACCGCCGTGGGCTGGCCGCGCGCCACCTCGGGCGCGAAGGTCGGCCCCGACAGCACCGCCACGGGCGCGCCGGGCAAGGTCTCGGCCAGCACCTCGCTCATCAGCGCGGCGGTCTTGATCTCGATGCCCTTGGTGCAGATGACGACGGGCGCGGCGGGCGCGAGCGCGAGGCCCGTCGTCACGGCGCGGACAAATTGCGCCGGCACCGTGAGCAGCACCGCCTCGGCGCGCACCGCCTCGCCGAGATCGGACGTCGCGCGCACGGCGGGATCGAGCGCCACGCCCGGCAGGAACACCGGATTCTCGTGCGCCGAATTGATCGCGGCCACGGTGTCGGGCTCGCGCGCCCACAGCACGATCTCGCGCCCGGCGCGCGCGAGCGATTGCGCCAACGCCGTGCCCCATGCGCCGCCGCCGAGAATGAAGATGCGAGTCATACGCCCGCGATGGTAGCGGCGCCCGGCGGCCTCGTCATGCCTTGACCCCGGCGCCGGTCGCGGGCGGAGCGGACGGATCGAGGGGCCAGCGCGGCCGCGGCGCGAAGTCCAACCCGTCGACGAGGTCGAGGCGCAGGCGCTCGATCCCGGCCCAGGCGATCATCGCGCCGTTGTCGGTGCAGAGCGCGGGCGAGGGTGCGACGAAAGCGAGCCCCGATTGGGTCGCGAGCGCCTCGAGCCGCGCCCGGAGCGCGCGGTTCGAGGCAACGCCACCCGCCGCGACCAGCGTCCGCACCGCGCCGTCGCTGAGAGCGATCGCGTTCTTGGTGCGATCGATCAGGCAATCGGCGATCGCCGCCTGAAGACCGGCCGCAAGATCGTCGCGGTCGCGCGGTGCGCTCTGTGCCGCGCGCTGCGCCAAGGCCGTCTTGAGGCCGGAGAAGGAGAAATCGCAGCCCGCCCGCCCCAGCATCGGCCGCGGCAGAGAAAAGCGCGCCGGATCGCCAGTTTGCGCCGCGCGCTCGACCGCGGGCCCGCCGGGATATGGCAAGCCGAGGAGCTTCGCGCCCTTGTCGAACGCCTCGCCCGCGGCGTCGTCGATCGTGGTGCCGAGGCGGCGATAGCGCCCGACCCCCTCGACGCGCAGAAGCTGGCAATGGCCGCCCGAAACGAGCAGCAGGAGATAGGGAAACGGCACATCCGCTTCGAGCCGCACCGAGAGCGCGTGGCCTTCGAGATGGTTGACGGCGATGAACTTCATGCTGCGCGCGAGCGCAATCGCCTTCGCCTCCATCACGCCGACGATGACGCCGCCGATGAGGCCGGGCCCGCCGGTCGCCGCCACCGCGTCGAGCGACTCGAAGCCGATTCCGGCGTCGTCGAGCGCCCGCGCGATGAGCCCGTCGAGGTGATCGAGATGGGCGCGCGCCGCGATCTCGGGCACGACGCCGCCATAGGGGCGATGCTCGGCAAGCTGCGACAGGACGAGGTTGGACCGGATGCGCGGCGCGGCATCGCTCACTACCGCGGCCGCGGTCTCGTCGCAACTCGTCTCGATGCCGAGGACAAGCATGGCGCCTTATCGCGGCAAACGAGGCCCCGCTCAAGGGGGCGAGGGTGTCGAATTATTTTACACTTTTGTGCCGTCGCGTTGGCGCCCGCCAGCGAAGCCCTTGGTAGTAAAGGCATGGCCCGGACCTTGCTTCATCAATCAGTTACACGGTCTGAGGGGACCCCCTTGTTACAAAGCGGCACGCGCCATGCGACGAAACTCGTCTTCGCGGCGGCGGCGATTTCTCTCTCTGCGAGCGCCGCGTGGGCCGCAAATGGCGGCCTCACTGACGGCGGCATCGACCTCACCTTGGGCTTGCCGCCAATCCTGTCGATTCCCGAGCCGGCCTCGCTCGCGCTCTTCGGCGCGGGCCTCGCAATCTTTGGCCTGATCCGGCTGCGCCGCCGCAAGCGCTAGAGCAAGATCGCTTCGAATGGCAACGGCGTTTTCCATTCAAAGCGTGAATCTTGCTCTCACTCAAAGAAGTTAGACCATGATTCACGGATCGGGCGGATCGCAGAGCGATTCCGCCCGATCCGACCATGGTCTAGGCTGGCGCACCGGCGACTGCCGCTTCATTGACGGGCGGCGCTGCCCTAAGACAGCGCCATGGCCCCGGTCCTCCGGCTTGGTACGCGCGGCAGCCCGCTTGCCTTGACGCAGGCGCAGCAGGCGCTGGCGCGCCTTGCCGCCGCGCATCCCGAGCTTGCGGCGCCCGGCGCCATCGAGATCGTGACCGTGCGCACGAGCGGCGACCGCATCACCGACCGGCCGCTGGCCGATATCGGCGGCAAATCGCTCTTCACCAAGGAGATCGAGGAGGCGCTGCTCGACCGGCGCATCGACCTCGCCGTTCACTCCCTGAAGGACATGGAGACGGTGCTGCCGCAAGGGCTCGAGATCGCCTGCTGCCTGCCGCGCGAGGATCCGCGCGACGCGCTTGTCGCGGCGCGCGGCGTGCGGCGCATCGCCGATCTGGCCCACGGCGCCATCGTCGGCACGTCCTCGGTGCGGCGGAAGGCGCAGCTTCTGGCGGCGAGGCCCGATCTTGCCGTCGTGCCGATGCGCGGCAATGTCGGCACGCGGCTCAGGAAGCTCGACGCCGGCGAATGCGCGGCGACCGTGCTCGCGGCGGCGGGCTTGAACCGGCTTGGCCGCAGCGACGCGATCGCAGCACTGCTCGATCCGGCCGACATGCTGCCCGCGGCCGGACAGGGCATCATCGCCATCGAGACGCGCGAGATCGATCTGCGCGTGCGCGAGTATCTGGCCGCGATCGACGACGAAGCCACCTCACGCGCGGCCGCGGCCGAGCGTGCCGTGCTCGCGGCCTTGGGCGGCACGTGCCACACGCCGATCGCCGCGCTCGCCACCATCGCGGGACCGCGCATGGCGCTCGCGGCGATGGTGATCGAGCCCGACGGCAGCGCGATCTGGCGCGCCGGGCGCGAAGGGCCGGCGATCGACATGCGCCGGATCGGCGAAGATGCCGGCGCGGAGCTGCGGTCCCGCGTGCGCCCGGGCCTGTTCGCGTGAAGGCGCTCGTCACCCGCCCGCGCGAGCAAGCCGACGAGCTCGCCGCAGCGCTCAGCGCGCGCGGCATCGAGCCGGTGCTAGAGCCGCTCATCGAGATTCGCCTCAGGGACGACGGCGCGCGCGTGCTGGCGCCGCTGCTCGAGGACGCGGGCGGCCTCCTTTTCACGAGCGCCAACGGCGTGCGCGCGTTCGCCACGTTTTCGCTGCGGCGCGACCTGCCGGCCCTCGCCGTGGGCGATGCCACGGCCGAGGCGGCGCGCGACGCCGGCTTCGCCGACGTGGCGAGCGCCGGCGGCACCGTCGCGGACCTGGCGCTACTCGTGCGGCGGCGCCTGGGGCCGGAGGCCGGCGCGCTCGTCCACAGCGCCGCGCAGGAGGTCGCGGGCGATCTTGCCGGCGCACTCGGCGCGCACGGCTACGACGTGCGCCGCGCCATCCTCTACGACGCCGTGCCGGCCGAGGCTTTGAGTGCCGCGACGGCGGGGCTCGTGCGCGCGGGCGCGATTGCGGCGGCAATCTTTTTCTCTCCCCGCACGGCGGCGACGTTTGTTAGGCTCGTGCGCGCCGCCGGGCTCGAAGCGCCGTGCCGCGCCATCGCCGCGGTCGCACTGAGCCAGGCGGTGGCGGAGAAACTCGACGTGAGCTGGCGCGCGCTTCATGTCGCTTCCGCCCCGACCGGCGCGGCCCTGCTCGAAGCGTGCGACCGCGCCGTGGCACGGCAGAGAGAAAAATCATGAGCGACGCGCGCGAAGATGACAGCAATCAGCCCCTGGCGGAAGCGAAGCCCGCCGACCCCGCGCCACCCATAACGACGCCGCCACCGCCGCCGGCCGCGAAGCCCGCGACACCGACAAAGCCGAAGAATTTCCGGGCCGCGGCGTGGGCGCTGTCGCTGCTCGTGCTCGCGCTGGCGCTCGTCGGCACGGCGCCCTACTGGGCGCCGCCGCTGCTGCCGCTCGTGCCGTGGGGAGCGAATCACGCGGCGGGGACGGGCGATCTCGCGGCGCGGCTCGATGCGGCCGAAGCCGCACGCACGGACGCCGAGGCGCGGCTCGGCCGGCTCGAGGCGCAGATGCAGCAGCAGCAGGGCACGCAAGGTACCGCGCCCTCGGACGCGGCGGCGTTGCAAGGAGTGGCACAGCGGCTCGATGCGCTCGAGCGGCGCATCGGCTCGATCAGCGCGCCCGATACGTCGGCGCTGACGCAATCGGTGCAGCAGATGGGCGCGCGCGTCGACGAGCTCGACGCGAAGCTCGGCCGGCTCGCGACCGTCGAGGCCGCGGGCGATGAGAGCGACATCAGGCTCCTGGCGGCGCTGGCCGAGCTGCGCGCCGCGCTGGCGGGCTCGGGGCCGTTCGCCGGCGAGCTGCACTCCGTCCTCACGCTCGCGCCGGGCGACGCGGCGGTTGCCGCGGCGCTGCAACCCTACTCGGGCGCGGCCGCGGCGGGCATTCCGAGCGCCGCTCTTCTAGCCGAGCGGTTTCGCGCCGAGACCGCGCCGGCGATCTTGCACACGAGCCAGGAAGCCGCGCCGGCCGGCGGCGATCTCGGCGACCGCGTGCTCGCGAAGCTGAGGGGCCTCGTCACGATCCGCCGCATCGACGCAGGCAGCGCGGGCGGCGCGCCAAGCGACGCGGCGGCAACCGCCGTGCGCGCGGCCGAAGGCGCACTCGACACGGGCGACCTCGCCGGCGCGTTGACGGCGCTCACAGGCTTGAGCGGCGCCGCCGCCGATGCCGCGAAACCCATTGTCGCCGCGGCGCAGCAGCGGCTCGGCGCCGAGGGCGCGGTCGCGGGACTGGCGCAGACGGTGGCGGCGCGCCTCGCCGCGAGCCCGGCCCCGTCGCCGCCGCCCGCACCGCCCGCGTCGCCCGCGCCGCAAGAGAACCACTGATGCGCGCGATCCCGGCGCTCGTCGCGATCGCGCTGATCGTCGCCGCGGTGGTGTTCGTGGCCGACCAGCCGGGCGGCGTGGTCGTCACCTGGCGAGGCTGGGAGATCGAGACCAGTGTCGCGGTGCTGGCGCTCGCGACCGCGGTCGTGGCGGTGGCGGTGGCGCTCCTCGTGAGCCTCTTCCGCTTCCTCCTGCGCAGCCCCAAAAGTTTCGCTCGCGCGCGGCGCGAGCGGCGGCGGCGCGAAGGCTATCGCGCGCTGACGCAGGGCATGGTGGCGGTCGCGGCGGGTGACGCCGAGGAGGCGCAGAAGCTCGCGCGCCGCGCCGACAGCCTGCTCGCCGAGCCGCCGCTCACGCTGCTGCTCTCGGCGCAGGCGGCGCAGTTGAACGGCGACGAGCGCGCGGCGTCGAACTATTTCACCGCGATGCTGGAGCGGGTGGAGACGGAATTCCTCGGCTTGCGCGGCCTCATCATGCAGGCGCTGCGCGATGGCGACGAGGCGACGGCGCTGCGCCTGACGACGCGCGCCAAGGAATTGCGGCCGAAGACGCCGTGGGTCTTGACGCATCTGCTCGAATTGCAGGCGCGGCACGGCCGCTGGCAGGCGGCCGAGGCGACGCTCGTCGAAGTCGAGCGGCGCAAGGCCTTGGCCCAGCCGGCGAGCCGCCACCGTCACGCCGTGATCCTGCACCAGCACGCGGCCGAGGCCGACACCGAGGGACGCGGCAGCGAGGCGATGCGCTCTGCGCGCAAGGCCAACGCGCTCGAGCCGGGCTTCGCGCCGGCCGCTGCGCGCTATGCCCGCATGCTGACGGTGCGCGGCCAGAAGCGCCGCGCGCGCCGCACCCTCGAGGCGGCGTGGCGCGCGGCACCCCATCCCGCGATCGCCGAAGCCTATGTCGAGCTCTTCGCCGACGAGCCGCCGCTGCAGCGCATGAAGCATGTGGCGCGGCTTGCGGCGCTCAACCCCGACCATGTCGAAAGCCGCATCGCGCTTGCCGCCGCTGCGCTCCAGGCGCGGCTTTGGGGCGAGGCGAGGCGCCACCTGACGCCGGCCTTGGGCGAGACCGGCGAGCGCGCCGCGCCGCGCGTCTGCCGCCTCATGGCGGAGATCGAGGAGTCCGAGCACGGCGATCTCGCGGCGGCGCGGATGTGGCTCTCGCGCGCGGCGAGCGCGGCGAGCCAAGACGCGGCCTGGGTGTGCGAGGCGTGCGCCAAGGAGAGCGGCGAGTGGCGCGCGGTGTGCGAAAACTGCCACGGCTTCGCCACGCTCGAATGGAGCGCGGCGGAACGGACGCCGCGCCGCGCGCTCGAGCGCGCGGCTTCGGCGACGGGCTTGCCGCCGCCGCGAGCCCAGCCGTAGGCCGAATTGCCCCTTGTTTCGCGTCGTCCCCGCGCAGGCGGGGACCCAGTGCAGGCGACGTGCGGTCGCCCTGGGCCCCCGCTTCCGCGGGGGCAACGGGTAATGTAATCTCGTACGGCTTCATCGAAGGAGAGCCGCCATGTCCGAGCCGGTGTGGTTCCAGTATCTCACGCCGCGCGACAAGGAGGTGTTCGCCGCCGCCGGCTATGGCGCGCGCGCCGGCTATGGCAAGCGCCCGGCGCTCCTCATCATCAACGTCAATTTCAATTTCTGCGGCGACAAGCGCGAGCCGATCGTCCAGTCGATCAAGCGCTGGCGCAATTCGTGCGGCGAGGACGCGTGGGACGCGCTGCCGGTGCTGAAGCGCGTCATCGACGCGGCGCGCGCGCAGGGCCTACCGGTCATCTACACCACCGGCACGCGGCGGCCCGACAATTGGGACGCCGGCAGCTGGTCGTGGAAGAACAACCGCAACGACGAAGCGCCGACCGTCATCCACACGAACCAGGACGGCAACGAGATCATGCCGCAGATCGCGCCCGATCCGACCGACATCGTGGTGCCGAAGCAGAAGCCGTCGGGGTTCCACGGCACGAATCTGCTGGGTTATCTCACGCTTCTCGGCGCCGACAGCGTCATCGTGTGCGGCACGACGACGAGCGGCTGCGTGCGCGCGACCGTGCTCAACTCGTTCAGCTATAATTTCCGCACGACGGTGGTCGAGGACGGATGCTTCGACCGCTCGCAGGCGAGCCACGCGATCAACCTGTGCGACATGCACGCCAAATACGCCGACGTGGTGAAGGCGGACGAGGTGGTCGCGTTCATCGAAGGCCTGCCGAAGGGCCTGTTCGAGCTGCCGTCGGGCCAGCGTGTCGGCTGAGCGGCGCTTTCGCTTGCCCCAACGCGCGGCGATGCGATAAGGTCGCCGCCCCTTCGTCAAGCGGTGGATGCGTCGATGTTGCACCGAGCCTGGATCGCCGCATGCGCGGTCATGCTTCTTGTCCTGATGGGAGGTCCCGTGAGCGCAGCCGATCTCGAAAACACGATCTATCTCGACGTGCCCGCGGGCCGCGTCGTCATCGAGCTGCGCCCCGATCTCGCGCCGAAGACGGTGGCGCGCATCAAGGAGCTGACGCGAAAGGGCTTCTATGACGGCATCGCCTTCCATCGCGTCATCACCGGCTTCATGGCGCAGACCGGCGATCCCAAGGGCGACGGCACTGGCGGCTCGGGCCAGAAGCTCAAGGCCGAGTTCTCGCAAGCCCATCACGTGCGCGGCACCGTGTCGATGGCGCGCGCGCAGGACCCCGACAGCGCCGACAGCCAGTTCTTCATCTGCTTCGCGCCGGCGCCCTTCCTCGACGGCAAATACACGATCTTCGGCCAGGTCACCTCGGGGATGGAGTTCATCGACGCCATCAAGAAGGGCGATCCCGACCGCAACGGCTCGGTGAGCAACCCCGACCGCATCGTCAAAATGCAGGTCGCGGCCGACGTGGAGAAGAAGCCGTAGCATGACATACCCTCTCCGCCCGCTCGCGGGGCTTGGCGCTTGAACATGCCACCGGCATGTTCAAGCGGCCAAGGGGTGCGAGCGTAGCGGTCGACGGCATGCGGTCGACGGTGAGGTGGGCGCCGATGGCGAGCGAGGTGGTGCCGCTGAAAGACACCTCACCCTTCCCGTCGCATTCGCGACGGGCCCCTTCCCTCTCCCCGCGGCGCGCGGAGAGGGATAACTGACCCGCACATGGTAGGCCGCAGCTGGCTCCGCTCGTTCGCCGTCTATCACGACCGGCGCATGCTGGCGGTCCTGTGCATGGGGTTCGCGAGCGGGCTGCCGCTGGCGCTCACCGGATCGACCTTATCGATCTGGCTCGAAGAGGCGCACGTGTCGCTGACCGTGATCGGGCTCTTCGCCAATGTCGGGCTCGCCTACACGCTGAAATTCCTGTGGGCGCCGGTCGTCGATCGCGTCGGAGTGCCGCTTCTGACAGGGACCCTCGGGCGGCGGCGCGGCTGGGCGATCGTGATCGAGCTGGCGTTAGCGGGGGCACTCGTGGCGCTGGGCGCGCTCGAGCCGGGGCGCGCGCCGCTTGTCCTTCTCTTCGCGCTCGCGGCGCTCGTCGCCTTCCTGTCGGCGAGCCAGGACATCGTCATCGACGCCTATCGCGTCGAGCTGCTCGACGAGCTGCAGCAGGGCGCGGGCGCGGCGGCGACGCAGATTGGCTATCGCATCGGCATGGTCGCCTCGACCGCGGGTGCGCTCTACGTCGCGACATATCTCGGCTGGTTCGCGGCCTACGCGGCGATGGCGGCGCTCCTCGGCATCGGCATGGCGAGCGTGCTGATGACGCGCGAGCCGAACGTGTCGGTGGCGCCGCGCGCCGCCTCGTTCGAGAGCGCGGTCGTGGCGCCTTTCGCCGAATTCGTACGGCGCGACCACGCGATCGCGATCCTCGCCTTCGTCGTCCTCTACAAGCTCGGCGACGCGATCGCCGGGTGGATGTCGAATCCGTTCTACATCATCCTGGGCTTCAGCAAGATCGAGATCGCGAACGTCGCCAAGGTGTTCGGATTGGCGGCAAGCGTTGCCGGCGTGATCGCGGGCGGCAGCGTCGTCTATCGCCTCGGCATCATGCCCGCGCTGCTCGTCTGCGGCGTGCTGCAAATGCTGTCGAACCTCATGTACATCGTGCAGCTCTGGGCCGGGCCCGACCCGGCCGTGCTCGCGCTCACCATCGCCATCGAGAACGTGACCGGCGGCATGAGCTCGGCCGCGTTCGTCGCTTATCTCTCGCGGCTCTGCAATCCGGCCTTCACCGCAACGCAATATGCGCTGCTCTCGGCGCTTGCGGCCGCGCCGCGCACGCTCTTCACCGCGTCGGGCGGCTATCTCGTCGACAGGATGGGCTGGGCGCTCTTCTTCGCGCTTGCGACAGGCCTCTGTCTGCCGAGTCTTCTCCTCCTTTGGAGGCTGATGCGGGCAGGGCCGCTTGCCTCATTCTTGCCACGCACCGGGGCGTAAGCGCGGCGATAGCGTTCCCGTGGGTCGAATTTGCGGGGAGCGTCCTATGCCGAATTTGACGCGCTGGTCGGTCAGGGCTTCGTGGCTCTTCATCACGGTGGCAAGCGTCGGATCCTGGGCCGCGATCGGCGAAATCGTGCGGCTCTTCGCCTGAGCCTCAGCCGATCCGCAACAGCCGGGCGCGGTTGCGGTTGAGCCAATGGCGCTGGCGATCGGCGCCCGGACAGAGTTTTTCAACGAGCCGCCAGAACCGCGTGCCGTGATTCATGTGGACGAGGTGCGCCACCTCGTGCGCGACGACATAGTCGAGCACCTCCTCCGGCGCGAACACCAGGCGCCAGGAAAAGCACAGATTGCCCGAGGCCGAGCAGCTGCCCCAGCGCGTGCGCGTATCGCGCACGCTGACGCGGACGATGGTGCGCTCGATGCGGCTCGCGAGCGCGCGGGCGCGCGTCGAAAGCTCGCGCCGCGCCTGCTCGCGCAAATGATCGCGCACGCGCCGCGCCAGGTGCAGCTTGTCGCCGCTCACCAGGATCTCGCTTCCTTCGATCCACACCGCGCCGCGCCCGAGGCTCGAGCGCACGTGGCGGATGCGATGCGGCACGCCGAGGAGCGGCACGTCGGCGCCGTCGGCGATCTCGGTGCGCGGCGGCAGCGCCGCCAGGCGCCGCTCGAGCCAGCGCCGGTTCGTCTCGAAGAATTCGAGCGCGCGAGCGAGCGAGCTGCGCGGCGGCAGCACGAGATCGACCTTCTCGCCCTGCGGATCGATGCGCAACGCCATGCGGCGCGCGCGCGGATGTTGCGTGACGCGCACCGGCACCGCGCCGCCCATGAGCGACAGCGATTCGAGATCCATCCTGAGGAGCGAAGTTCGGCTCACGCCCCAAGCTTATACGAAGATTGGCCGCGAGCAAGAACGCTCGCGCGGGGCGCCATCAGGACGCGCGGTCGATGAGATGGACGAACGAGCCCATGACATTTCTCGCGACGCGGCCCGCGCCGCCGAGCGCGTTTCCTTCGCCGTCGTCGAGTTGGAAGAGCGGATCGCCCGGTCCTTCCTCGCGCACCGTCGCATAGTGAAACTCGTGCCCGCGATAGTGCGCGCCCGCGGCCCCGATAGCGCAGGCGGCGGCGAGCCGTGCTTGCCGATATCCGAGATGGAGGCGGCGCTCGGCGAAACTCGTCTCGAGCGGCAAAAGACCTGCCATTTCGTGGCGCGCGCCATCGCCATCGACGAGGCCGCGCCCCAACGCCATGTAGCCGCCGCACTCGCCGTAGATTTCTGCCCCGCGCGCGGCCGCATCGTGGAGGCCGGCGCGGAAGCGGCGCGCGGATGCGAGCGCGCCGGCATGGAGCTCGGGATATCCGCCCGGCAGATAGACCGCATCGCAGCTTGGCTCGGGCGCCTCGTCGGCAAGCGGCGAGAAGAAACGCAAGGACGCGCCCGCCGCGCGCCAGCCTTCGAGCACGAGATCATAAGCGAAGGCGAAGGCCGGGTCGCGCGCCACGGCGATGCGCTGGCCCAAGGGCGGCAGCGGCGCTGCACCCTGGTGCGGCGCGAGCGCGGCGGGCGCGGCGAGCGCCACAAGGCCGGCAATATCGAGCTCCGCCTCGGCTCTCTCGGCCGCGCGCGCGAGCATCGCGTCGAGCGATTTCAGTTCGGACGCCTGGACGAGGCCCAGGTGGCGCGACGGCAGCGCCAGGGCGGGATCGCGCGTACACCGCGCCAAGGAGCGGCACCTCCGGCACGTCGCGCGCCAAAGCCGCCGCGAGGAGCGCGCGATGGCGCGCGCTGCCAACGCGATTGAGGACGAGTCCGGCGATTTTAGTGTCGGCCCGATAGCGGCAATAGCCCTGCACGAGCGCCGAAATAGAGGCGCCCGCGCCGGCAGCGTCGACGACGAGCACGATCGGCCAGCCGACGATGGCGGCAAGCTCTGCCGTCGATCCGGCGCCCCCTGCGCCGATGCCGTCGAACAGCCCCATCGCGCCCTCGCACAGCACAAGCTCGGCCGGGGCGCACGCGGCGAGCGCCGCGGCGAGCGTCGCGCGCCGCATCGCCCAAGGATCGAGATTGCGGCACGGCAAACTGGTCGCCGCCGCGAGAAACGCAGCATCTATATAGTCGGGACCCGACTTCGTCACGGCGACGCGCATTCCCCGTCGCTTGAGCGCGCCCAAGAGCGCTAGTGCGACGACGGTCTTGCCGCTCGACGAGGACGGTGCGGCGAGAATGAGGCCGTTCGGCATGACGGCCGCTATAGGCCATGCCGTTCCCCCTCGCCAGCGCGCGGCTTACGCCCCTTCGGGACCTCGTGCATGTGCGCGTCATGCCGCCTTTTTCGCGCAGAATCTCGACGGCGCGCCGTTCGGCGGCAGCGCCGCGCGTGTGCTCTCCGACCAACACCCCGCCTTGCGCGAGTTGCTCGTCGAGGAATTTCTGCTCGCTTCGTTCCGCCTTCACCCGATGAAGCGATATCGGCGCGATCAAACTCCGAGGTTCAGCCGCCTCACGCCAGCAGATTGAGTTTCTGTGCGAGCGCCACGACCGGGCCGATAGCGACGACAGCCGGCGGCTCGATTTTCGCCGCGCTGGCATCGGCCGCGGCGCGGCCAAGCGTCGTCTTCAGCACGCGCTGCCCCGCCATCGTCGCCTTGCTGATGATGGCGACGGGCTCGTCGGCCGCTCGCCCCGCGGCGATGAGGCGCGCCGCGATCCCATCGAGATGCTTCAGTGCCATGTAGATGACCAGCACGGGTGCCGCGCGCGCGAGCGCCGACCAGTCGATCCCGTCCGGCACATCGCCGCCGCTCGCGTATCCCGTCACGAACGCGACCGCCGAGTTGGTGTCGCGGTGCGTCGCCGGGATGCCCGCCGCGGCAAGCCCGCCGATGCCGGCGGTGATGCCCGGCACGACGCGGCACGGAATGGCGGCCGCCGCAAGCGCCGCCGCCTCCTCGCCGCCGCGGCCGAACACGAACGGGTCGCCGCCCTTCAAACGCAGCACACGCTTGCCCTCGCGCGCGAAGCCGATGAGACGCAGCGAGATGTCAGGCTGGTGCGGCGAGGGCTTGCCGCCGCGCTTGCCCGCATAATCGAGCACGGCGCCCGCCCGCGCGAGGCGCAGAATGCGCTGATCGACGAGCGCGTCGTAGACGACCACGTCGGCCGATTTCAGCGCATGGAGCGCCAGCACCGTCAGGAGTCCGGGCGCGCCCGGGCCCGCGCCGACGAGCCACACCGAGCCGGGCGCGAAATCCGGGAGAGCGAACAGGTCCTCGTCGAGCTCCATCGTGGAAACTCTAGCACATGGCCCGATTCGCAGGCTTCGCCTACACTTCGCACATGGCGGAGCGAAAACCCGTTTTGCGGCGCGGTTGGTCGACCGGCGCGTGCGCCGCCGCGGCGGCGCGCGCCGCATTCGAAGCGCTCGTCAGCGGGCATTTTCCCGATCCGGTGACGATCGCGCTGCCGGGCGGCGAGCGGCCGCGCTTTCCGCTGGCGTTGAAGGAACGGGATAACGGCATGGCGCGCGTCGGCATCGTCAAGGATGCAGGGGACGATCCCGACGTGACGCATGGCGCGATGGTGATCGCTGAGTTGACGCGCGCGGCGCACGGCGCGGGCATCCGCTTTCGCGCCGGCGACGGCGTCGGCACCGTCACGCTCCCCGGTCTGCCGCTCGCGGTGGGCGAGCCCGCGATCAATCCCCGTCCGCGCGCCATAATCACAGCAGCGCTCAACGAGCTCGAGCGCGACCCCGATGTCGAGGTGACGCTGTCGATCCCGGGCGGCGCCGTGCTGGCCGCCAAAACGATGAATGCCCGGCTCGGCATCATCGGCGGGCTGTCGATCCTCGGCACCACCGGCATCGTCGTGCCCTACTCGTGCTCGGCGTGGATCGCCTCGATCGAGCGCGGCATCGATGTCGCGCGCGCCGCGGGATTGGCGCATCTCGCCGCCTCGACCGGCCGCACCTCCGAAGCGGCGGTGCAGCGGCTCCATGGGCTCGCGGATCTGGCGCTTATCGACATGGGTGACTTTGCCGGGGGCGTGCTCAAATACCTGCGCCGGCATCCGGTGCCGCGCCTGACGCTCGCAGGCGGCATCGCCAAGATGGCGAAGCTCGCGGAGGGCCATCTCGATCTCCACTCGGCGCGAAGCCGCATCGGCGGCGCGGACCTTGCGCGCCGGCTCGCGTGTATCGGCGCGCCCGAAGCTCCGCTCGCGGCGGATGACGACGTCAGCGTCGGCGCGACGATGGCGGCGCTCGCCGCACCTCTCGCCCAGGCGTTGGCGCTCAGCATCGCCGAGGACGCGCGGCGCGTGGCGCTCGACCGGCTCAGGCCCGGCATCGCGGTCGATGTGGCGATCTTCGACCGCGCCGGCACTCTCCTCGCGCATGCCGGCCCCTGAAGCACAAGCCGTCCTGATCCTCGGCGGCACTGCCGAAGCGGCCGCGCTCGCACGCGCGCTCGTTGAACGGTTCGGCGCAAGGTTGCGCGTCGTTACCTCGCTCGCAGGCCGCACCGCGAAGCCTGCGCCCGTGCCCGGCATCGTGCGGACCGGCGGGTTCGGCGGCGCGGACGGGCTTGCCGCATATCTGCGCGCGGACGGCGTCTCGCTTTTGATCGACGCGACGCATCCCTTCGCCGTCGCCATTTCGCACCACGCGCGGCTCGCGGCTGAGGCAACATCCGTGCCACGCCTCGTGTTGGTGCGGCCGCCGTGGCAATCCTGCGCCGAGGACCGCTGGATCGAGGTGCCGGATGCCGCCGCAGCGGTGCGCGAAGTGGCGCGGATCGGTGGACCCGCCTTTCTCACCATCGGCGCGCGCGAACTTGGGTCGTTCGCAGGGCTCGAGGGAGTCCGCTTCGTCGTCCGCCTCATCGAGCCGGCGCGCGAGAAATCGCCCCTTAGCGGTATGGATTTCGTGATCGCGCGGCCGCCTTTCGCACTGGACGACGAGCGCCGGCTTCTGCATCGTTACGGGATCGGGGTCGTGGTCGCGAAGGCGAGCGGCGGCGCCATCCCGGCGAAGCTCGTGGCGGCGCGCGAGGCGGGCATCCCGGTGGTGCTCATGAAGCGCCCGCGCCCCGAGCCCGGGCCTTCGGCCGGAAGCGTCGGCGAGGCGTTGCAATGGGTCGCGGACAGGATCGAGCGATGAGGGAGATTGGGTAATGGGCTGGCGCAGGACAGCCGGCGCGATTGCGCTCGTTGCGGGATTTGCGGCACCCGCCCAGGCGCAGCAGGAGGGCGCGTGGGACAGCTGGTACACCGTGGCGGACGCGGCCTCGCACAACAATACGCAGCAGGTCGCGGCGCTCTTGCAGACGGGCGACCGCGATCCCGACGCGCGCGAAAGCACAACCGGCCGAACCGCGCTCGATTACGCCGCTTCGTTCGACAATGTCGCGATGGCGCAGCTGCTGCTCGACCACAACGCGCATGTCGACTGGACCGACAAGCTCGGCAATACCGCGCTCCACTACGCGGCGGAACTTGGCAAGCTCGATTTCATGCGCTTCCTCATCGCCAAACAAGCCAATGTCGACGCCCCCAACCGCCAGGGCATCACGCCACTGATGGCGGCGGCCGGACAAGGGAAATCCGCGGCGGTGCGTCTCCTCATTGCCAGCGGCGCTGACCCGAGGAAGCAGGATTTCACCGGACGCGATGCATTTGGCTGGGGTGCGGGCAGTCCCGCCGTGCAGCAGATACTGGCGGCGAAGCCCCAGAGCTAGCGCCGCGGCCGCAGCACGTGGTGGTGGTCGGGCGCGTAGAGACGGCTTTCGGAGAACTTCGCCGCGCCGAGCGCGCGGCCCACGAGGATGAGCGCCGTGCGCGTGATATGCGCATCCTTGGCGGCGCTTCTGATGTCGCCCAACGTACCCCGCAGGATGCGCTCGTCGGGCCAGCTCGCGCGGTGGACGATCGCCACGGGGCAATCGGCGCCGTAATGGGGCAGGAGCGCGCGGACAACGAGCGCCAGATTGTTGATCGAGAGATGGATCGCGAGCGTGGCGCCGCTCAGCGCGAGCCGATCGAGCTCCTCGCCGGGCGGCATCCGCGAGGAGCGCACGGACGTGCGCGTCAGGATCACCGTCTGCGTCACGTCCGGCAAGGTCAGCTCGACGCCGAGCGCGGCCGCCGCCGCCGCGAAGGACGGCACGCCTGGCGTCAGGTCATAGGGAATGCCGAGTGCGTCGAGGCGGCGCATCTGCTCGGCGACGGCGCCATAGAGCGAGATATCGCCGGACTGGACGCGCGCCACCTCGAGCCCGGCTCTGTGCGCCCTCTCCATCTCGGCGATGATCTCGTCGAGCGTCAGCGGCGCGGTGTCGATGACGCGCGCGCCCTCGGGCGCGGCCGCCACCACCGCGTCGGGCACGAGCGAGCCGGCATAAAGACAGACCGGGCAGCGCTCGATGAGGCGAAGCCCGCGCACGGTGATGAGGTCGGGCGCGCCCGGGCCGGCGCCGATGAAGTGAACCCGCGCGCTCACGGCAGGCGGTATCCGCGCGGCGTGTAGAGCCGGGGCAAGCGGCCCGGCAGGATGCGCGTCGTGCTGTTGCCGACGACGACGAGCGTCAGCATGTCGATCTCGGCTTCGTCGAGCGCGGCAAGCGTCGTGACGATGACGCGCTCGCCCGCCCGGCCGATATTGCGCGCGAGCGCCGCCGGCGTCGCGGGGCCGCGCGCGGCACGCAGAATCTCGAGCGCGCGGGTCAATTGCACCTGGCGGCGCGATGAGCGCGGATTGTAGAGCGCGACGACGAAGTCGCCCGAAGCCGCCGCTTCGAGGCGTCGCTCGATCGCCTGCCACGGCGTCAGCAGGTCCGAGAGCGAGACCACGCAGAAATCGTGCCCGAACGGCGCGCCGAGCCGAGCCGCCGCCGCTTGTAGCGCCGTGAGGCCGGGCACGACGGAGATCTCGACGCGCCGCCAATCCTCGCTCGGTTCGCGATCCAAAAGCTCGAAGACGAGGCTCGCGAGGCCATAGATGCCGGCATCGCCCGATGAGACGAGACTGACGTTGCGCCCCGCGGCGGCAAGGTCGAGCGCGCGCTTGACGCGCCCCGTCTCGTCGCCCAAGGCGCTCGCATGAAGCGACTTGCCGTGGGTCGCCCGCCCCAGAAGATCGAGATAGAGCTGCAATCCGACGATGTCGGTCGATGCGGCGAGCGCCGCTTCCGCTTCCGCGGTGCGCCAGAGCCTGTCGCCCGGCCCGATGCCGACGATGAAAAGATGGCCGCGCGCACGGCCAATTCTGTGCGGATCGAGCGGTTGGCGCGCGCGCGCGACGGCGCAGGTCGCATGATTAGTGACCCGCTTCGGCGCGACGAGCACGCCATCTTGGCCGACGGCGGCGAGCGCCGCACCCTCGGCGACGCCATAACATCCGACCGCGCGGAACACGGCGTCGGAGGGAGTCTGTAGTCGCGGCGTCTCCTCGCGCAGGCTGGCAGCCGAGAAGAACCGCGCCGGAACGGCGAGCGCGGCGGCGAGATTTTGCACCGCCGGCTCGTCCATCTTGAGATCGAGCGAGGCGACAAGACTGACCGCTCCGGCGGCGAGCCCGTGCACGGCGAGCGTTTCGCGCGCAAGGGCCAACAGCTCGTCAGGCGCGCAATCGCGCGCGCAACCTACGCCCAGCGCCAGCACCGGCGGGTGCAGCACCAACGCCCGCTCGGCCGGCGATGGCACGCGATCCGTGATGCGGATGAGACGCGGCGCATCGGGCGCTAGCGGGATCCGCGCCGCCATAAGCCAATCGGCATTGCCCGCCTCGACCGCAAGCGAGAGAGCCTCGCCCGCGATGAGCGCGGCGGCGAGGTCCTTGAATTTTTCCGGATCGGCGGCGCGCCAGCCGGCCGGCATCTCATCGAGTGCCAAGCCGAGCACGAGATCGCTCGCCGTCGTGATCGCGGCATGGCCGCCGAGAAGGCGAGATATCTCGCGCGCTAGAAAATTGGCGCCGCGATGGCCGCCCAATAGCGGCACCGCGGCGGAGCCGTCCTCCGCCACCGCGACGACCGGCGGCTCTTCGCGCTTGTGCGCGAGGAGCGGGGCGAGCGCGCGGATCAAAATGCCGGCGGCGCAAATTCCGACGATCGGCGCGCCTTCGGCAAAAAGCGCGGCGAGATGCGGCACGAGTTCGCCATATTGCACATCCGCCTCGATGCCGTGGTCCGCACGCGCATGGAGGCGCGCCTCCGGCAGATGCGCGGCGACGCTCCGGCCGAGCGAGGCCGCGCTCTTGCCAAGCACGACGACCGCCGCGCCTTTGGGCAGATCGCCGCTCATCGCCACGCCTGCCCGCGCCGGTGGCAGAGGATCATCGAGAAATAGGGAACCGTCTCGGGCGCGACCTGGTCGAGCGGCAGGACGCGCTCGTTCCCGAGGCTCGCTCGCTCGACATAGCGCGCGTGCGCGAGAAGTCCGAGCCGCTCGAGCAAATCGCGCACGCGGCCGAAATGCCGGCCGAGCTTGATGATGGCAATTGCTTCGGCGCAAGCGATGCGGTTTGCGATCGCGTCGTCGTCGAGCGGCGCGGGGATCACCGCGAGCACGTCGTTGCGCGCGGCGAGCGGCCACTTAGCCGCGGCGGCGACGGCGGCAAGCGACGACACGCCGGGCACTATCTCGACCTCGTGCGCAGCGGCAAGGCGCGCGAAGAGATAGATGAACGAGCCGTAGAAGAACGGATCGCCCTGGCACAGCACGGCGACATCGCGCCCTTGCCCGAGATGGGTCGCGATCGCGGCGGCGGCCGCGTCATAGATCTCCTCGGGCGGCGCGCCGCTTTCGATCGGCACGCGGATCGGAAGCTCGATTTGCGCCGGCGAAAGCCAGCGCGCGACGATCGACCGGGCGAAGCTCGCGCCATTCGCGGGCGCGGGATAGGCCACGACCGGTGCCGCACGGAGCCGCGCCAGCGCCTTCACCGTCAAGAGCTCGGGATCGCCGGGCCCGACGCCCAACCCAAAGACGCGGCCCGTCATCCCGGCGCGCCGCGATAAAGCGTGATGACCATGCGCTTACCGTTCGAGTAGTCGATACCTTGGACGCGCGCCACATCCTCTGCCGTGAGGCCGGCGGCGCGCGCAGCCTTGCGGAAGGCATCGTCAGCGCGGCCCTCGACGAGCGCCAGCGCGCCGGGCATCGCCGCGAGATTGCGGGCCGCCTGTTGCGGCGAGGCGATCACCGTTTTGCCGCCGAGCAGGAAGACGAGGCTCGGCTCGTCATAGCCCACAACGATCATCGGCACGCCAGACGGCACCGCGCGCGCCACCATCGCGGCCGCGTCGCGGCTGAGCCAGAGCGGATCGAGAAGCGGAGCTTCGTGTGCCAGCGCCGGAAACGCAAGAAGCGCCAGCACCGCCGCGCGGAGCGCAAGACCCGGCGTTACCGCGCGCCACAATGCGCGCGCCGCGAACGCGCCCATGAGCACGATCGCGGCCGCTGCCGCGAGACTCACGACGTCTATCCTGTCAGCGAGCGCATACGACGCCAGCGCCAAGAGACCGGCGACGCCGAGGCTTGCCGCCGCCCAGACGACGACAACCGCACGCCGCGCCCACGCGGGCAGGCTTGCGCGTGCGTCGATCGCGGCGCTGCCGGCGAGGAGCGCCAGCGCCGGAAAGGCCGGCAAGAGGTAGTTCGGCAGCTTCGTCGGCACGAGCTCGAGCACGAACCAGAACGGCACCGCCCAGGCGATGAGGAAGCGCACCGAGGGATCGCTGCGCTCACACCATGCGAAGACGGCGGCCGCGCCGAGGAGCAGCGAGCCGGGCCAGAACGTCAGCGGCAGAAGCAGAAGATATGTGCCCGGCCAGGCGCCGTGACTTTCCTGTGCGCCCGCGACCTTGCCGAGGAAATCGTGGCCGACCGACTGCGCGAGGAACGCGCCGCCGGTCGCATGCGAGATCGCGAGCAGCCACGGCAACACGATCGCGAGGAAGAGCGGCACGCCCCAGAGCGGCTTCAGATGCTTCAGCCAGCGCCCGTCGCGCTCTATGACGCTCAACGTCGCGCAGGTCAGAAGCGCGAGCCCCGGCGCGACCGGCCCCTTCACCAGGGTCGCGACGCCTTCGGCCGCCCAGAACAAGAAAGGCCAGCCGTAAAAGACCGGGCCGCGCCGGGCCGCGCGATGGATTTCCGCGAGTGCGCCTTGCGCCGCGACCGAGGCGCAGAGCAGCACGGCATCGGTCTTGGCGAGATGCGCCTCGGCGACGAGACCCAGCGAGGCGGCAAGGAGCGCCGCGCCGCAGAGCGCCGCCGGCCGCCCGCATAACCGTGCGCCAAATGCGAAGGTCAGCAACACAGCGCCTGCCGCGCCCAAAAGCGACGGCAGGCGATAGGGCCAGATGGCGTCGCTTCCGGCAGTGCTCAGCGCCGCGACGGAGGCCGCCTGGAGCCAATAAATTCCGGCCGGCTTGTTGTTGCGCGGCTCGTCCTCAAAGCGAATGTCGAGATAATCGCCGCTTTCGAGCATCTGCCGCGTCGCTTGCGCAAAGCGCGCCTCGTCGCGGTCCATCACCGGCAACGAAGACAAGCCCGGAAGATAAAGGCCGAGGCAGAGGAACAACAGAAGCGCATAGGGCCGCCAGCCGCGGCTTGCCGCCGCGATCATAGCGGCTTCTTCAAAACGAGCTGCGTCACCGGCAGGAGCGGGCGGAAGGCGCGCCCGCGCCCCAGCGGCTCGGCGCGCGACACCGCGATGCGGACGAGATCGCCGCCGTGCCTGTCCGCAAGGGCGAGCAATGCCGCTTCGCCCGCGAGCGTGACGGCGTTGGCGACGAGCCGGCCCGAGGGTTTGAGCGCGCGCCAGCACAACTCGAATATCCGCGGATCGCCGAGCCCGCCACCGAGGAAGACGGCCTCGGGCGACGGCAGCTTTTGCAGCGCCTCGGGCGCTTCGTCCAAAACGACTTCGAGCTCGGGAACGCCCAAGGCGGCGGCGTTTTGCGCGGCCTGCGCGGCGCGCGAGGCATCGCGCTCCACGGCCACGGCGCGCACCGCGGCGCCGGCGCCGGCGCGCAGCCATTCGATGGCGATCGAGCCCGAGCCCGAGCCCACATCCCACAGCAGCTCGCCCGGCAGCGGCCCGAGCGCCGCAAGCGTCGCGGCGCGCACCTCGCGCTTGGTGATCTGTCCGTCATGGGCGAAGGCATCGTCGGGCAGCCCGGCAAGGCGCGATAAAGACCGTGCGCCCGGGCCCGGCCGACATTCGATCGCGAGAAGATTGAGGTCCGCAACCTTTTCCCGCCAATCCGACGCAGTGCCCTCGACACGCCGCTCGCGCGGGCCGCCCATGTGCTCGAGCGCGATCAGGGATGACGGCCCCCAACCGCCCGCGCGCATAAGTTCCGCCGCGCGCAGTGGCGTCGCGCCATCGGTGCTGAGCGCCAGGATCCGCGCGCCCGGCGCCAGATGGAGCCGCAGCGCATCGAGCGGGCGGCCGTGCAGCGAGATCGCGGTGCAGGATTCGAGCGGCCATTTGAGCCGCGCGGCCGCGAGCTGAAACGCACTCGGCGCGGGGCACACGATCATTTCTTCGGGCGCGAATTCGCGCAGCAGCATGGATGCCACGCCGTAGCACAGCGGATCGCCGCTCGCCACGACGACGACCCGCCGCCCGCGGCGTCGCGCGATCTCGGGGAGCGTGGCGGCAAGCGGGCTCTGCCACGACAGCCGCTCGGCGCGCCCCTCGGGGACGAGCGCCAGGTGCCGCACGCCGCCGACAATCGTCTCGGCCGATGCGATGAGCGCGCGCACGGCGGGAGCGAGCGCCGCGACGCCATCCTCGCCGAGCCCGACCACGGCGAGCCACGGGCTCATCCGGCGTCCCCGGCGAGAAGCGCGTTCACCGCCGCGGCCGCGATGGCGCTGCCGCCGCGCCGCCCCAGAAGCGCGATGAAGGCGAGGCCAAACGGATTTTCGGCAAGCGCCGCCTTCGCCTCGGCCGCGCCGATGAAGCCGACCGGAAAGCCCAAGACCAGCGCGGGCTTCGGCGCGCCGTCAGCGACGAGCTCCAGGAGATGAAAGAGCGCGGTCGGCGCATTGCCGATGGCGCAGATCGCGCCCGCAAGGTTCGGCCGCCACAATTCGACCGCCGCGGCCGAGCGCGTCGTGCCGAGTTCTTGGGCGAGCCGCGGCACATCCGGATCGGCGATGGTGGCGATGACGCGGGTTTCGCGCGCGGTTATTCCCGCCGCGACCATGTGCGCATCGGCCAAGACCGGCGCGCCCGCTGCGATTGCCTTTCTACCGGCGGCGACCGCGCCGGGCGAGGCGACGAGAGCGGCGATGAGGCTGGTATCGCCCGCCGCGTGCGCGATGCGGATGGCGATGGGGCGCAGCTCGGGCGCAAGACGAGCGAGATCCGGCGATTGCGCGATCGCCGCGAATGACGCGCGCCGGATCGCATCGCCGTCGCGCAGATAGGTGTATGGCGGCGCCTGGCTCATTCGCGGTGGGGATGATGATGGTGATGGTGCTGCGCGGGCCCGTCGACGCCAATGCCGCGGACGTGATGGTGATGCCCCGCCTGCGGCGCGCCGGCATCGGCCTCAAAGCCGATGATCTGCGCGCGATACTTGCACAGGCGGCAGTTCATGGCGGGCTCGCCATCCGCCACTTCCCGCGCGCGATCGACGAAACAATCGAGCACGAGCGGATGATCGTTGAGATAGGGCGCGTTGAGAATCTCGATTTCGGGATGGTCCGCCGCGACCTTCCGGGCCGCACCGTAGATGCGCTTCACCAGCACGCCGGTGAAAAGGAAATAGGGGAAGACGATGATGCGCGAAAATCCCAGGCGCACGAGGCGGCGCAACGCCGGCTCGACGAGCGGCGACGCCACGCCGCTGAAGGCCGCTTCGGCCCAGCCGAATCCCATCCCCTCCCACAGCATGCGCGCGAGCTTCGCGATGTTGGAATTGGCGTCGGGATCGTTAGTGCCGCGTCCTACCACGAGAAGAAGGGTGTCGCCTCGGGGCAGGACCCGAGCAGCGCGCCTTTCGGCGGCCTCGATGCGGTCGCGCGATGCGGCCAGGAGCTTCGGCTCGATCGCGAGCTCGCGCCCGAAGCGCAATTCGAGCCCCTCGTGCCCGGCGGCGAAGCTGTTGATCTCCCACGGCAGGTCGTTCTTGACGTGGCTTGCCGCGAACAGCATGCCCGGCACCGCGAGAATGCGCCGCGCGCCGTTAGCCACCAGCGCATCGAGCCCGTCGCGGATCAAAGGCCGCGCGAATTCGAGAAAGCCGGTCGCGATTTCGGTCGCCGGCAGAAGCGCGCGCAGACTCGCGGCGAAAGCCTCGAACTCGGCGACCGCCTCGGGATCGCGGCTGCCATGGCCGCACAGCATTACCCCGCTTTTCACGTGCCCCTCCGTTGCCTGTTGACGGCACCCAATTCTTCGGCGGACTCTCGGCGGTCATGCCGATTCCGCTGGGCGCCCAACCGTTGCTCGTGCTGCTGATCGCGCTTGCGCTCGATTCCGCGGTCGATCTGTCGCCGCTGTGGCGCGCAGTGCCGCATCCCGTGGCGTGGGTGGGCGCGGCCGTTTCGTGGCTCGAGCCGCGCCTCAATCGGCCGCAGCGCACCGACACCGTGCGCCGCGCGCGCGGCGTCGTCACGGCGACGGCGCTGGTGCTCGCCGCGGCCGCGACCGGAGTGGCGCTCGAGGCGGCGTTCGCAGCATTCCCCTATGGCTTCATCGTCGAAGCGGCGGTGGTGGCGGTCATGCTCGCGCAACGAAGCCTGTTCGCACACGTCGCCGCCGTTGCCGGGGCGCTCGATGCGCAAGGGCTCGCCGCCGGGCGCGCCGCGGTCGCGCACATCGTCGGGCGCGATCCCGAAACCCTCGACGCGCACGGCGTCGCGCGCGCCGCGATCGAATCGCTCGCCGAGAATTTCGGCGACGGCGTCGTGGGACCGGCGCTTGCCTTTGCGCTCTTCGGTCTCCCTGGAATTTTCGTCTACAAGACGGCGAACACGCTCGACAGCATGATCGGCCACCGCTCGCCGCGCTATCTCGCGTTCGGCTGGGCGGCAGCGCGGTTCGACGATCTGCTGAATTTCTTGCCGGCGCGGCTTGCGGCGCTGTTCCTCGGGATTGCCGCGCTGGCATTGCCCGAAACGAGCGCCCGCGATGGGTTCGGCGCCATGCTGCGCGATGGCCGAAAGCACCGCTCGCCCAATGCCGGCTGGCCCGAAGCGGCGGCGGCGGGCGCACTGGGCTTGGCGCTCGGCGGCCCGCGGCGCTACGACGGCGCGCTCGTCAACGGCGCATGGCTCGGCGAAGGCCGCGCCCGCGCGACGACGGCCGACATCGCGCGCGCGCTCCGCCTCTACACCGCCGCCTGCCTCGTCCAGGCGACGTTGGTGCTGGCCGCACTGATGGCGCTTCACCTTCTCTAGCTCAGCGCGCACCGGCGATCTCCAACAGGCGATCCATGTCGAGCGCCGCTTCGAGATGCTCCGCCAGCGCATCGAGCGTCGCCTCGATCCGCTCCTCCCACGCGAGCGCAGGATCGGCCTCGGCGCCGAGCCGTGAGAGAAATTGCCGGCGGACGGCATCGCCGGCAAAGAGTCCGTGCAGATTGCAGCCAGCGATGCGGCCATCGGCCGAGACCGCGCCGTCATCGCCCAATTCGAGCCGCAGCATCGGCCTCGATGCGGCCGGACCGGACGTACGGCCCATGTGCATCTCGTAGCCCGAAACCGGCGCGCCGCCGAGAAGGTCGGTGCCGCGTGCCGCGCGGAGAACCTTATCGGCATCGAGCACGGTCTCGAGATCGAGGAGGCCGAGCCCCGCGCTCGTCCCCGGCGGCCCTTCGATGCCGCGCGGATCGGCAATGGCGCGGCCGAGCATCTGGTAGCCGCCGCAAATGCCGAAGACGGCGCCGCCCTTGCGCGCATGTGCCAGAATATCGATGTCCCAGCCCTCGTGACGCAAGGCCGCGAGATCGGCGCGCGTCGCCTTCGAGCCCGACAGCAGCACGAGGTCGCAATCGGGCAGCGCGCGTCCCGGCTCGGCGAGCGTGAGCGCGACATCGGGCTCGGCCGCGAGCGGATCGAGGTCGTCGAAATTGGCGATGCGCGGCAGGCGCGGCACGACGATGCGAAGCGCACCCTCGCGCGCGTGGGGCGAAGGTCGTGCCGCGAGATCGTGCGAATCTTCGGCCGGGAGTTGCGTCGCGCGATCGAACCACGGCACGATGCCCAAGGACGCCATGCCGGTGCGAGACAATATCATGTCGAGCGCCGGCGCGAAGATGCCTGCATCGCCGCGGAACTTATTGACGATGAAGCCCTTGAGGAGCGCGCGCTCTTCCGGCTCCAGGAGCGCGTGCGTGCCGACGAGGGAGGCAATGACGCCGCCGCGGTCGATATCGCCGACCAGCACCACGGGAATGTCGAGCGCCGAGGCGAAGCCCATGTTGGCGATGTCGGAAGCGCGGAGATTAATCTCGGCCGGGCTACCCGCGCCCTCGACCAGCACGATGTCCGCATCCGCCGCGAGCGCGCGGAAAGACGCCGCAACGCGCGGCAGGAGATCGCGCTTCATCGCCTGGTAGTGCGCCGCCGTGACCGAGCCCGCGACCTTGCCATCGAGCACGAGCTGCGCCGTGCCGTCCGTCTGCGGCTTCAGCAGCACGGGGTTCATGCGCGCCGAGGGCGCGATCCGCGCCGCGCGCGCCTGAAGCGCCTGGGCGCGGCCAATCTCGCCGCCGTCTTCCGTCACGGCGGCGTTGTTCGACATGTTCTGCGGCTTGAACGGGCGCACCTTGCGTCCGCGGCGCACGAGCGCGCGGCACAAGCCAGCAACCAGCATCGATTTGCCGACGCCCGAACCGGTGCCCTGGATCATCAGCGCAGCCGTCATCAGAACTCGATCCCGGCTTGCGCCTTGACGCCGGCGCGGAACGGATGCTTGACGAGCGTCATCTCGGTGACGAGATCGGCAATCTCGATAAGCTCGGGCTTGGCGTTGCGGCCGGTGACGATGACGTGCAGATCGCGCGGCTTTTGCCGCAGCACGCCAAGCACCTCGTCGAGCGGCAGATAGTCGTAGCGCAGCACGATGTTGAGCTCGTCGAGCAGCACGAGGCGATAGGCGGGATCGGCGATCATCGCCTTCGCCATGTCCCAGGCCGCGCGCGCTGCGGCGATGTCACGGGCGCGGTCTTGCGTCTCCCAGGTGAAGCCTTCACCCATCGCACGGCACGTGACGAGATCGGGAAAGCGCGCCAGCACCGCGCGTTCGCCGGTCTGCCAGGCGCCCTTGACGAATTGCACGACGCCGACGCGCATGCGATGGCCGATCGCACGCATCACCATGCCGAAAGCGGCCGTGGATTTGCCTTTGCCGGTGCCGGTATGGACGATGAGAAGGCCGCGCTCTTCCGTCTTGGTGGCGAGAATCTTGGCGCGCGCGGCCTTGCGCTTCGCCGCCTTCTCGGCGTGGCGCGCGTTGAGCTCGGCCTCGGATTCGGGCGCGTCGCTCATCGGCGCAGCTCGTCGGCCGTGCTGTTGCGGCGCGGCGTCCAGAGATTGCGCTCGATCGCCTCCGCGAGCCGCGCCTTGATCTCGGCGAGCGCCGCCGGATTGTGCTCGGCCAGGAACTGGCGCACCTCGACCGATTCGACATAGGCCGCATAGACCGCGTCGAAATGATGGTCGCGCACGGCGCGCGCCGTGGCGGCGAACGCGAAAAGATAATCGACCGTAGCCGCGAGTTCGAACCCGCCCTTGTAGCCATGCCGCATTGCGCCGGCGATCCATTTCGGATTGACCACGCGTGCGCGCACGACGCGGCCCACCTCTTCCTCGAGCGTGCGGATGCGCGGGGATTCCGGGCGCGAATGGTCGTTGTGATAGACGATCGGTGCTGCCCCCTTCAGATGGCGCACGGTCGCGGCGAGCCCGCCCTCGAACTGGTAGTAATCGTCGCTGTCGAGGATGTCGTGTTCGCGGTTGTCCTGGTTCTGGAGCACGGCTTCGACGGCGACGAGGCGGTCGCGGAATATTCCTTCCTCGGGCGCGCCTTCCGCGCCCGCGCCATAGGCATAGGAACCCCAGGCGAGATATGCCGCAGCGAGGTCGGCGTCGGTTTCCCAGCAGCGCTCGTCGATCAGTGCTTGCAGCCCCGCGCCATAGGCGCCCGGCTTCGAGCCGAAGACGCGATACCCGGCGCGGCGGCCGGCATCGGCAGCGGGTACGCCCGATGCTTCGAGGCGGGCACGGTCGCGCCGGAAAGACGCCGCGAGCGGGTTCACATCCTCGCCCTCGTCAAGCGCGGCGCAAGCGCGGGCCGCGCTGTCGACGAGGTCGATGAGATTGGGAAACGCGTCGCGGAAGAAGCCCGAGACGCGCAAGGTGACGTCGACGCGCGGGCGGCCGAGGACGCTCGCGGGCAATATCTCGAAGCCGACGACGCGGCCGGTCTCGCCTTCCCAGCGCGGCCGCGCGCCCATCAGCGCCAGCGCCTGCGCCACGTCGTCGCCGCCAGTGCGCATATTCGATGTCCCCCAGGCGGAGAGCGCGACGCGGCGCGGATAATCGCCGTGCTCCTGCGCGTGCCGCTCGACGAGGAGCGCCGCCGATTTCCAGCCGAGCTGCCACGCCGCCGGCGTCGGCACGGCGCGGATGTCGAGCGAGAAGAAATTGCGGCCCGTCGGCAGCACGTCGGGCCGGCCGCGCGTCGGCGCGCCGGCGGGGCCGGGCGGCACGAAGCGCCCGTCGAGGCCGCGCAGCAGGCCCGCGATCTCGGCCTTGCCGCTCGCGGTGACGGCAGGACGGAGATCGCGGTCGATCCAATCCAGCACGGTGCGCGTGCGCGTCCACGCGGCGTCGCATTTTTGCTCGCCGCGCGCCAGCGCCGAAGCGAGATGTTCGAGACGCTCGACCGTGTCGCCGGCGCTGCGCCAGGCGCCATCGCCGGCGAGCGCGGGCGGCCGCGCGCCATCCCACGGTGCCGCGAAATCGGCATCGAGCGGATCGAAGGCGAGCCCGAGATCGCCCGCGAGCGCGCGCAGAAACGAGGCCTGGTGCGGCGCGTCCCCGCGCGGCAGGCGGGCGATGGCGACGAGCAGATCGGCGAGCTGCGCGCCCTCGGGCGCATGCCCGAACACATGCAGCCCGTCGCGGATCTGCATTTCCTTCAACTCGCAGAGATAGGCGTCGAGCTTCGTCAAGGATTGCGCCTCGGTCTCGCCGGCGGCGATGCCGCAGTCGCGATCGAGCCCTTGGGCGCGCACGAGATCGAGAATCTGGCGGCGCAGCACCGGCACACGGCGTGGATCGCCGAGCGAGGCGGCATAGTATTCGTCGATCAGGCGCTCGAGCTCGGCCTGCACGCCGTGGCTCTCGGCGCGCGTCATGGGCGGCGTCAGGTGATCGACGATCACCGCCTGCGTGCGGCGCTTTGCCTGCGTCCCCTCGCCCGGATCGTTGACGATGAAGGGGTAGAGATTGGGCATGGGCCCGAGCGCGGCTTCCGGAAAACACTCTTGCGACAGCGCCACCGCTTTGCCCGGCAGCCATTCGAGATTGCCGTGCTTGCCCATGTGCACAACCGCGTGCGCGCGCACGCCATCGGCGATCCAGGCGTGGAACGCGAGATAGGCGTGCGGCGGCACGAGATCGGGATCGTGGTAGGCCGATTTGGGATCGAGGTTGTAGCCGCGCGAGGGTTGCACTGCGACGACGATGTTGCCGCAGCGCAGCGCCGAAAGGGCGAAGGTCCCGCAATCGAGCTCGCCCTCGCGGAAGAAGGGATCGCGCTCGGGCGCGCCCCAACGCGCGGTCACCTTGTCCTGCACCGCGCGCGGCAAGGTCGCGAAGTAGGTGCCGTAATCGCTGCGCGGGAAAGTTTCGTCGGCCGCGCGGCCGGGATCGCCATTGGTGGGCCCAAGCAGGAGTCGGGCGATGAGCGCGTCGCCCGACTCGGGAATATCCGTGACGCGGTACCCGGCCGCCGCGATCGCGTGCAAGGTCGCGATGATCGAGGCCGGCGTGTCGAGCCCGACGCCGTTGCCGATCCGGCCGTCGCGGTTCGGATAGTTGGCGAGCACGAGGACGATGCGCCGCTCGGAGGGCGGCGTGCAGCGGAGCCGCGCCCAGTTGCGCGCGAGATCGGCGACGAAGGAGATGCGGTCGTCGAGCGGCTCATAGCTCGTCAGGTCCGCCTCGGTCAGGAGATCGCGCCGCGGCGGCGCCTTGAACGAAACGGCGCGCGCGAGAATGCGGCCGTCGAGCTCGGGCAGCGCCACGTTCATGGCGATGTCGCGCGCATCGAGGCCGCGCGTGCGCGTCGCCCATTCCTCTCGGCCGCCGCCCGCGAAGATCACCTGGAGCACCGGCACGTCGGCGCCGAGGGGTCCATCCTCGTGCCGCCCGGGCGAGGCGACCGCGAAGCCGGTCGCGTTGAGGACGATCGCAGGCTTCGCGCGCGCGAAAACCTCGGCGATGAGAGCGGCGCTTTGCGCGTCCTTGAGGCTCGCCGCAAAGATCGGCAGCGGATTCAATCCGCGCGCCGCCAGCGCCGCAACGAGACGGTCGACCGGCGCGAGATTTCCCGCCTGCACCAGCGCGCGATAGAAGATGACAGCGGCGACCGGATCGCCGGGGCGCCAGTTTCGTGCGATCCCGTCGAGATCGGCGGCGCTTTCGCCCGGCCAATAAAGCCCGGCGCGCAGCAGCGGCTGCGGCTCGCGCCACGCGGCGGCGCGGCCGATGAGGCTTGCGGCATAGCGCAGAAACTGCTCGGCGTTGGCGCCGCCGCCCTCGGCGAGATAGCGCCACAGGCGATGTAGCGCCGTGGGCAGCACCGTCGAGAGCGCGGCAAGCTCGGCATCGGGCTGATCGTCGCCAGGCAGGAGCGCGAGAAGCGGGCCGCCGCCGCGCGCGAGCTGCGCCAGGCGCTCGACGCCATAGGACCAATAGCCGCGCCCGCCGAGCAGGCGGACGACGACGAGCTTCGCCTTCGCCGCGACGCTTTCGGTATGACGATCGACCGAATAATTGTGCGTGAGTTGCAACAGGCTCGCGAGGCGGAGGCTCGGCCAATCAGGCGTGCGCGCGCACAGCATCTTCTGCGCGCGCGCCAAGCAGGCGATCTCGCTGTCCGCCGCCGAGAGCACGAGCACGTCGCCCGGCGTCTGCACGAGATCGACCGGCTCCCTGCCGTCGGCGATCGTTCCGGGTTGCGTCGCGAGCAGGTGCATCGCTCAAGCCTCGATCGCGGCGGCGATAGCGGCGCGATCGAGCCCCTTGAAGCCGATCACGACGAGGCGCGACAGGCGCGCCTCGCCCGCCTGCCACGGGCGGTCGAAATAACGCTCGACGCGCGGGCCCACGGCCTGCACGACATGCCGGAAGGTGTGGCCCGGCACATCGACGAAGCCTTTGAGCCGTAGGATCTTGTGCTGCGCGATGAGCGCGACGAGGCGCAAGGCGAATCGCGCCGGATCCGCGATCGGCGCGCGCGCGACGACGAAGCTCTCGAAATCGTCGTGATCGTGCGCAAGCTCGAGATCATGGCACGACGGGCGCCCCGCGATGTCGTCCTCGGCGGCGGCTTCAAGGCCGAGGAGGACGCTCGCCGGCAACGCGCCGTGCATTGCGTCAACGCAGGCGACGCCCGGCCGCAGCCGTTTCCCGAGCGCGCGCCGGGCCGCCGCAAGCGCGTCGCCATCCATCAGGTCGGTCTTGTTGAGCACGGCGAGATCGGCCGCCATGAGCTGATCGCCGAACACTTCCTCAACCGGGTCGTCATGCGCGGCAAAGCCCGCGCCGGGCGGCGGCTGAGCGAGGCCGCTCGCGAGCGCCGCAGCGTCGATCACGGCGATGACGCCGTCGACCGTGACGCGCGCCTTGATCTCGGGCCAGTGGAGCGCCTGCAACAGCGGTTTCGGCAAGGCGAGGCCCGAGGTCTCGACGACGACATGATCGGGGCGTTGCGGCGCCTCGAGTAGCCGCGTCAAAGCCGGCAGAAAATCCTCGGCGACGGTGCAGCAGATGCAGCCGTTCGCGAGCTCGATGACCTGGTCGTCGGCGCAGGCGTCGCCGCAGGCGAGCAGCAGCTCGCGGTCAATGCCGAGCTCGCCGAACTCGTTCACGAGGAGGCCGATGCGGCGCCCCGCCGCGTGGGTGAGAAGATGGCGCACGAGGCTCGTCTTGCCGGCGCCCAGAAACCCCGTGACGATGGTGACCGGGAGCTTGCGCATCAGCGCGCCGCCTTCGCGTCGTCCTTGAGGACGAGCGGCAGGCCCGCGGCGATGAAGACGACGCGGTCGGCGAGCGCCGCGATGTCGCGGTTGAGGTGCCCGGCATCGTCGCGGAATTGGCGCGCGAGCGCGTTCTCCGGCACGATGCCGAGCCCCACTTCGTTCGCCACGAGCACCACGGGCCCGGGAAGCCGCGCGAGCGCCGCCACAAGCGCATCGCTCTCGGCCGCGGCCGCGCGCCCGGCCTCGAGCACGTTCGCAAGCCAGAGCGTCAGGCAATCAACCAGCACCGGTTGGCCGCCCCGCACGCATTCGAGCAACGTGGGCGCAAGGCCGAGCGGCTCCTCGATGGTGGACCAGCGGGACCCGCGGCGCGCACGATGCTGCGCGATGCGCCGGCACATTTCCTCGTCGCGCGGCTCGGCGGTCGCGACGTAGAGCGGCGTGCCGCCAAAGCCCTCCACCAGCGCCTCGGCATGGCGGCTCTTGCCCGAGCGCGCGCCGCCCAGCACCAAGGTCAGGCGCGGGAATGCGACGGTCGCTTGCGCTACGTTCTCCAAGACTCGTCCTCCGCCCGAGGATGGTCGGCCCGATGGCGCGCCAAGGAGGTCTCCTGGCTCGGGGTCACAGGTCGCGGCACCTTCCCAGCGTGGACCGCCAGTGGCTGTTGCCGCGACCTCGCCGCTCACAGTTGCGGGGGCAGCGCCGGCATTTCACCGGTCTTCCCTGTCTCGTCGCGCACACCGACGCTAGCACGCCGGGCACCCCCGGCAAAGGCCGGGCCTCGACCACCGCCGCGACGCGTCTTTTCGCCGGGGCGCGAGGGCCCGTTCTTCGTCTTGCGCGAGTCGGTCGCCGCGCTACACAATTGTGGGACAAATAGTCAGTGGTTGTTACAAAGTCGCGCGCGCGAAGCGGTGCGACTTCGCTATTCATTGCCGCAATCGGGGAAACGGACGGAAGGGCCGTGCCAGGGACCGACGCCGCATACGTGCCGTGTGCCGAGTGTCCGCTCCGGCACAGCCCGCTCTATCGCCCGTTCAGCGACGCCGAACTCGCGTTCGTCGCCGAGATGAAGACGGCGCATGTCGCCGTGCGCCCGCGCGAGCACATCATCGAGGCGGGCCAAGTCGGCGCGCCGCTCATGACGCTGTTCGAGGGATGGGCGATCCGCTATCGCCGCGGGATCGGCGGGCGGCGACATATCGTGTCGTTCGTTCTGCCCGGTGACCTCGTCGGCGCCGAAGGCGCGCTTCTCGGCAGGGCCGAACATTCGGTCATGGCGATCACGCCGGTGACGCTCTGCGTCTTCAACGGCCACAGCATGGCCGAGCTGTTCGCGGCACACACCGAGCTCGCGCTCGCGCTCTATCGCGAGCAGGTCGAGGCGGTCAGGTGCTTCGATGTCGAAGCCGTCAACGGCGGGACCGGCGACGCGGTCGCGCGCCTGGCCTATCTCTTCCTGCACACCTTCGACCGCCTCGCCGATCGCGGGCTGACGAACGGCGGCGTGTGCGCCTTTCCCTTGAAGCGCGCCGACATCGCCGACCGCGTCGGCATTTCGACCATGCATTTGAGCCGCGCGCTCGACGCCTTGAAGAAACAGCGGCTCGCCACGCTCATCGACGGCACGCTTCACATCCCGAGCCGCGCGCGCCTCGCGCGGCTCGTGCATTACGCGGAAGAGGACAAATCAATCCAGCGCGCGCTGCTCTAGTTCCTGCGCTGCTTTTCGAGCTCGTCTGCGTGCTTCTCGAACTCCTGGGCGACCTGCATCACCTTGTCCGACATCTGCGTCGGATTGGTGAGGGCGATATCGCGAAGTCGCTTCGCTATGTCGCGCAATAGGCGAATATCGTCCGCTCGCCCTGCCATGCCCCGCACGCTCCGTTCCGTTGCTGATGACGTGACAACAGGTGGGCGCGGCGATGCTTTCCGTCCGCTTTGGCAACAAATATTCGCGGCTTCGTAACAAGGCGGCAAAATTATGCGTCGCGGAAACGATCCGCATGCGACGGCAATAGTTTCATCCGATTGTTGTCCGGCTCAGCGCGGCGGCTGGTTGACGGTGACGACGCGCCAGAAATGCGCGCCGCCCGGCTCGGGAAAATGGTCGATGCGGGTCAACGACAAATTGTCGATCGCAAACGCGAGCGCGTTGTCGAGCTCGAGCGCCAAGGCCATCGCGAGGGCGGCGCGAATCGTGCCGCCATGCGACATGACGACGAGGTCGCGGCCCTCGTGGCGCGCACCGATCTCGCCGATCGCCGCCTGAACGCGGGCCGTCAAGGCGGCGAAGCTCTCACCGCCGGGCGGCGTCTCGTGCGCCGGCGCGAGCCAGAAGCGCAGCCACTCGTCGCCGCGCCGCGCCTGGAGCTCGCTGTATTTGACGCCCTGCCACGCGCCGAAATTCTGCTCGATCAGTTGCGGCTCGATGTGGAGATCGGGGCCGGGAATGGGATCGGGCCCGGCGGCGCCAGCGGCGACGAGCGCCGCCGCGGTCATGTGCGTGCGGCGCAAGGGGCTCGCGAGCCACACCGCGTCCTGCGGCAGGCGCTGGGCGAGCGTCGCAAGCGCCGCCGTGTCGCTGACGTCGCACGGGAAATCGGTCTGGCCATAGCAGCACTGATTGTTCACCGTCACCGGCGCGTGTCGCACCCACCACCAGCGCGTCACCACGCCCATGCCGCCGCCGCGAGCAGCATCGCCGTCTCGCCCTTCTGTTCGATGGCGCCGAGCACGTCGCCGGTGTGGCCGCCGATCTGACGCTGGGCCAGCGCGGCCAGCGCCGCCATCGCCACGCCGGCGAGGACGAGCGCGCCGATCCCGGCGACGATGCCGAGCGCCGCGAGCGCGATGACGGCCGCGATCCCCAAGGACCACAGCACCTCGCCGAGCGCGGGCACGCCCGCCGATGCGCCGAGCCCGTCGCTCCGCGCGGCCGGCAGCAGCAACAGCACCGCCGGCAAGGCCCCGCGCGCCACCGCATGCGCCGCGATAAAGGCCGCGAGCGCCGCTCCCTTGCCCGGCAGCGCCGCGACCGCGGCGGCGCGCAGCGCCACGCTCAGCACGATGGCGACGATGGCATAGGCGCCGCTGCGGCTGTCGCGCATGATCGCGAGCCGCTCGGCGCGGTCGCGCCCGCCCCAGGCGTCGGCGGTGTCGGCGAGTCCGTCCTCGTGCAGCGCGCCGGTCACGACGGCGCCCGCGCCGATGGCGACGAGCGCCACCGCGAGGCGCGGAAACGACAGGAGATCGGCGACGGCATAGGCCGCGGCGCAGACGATCCCGACGACCGCGCCGGCAAGCGGAAACGCCCACGACGCGCGCGCCAGCGCGCCGGGCTCGAGCGCGGCCGCGGCGCCAAGCGGCAGCCGGGTGAAGAACCGTAGCGCCAGCAGCAGCTCGCCGACGCGGCGGTCGCCGTCGCTCGCCCAGGGAATACGCATGGCGCGATCATAATCCGAAGCGGCGCTTCGACCCAGCCCCCGCGCTCGCCTTCTTTTTGCTTGTCTCGCGCGCGGCCGCTCTGGGAAAGTGCCGGCCAATCGAAGGAGGCCAGAATGTCGGACGAAACACCCCCTGCCACGCTTGCCGAGATGCGGGCGATTCTGGCCGACCTGCCGGGGCCCGTTCTCGAAGCCGGCACCGCCGCGTCGGTGCGCGAAGCGAAGCTCACCAAGCCCGCCGGCTCGCTTGGCCGGCTCGAGGAGATCGCGCACTGGATGGCGACGTGGCAGGGCCGCCATCCGCCCACCGCGAACCACCCGCGCACCGCCGTGTTCGCCGGCAACCATGGCGTCGCGGCCCAAGGCGTCTCGGCCTATCCGGCCGCAGTGACGGCGCAGATGGTGCAGAACTTCATCGCCGGCGGCGCCGCGGTGAACCAGCTCTGCCGTTCGGTCGATGCCGATCTGCGCGTCTACGAGATGTCGCTCGACGAGCCAACCGCCGACTTCACCAAGGGGCCAGCGATGAGCGAGGCGGACTGCGCGCTCGCCATCGCCTACGGCATGACGGCGGTCGAGCCCGGCATCGATCTTCTGGCGGTGGGCGAGATGGGCATCGCCAACACCACCGCGGCGGCGGCGCTCGCCGCGGCGCTGTGGGGCGGCGACGCCGCCGATTGGGTCGGGCCCGGTACCGGCGTCGCGGGACCGGCGCTCGCGCACAAGATCACGGTGGTGCGGCGCGCAGTCGATCTCCACGTCGCCCCGGCGCACGATCCGCTCGAACTGCTGCGGCGGCTTGGCGGGCGCGAACTTGCCGCGATCGTAGGAGCCATCATGGCGGCGCGGCGCGCGCGCGTGCCGGTGCTGATCGACGGCTATGTCGCGACCGCGGCGGCGTCCGTCCTCGCCAAGGCCGATGCGCACGCGCTCGACCATTGCCTTGCCGCGCACTGCTCGGCCGAGCCGGGGCACCGGCGTCTCCTCGAGCGGCTCGGCATGAAGCCGCTGTTCGATCTCGGCATGCGGCTTGGCGAGGCGTCGGGCGCCACGCTCGGCATCGCCATCGTCAAGGCGGCGGTGGCCTGCCACACCGGCATGGCGACTTTCGGCGAGGCCGGGGTGAGCGAGAAAGACGAGCGGTGAACCCTCACTCGCCCTGCGCCATGAGCGATCCGCGCCGGCGGGCAAGACCGAAGGCATAAAGAAACGCGGCCGCGCCCAGCGCGAGATCGACAAGGTCGAGCGCGCCGGCGGCGGCGAAATGGTCCCAGGCGAAGCGCTGCTCGAACATCACGGTGCGCATGCCTTCGAACACATGCGCGCTCGGCAGCGCCCATGCCACGTACTGCAGCCAGTGCGGCAGGATGGCGACGGGATAATAGACGGCGGACGCCGGCGCCAGGATGAAGACGGCGGCCCAAGCGAGGCTTTCAGCGCCGAGCCCGTGCCGCAACAGCAGCGCGCCGAGCGCAAGCCCGATGCCCCAGCCCATGCCGATCAAGAGCGTGAAGAAGGCGATGAGCGGTAGGCCGAGCGAGAACAGCGAATAGTGATAAAGCGGGATCGCGAGCAGCACCGCCGGGACGACACCGATCAAGACGCGCACCACGCTCATGGCGATGAGCGAGATGACCCATTCGTAGGGCCGCAGCGGGCTGATGAAGAGCTGGCCCAGATTGCGCGACCACAATTCCTCGAGAAACGACACCGAAACGCCGAGCTGGCTCCTGACGAGCACGTCCCACAAGAGCACGGCGCCCAAGAGCACGCCGCCGGCGCGCGCGACATAGGAGCTGTTGCTCATCAGGAACCGGCTCGTGAAACCCCACAGGATCATCTGCACCATCGGCCAGTAGATGAGGTCCAAGGTGCGCGGCCACGAGGCCGTCAGGAGATAGACATAGCGCAGCAGCATCGTTGCGATCCGCGCCGGCGAGAAGCGGGTCATTGCGCCGCCTCGCTCGGGCGTTCGCGCGCGATCTGCAAGAACACGTCCTCGAGCGAGCCGCCGCCGTAGCGCGCGAGAAGTTCCGCCGGCGTGCCGCGATCGACGATACGGCCCTGGCGCATCATCATCACGTCGCTCGCAAGCCGCTCGACCTCGACCATGTTGTGCGACGCGAACAGGATGGTGGCGCCGCAGCGCGCGCGGTACCGCTCGAGATAGGTCCTGACCCAGTCCGCCGTGTCGGGGTCGAGCGACGCGGTCGGCTCGTCGAGCAGCAAAAGCTCGGGCTCGTTGATGAGCGACTTGGCGATGGCGACGCGCGTGCGGAGGCCCGAGCTGAGCTTCCCCGTCTCGCGGTCGAGGACGGCGGCAAGCTGCAAATCGGACGCCAGCGTCTCGATCCGCTCGGCAAGCTGCGGCGTGCCGTAGAGCCGGCCATAGACGATGAGGTTCTGGCGCACCGTCAGGCGATGCGGGAGGTCGGTATAGGGCGATGAGAAATTCATGCGGTGCAGCACGCGGTAGCGGTGCCGCAGCATGTCCTCGCCGAGCACCGAGATCGTTCCCGCGCTTGGCACGACGAGGCCGAGAAGCATAGCGAGCGTCGTCGTCTTGCCGGCGCCGTTGCCGCCCAGGAGCGCCGCCGTGGCGCCGCGCGCAACAAAAAGATCGATGCCCGCGACGGCCAGTGTCGCGCCGTAGCGCTTCGCGAGGCCGCGCGCCTCGATCACCGCAGGATCGCGATTCGTCATGGCGCGATGGACTATAGTGCGCATTATGAGTTCCGTCCCCGACCGCGCCCGGCCGCCCGCGACCGCCGTCAGCGAAGTCTCGGTGCGCCTCAGGACCTTGGTGCTGATCCGCTGGATCGCGGTGACGGGCCAGGCCCTGACCGTGCTCACGGTCCATTACGGCTTCGGCTTCACCTTCTCGACCGAGGGGGCGCTCACGGCGGTCGCGATCTCGGCCGCACTCAACATCGTGGCGACCTTGTCGCGCCGGTCGGGGCGGCGCCTCGGCGACCGTGAGGCGCTCCTCTATCTCGGCTACGACACGTTGCAGCTCGGCGTTCTCCTGTTCCTCACCGGCGGCTTGCAGAACCCGTTCGCGATCCTGATGCTGGCGCCGGTCACGGTTGCTGCGACCGTGCTGTCGCGCTCGAGCGTGATCGCGCTCTCGGCGCTCACCGTGGCGGCGCTGTCGCTCCTCGCCACCGTGCATCTGCCGCTGCCGCAGCGTCCGGGCATGTCGCTCGTGCCGAATCCGCTTTACCTGCTCGGTATGTGGACGGCGCTGGTGTCGTCCACATTGTTCATCGCCGGATATATCTGGTCGGTCGCCGAAGAGGCGCGGCGCATGCGCGATGCGTTCGCGGCGACGCAGCTTGCCTTGGCGCGCGAGCAGCGCATCTCGGCGGTGGGCGGGCTTGCCGCCGCCGCGGCACACCAGCTCGGCAGCCCGCTCGCGACGATCGCCGTCGTGGCGAAGGAGCTGGTGCGCGACGTGCCGGCCGAAAGCCCCTATGCCGAGGATGCGAAGCTGCTGCTGTCGCAGAGCGAGCGCTGCCGCATGATCCTCGCCGAGCTGACGCGGCGGCGCGACGGGCCGGAGAGCGAGGAAAGCGGCGAATACGCACCGCTGCCGTTCTCGGCGCTGGTCGAGGCGGCGGGCGAGCCGCACGGCCGCGCCGGCATCGAGATCGCCTATCGCACCGCGCCCGGCCACGAAGGCGGCGGCGCGCAGGACGAGCCCCTCGTCCTGCCCCGTCCGGAGATCATGCACGGGCTCGGCAATCTCATCCAGAACGCGGCGCAGTTCGCGCGCACCGAGGTCACCGTCACGACGAGCTGGAGCGAGGACGCGGTTTCGGTCGACATCGTCGATGACGGACCGGGCTTCGCGCAGCAGGTTTTGCCGCGGATCGGCGAACCCTATATATCGGGGCGTGGCGCCGAGACCCACCACATGGGGCTCGGCATTTTCATCGCGCAAAGCCTGCTCGAGCGCACCGGCGCCCGGCTCGATTTCGCCAATGTCGCCGAGGGCGGCGCGGAGGTGGTGGTCGAATGGCGCCGCGCGGCGCTCGCGGCGGCGGCGGCGTTCCCGCAAACGCAAGGGGCCGAGGGATGAGCGGAAACGACGACCAGAGGGGACCGGACGAGGGCGCAGCCGAGCCAGCGGCGGCGCTTCAGGGCCTGCCCGAGGGCGAGCGGACGCTTCTCATCGTCGATGACGATGCGCCGCTGTGTCAGCGCCTTGCCCGCGCCATGGAGCGGCGCGGCTTCATCGTCGAGACGGCGGACAGCGTCGCCTCCGGCATTGCCGCCGTGGGCGAGCGCGCGCCCGCCTTCGCGGTGGTCGATCTGCGGCTCACCGATGGCAGCGGGCTCGGCATCGTCGAGGCCTTGCGCCAGGCGCGGCCGGCGGCGCGCATCGTCATGCTTACGGGCTACGGCAACATCGCGACGGCGGTGGCGGCGGTCAAGGCGGGCGCGATCGATTACCTGCCGAAGCCCGCAGACGCCGACGCGGTCGAAAGCGCGCTTCTGACGCGGGATGCGGCGTTGCCGCCACCGCCCGAGGACCCAATGTCGGCCGACCGTGTGCGCTGGGAGCATATCCAGCGCGTCTTCGAGCAATGCGACCGCAACGTCTCGGAGACGGCGCGGCGGCTCAAGATGCATCGCCGCACCTTGCAGCGCATCCTCGGCAAGCACGCACCGCGGAGCTAGCCGGCGCTCACGTCTGCAGGAAATACCACTCCGTCCCTTCGGCGACGAGCGCGGTGAGGCGGCCGCTCGCGAACGCGCCGGTGTCGATGCCGATGCGGTTCTGGCGCACGTCGGGATCGCGCGTGATGCTGTGGCCGTGCACGACGATGCGGCCGAACGAGGCTTGCGACAGCAGGAACTCCTCGCGGATCCAGAGCATATCCTGCTCGCGCTGCGCGCCCAAGGGCACGCCCGGCTTCACGCCGGCATGGACGAAGACATAGTCGCCCTCCTCGTGCGTGAGCCTGAGGCGGCGCAGGAAATCGAGGTGATCCTTGGGCAGGACCGCGCGCAGCCGTTCTTGCGCGCGCAGCAAATCCATGGCCGGCGCGTCGGGCTGGGGCGGATCGATGTCGTAGCTCTGGAGCGTCTCCATCCCGCCATAGGTGAGCCAGCTCGGCCCGATCGCGATGTCGTCGAGGAAGCGCAGCATGATGTCTTCGTGGTTGCCCTTCAAATGGACGCTCTCGAAGCCCGGCAGCGGCGCACGCAGAAGGCGCTCGATCACGGCGCGCGACTGCCGGCCGCGATCGACGTAGTCGCCGAGATAGACGACAACATTGCGCGGCGCCTGGCGGCGATAGGCGTCCTGGTGAATGAGGAGGCCGAGCTGCTCCAGCAGGTCGTCGCGGCCGTGGATGTCGCCGATCGCGTAGACCCGCGTGCCGCGCGGCGTCGTGGGCGCGCCCTCGGCGCCACGCTCGCGGGATGAGAAGAGCCGTCCGACCATCGCGCGGCGACTATAGGCCGCGCGCGGCCGCGCTTCACCCCCGGGATGGAAAAATCAACTCGCGCGCAGGACGGGCCGCGCTTCGACGCGGCGCGAGGTCCAATACTGCACACGATCGAGGAGACGGGCGAGCGCCACCGGCTTCAGGATGAAGTCGTTGCCGCCGGCGGCAAGGCCGAGCTTCACGTCGTCGGGCGAGTTGCGCGCGGTGAGGAACGCGATCGGCACCTGGTTGAGGCCCTGATCGTTGCGCAGGCGCCGGCAGGTTTCGAAGCCATCGAGGTCGGGCATCTGCACATCCAGCAGGATGAGGCGCGGCTGGATGCGGGTCACGAGCGCGAGGCATTCGAGCCCGCTGCCCGCACCGATGAAGGTATAGCCGCCGGCCATGATGCACTGTTGCAGCAGCTTCAGATGCTGCGCCAGATCATCGACGCCGATGACAACCTTGTTGCGGTTGGCGGCGACGTTTGTCCCGGGTTCGGCCATTTCGCTCCCGCGCATCCGAGCGTCGGCCGGGGCGCCGTCGCCTGGTTTGAGAAACGCCCTTTACTAGGCGAACGAGGTGAAGAAAGCGTTGATTTAACGCGGCAAATCCGGCGGGCACCCTTTACCAATCGGTAAAGCTGTTATCGCTAGTGTTGCACCGAACGACGGCGCAGCTCGACCTATGAATCGGCAAGCTACGAATGAACGGGTCTCGAGCGTCGAGCAGCTGCTGTTCGACAATGTCGAGCGCCTGAAGCGCAATCCGACCGGCCGGCGCGCGGTGGTCATCCACCTGTCGCGCCTCAGTCCGCAGAACCGCGGCTCGCACCAGATCCGCATCGCCGGCAACACGTTCGAGGCGCTCGTCAAGCAATTCGAGGGGCAGATGTTCTGCCTGCAACAGGGCGACATCGTGTTCCTGTGCAAGGAGGACAACGTCCTCGCGGTCGACGCCGCGGTCGGCAAGGTACGCTTTCTCTTCGCCGACGATCCGGTGGGCGCGCAGGTCGCCGAAAACGGAACCGACAGCTTCGTCACCTGGTACAACCTGGCCGAGGGCGGCGACTTCTATACCTACGTCGACACCATTCGCGGCGAAGACGAGCGCCGGCGCCGACGCGTCTCGTCGATCATCGGTAAGGACGCCGACGAGCGCCAGCCGATGGATCCGCTGGCGATCAACGAGCTCATCAACATACTTGCCCGCGCCGACCTCACCAACCTGCTGCGCCGGCAATCGGTGTGCCAGATCGCGCCGGACGAGGCGCCGAAGCCGCTCTACCGCGAAATCTACGTCTCGATCGCGGACCTGCGCGAGGCGGTGATGCCGAAGCGCGACCTCGCATCCGATCGCTGGCTCTTCCAGTACCTGACGCAGACGCTCGACAAGCGCGTGCTCGCGCTGCTGCGCAAGGCGGACGACAGCGGCCTCTCGCACTCCTTCAGCCTCAACCTCAACATCGCAACCGTGCTGTCGCCCGAATTCCAGGCGTTCGACACCGGCCTCAAGGCCGGCGCGCGCGGCAGCATCGTCGTCGAGTTCGAGAAAGTCGACATCTTCGCCGACATCAGCGCCTATCTCTTCGCCCGCGATTTCGCGCGCGAGCGCGGCTATCGCATCTGCCTCGACGGCATGACGCGGCTCACGCTGCCGTTCATCGACCGCGCGCGCCTGGGCCTCGATCTCGTGAAGATGTTCTGGAGCTCCGACATGGCGGACGGCGCCGACGGCGAGCGCCAGCGCGAGTTCCTGGCCGCGATCGAGCGGGTCGGCAAGAGCCGCATCATCCTCGCGCGCTGCGACTCGCCGCAGGCGATCGAGTTCGGTCACTCGGTCGGAATCAAGCTGTTCCAGGGCCGGCTCGTCGAGAAGACCTTGAACGGCGCCACGCCCATCTTGACGAGAAACCGGCTCGCGGCTCCGCAACAGGCGGCGCGCTGAGCCCGCGCCTCCGCCTCCTTCTCCACGCGCTTCGCTTCGCCGGGCCCGCCGCATCGGGCGGGCGCGCGAACGCGCTCGCGCAATGGCTCGCCGCGCGCGGCCACGACGTGACGGTCGTGACCGCCGGAGCGGACCCGAACGAGGACACCGGCGGCGTGCGCGTGCTGCGCTGCCCGCTCGTGGCGCCGGCCACGTCGGGCGCGGTGGCGCGGCGCGTGAGGAACGTCTCGTTCGCGATGGCGAGCGCGCCGGCGTTGCTCGCCGAAGCCGTTTCGTTCCGCCCCGACATCGTTGGATCGCTCACGCCGTCCGCGGCGGCGGCATCCTCGGCCTTGGCGGCGGCGCGGCTTGCCGGGGTTCCGGCCTGGCTCCATCTCGAGGAAGGCGCGGAGCCGCTTGGCATCGAGGCGATGTTTCGGTTCGTCTCGCTCGCCGCCTTCGATGCCGACGCGATCCTCGAGGCGCGCGGCGTCGGCGCCGAGGCGGGCCTGGCGCTGCCGGCCTGGACCGACACCTTCGCCATCCTGCCGTCGGACGAGGCATCGGCGCTGCGCGAGCAGCTCGCGCGCGCGGACGAGATCGTGGTGCTCTATGTCGGCCAGTGCGACGCGGCCATGGCGCAGCTCCTGATCGAGGCGGCGCGCACGGTGCCGCCGCGGGGCGCCATCCGCTTCGTCGTGGCGTGCGCGGGGCCGGGCGTCGTGCCGCTGATCGCGGCGACGTCGGACCTGCCGCAGCTCGCGGTCCTGAGCTTGCCGGCGCCGGACGGATTCGGCGAGCTTCTGGCCTGCGCCGACATCCATCTTCTGCCCGAGGGCGTGGCACAGCCCGACCCGCGCATCAAGGGGAAGCTCGGCGCGCTCCTGGCGAGCGGGCGGCCGATCGTGGCCGGCGCCTCAGGTGCCAGTTTGCCGGCGCCGATCGCCGCGGCCATCGTCACGGCCCGTGCCGCCGGCGAGGACATGGCGCTCGCCGTGATCGCGCTCGCCGCCGACGCCGGGCAGCGCCTGCGGCGCGGCCTTGCCGCGCGCTTTGCCGCCGAAGCCTATTTCGCCAAGGAGCGCGCCTTCCGGACGCTCGAGAGGAGCCTCGAAAGCCTGGCCGCGCGCCCCTGATTTCGCTTGCGAAGGGGGCGCGGGGACCGGTACAGGTGCGCCATGCCGCACGCCGATCTCGTGAGACTCGTCGAAGCGATGGCAAAGGCCCGCGTCCTGTGCGTCGGCGACGCGATGATCGACCATTACATCAGCGGCAAGGTCCACCGCATCTCGCCCGAGGCGCCGGTGCCGGTGCTCGAAATCGAGAGCGAGGAGCGGCGGCTGGGCGGCGCCGGCAACGTGCTGCGCAACCTGCACGCGCTGGGCATCGAGTGCTGCTTCATCTCGGTCACGGGCGCCGACAGCGTCGGGGCGCGATCTGTCGCGCATGGTGACCGAGCTCGGTGCGATCGAGGCGCATGTCCTGGCCGAGCGCGGCCGCACCACCACGGTCAAGATGCGCTTCATCGCCGATACGCAGCAACTTCTTCGCGCCGACCGCGAGCGCGTGATGCCGCTGCCGGCGGCGCTGCGCGTCGAGTTCCTGAAGCTCGTCGAGATGTCGGTCGGGCATTACCCGGTGGTCGTCGTCTCGGATTATGCGAAGGGCGTGCTGGGCGACGGACTCGCGAGCGCGATCATCGCGATCGCGCGCGCCGCGGGAGCGACCGTCATCGTCGATCCCAAGAGCAACGACTATGCCGCCTATCGCGGCGCCTCGCTCTTGAAGCCCAACCGGCCCGAGCTTTCGGCCGCGGCGGGCCGCAAGGTGCAGAGCGAGGACGAGGTCGCGGACGGCGGCGCGCGCGCTCATGGCTGCACACGAGATCGGCGCGATGCTGGTGACGTGCGGCAAGGACGGCATGATCCTGGTCGAGCGCGATCGGAGCGCTGCGCCTTCAATGCCGCGGCGCGCGAGGTCTATGACGTGTCGGGCGCGGGCGACACGGTGGTGGCCGTGTTGGGCGCGGCGCTCGCCGCGGGCGCATCGCTCGCCGATGCGGCGGAGCTTGCCAACGAGGCGGCCGGCATCGTCGTCGGCAAGGTCGGCACCGCGGTCGTGCCGGCGGTCGAGCTGTCGCAGGCGCTCATCGACCGCGACGTGCTCGAACATTCGAAGGTGCTGCCGCTGTCCTTGGCGCTCGACCATGTCGCGCGCTGGCGGCGGAACGGCTTGAAGGTCGGCTTCACCAACGGCTGCTTCGACCTCGTGCATCCGGGCCACGTCTCGCTCCTGAAGCAGGCGCGCGCCGCCTGCGACCGGCTCGTCGTCGGCATGAACAGCGACGCCTCGGTGCAGCGCCTGAAAGGCGCGGGCCGGCCGGTGCAAAGCGCCGACGCGCGGGGCGCGGTGCTCGCCTCGCTCGCGCCGGTCGATCTCGTCGTCGTGTTCGACGAGGACACGCCCGAGAGCCTGATCGAGGCGATCCGGCCCGAGCTTCTCGTCAAGGGCGCCGACTATCGCGCCGACGAGGTGGTGGGGGCTGAGCTCGTGCGCTCTTATGGCGGGCGCGTCATGCTCGCGACGCTGCTCCCCGGCTACAGCACCAGCGCCACCATCGCCCGCGCGAGCGCGTGACGGATTAGCGCGAACATTCACGGGCGTTGCGGCCGACGCTCAAGTCCCGCGCGGACCGATGCGCGCGACTCGATTTTCGCGGCAAATGCCCATCCATGCCCATCGCGGCAGCGGCGCGAACGGGTGTTTCCGGCGCAAGGGGTTGAAGTGAATGCATAATACGTTCATTTCGGCCCATTTTCCCGCGTCACCCACCCGGTCCAAAATCGCCTTTCCGGCTCTCCCGATTACTTTTGGCGCTGGTGCGAGCGGTAAAATCAGCGTCATTCCGGTGATCCGCAGTCGCTTACCGATCGCGGAGCAGCCTATATTCTGCCGTACGCTTTAATATCATAAACACGTACAAATGTCAAGAGAGAATGCGTGGACTCGCGCCGCCGCGATCTCGCTCACGGCAAATTGGGATCGTTCCGTAATTTCGCGCGGTCGAAATTGGGCTCGTTCGGTTAGATCGCGCTTTCGTGGCGCCGCGCGAAATTAGCTTCGTTCGGTCAATTCACTCTGCATCGTCGAATTGGCTTCGTTCCGTAAATTTGCCTCCGCCGAAAATTGGGTTCGTTCGGAAATGCTGCCTTGGACAATCCCGGCGCTACGTCTTGTGGCAACCTACTCCGGCTTCCGGGCGGGCCGCATTATCACGATCAACCGGCACGTATCCGAGAACGGCGCACTGAGCCACGCAATCCGATATGACGCGTACGGCGCGTTCTGTTAGAAGTGGCGGTCCCATTACGCCGCACCACGCGCGCTCCCCTGTTTTGGGGTTTTCCATCATTTGAGTAGCAACAGCGTCTCCGCACCCGGCACAAAGGACTAGCGTAAGTAAAGTGCTTACGCGGGTCAGGCTAATCACCGCCTTCGCTTTCCCGCAGCGGCTTCCTTCGGCTTCTCCTCCGCGATCTTCCCTAGCCGCCTCTCGCTGTCGCGCCGAGCGCATGCGATGACAACGGCTCTGGGCGACAACGTCATCCAATCGATCATCATCCCCTCACCCCAATTTCGCGAGCGGTTTTGCGTCCGGCGGGATCGGGTGGCGGTGCACGTTCAAGATCATCGACACGCAGGTGTAATAGCCGCAGGTGAGGACGAGCTCGACCACGCCGCGCTCGCCCCAGCGGCTCTTCACCGCGTCGAAATTCTTGTCGTTCACCTCGCCGGTGCGCACGAGCTCGCTCGCGAAGTCGTAGATCGCGGTCTCCTCGGCCGACATCCCCTGCGGGCGCTTTCCTTCCGCGATCGCCTCGACCTTCGCCCCCTCGACGCCGGCCTCGCGCGCCATGCGGCTGTGCGCGACCCATTCGTACTGCGCCGTCCAATGCCGCGCCGTCACCATGATCGCGAATTCCTTCAAGGCATCGGGGAAGACGCCCTTGAAGCGGATATGCGCGCCGAACTGCTGCACGATGTCGCCGAGTTCGGGCGAGCGCAAAAACGCCTGGAACGGGCCGCCGCGCATCGCCTTCCTGGGCCCCGCGATGATCGCCTGCACGAGCTTTTTCTGCTCGGGCGTCTGTTCGGCTTCGGTCAGGGTCTTGAAGCGTTCGGTCTCGGCCATGTCGTGCCTCCCTCTTGTTCGCGAGGAGGCATAACACGGGACGGCTCAGCCCGGAAGCTTCGGCAGAATGCGCTGGAGCGCTTGCGCGAAGCCCGCGCGCTCCTCGTCCGTCCCGACCGTGACGCGCACGAGCCGGTCGAGCGGCGCCACGCCCGGCATGCGCAGGAAACACGATTCCTCCTCGAGGAGGAGCGCCAAGGTGGCGCGCGCGCGGGCGCCCGAGCCCATGTCGAAGGCGACGAAATTGGTCGAGGACGGCAGCGTGCGAAGCTGCAGCCGCTCGGCGATGCCGCGATACTCCTCGCGGCCGCCCGCGACCTTGCGCGCGACGTCGCGGATGAAGTCCTGGTCGCCGAGCGAGGCGAGCGCCGCTTCCTGCGCCAGCCGGCTCACGCCGAAATGGTGGCGGATCTTGTCGAAGGTCGCGATCACCGCGGCGGGCGCGATGGCATAACCGACGCGCATCCCGGCCATGCCGTGCGCCTTGGAAAACGTGCGCACGCGGATGACGCGCGGGTCCTCGGGGTCGAGTTCGGGCAAGGAGCCGCGCGGCGCGAAATCGCTGTAGGCCTCGTCGAGCACGAGGATCGCGCCCTTGGGCAAGCCGTCGATCAGGCGCATCTGCTCGTCGGCCGAAAGCCAGCTTCCGGTCGGATTGTCGGGATTGGCGAGATAGACGAGGCGCGCCTGGCTTTCCCGCGCCGCCGCGCCGAGCGCCTCGGCGTCGTTCTTGAAATCGCGATAGGGCGCGTGGACGAAGCGCGCGCCGAAGCCGGCGACGTGGAAGGCGAAGGTGGCATAGCCGCCGTGCGACATGACGACGGGATCGCCGGCATCGGCGAAGGAGCGCACCGACAGGCCCAGTATGTCGTCGGCGCCGGTGCCGAGGCCGATATTCTCGATGCTTCACGCCATGGTGCCGCGCCAAGGCCTCGCGCAGCACGAACCCTTCGGGATCGCAGTACCAGGCGACGCGGGTGGCGCCCTCGCGGATCGCCGCCACCGCCTTGGGCGAGGGCCCGAACGCGCTTTCGTTGGCGCCGATGCGGAGCTTCAGCGTGCGGCCGAGGCGGCGCTCGAACTGCTCGGGCGGAACGAACGGCACCGTCGCCGGGAGCGCCCCGACGACGCGCGAATAGCGGAAACGCTCGTCAGGTGCGGTCATGCGCCGGCCGCTCGCCGGCAGCCGTCGCTGCGATCGTGGGCGAAATCGGCGGCGGCGCCACTTGCGGCGGCGGCACCGTCGCCGCGTCCGCGTCCTCGTCCTTCATGCCCGCCTTGAACGACTTGATGCCCTTGGCGAAATCACCCATCACGCTCGACAGCTTGCCCTTGCCGCCGAACAGCACGGCGATGACCGCGATCACGATCAGCCAGTGCCAAATACTTAAGCCACCCATGGACCAACCCCGGTAGTGGAGGCCGTTCTGCGGCCGAGTTGGCGCAGACGAAGCCGCCCGATGTCAAGCTCTATCTCGGCCGCGATGGGCCGGGTTCGTTCTCCTAGAGCGCGATCGGTTTAGATGGAAGGGGTCTCGCTTCCATCTAAACCGTGAATCGCACTCTAAACGTTTGAATAGGGAACCGATCCGGCTCTAGGCAGGTGGCGTTTCGGGGCCCGTCTGTCAACCGCTTGACGCCCCGGCGCGAGGCGTCCGTCCGCGCCCCTTTCGAGAGGTGGCGGGCGGGCGGGGCCCGGTGCTAGCGTCGCCCCATGCGGAATGCGGTTTTGCTGTTCGCGGCGCTCGCGGCGCTGGCTTTTTCCGTCGGCGGATTGTCGGAAAAGTGGCGCCTCGCGCCGCAAAAGGCCGGGATCCCCGCGGTCGAGGTGGCGGCGCAGCCGGCGCTCTCCGGCTCGACCCAGCCAGCGGCGGCCGCGGTTGCGCTGGCTGCCGTGCCCCCGCCGCGCCCGTGACCCCGCCCGACCCGGACGCCGACCTGCCAGCCGTGCAGGTGGTCGAGCCACCGGTCCATGCCGTCCCGGCCGATGCCGCGGTCGAGACGGCGCCCGCAGTCACGTTCCGGGCGCCCGCCCCGCCTGTCGCCTCATCCCGTGCGCGCGACGGCAGCAAGGTCGAGCGCATGGCCTCTGCGTCACCACCGCCAGCGCCGCCGCGACCCCGCGCCGCCGCACGCCCTGCTGCTGTCGCGCCGCCCGCGCCGCCGATCGGCGGCAGGGCCAGGCCCGCCGCCGATGCGAGCCTCTCGATCGATGGGCGCGCGGTCCGTCTTTTCGGCGTGCGCCCGGCCGATGCGCGCGACCGCTGCGGCGAGGACGGCGCCAGTTGCGGCGAGGCCGCGCGCGCAGCGCTCGCTCAGCGGCTCGCCGGCAATCCCGGCGTCACCTGCGCCCTGCCGCCCGGCCAGGACGGCGATCCCGGCTATATCTGCCACGACAGCAGGGGCGTCGATCTCGGCCGGCTCCTCGTGATCGAGGGCTTGGCGCTCGCCGACACGACGCACAGCTATCAGTATCTGACCGCGCAGGACGGCGCCCGCGTCGCGCACCAGGGTTTGTGGCGCTACCGCTGACGAGGCAAGCCTGTATCCGCTTGCCGTCCCGCATCAGGGCGATTATATCCTTATCGATATAGCATGAAGCCAATCGCCTTTCTGGGCAGTTCGCTCGCCGACATTCGCGGCTTCCCGGTGACGGTCCGGCACGACGCCGGATATCAATTGGAGCGGGTGCAGCGCGGCCTTGAACCGAACGATTGGAAGCCATTGTCCACGATTGGCCGTGGCGTTCGGGAAATCCGGGTGCGCGACAGCGCAGGAGCTTTTCGGGTCATCTATGTCGCAGCGTTCGAAGACATGATTTATGTGCTGCACGCATTCCAGAAGAAAACGCAAAGGACCGCGAAGCGCGATCTCGAACTGGCCACGTTTCGTCTGCGTCAGGCGATTGCGAGGAGAAGATGAGGCCAAAGACATTCGCGAACGTGTGGGACGCTTTGGAGGCGAGCCCCGTCGCAGCGGAAAACATGAAGCTTCGCTCGCGCCTCATGATCGAGATATCCGAGGCGGTGAGCTGCCTGGCGGGTTCCTCAGACCGAGGCCGCCAAGCGTCTTGGCGTGAGCCAACCGCGCCTCAACGATCTGCTGCGCGGCCGCCTCGGCAAGTTCAGTCTCGACGCGCTTGTGGCACTCGCCCCGCGCGCGGGGCTTTCCGTGCGTCTGCGCATCACCAAGGCCGCCTAGCGGACCTAGCCGGCGAAGGTGAAGCGGAAGCCCGCTCCCGAGGGGGCGACGTGGCCGCCCGAGGGATGCGGAAAATGCGCCGGCAGCACGAGCGCGCGCGCCTCGGCGCAGCGTTCGAGGAACGGACCGGCGCGACTTCGCCGAAAGCGCGCGGTCGACGCAGAAGCAACTGCTGATCTCGGGCTCGGCGCATTGCAATGCCGTGTGCATGAGATCGCCCGAGAGCGCCGCCTCCTGCCCGCCCGAGCGGATGCGCAGCGCGACATGGCCGGGCGTGTGGCCGGGCGTCGGATCGAGCCACGCCTCGTCGTCGAAGGCGTAGTCCATCGCCACGAAATCGCACTGCCCGGCCGCGACGACGGGGAGAACGCTGTCCTCGATATGCTCGTCGGTCGAATAGGCCTTGCGCTTCGCCTCGTCCTGCCAGTGCGCCCACTCGGCCTTCGTGATGAGATAGCGCGCGCGCGGGAACGTGGGCACCCAGCGCCCGTTCAGAAGCCGTGTGTTCCAGCCGACATGGTCGATATGGAGATGCGTGCAGAGCACGAAGTCGATGTCCTCGGGACGGAAGCCGGCATCGGCGAGGCGCTGGAGCCACGGCCGGTTCTGGCGATGAAACAGAGGCCGCGACGGCCGCTCCTTGTCGTTGCCGCTGCACGCATCGACCAGGATGGTGCGGCGCTTGGTCTTGACGACATAGGCCTGGATCGCGATCACGAGTTTCTGGGTCGCGGGATCGAGGTGCTTCGGCTCGAGCCACGAGCGATGCTGTTCGAGACGCTCCTTCGGCAGATCGGGATAGATGAAGGAGGGATCGAACATCGCGACGGTGAATTCGGGGATGCTGCTGATCTCGACATCGCCGACGCGCCACGTGAACCCGTTCTCCATCGCGCCCTCCCGCTGTTGGCGCCGAGCCTATCGCGGGGGCGCGGTTTCGGCTATCCCTGCCGCCAATTGGGGAGAGAGCATGGCGCGGTTCGAAGGCACCGACACCTATATCGCGACGCAGGATCTGCGCGTCGCCGTCAATGCCGCGATCGCGCTCGAGCGGCCGCTTTTGGTGAAGGGCGAGCCCGGCACCGGCAAGACCATTTTGGCGCACGAGATCGCCAAAGCCTTGGCGGCGCCCCTCCTCACCTGGCACATCAAGTCGACGACCAAGGCGCAGCAGGGGCTTTACGAGTACGACGCGGTGGCGCGGCTGCGCGACGGGCAATTGGGTGAGGCGCGCGTCCACGACATCCGCAACTACATCAGCCGCGGCAAATTGTGGGAGGCGTTCGATGCCGCGGCAGCGCCCGGTGCTGCTCATCGACGAGATCGACAAGGCCGACATCGAGTTCCCGAACGATCTGCTCCTGGAGCTCGACCGCATGGAATTCTATGTCTACGAGACGCGCGAGACCGTGGTCGCGCGCCAGCGCCCGGTCGTCCTCATCACGTCGAACAACGAGAAGGAGCTGCCGGACGCGTTCCTGCGGCGCTGCTTCTTCCACTACATCCGCTTCCCCGACCGCGACACCATGACGAAGATCGTCGAGGTGCATCATCCGCGCCTGAAGCAGGCGCTGCTGAAAGAGGCGCTCGACGTGTTCTACGAGATCCGCGACGTGCCGGGCTTGAAGAAGAAGCCGTCGACGTCGGAGCTGATCGACTGGATCAAGCTCCTGCTGGTCGAGGACATCTCGCCCGAGACGTTGCGCACGCGCGATCCGCAAAAACTCATCCCGCCGCTGCACGGCGCGCTCTTGAAGAACGAGCAGGACGTGCAGCTCTTCGAGCGCCTCGCCTTCATCCATCGCCGCGAGCGCGGCCAGACCTGATGTTCACCGGCTTCTTCCTCGAATTGAAGCGGGCGCGCGTGCCGGTGTCGCTCCGGGAATACCTGACGCTGATGGAGGCGATGGGAAGGCACGTCGCCGGCCACAGCGTCGACGAGTTCTATTATCTCGCGCGCGCGGCGCTGGTGAAGGACGAGCGCAACATCGACAAGTTCGACCGCGTCTTCGCCCAGTATTTCCAGGGCCTCGAAACGGTGGCGGAAGCCGCGCTCGTGCCGGACGAGTGGCTCCAGCAGCTCGCCGAACGGCTCTTCACCGAGGAAGAGCGGCGCGAGATCGAGGCGATGGGCGGCCTCGAAAAGCTGCTGGAAACGCTGCGCCAGCGCCTGGCCGAGCAGAAGGGCCGGCACGAGGGCGGCAGCAAGTGGGTCGGCACGCTCGGCAAGTCGCCCTACGGCGCCAAGGGCGTCAACCCCGAGGGCGTGCGCATCGGCCAGGAGGAAGGGCGCGAGGGGCGCGCCGTCAAAGTCTGGGACAAGCGCGAGTTCAAGAATCTCGACGGCGATGTCGAGCTCGGCACGCGCAACCTGAAGCTCGCGCTTCGCCGCCTGCGCCAGTTCGCGCGCGAAGGTGCCGCCGAACTGCTCGACCTCGACGACACGATCCGCTCGACCGCCAAGAATGCCGGCTGGCTCGATCTCCGCCTCGTGCCGGAGCGGCACAATGCGGTGAAGGTTCTGCTGCTCCTCGATATCGGCGGCTCGATGGACGGGCACGTGCGCGCCTGCGCCGAGCTTTTCTCGGCGGCGCGCAGCGAGTTCAAGCACCTCGAGCATTATTACTTCCACAACTGCCCGTACGAGCATCTGTGGCCGGACGCGCGGCGGCGCCATGTCGAGAAGACGCCGACGATGGAGGTGCTGCACCGCTGCGACCAGGGCTGGAAGCTCATCCTCATCGGCGACGCGACCATGGCGCCCTACGAGATCGCCGAGCCCGGCGGCAGCGTCGAGCATTGGAACGCCGAGCCCGGCGAAGCGTGGATGCAGCGCCTCACCATGACCTATCCCAAGGCGGCGTGGCTCAACCCCGTGCCGGAGCGCTATTGGCCCGGCACGCCGTCGATCGCCATGATGACGAAGCTCATGGAGGGCCGCATGTTCGCGCTGACGCTCGCGGGCCTCGACCGGGCGATGCGCAGCCTGCGACGATAATCAGCGCTTCACCTCGGGATCTTCCTCGGCGACGTGGCGACTGCCCTCCTGCTCGGCGCGCTCAAGTTCCTTGCGCTCGTCGCCTTCGAGCGCGCGCTCGGCCTCGCGCGCCTTTTCGGCGACCTTGCCCTTCTTCACGAAATCCTGCTGCGCCTTGTCGTAGCGGCGCGCCGCGGTGACGTTGCCTTCGCCTTCGTTGCGCTGCTTGGTTGCCTTGGACGGCGGTTTCTTTGCCCGAGCCATGGGGTCCCTCCTCATCCACGCGGCACTAACGGGGAGCAGATGGGCGCCGTTCCGGCAAGGGAGCCCTTCGCCCTAGGGCGTTGTCGCGCGCGCATCCGGTCCGTTATGGTGCCGGTGCGAAGGAACAGGGACGAGGCTCATGGACACGCTCAACGACGCGATCGATCCGGCGCTGGTGAAGTTCGGCGTGGGCCAGCCGGTAACGCGCAAGGAGGATCCGACCTTGCTGCGCGGCGAGGGGCGCTATACCGACGACGTGAACCTGCCGGGCCAGGCCTACGCGGTGATGGTGCGCTCGCCCGTCGCGCACGGCACGATCCGCCGCTTTTCGCTCGACGACGCGCGCAAGATGCCGGGCGTCCTCGGCGTCTATGGCCCCGCCGATCTCGAGGCCGCCGGGATCGTGCCGCTCAAAAGCCCGTTCGCGGCGCAGAATCGCGACGGCACGCCGTGGAAGCATGCCGGACGGCCGGCGCTCGCCAAGACGCGCGTGCGTTATATCGGCGAGCCGGTCGCCTTCGCGGTCGCCGAGACCGTGGCGCAGGCGAAGGACGCGGCCGAAGCGGTCGTCCTCGACATCGATGCGCTGCCGGCGGTGACGACGGCGTCGGACGGGGCGAAGCCCGGCGCGCCGCAGCTCCACGACGAAGCGCCCGGCAACGTCCTTCTGGATTTCCATTACGGCGACGCCGCCAAGGTGGCGGAAGCTTTTGGCAAGGCGGCGCATGTCACGAAGCTGAAACCCGTGAACAGCCGGATCATCGTCAACGCGATGGAGCCGCGCGCCGCGGTCGGGAGCTTCGACGCGAAGAGCGGGCGCTACACGCTGACGCTCGGCTGCCAGGGCGTGTTCGGGCTCAGGAACAACCTGGCGCCCGTGCTCGGCGTGACACCCGACAAAGTGCATGTGCTGACGCACAATGTCGGCGGCTCGTTCGGCATGAAGTCGCAGGTGTTCCCGGAATATCCGTGCGTGCTCTTCGCCGCGCGCGCCTTGGGCCGGCCGGTGAAGTGGACGGACGACCGCTCCGGCGCTTTCCTCTCGGACAATCACGGCCGCGACCACGAGATGGAAGCGGAACTGGCGCTCGACAAGGACGGCCACATCCTCGCGCTGCGCTTGACCGGCTTCGGCAATGCCGGCGCTTATCCGATCGCGCCGCTCCCCTATTCCGTCAATGCCGTCAAGAACGTCATCGGCGTCTATCGCACGCCGCTCGTCGAAGTGACGTCGAAGGGCATCTATACCAACACGCAGCCGGTCGGCCCCTATCGCGGCGCGGGCCGCCCCGAGGGCAACTACTACATGGAACGGCTGATGGATGCGGCCGCCGACGAGATCGGCATCGACCGTGTCGAATTGCGCCGGCGCAATTTCATCCCGCCCGAGGCCATTCCCTACAAGGCACCCTCGGGCTCCTCCTATGACAGCGGCGACTTCGCCGCCGTCCTTGACGACGCGCTGGCACTCGCCGATCTCGGCGCCTATGCCGCGCGGAAACGCCAGAGCGAAGCGCGCGGCAAACTGCGCGGTCTCGGCATCGGCAGCTATCTCGAAGTGACGGCGCCGCAAGGCAAGGAAATGGGCGGCATCCGCTTCGAAGGCGACGGCAGCGTCACCATGATCAGCGGCACGCTCGACTACGGCCAGGGCCACGCCTCACCCTTCGCGCAGATCGTGGTGAGCCGGCTCGGGATTCCGTTCGAGCGGCTGACTCTCCTGCAAGGCGACAGCGACCAGCTTCTCTTCGGCGGCGGCACCGGCGGCTCGCGCACCGCGATGATGGGCGGCACAGCGCTTCTGACCGCATGCGACAAGGTGATCGAGCAAGGTAAACAGATCGCCGCGCACTTCCTCGAAGCCGCGGTCGCCGACATCGAGTTCTCGGAAGGCAAGTTCCGCATCGTCGGCACCGACCGCTCGATCGGCATCATGGAAGTCGCGCAGCGCGTGAAGCAGGGCGCGAAGCTGCCGCCCGAATTGCCGCAGACGATCGACGCCTCCCTCGTCATGGAGACGCCGCCGTCGGCATATCCCAACGGCTGCCACATCGCCGAGGTCGAGGTCGATCCCGACACCGGCATCGTCAGCGTCGTCAAATACGCAATGGTGAACGATTTCGGCAATCTCCTGAACCCGCTCCTCGCCGAGGGGCAGGCGCATGGTGGCGTGGTGCAGGGCATTGGCCAGGCGCTGATGGAGCGCACGGTCTATGACGGCGAGGGGCAGCTCGTCAGCGGTTCCTATATGGACTATGCGATGCCGCGCGCCGACGACGCGCCGAGCTTCGCGTTCGGCAGCCACCCAGTGCCGGCGACGACCAATCCCCTGGGCGTCAAAGGCTGCGGCGAGGCGGGTTGCGCCGGTTCCTTGCCGTCGGTGATGAATGCGCTGATCGATGCGTTGAAACCCTATCGCGTGCGCCACATCGACATGCCGGCAACGCCCGAGCGGGTGTGGCGCGCGATCCGCGAGGCCCGCGCATGATCCTTGAAATGGCGCAGATCGACGTGAAGCCCGGGCTCGAAGCCGAGTTCGAGCAAGGCGTCCAGAAGGCCGTGCCCATCTTCAAGCGCGCCAAGGGCTGCAAGGGACTCGAGCTGAAGCGCTCGGTCGAAAAGCCGCGGCGCTATCACCTGCTCGTCACCTGGGAGACGCTCGAGAACCACACGGTCGATTTCCGCGGCTCGGCGGATTTCGCCGAATGGCGCAAATGCGTCGGCCATTGCTTCGACGGGACGCCCGAGGTCCAGCACGGCGCGGCCACGCTCAAAGGGTTCTGAAAAAGCCCCGAAAACCCGCCCCCGCCGGGGTAAGGGTTCAAGTAAGATGGCCGCATGGCTGAGGCTACGGGGGCTCTTGCGCCGCGCGGCCTTGCGCTGGTCGGGCGCGAGGTTCTGACCGGCATCGCCCAGCTTGCCACCGCCGTGCCGTCCTGCCTCGCCGCCGGCGTTCTGGCGTTTGCGCCGCTGGGGCCGAGCTATGTCGCGGCGGGCGTCGCCGCGGGCCTGTGCTGCGCCATTTTCGCGGCACCCGCCGCCGCCTTGGCCTCCGGCACGCCGTGGCTCATCCCCTCGCCGCGCTCGAGCACCGCGGTGATCCAGGCGAGCCTCCTTGCCACGTTGTGGCGCGTTCCGGCGCTCGCCGATCCGAACCTGGCGCTCGCGGCGCTGGCGCTGTGCATCCTGCTCGCCGGCTTGATGCAGATCCTGTTCGGCGTGGGCGGCATCGCGCGCATCGTGAAATTCACGCCGCATCCGGTACTGGCCGGGTTTCTGAACGGCGTCGCGCTGCTGCTCTGCCTGCCGCAGCTCGAGCGCTATGTGAGCCTCAGCAACGGGCCCAGCATCGTCCATCCGTTCATGCTCGCCTTTGTGCTGGCGCTCGCGGGCGCGACGATCTTGGGGCGCAGGTTCACGCTCAAGGTGCCCGGCGCGCTCTTCGGGCTCGCGACGGGGATCGTCACCTTCTATGGGCTGAAGGCGATCCTGCCCGACCTCGACCTCGGGCCGATCACCGGCGCGCCCGGCGCGGGCCGCACGTTCCTGCCGGCGCTGCCGTTCCTCGGCATCAAGCTTGCCGACGTGCCGGTGAAGATCGTGCCGCTGCTGCCCGATCTCGTGCTGACCTCGTTGAGCCTTGCGATCGTCGCCACGTTCGACACGCTCCTGACCCTGCGCGTCGCGCAGAAGGTGGCGGCGCGGCCGCTCCATCCGACGCGCGATCTCGTCGCGAACGGCATCGGCAACTGCGTCGCGGCCTTGACCGGCGCGCTTGCCGTGCAGCTGTCGCCAAATGTCGTGCTGAACGCCTTCAAGAGCGGCGGCCGCACGGCGCTGACGCCGGTCGTGGGCTGCATCGTGCTGCTCGGCATCGTGCTTACGCTCTCACCCGAGCTTGGCGCCATCCCGGTCGTGGTGCTGTCGGCGACGGTGCTCGCGAACGGCATCTCGTCGTTCGACCGCTGGAGCTTGCGGCTCCTCTTCGACACGCTGTTAAACCGCGGCCGTGTCGCGCGGCGCCATGCATGGCACGACATTCTCGTCGTGCTCGTCGTCATGACGATCACCGCGAGCGGTGCGATCGTCGCCGGCGTGCTCGCGGGCGCGGCGCTCGCCTGCATCATCTTCATCGCCAACATGAGCCGGCCGATCCTGCGCCGCATGTCGCGCGGCGACGAGATCGTGTCGAAGCGCGTGCGGCCAGCCGACGCGCAGGCGGCGCTGTTGGCGACCGGGCGGCGCCGCGCCGTGCTCGAGCTTCAGGGCGTCTTGTTCTTCGGCAACGCCGACGACCTCGCCGACCGCATCGTGGCGCTTCTCGACGAGACCGACATGTTGACGCTCGACGTGCACGGCATCACCGACATCGACATTTCCGGCGCGCAGGTGCTGATCGAGATCGTGGCGACCGCGCGGCGGCGCCAGAAATGGCTCATCTTCTGCAACGTGCCGCCGGATCTGACGCGCTCGATCGGCGAGTTCGCCCGCGGCGACAACCGCTCCGGCGCGCGCATCATGAACGACCTCGACAGCGCGGTCGAATGGATGGAGGAGGAAGCGCTGCGCCGCCGCGCCGAGAACCTGCCGCGGGTCGATGAGCTTGCCTTGAACGCGCTCGACTTCACGCAAGGGCTCGACGAGGAAGAGCTTGCGCTGCTGCGCTCGCGCCTGGTCGCGCGGTCGTTCCGGCCGGGCGAGACGATCTGCGTCGAGGGCGACGCGGCCGACCGGCTGTGGCTTCTCACCAAGGGCTCGGTCAGTGTGCGCATGGCGCTGCCGGGCGGCGAGGCGGTGCGCGTGGCGAGCCTCGCCATGGGCACGGTGGTGGGCGAGATGGCGCTCCTCGGCACCGGACGGCGCTCGGCCTCGGTCGCGGCCGACGACGACGTGTCCTGCTGGGAGCTCGAGGAAGCGGCATTCCGCGCTCTCCTCGACGAGCATCCGCGCATCGCGAGCAAAGTGCTCGCCAACATCGCCAAGGAAATGGCGCGGCGCGTGCGCATCACCTCGGAATATCTGCGCCACGCGCTCGGCTAGGGAATTGCCGCCGCCGGAAAGCTGCGTTAGAGGAATGGCGGGCCTTGGAGGGAGCGTCGTGCGATGCGGAAGTTCCTTGTGGCATTTCTCGTGCTGGCGAGCGCCCCGGCAATGGCGCAGCAATCGGTGCCGGAGATCCCGTTCGATTCCGTGCCGAATTTCTTGAAGCTGCCACCCGACCTCTATATCGGCGAGCCGACCGGCGTCGCGGTCAATTCCAAGGGGCATGTCTTCGTCTTCTCGCGTGGCGGATCCAGCACGGGCCCGGCCTATGCCGAGACGGCGGCGCAGCTTCTCGAATTCGCACCGGACGGCAAATACATCCGCGAGATCGGCAAGAACCTCTACGCCTGGTCGTTCGCGCACGCCGTTCGCGTCGACAAGCAAGACAATATCTGGGCCGTCGACAAAGGCTCGGACATGATCGTGAAGTTCGATCCGCAAGGGCGCGTCGCGCTCGTCTCGGGACGGAAGCAGGAAGCGTCCGACGAAGGCACCGGCCCCTTGAAGCATCCGAACCCGCCATTGCCGGCCGTCGACGGCCGCTATCGCCAGCCGACCGACGTGACATGGGACAGTGTCGGCAACGCCTATATCAGCGACGGCTATATCAATTCGCGCATCGCCAAGCTCGACAAGGACGGCAACTTCATCGGTTCGTGGGGCTCGCGCGGCAGCGGGCCGGGACAATTCAACACGCCGCACAATATCGGCATCGACGCCGAGAACAACATCTATGTCGCCGATCGCGGCAACCGCCGCATCCAGGTGTTCGACACGAGCGGCAATTTCCTGCGCCAGTTCACCATCGATGTGTCGGCGCCGCCCGATGCGCGCATGGTGATCGGCAGCAAATATCCCGATCCGATGGGCGCCGACGTGCCGTCGCTTTTGAAGCCCGGCGCGCCGTGGGTCATCTGCATCACGCCGCCGCCGCACCAGTTCCTGTACACGGCCGACGCCTTTCCAGGCCGCATCTACAAGCTCACGCTCGACGGCAAGCTCGTCGGCATGCTGGGCCACGCGGGCAAGGAGTTGAAGGCGTTCGGCTGGATCCACGCGATGGCGTGCCCCGACGAGAACACCCTCATCGTCGGCGAGATCATCAACTGGCGCGTCCAGAAATTGATCCTGCATCCGGAGCGCGCGGCGGCGAGATAGACCCGAGCCGCCCCGTCACGAGCCGGGAAGCGCCAGGACATAGCGCTTGTCGATGATCGCGGCGCCATCGACGCCCGCCTTCACCAACCCTTGCTGCTCGTAAAATCTCACCTGGCGGAGGATGTCCGCCTCGTCGAGCCGGCCCTCGGCATCGACATAGGGGATGCCGAGCTTTACTTCGTCGACCGTCTGCTTCGTGTATTTGGCGAGAATCCCGATCATCGCGTCCGCCTTGACGCCGTGCGCGGGCTTGCCGTCGGGGGCGGTCGTGGCGTCGTGATAGTCTTTGGCACCCTTGCGATAGGCGCGCAGGAAACGCTCGACCGTGCCCTGTCGCTCGTTCGCCGTCGTGGTGCCGGTGAAGACGATGCCGAACTGCCACGGCGCCTCGTCGCCGACCCAGCCGATGAGCTTGATGTCGCCGCGATCCAAGAGCGGCAGCATGCCGGGTGTCATCGACACCGCGCTGAAATCGGCCTTGCCGCCGGTCAAGGCCGTGACGATGTTCGGGATCGATTGCAGGGACAGCACCTCGACCGCACCGAAGTCGAAGCCTTCTTTCGGCGCGAGGATGCCGCCCACGACATAGATCGGCGGCGCGGCCTTGGTGGTGACGCCGAAACTGTGGTGGGCAAAATCCTTGACGCTTTTGAGCCCGCCGTCATAGGCGCGGCGCGAGGCGAGGAAGGCCTGGAGCCGGAAGCCCGGCGCCTCGTGCGCGGCGCCGGCGATGAGCCTCAGCTCGCCCTCGCCGGCGAGGTTGTAGAAGGCGCCGGTCACGGCGGCGACGCCGAAATCGACCGATCCCGACACGGTCGCGACCGCAACGGGCGCCGCCGCATCGAAATAGACGAGCTCCGCCGGCACGCCTTCGGCCGCGAAATATCCCTTCTCCTGCGCCACATAGACCGGCGCGAAGGCGGTGACGCCGACGATACCGATCTTGATCGGCTCGGCGCTGGCCGCTTGCGCCGCGAGCATCAGGAGCGCAAGCGCGGCGCATCGTGCGATGCGAACCATGGTTTCCTCCCCGGTCTTTTGCCACAAACATAGCATCGCCGAGACTGGGCACGCATGTCCCCTCACCATCGACCGCATGCGGTCGACCCTCTCCCCAGAGGGGAGAGGGTTTTTGGAGCATCGGCGAGGGGCTTGCACCAAGCGGCGGGCGCGCGAAGATGGGCTTTGCAGCGGAAAGGCGGCGCAGATGAGCGACGGCGGCGGCAGCAACATCGAGGGGCGGATCGGCTATGACGATCTGCGCGAGTGGCTCGACTATGCGCGGCGCTTGGGCGAGGTGCGCGATGTCGCGGGCGCCTCGTGGCAGGAGGATATCGGGCTTGCCGCCGAAGCTGTCCTGCGCGCCGAGAACGGCCCGTGCGTCGTCTTCGACGACATTCCCGGCTGCGCCAAGGGGTTCCGCGTGCTCTTGAACGTTTTCGCCGGCACCCGGCGCAACATGACCATGGGCTTTCCCGACCATCTCAACAAATGGGAGCTGAGCCAGGCCTATCGCGACGCCTATCTGAAAGAGCCGCGCATCGTGCCGCACGAGATCGTGGCGGACGGGCCGGTGCTCGAGAACGTGATGATGGGCGAGGAGGTCGATGTCGAGAAATTTCCGGCGCCCGTGTGGCACGAGAAGGATGGCGGGCGCTATATCGGCACCGGCACCTACAGCATCACGCGCGATCCCGAGGAGAACTGGCTCAACGCCGGGGCCTATCGCGCGCAGGTGCACGACAAGAAGAGCGTCGGCCTCATCATGGCGGCGGGCCATCACGGCTATATCCACCGCGAGAAATACTTTGCCCGCGGCGAGAAGATGCCGGTCGTGATGGTGCTGGGCGGCGATCCGCTCGCGTTCTTCTATGGCGGGATCGAAGCGCCCTATGGCGTGTTCGAGCTCGACATCATCGGCGGCTTGCGCGGGCGGGCGGTGAAGATGGTGCGCGGCCGCGTCACCGGTCTGCCCTTTCCCGCCAACGCCGAGATCGTGTTCGAAGGCTTCGTCGAGCCCGAGAAGCGCCACATGGAGGGCCCGTTCGGCGAATGGACCGGGCACTATGCCGGCGGCGCCACCATGGCGCATGTGCTCGACGTGAAGGCGATCTATCACCGCAACGACCCGATCCTCGTGGGCGTGCCGCCGATGGGCGCGGGGCCGGACGAGATGGCGCGCTATCGCAGCGTGCTGCGCTCGGCCACCATCATGCAGAACCTCGCCAACGCCGGCGTGCCGGACGTGAAGCAGGTGTGGTGCCACGAAGTGGGCGGCGCGCGCATGTTTCACGCCATCTCGATCAAGCAGCGCTATCCCGGCCACGCGACGCAGGCGGGCCATGTCGCCGCGCAATGCGGCGCCTCGGCCTACGCGTCGAAATATATCGTCGTGGTGGACGACGACGTCGACGTGACAGATCTCGACAACCTTTTGTGGGCGATGATCACGCGCACCGATCCCAAGGAATCGATCCAGTTCATCAGCAATTCCTGGGATTCGCCGGCCGACCCGCGGCTCTCGCCGGAAAAGCGCGCGCGGCGCGACATGACCCATTCGGTGGCGATCATCGACGCCTGCCGGCCGTTCCATTGGCGCGACAAGTTTCCGCCGACCAACGCGCCGTCAGCCGAGGTCGCACAAAAGGCTCGGGAAAAATTCGGCTGGCTGCTCGAGGGCTAGAGCAAGATCCGGCTCTAGGCGAGGCCGAACACTTCCTCGGGCTCGCTCAATCCACGCACGGGGTGGAATCCCAGCGAAAGGACCGGGCGGCCGGCGACGGCGGCGATGTCGCGCGATAGAACGAGCGGCCGGTCGAGCTGCTTGGTCAGGCCTTCGAGCCGGCACACCAGATTGACGGCGGGACCGATCGCGGTGAAGTCGAGCCGGTCGGCCGCGCCGACATTGCCGTAGAACACGCTGCCGATGTGGAGCCCGATGCCGACGCGCACCGGAGCGCGCGCGGCCGCTTCGCGCGCGCGGTTGAGCGCAACGATGCGGCCCAATCCTTCCTCGGCTGCCGCGACAGCCGCACCCGCCGCCGCCCGCTCCTCCTCGCCGCGGGCCGGGAAGATCGCGAGCAGCCCGTCGCCGACGAATTTCAGCACCTCGCCGCCTCGTTGCTGGATCGGCGAGGTCACGGCGTCGAAATAGTCGTCGAGCAGCTCGAGGAGTTCGCCCGCCGGAAGCCGGTCGGAGAGCTGGGTGAAGCCGCGCAGATCAGTCGCGACGAGGGCGGCGCGAATCTCCTGCCCTTGGCGGCGCTGGATCTCGCCGGCGAGGATGTGGCCGCCGATCGTGTGGCCGAGATAAGTGTCGAGCACGTTCGCCGTCAGGTAGCGCATGGCCTTCCCTTCGACGACGACGGCGACCGCCGGAAGCAGGCGATCGATCGCGTCGATCGACGCGTCGGAAAAGCCCCCGGCCTGGTCGGTCGCGAGCGTGAAGACCGAATGGCGGTCGCCCATCGCATAGAGCGGCAGCCCGAGATAATCGGTGATGCCGTCCGCAGCGAGCTCGACGAGAAGCGGCAGCGGCGGGAACGCGCAGCCTTCGAGACGATGGCGGACGCGTTCGCCGCGATCCACCACCGGACGGATCGGGCTGTCGAGATAGAAGGGGGCGGCCATGACGGCGTGCGTGATGCGCGATTGCTCGACGACGTCGCGATCGCGCTGCCAGCGGGCGCTGAGGCCCAAAAGCTGCGGATGGAGCGTGCCGACATGGAGCGTCGCCCGCGACAACGGGATCCCCTCGCCGACGAGCCGCCAGGCAAGCAAATCGAGGAACTCGGCGAGGCTTGCGGCGCGGTGTCCCTCGGTCAGAACCCAGCGCACGGCATCGTCACCGCGGATCGGGCTGCCGCGCGAACGGTACTGCGCGGTCCAGGTTACGATCTCGTCGCGCGCGGTTTCCGCGCCAAGGGAAGGCTCGGCCATGGCGCCATGCTAGCACGAGCCCTTTTGGGCCCTGCCTAAAACCGGGCAGATGACGGCGCCTTTGCCGCTTTCCGAGGCAGACTTATTGCTGGGCCTGCTGCGTCGCGACTTGGGCGGAGGCGTCGGGCGCCGTGTCCCAGCTCGTGTCATTCGTCGCAATCGCCATCTCGACATTCTCGAGCGTGCGATAGGTGCCGACGACGAACACCATCATCGCAAGCACGATCGCGACGGCGGTCAGGCCGTCATTGAGCCGGGCACAGAACCGCTCGGCGCGTTGTCGCATCGTCCGCTGCTTCATCGACCCATCATCCATCGTACGAGGCGCCCCATCCCGCCGCAGCGCCGATCGATCCGATTCGCAGCGTTGCAATCCCCATGCCAGCGACGCGGGCGTCGCGGCCGAGCCCAGAAATATTCGAGTCCCTGTGAAGCCCTTCACAATCCGCCAGTGCAGCGGCGGCGGACAATCGCCCCGCGTTACAGGAGGGGACCATGGCGCAGCTCGTGTCCGAGGGGCTCGACACAGCGCTCGACACTGCCGCCGAACGCATCGCCGAGGGAATGGCGGCCGAGATCGATGGCGCGTTCGCGAACCGGGTTCTGTACGCCCTGCCTGCGGCGGCGCCGTTGGCGACGGCGGCTTTTGCTGCCGCGTTGTGCGCGCTCGCGGCAAAATTTGCCGGGCGCACCCGCTGGCGGCGGCATCGCGCGAGCCCGCATGCAACACGCCGGATCGGATTGCACAACTCCTGAGCGCCAATCGCCGCGCGATGGTTTCGCGGCCAAAAATCCCCTGTTAGGATCGCGCGGCCAAGGCGGGGGGTGGCGCATGGCGGCGCTTCAATTGTTGTTTGGCTTCGAGGGCAGGCTCGCGCGCGGGCGATTCTGGATCTTCGGCCTCTCGCTTTATGCACTCGGCTCGCTCGCGGTTGCGGTCACCCCGGCGGCGCGCGGCACCCTCCTCCATATGCTGTGGATGCCCGGCGCGATCATGCTCTACCTCTATATTTTCAGCGGCATGTGGGGATTTTCGATCGCCGTGCTGTCGATGGCGATCGACATTTTTCTGGTGCAGCACACGGGCGGCCGCGCCGGATTGTGGCTGTTCGTGGTGGCGGTGGCGTTGTGCCTGGTGCTGGGCTGGATGGTGATCGCGGTCGCCTCGAAGCGGCTGCACGACCGCGGCAAGAGCGGCTGGTGGCTTTTGATCTTCGTTGTGGCGCCCTTGGCGCTCGACTTCGCGTCCGGGTTGGCGGCGTCGTCCGACCGCGGCATCCTCTTCGTCTATGAAGGATTCTTCCTTCACCTCTGGTCGTTCGTCGAGATGGGCTGCTTTCCCGGCGTGCCCGGGCCGAATGACTATGGGCCCGATCCGCTGGCCGCTCCCATGGCCGCCGCCGCATGACGCACCGCTGACCTAGCGATCGGGCTGGAGTGGCTCGACCGGGCGGCGCCGCACCAGGCCCGCGATGTGCCGGAACAATCCGGCGAACACGCCGACCAGCGCCGTGTCGATGCTGCGCGTGATTTCGTCGGCGAGCGCGTGCATCCCGGCGGTCATGGCGTCTTCGAAGCTCGGCTCGTCGCCCAATTCGCCTCCAACGCCGAATGAGGGTGCGTGACCGCGGCAAATCTGGTGCCGACGCGCAGGATCGAACTGCGGACCTACTGATTACGAAGGCCGCCAAGTACGCTACTCTCGTTCGCTCCCGTTCGCTCTAGAGATACAAATAAGCCTTATACCATCGCGGTTTTTTTGAAGAACGGTTACGCCACATATGCCGCTTGTACGCTAGATTTTCTCCCCCGTTTTCTGCCATAGTGCTTCCACTGTGCTTCCGCGAGGGCACGCGGTCAGGAGCGTACGATGGCAAAAATCACCAAGCGCACCATCGATGATTTGAAGCCGAGCGCCAAGGACTATTTCGTTTGGGACGGCGAACTGCGGGGCTTCGGCGTCCGGGTTCTGCACACAGGCAAATCATCCTATGTCGTGCAGTACCGCGCGGGCGGGCGCACCCGACGCAACGCGTTCAGCGCCATCGGTACGATGACCCCCGACGAGGCGCGGAAGCACGCCCGTGCGTTGCTGGTGGCGGTCGATAAGGGCGGCGATCCCGTTGCAGAGATTGAGGCGCAGCGCCGCGCGCCGAACCTTGCCGCCTTCTGCGATCAGTTTTTGAGCGATCACGTCGCGCACCGCTGCAAGCCGCATACCCAGCGCGACTATCGCCGCAGCATCAAGCTCCACATCAAGCCGCACCTCGGCACGTTCAAGGTGGGCGACGTGAAGCGCCAGGACATCGCGCGCCTGCACCATTCGCTGAGCCATACGCCCTATCAGGCCAATCGTGCGCTCGCGGTCCTGTCGAAGCTGTTCAACGTGGCCGAGGTATGGGAGTTGCGGCCGGACGGCTCCAATCCCTGCCGCCACGTCAAAAAATACCCCGAGCGCAAGCGCGAGCGCTACCTGACCCCCGACGAAATGCTGAGCCTCGGCACCGTGCTCGAAACGGCCGAGGCCGACGGCTCCGAACCCGCCTCGGTGATCCTGGCAATTCGCCTCCTCATGCTGACGGGCGCACGCCTCGGTGAAATCCAGACCCTGAAATGGGATTACGTGCGCAACGGCTATCTCGCGCTGCCCGACTCGAAAACGGGACCCAAGCGCATCGAGCTAGGTGCCGCCGCAATGCAGTTGCTTGCCCGCGCCAAGCGCGTGCGCGGCAATCCCTACGTCATTACCGGGATGGCCGAGGGCGAGCACTGGAACGACTTACAGCGGCCGTGGCGGCGCATCCGCAAGAAGGCACAGCTGCCCGACCTTCGCATCCACGATCTGCGGCACTCCTATGCATCCCTCGCCGCGAGCGACGGCGAAAGCCTGCCGATCATCGGCAAGCTGCTAGGGCATACGCAGACCCAGACGACGGCACGGTATGCCCACCTCGCGCCCGCCTCGGTGCGCGCGACGGCGGAGCGGATCACGGACGCTATCGCCAAAGCCATGGGCTTGGACCCGTCCTTGCCGAAACCGGCAAACGACAACGCGCGCGCGCCACACGCCGCTGCCGAATGAGCGTATGTACATAGGGGCCCTTGCTAGGCCCATACGTATGTACGGCGCGAACGTGGCCCGTCTGCGGAGCGAAAGCGGCACAGCGGATCACACTTGGCGCGGATCACCGGCCCATAGCTTGATGGCGATCTGACACTGGATATGTTGGTTGACGGATTATACCTCATTGAGGTATATAACTCCCGCCATGCCGGTTGTGCCGATCACCGTGGCGGAGGTTGATCCGTTCGACGCAAGCGCGCGGCGGGCCGGGCTGAGCGAGGCCGCGCGGACCGAGCTGGTTGAGTTTCTGGCGCGGAACCCGGAGGCGGGCGACCTGATCCAAGGCACGGGCGGTCTGCGAAAACTGCGTTGGGCCGGAAAGGGGAAAGGCAAGCGCGGCGGCTATCGCGCGATCTATTACTATTTTACCGAGGCGGTTCCGATCTACCTCCTTGCCATCTACGCGAAGAATCAACAGATCGATTTGAACGCCGTACAGATGGCCCGGCTCACCGAGCTGGCCGAACAGCTCAAAACCAGTGCCAGGAAAATCGTGCGACTGAGGATCAAGCGATGAAAAAACTCGACGTTGGAAGCGAACTCATTCGAGGAATGGAGAACGCGGTTGCCCATGCACGCGGTCGAAAGCGCGCCACGCGCGAGACAACCATCCGGGTCAATGTGCCCGCCAAGATCAATGTCGGAGCGATCCGTCGCAAGCTGGGGATGAGCCAAGCCGCGTTTGCCGCACGTTTCGGCTTCAGCATCAAGAATGTTCAGAATTGGGAGCAAGGATCGCGGCAGCCGGAGGGACCGGCCCGCGCCTATCTCCTGGTGATTGATCGGAACCCCAAAGCCGTTCAGAAGGCTCTTGCCGAGGCGAGTTAACGCCTTTGATGGCCCGTAAGGCAGCACCGTGCGCGCCGCCATATGCATTAGCATCGATCTGGAAATTTGGAACGCCTACGGCACTCGCGGGCGAGCGATCCCCTTTGGGCCTATGCCCCGCGCTGCCGCGCGCGGCCAATGACAACGGGCGGACGCCGCAAGCTGCCGCCGAATGAGCATATGTACATAGGGACCACGCGCGGTCCCTATGTAGGGACATTTTCGGCAGATTAGCGTTGCGCTACTTTACTCAATCCCGTAACGGGAGTTTTGCTCAAACGCGTAGGGGGTTGTTTACTCCAATTTGATCGCCCTGCCTCACTCGCGGACCCCGTAACGTTACGAGGGACCGGAGGCAGCAAAAAGGCGAGTGAAACGCCGATGATGCTGCCTCTTGAGGATTATTATTTTCTGCTCCACGCGTTCGACCGGCTCGGCCGTCGCCTCTTTCCAGAGTGGCGGGGCGACGAGATCGCGCAACGATGCATCGATCCGCCCGAGGTGGTCGCCGCTGCCCGCGAGCCACATGAGACTCGGATCAAGGAAATCTACGCAGAGCATGGCAAACTCGAGGCTACGAACGCCAAGATAACCGACGAGGCTGAAATCGCGGCGAACGTGCAGACCATGAAAGGTCTATTGGAAGAACGGACCGAATTGATGGAGCGCCTATTGCCGATGGCGCAACTCAACGAGACTTACTACCGCGAGCGGGCAAATTACGAGCGGCGTGTCAAAGCCGAGCAGGTCTTTTTTGGAGCTTTGAAGAGCGGGGCATTGCGCGCACAGTTGTTGGCGGGACCTTACATCGATTGGCCGGCATGGAGCCGCGAGCATGGCTTCAAATGCTATTTGGCCCTGTCGCTCGTCGTTGTCCCACGTCGCCAACTGGCAATGCGTCGCGGAACCGCGCTCATACGCCGCACCGAGTTCGAGGCATGGCTTAGATCGGCGATTCCGGCGCACCCAGCAGCGCGCGCCAAGATGACCGCGGAGGACAAGTTCGCGGAGTGGCTGGAGGAGTTCATACGCAAGAACGATGGCAAAAAACCGATGGATAGGCGATCGATCTTCGCCTTGGCACGAGCCGAAATTGAGGGCTTGTCAGACAGAGCTTGCCAACGCGCGTGGCCGCGATTTGCGCCGCCGGACTGGCGGAAAAGGGGCGCGCCGCCCGGCCGATAAATGTCGCACCATCAGCACGGACCCGCGCCAATTTCGGTTCCGTCGCTCCTAAACCGGTGAAATCGCCACGCCGAATTGTTGCAGCGGTGCGTCGGAAAGCCGCGCTAATTACCGGAATTTGTGCCGTCTATACGGCCACCGCTCCTTGATGCTCAAAAAGGCGCTGCACGAATCACAGATCGCGCTAGGACAGCCAATGAGCACCGCACCCGAGACTACCGCAAACGATCCGGCCTACCTCGACCGCCTCATTGACGAGTTCGATGCGGCCGAATTCCTCGGCTACAGCGTCCGCGCACTACGCAATTGGCGCGTGAGGGGCGGCGGTCCCCGCTATGTGAAAGTCTCTGCTCGCTCAATTCGCTACCGCCGACGTGATCTTATCGCTTGGGCAGACGCGCGCCTGTGTAGCAACACGTCCGACACGCCCGAGGCATTCCGGCAATCACGCTAAACGCGGGCGAGATTGGTTGCGAGTTCGCGAGGCGGGCAACGATCCGTAAGCCCGCGAGAGGCGGACGAAATCATCGCAAGGCGATACCGCGACGGCACCACGTGAATTCGTGCGGCCCAATGCTCGCTCGCCATTAGGAAGGGGGCGAGCCGCAGCTCGCCCCCATTTGGTGCTTTTCAGCTTGTTAACGGGAGGCCCTCAATCACCAGACCGCTAAGTTTGGCAAAACCTCGCGTTAGAGCACCGAATTGGAGCTTCCTCCTCACGTGCATCCCTGTCAAGATTACAACCGGAACGCTCATCCGGCTGGCAGGGAGGGCTGGTTGGCATGACTGATGCGACCGATGCGCCCTATCGTTTGGGTCTTGATGTTGGCTCCAATTCTTTGGGTTGGTTCGTCGTTTGGCTCGACGACAACGGCGATCCCATCCAGCTGGGTCCGGGCGGAGCGCGGATTTACCCGGACGGCCGCGACCCGCAATCCAAGACCTCGAACGCGGTTAGCCGCCGCGTGGCGCGTGGCGCGCGGCGGAGACGAGACAGGTATCTCAAGCGGCGAACTAATCTCATGGCGCAGCTCGTCACCTATGGGCTGATGCCCCGGAGCATCGCAGACAAGAAGGCGCTCGAAAACCTGGACCCATATCAATGCCGCGCGCGGGCGCTGGACGAGACGCTTACCGCCCATCAGATCGGCCGTGCGCTTTTTCATCTCAATCAGCGGCGCGGTTTTCTTTCCAACCGCAAAACCGAAAAAAATGCGGACGACGACAAGGGAGCGATCAAGGAGGCGAACCGCAATCTGGAGAACCTGATGCGCGCGGCCGGCGCGCGCACCTTGGGCGAGTTCTTCTTTGGGCGGCAAAGGACTCGCCAATACGTCCGCGCGCGAAATCGCTCGACCGGCACCAAGGCGGAATACGAGTTCTACCCGACGCGCCAACTCTTGCGCGACGAATTCGATGCGATCTGGCGGCGGCAAGCGCCGTATCATTCGGAAATGACGGAAGAAGCGCGCGCCGCGATTCATCACACGATATTTTTCCAACGTCCCTTGAAGCGCCCGCAGGCCGGCAAATGCTCGCTCGATCCGGCGCGAAACGCGGACGACCTGGAAGGATTTCGCTGCCCGCGCGCGCATCCTCTCGCCCAGCGTTTTCGCATCTGGCAAGAGGTCCGCAATCTTGAGTTTGCCGAGGCGGGCAAGCCCTTTCAGCCCCTGACCAAGGAGCGGGGCGACAAGATCGCGCTCGCGCTCATGGAGAAAGGCAAGCTATCGTTCGACCGCATCCGAAGCATACTGAAGCTGCCAGCCGAAGCGCACTTCAATCTCGAAAGTCCGAAGCGGAAAGAATTGCTCGGCGACGAGACGGCCGCAAGATTGGCGAAGGCCGCGCTGTTCGGAAAGGCGTGGTATGGGTTTTCGGTGGAGCAGCAGATCGCGATCGTGAGTCAACTGCTCGAAGTTGACGACGAAAGGCAGATTATTGCTTGGCTGGTCGCGGAAGCCGGTCTCGATGAAGCGAAGGCCGAGGCGATCGCGAGCGTCAATTTCCATAGCGAAGGACACAGCCGACTTGGTTTGCGCGCAATTAAAAAGATATTGCCGTACATGATCGGCGGAATGATGTACCCGGACGCCGCGAAGGCGGCGGGATACGATCCTGCGCTTTTGCCGACAGGCGAGGTGTCGCCAAGTGGCTATCTTCCCTACTACGGCGAGTGGCTTCAGAACGAAGTGATTGGCACCGGCGATCCGCGCGATTCCGCCGATAAGCGTTTTGGCCGGTTTCCCAATCCGACGGTCCATATCGGGCTTGGACAACTACGGCGTGTCGTCAACGCCGTCATTCGCGACTTGGGCCACGCGCCGGCCCAGGTCACAGTCGAGATGACACGGGATTTCAAACTTTCTCCTGATCAGATGGTGGAGCTTGAGAGAGAGCAAGCTCAGAACCAGCGCAAGAACGAGGCACGGCGCGAAGAGTTGCGCAAGCTCGGCCAACCCGACAACGCGCGCAACCTGATCAAGATGCGGTTGTGGGAGGAGCTTAATTCCGGCGATCTTCTCGACCGCCGCTGCCCGTTCTCGGGCGAGCCGATCAGCATCGCACGGCTTCTCTCGGAAGAAGTCGAAATCGAGCACCTGATTCCGTTCTCCCAATCATGGGACGACAGTGCGGCAAACAAGGTCGTTTGCCTACGCAGCGCCAACCAACTCAAAGGGAAACAGACGCCATACGAGGCATTCGGCGCGACCCCGGAATGGGACGACATCGCCAAGCGCGCGGCTTCGTTGCCCAAGAACAAGCGCTGGCGCTTCGCGCCCGACGCGCGTCAGCGGTTCGATGCGATGGGAGGATTTCTAGCGCGTCAACTGAACGAGACGGGATGGCTCGCGCGGGTCGCGGCACAGTATGTTGCCGCCGTGACCGGGCCGTACAAGGTCAATGTGCTGCCGGGAAAAATGACAGCGATGATCCGCGCCAAGTGGGGACTCAACAGCCTGCTCCCGGATCACAATTATAGCGACGCGAAAAACCGCAAGGATCACCGCCATCATGCCATCGATGCAATGGTAGCGGCGCTGACCGACCGTTCGCTGCTTCAGCGCATGGCGAGCGCAAACGACGCGGAAGAGCGCGAACGCATCGAAATCCCGCCGCCCTGGCCGACATTGCGGGACGATCTGGACGCGAAGCTTTCGGCCATGGTCGTCTCGCACAAGGCAGATCACGGTCTGGAGGCGAGGCTGCACGAAGACAGTGCGTATGGAACGGTGGTAGACGACACCAAATCCGAAGGCAATCTCGTTTATCGTAAGACATTCCTCACTCTGACCGAGAAAGAAATCGGCCGCATCCGCGACCGGCGCTTGCGCGACTTAGTAGAAGCACACGTCAAGGCGCGACGCGCAGCCGCAGAGGATCTCAAGGCCGCTTTGCAGAGTTTCGCAGCGCGCACCGATATTCCAGGATTGCCGAATGGCGTGCGCCACGTCCGTCTTTTGAAGGCGGAGAAGCCCGAATATCTCGTCACATTGAAAGACCGTTCCGGCAAGCCCTACAAGTCGTACAGCGCCGGCGAGAACGCCTATGTCGAGATTTTCGAGACAGTAGACGGCCGCTGGCACGGCGAGGCGATGACCATATTTCGTGCGAATCAAAAAGGGAGCGCGCTCGAATGGTCAACACGCTTCGCCGGCGCACGATTCGTTATGCGCGTGTTCAAGGGCGACATGCTCAACATTGCGCATGAAGGCAGAAAAAAGTTAGTTCGCATTGTGAGGCTTTCCCCGTCGAACAATGTGCTTTATCTCGTTGAGCACAACGAAGCGGGGGAATTTCAGAAGAGGCACGACGACAAAGACGATCCTTTCCGTTGGATTTTTGCCAACTTCGACAAGCTCCGCGAATGGTCGGCAGAGCTCGTGCGCGTTGACGAGATAGGTCGCCCGTGGCGAGTTGAGCCAAAAGGCGCCGCCACAGAGGGACGAATGAAGTAGATGGTCGGACGGGTCGTTGAAATAGCGACCGATGGCCGCCACGTTTCTATTTTTCGCGGGTTCGTTGTCGTCAGCGAACATGGCGAGGAGATCGGCCGCGTGCCCATAGACGACGTTGCGGCGGTCATCGCCAATGCGCACGGGCTGACATACACGAACAACGCGCTTGTAGAGCTGTCGGCGCGCGGCGTCCCCGTGATCCTTTGTGGCGCCAACCACATGCCGGCCGCGATCGTTTGGCCGGTGAACGCGCACCATGTGCAGACCGGCCGCATGAACGACCAGGTGGAAGCAAGCTTGCCGCTCAAGAAGCGGCTTTGGGCGCAACTGGTCCGCGCGAAAATACAGGCGCAGGGCGCAACATTGGCGGCATTCGGCGCACCGAGCGGCGGGTTCTATCTTCTCTCGCGGAAAGTGCGGACGGGCGATCCCGAAAACGTCGAGGCCGAGGCAGCGAGGCGATACTGGCCATTGCTGTTCGGGAGCGAGTTTCACCGCGACACGGACGGCGGCGGGACTAACGCTCTTTTGAATTACGGTTATGCCGTCCTTCGGGCCGGCGTCGCACGTGCCGTCATGGCCACGGGCCTGCATCCCGGCTTCGGTCTGATGCACTCCAACCGATCCAATCCGATGGTGTTGATCGATGATTTGATGGAACCGTTCCGCCCGATCGTGGATCGCGAGGTCCGGCGCATCGTGACCGATGGGAATGCAGAACTTGACTCGGAAACGAAGAGTGCGCTTGCGCGCATTATGGTTCTCGACGTTCCGACGGGTCAGGGCCTCAGTCCACTGATGACATGCGCCGAACGGCTGGCGCAGTCGCTCGCACGCGCTTTCGCGGGTGACGGCGACCATCTCGCCTTGCCGCTGCCGTCCTTGCCGCTGGAGAGCTGACGGTGAGTGGACCGCATACCATCGCGGTCAAACAGCCGGACGCGTTGAGTGGGTATCGGATCATGTGGGCATTCGTACTATTCGATCTGCCCGTGGGGACCAAGCGGGAGCGAAAAGCGGCGACGAAGTTTCGCGAAGCGCTGTTGGACCTGGGCTTTGAGATGACGCAGTATTCGGTCTATCTGAAATTTTGCGCCAGCAAGGAACAAGCCGACGCCCTCTCGCGCCAAGTGGAGGCAAAAATGCCATCCGCCGGTAAAGTCCATATTCTGTTCATTACCGACAAGCAGTACGAAAACATCCGCACCTACAGGGGACGAAAACGCGAACCGGCACCGGAAAACCCGGCGCAATTCGCGCTCTTCTGAGCACCGTTGCCGTGTTTCTCGCGCGGGAGAACGAGAAAAAAGGCCCCAAAATCAGGGGCCTAAGGAGGGTCGGAGCTTAGCGGTCTGGTGATTGAGGGCCAACCGCAACGTGATCGCGGCTCGCGCCGACGGCGTCGCCTGGAGCTTAGCGGTCTGGTGATTGAGGGCCAACCGCAACGGCGTAGCGAGCAGCTTAGCGGTCTGGTGATTGAGGGCCAACCGCAACGCTGCGATGCGCAGCTTAGCGGTCTGGTGATTGAGGGCCAACCGCAACGAGCTAGCGGCTCGAGCGCGCTTGATCCATGACGAGCTTAGCGGTCTGGTGATTGAGGGCCAACCGCAACCGTCCTATGACAGCCCGCGAGGGACTGTCATAGGACGGTGCGCTGCACGCGGCTTAGCCTCCAAAGCGATTCTGTCGTGCTGTTTCATGCTGGCCGTCTTCCCATTGGTCGAACATTCGAAGCGCCTAATTCGCGCCGCACCATCCTCGCCTCGCAACAGAGAAGCGCGCACCGAAGTGACAAATGCGGGCCGCGTCGGTCGCGTCTCGTCTCCCGCCAATCCGCCTACGCAAAACGGCGCCGCGTGCTTCCACTCTGCTTCCACGGCCCTTCGCGTGCATTCGCGTTCAGTGCGCGTGGCCGTCCTATCTATCTGGAATGTTTTGTAGAATCTGGTGCCGACGCGCAGGATCGAACTGCGGACCTACTGATTACGAATCAGTTGCTCTACCGCTGAGCTACGTCGGCGCCCTTGGGGCGCGGCACATTAGGGGTTGCGCGCCGGAACCGTCAACCGCCGCCGCCCTCGCGTCCGCGCCCTCGCCTCCGCGCCGCTTGGCGGAGGGGCGCGCTAGCCGCCCATCGGCTTGTAGGCGATCTTGGCGGCGCGCTCGAACAGCTCCTTGCCTTGCGCCGCCGTGAAGGCCTGGGTGGTGACGGCGTCGCTGATGCCGCCGCCGCCGCAGGCGGCGAGCACGATCGACGCCGCGGCCTGCGCATCGGGCATGTCCGCGATGACCACGATGTCGTACTGGCCGAGCGTGAAGTAGAGCGAGACCAGGCGCCCGCCGGCCGCCTCGCAGAGTCGCGACAGCACGGCCTGCCGGTCCTCGGGCTTCTGCAATCCGCCGCGAACATATTGCTGCGTGAGACGGCCTTGGGTGATGAAGATGGGCATGACAACCTCCCCCGGGGTTTGCGCCAGACCAATTTTCTTATTTGAATGACCAAGCGTAGCACGAAGCGCGCACGCGGTCGACAACTCGCGGGTCAGCCGGCCTCGGCGGCGGCCTCCGCGGCGCGGGCGAGGCGCTTGCGCGCGTGCGCGTCGCGATGACGCTTCCTCATGCGGATCGATTTCGGCGTCACCTCGACCCGCTCGTCGTCGTCGATATAGGCGATCGCCTGTTCCAGGGTCATGAGGATGGGCGGCGTGAGGCGCACCGCCTCATCTTTCGACGTGGTGCGGATGTTGGTGAGCTGCTTGCCTTTGATCGGGTTCACCACGAGGTCTCTGCCGCGGCTGTGCGCGCCGACGATCATGCCCTCGTACACCTGCGTGCCGGGCGTGATGAACATCGGCCCGCGCTCCTCGAGGTTCCAGAGCGCATAAGCCACGGCGGTCCCCTCGCCGTTCGAGACCAAGACTCCGTTGCGCCGCCCCTCGATCGCGCCCTTCCACGGCTCGTAGCCGAGGAAGAGGCGGCTCATCACGCCGGTGCCGCGCGTATCGGTGAGAAATTCGCCCTGATATCCGAGAAGCCCACGCGTCGGCGCGTGGAACACGAGGCGCCGCTTGCCGCCGCCCGAAGGCCGCATGTCGCGGAGCTCGCCTTTCCGCGACGCCAGTTTCTCGACAACGATGCCGCAAAAATCCTCGTCGACATCGATCACCACCTCCTCGATCGGCTCGAGGCGGCGGCCGGTCGCTTCATCCTGCTTCATCAGCACGCGCGGGCGCGAGATCGACAGCTCAAACCCCTCGCGCCGCATGGTCTCGATCAGCACGCCGAGCTGGAGCTCGCCGCGGCCCGCGACCTCGACCGCGTCCTTCTCCTCGCTCTCGCTGACGCGGATGGCGACATTGCCCTCGGCCTCGCGTTTCAAGCGCTCGACGATCATGCGGCCGGTGACCTTGCTGCCCTCGCGCCCGGCCAGGGGGCTATCGTTCACAGAGAATGTCATCGCCAAGGTCGGCGGATCGATCGGCGTCGCGGGAAGCGCCGCCTCCTGCTCGGGATCGCAAATCGTGTCGGCGACCGAGGCCGATTGCAGCCCGGCGATGGCGATGATGTCGCCGGCTTCGGCCTCCTCGATCGGGCGGCGCTCGAGCCCGCGGAATGCCAGAAGCTTCGTGAGGCGCGCCTCCTCGATCACGCGCCCCTCGCGCGAGAGCGCCTGCACCGTCATGTTGATACGCGCCTGGCCTTGCGCGATCCGGCCGGTGAGGACGCGGCCGAGATAGGGATCGTATTCGAGCGTCGTCGCCAGCATGGCGAAGGGCGCGTCGTGCACCGCCACGGGCGGCTTCACGTGCGCGACGATGAGGTCGAAGAGCGGGGCGAGATCGGCGCGCGTCTCGGCAAGGTCCACCACCGCCCAGCCGGCGCGGCCAGAGGCGTAGAGCGTCGGGAAATCGAGCTGCTCTTCGTCGGCGTCGAGTACGGCAAAGAGATCGAAGATCTCGTTGTGCACCTCGATCGGGCGCGCGTCCGAGCGGTCTACCTTGTTGATGAGGACGATCGGGCGCAGACCTTGGCGCAGCGCCTTCATGGTCACGAACTTCGTTTGCGGCATCGGCCCTTCGGCCGCATCGACCAGCACCAGGACGCCGTCCACCATGCTCAGGATGCGCTCGACCTCGCCGCCGAAATCGGCGTGGCCGGGCGTGTCGACGATGTTGATGCGCGTCCCCTTCCACACCAGCGAGGTGCATTTCGCGAGGATGGTAATGCCGCGCTCGCGCTCGAGGTCGTTCGAGTCGAGCGCGCGCTCCTGCACCTGCTGATTGGCGCGGAACGCGCCGCTCTGGCGCAAGAGCTGATCGACGAGCGTCGTCTTGCCGTGATCGACGTGCGCGATGATGGCGATGTTGCGGATGTCCATTACGAAAACATTTCAGCGCAAAGGCCGCGGAGGATGCGCAAAGGCCGCTGTGCAACCGCGCGCTCGGCGCGGCCCCGCGGCCTCTGCGTCAAATCGTAAGTTAAATGGGGATTGCGGCCTTTTTCGCAAGCTCCTTTAGGGAGGTTTCGGGGCGGGCGCCGAAATGGCCGATGATCTCGGCGGCGCAGAGGCTGCCGAGCTTGCCGCAGGCGGGAAGCGCCATGCCATGCGTCAGGCCGTAGAGGAATCCCGCGGCATAAAGGTCGCCGGCGCCGGTCGTGTCCACCACCCTGGCGACCGGCGCGGCCGCGACCAAGACCTGCTCGGCTTTGGTGACGATGATCGAACCCTGCGCGCTCCGCGTCAGCACGGCGATGTCGCAATCGCCGCGCACCGCCGCCACGGCCGTGGCGAAATCCTTGGTCTCGTAGAGCGAGCAGATCTCGATTTCGTTGGCGAAGAGGATATCGATATGGTGATGGACGAGGGCGCGGAAATCGGCACGATGGCGCTCGACGCAAAACGGGTCGGAGAGCGACAGGCTCACCTTGCGGCGGGATTTATGGGCAATGTCGGCGGCCTGGCGGAACGCCGCCTTGGCGCGCGGCGGGTCGAACAGGTAGCCCTCGAGATATGTCACCTGCGCCGCCTCGAGAAGGCTCGCGTCGATGTCTTCGGGCCCTAATTCGATGCAGGCGCCCAGATAGGTGTTCATCGTGCGCTGCGCGTCGGCCGTGACAAGGATGAGGCAACGCGCCGTCGCCGGCCCCTTGGCCGATGCCGTCGTCGCGAACCGTACCCCGATCGAGCGCAGATCGTGCGCGAAGACCCGGCCGAGCTGGTCGTCCCCGATCTTGCCGATATAGGCGCCGCTGCCGCCCAGGGACGCGATCCCGGCGATGGTGTTGGCGACCGAGCCGCCCGACATCTCGATGCCCGAGCTCATCTGGCCATAGAGCGATTCGGCGCGGCCCGCGTCGATCAGCGCCATGGTGCCCTTGACCAAGCCTTGCGCGGTCAGAAAAGCGTCATCGGTGCGGGCGAGCACGTCGACGATTGCGTTGCCGATGCCGACGACGTCGATTTCTGAGGCGGCCATTTCCTTGTCCGGGCGGCGGGAGGGGTGCGCGAGTATAGATGCCCGCCTTCGTTGGGCAAGCGCGCTCGCTTCGGCGCATTATCCGCTTTGTCCGACGCGCCTCCCGCGAGTATGGTAGTGCCTCGCGCAATGGATGATCGCGGGGACCCGGCGGTCGTAACGGCGGGTTTACCGGAAGGCGGCGATCTTGTCCCCGACGCACGCCCACTGACCATTCCAGGTGCCGACCGCCATGTCGATATTCAGCCGAAAAAAGAGTGAACCGGAAGGAGCTTCCCCGATGTCCGAAACGCCGGATCTGGGCCTTTCCCCGAAGCCGTCGGCACCGCGCCCGCTCGGCGCGACTCCGCCTGCGCGGCCGATGCAGGCTGCGTCTGCGAGCACCCCGGGGAGCCCCGCCGCCACGCCGACCGCGATCACGCCGACGCCGCTGACGCCGCGCCCGGGCGATGCGTCGCGCCGCACCGAGGGCCACGCGCCGATCATCCCGACGCCGAAGCGCGATAGCGAGATGCGGCGCCTCATCGTCGGCCGCGAGATCTCGCTGACCGGCGAGATCACCTCGTGCGAGCGCCTCGTCGTCGAGGGCACGGTCGAGGCCAACCTCAACAACTGCCGCGAGATCGAGATCGCCGAGGCCGGACTCATGAAGGGTACGGCGGCGATCGAGGAAGCCGAGATTCGCGGCCGCTTCGAGGGCTCGCTCACGGTCAGGAAGCGGCTCCTCATCCGCGCTTCCGGCAAGGTCACCGGCACCGTGCGCTATGGCCAGCTCGAGATCGAGGCAGGCGGCCAGCTTTCCGGCGACATCCAGTCGCAGCCGAGCGAAGACCACGCGCCGCAGCGCGTCGTCAACCTGCCGGGCGACTACAAGTCCTGACCAATCGCATGGGCGGCGCCACCTGCCATGATGCGGCGGGTGGCGGCGTTTCCGCGCCTCATGTACCCTCGCGCGACGACATAAGAAGCCGCGGGGAGGGTTTGCCATGCGTCTCGGGCCGGTCGTGCGTAGCTGTCTGCCTGGACTCGCGATTTTGCTCGCGAGCCTCGCCGGGGCTTCGGCCGATCCCGTAAAGATCCGCCTCGCCTGGGTTGCCTCGCCGCCCGAGCTGCCGCCGATCCTGTTCGCGCACCAGGGCATCGCGCGGCACCTCGGCCAGTCCTACACCGTCGAGCCGCTCCATTTCGAAGGCACCTCGCCGATGATCACCGGCTTCGCCGCGGGCGAGGTCGATATTGGCCCGATCGCCTACCCGTCCTTCGCAACGGCGGTGCAGAACGCCGGCATGAGCGATTTCCGCATCCTCGCCGACGAGTTCCGCGACGGCGTCAACGGCTACTACTCGTCGGAATACATGGTGCTGAAGGATGGCGGCATCAAAACCGTCGACGACCTGAAGGGCAAGGTGCTGGCGACGAACGCGATCGGCACGGCCGCCTATATCGGCATGACGGCGACGCTCGCGAAGCACCATCTGGTCGAGCGCCGCGATTATACGGTAATCGAAGTGCCGTTCCCCAGCATGATCTCGATGCTCTTGGACCATAAGGCCGACCTCGTCGGGCCGCCACCCATTTTCGCCAACAACCCCGATTTCCGCGCCCAGGCACGCGTGCTCTACACCCAGAAGGATTCGATGGGCCCGACCCAGATGACGTTCTTCGCGGCGCGCGAATCCTTCATCGACAAGAACCGGCCGGCGGTCGTCGATTTCTTCGAGGACGAGTTGCGCGCGGTGCGCTGGTATATCGACCCGGCGAACCAGCAGGAGGCGATGGAGATCGTCTCGCGCTTCACCAAGATCCCCGTTGAGCGCTTCAAGGGACTGGTCTTCACCAAGATGGACTATTACCGCGATCCGAGCGGCAAGCCCGACCTCGCGACCCTGCAGCACAACCTCGACACGCAGCACGAGCTCGGGCTCTTGAAGGAAGCACCCGAGGTGAAGAAATACGCCGACCTCAGCATCATCGAGGAAGCGGGAAAGCGCCTCAAATAGTCCCTACGCCTGCGCGGCGCGGATCGCTTGCCACACTTTCTCGGGGCTGGCCGGCATGTCGATATGCGTGATGCCGAGGGGCGAGAGCGCGTCGACCACGGCGTTCATGATGGCGGCAAGCGCGCCCACATTGCCGGCCTCGCCCGCGCCTTTGACGCCCAACGGATTGGTCCGCGTCGGCACCGGGTTCTCCTCCATCAAGAACTCGCCGACATCGGCAGCGCGTGGCATGGTGTAGTCCATGAACGAGCCCGAGAGCAGCTGCCCGTTGTTGCGTTCGTAGACCAGGTGCTCGCCGAACGCCTGGCCGATCCCCTGCACGACGCCGCCATGGATCTGGCCTTCGAGCGTCAGCTTGTTGATGACGGTGCCGACATCGTCGACGACGACATAGCGCAGCACCTGGGACGATCCGGTCTCGGGATCGATCTCGAGCTCGCAGATATGGCAGCCGTTCGGGAAATTCGGAATTTCGGGCGAGAAGGCCGCCGTCTCGTAAAGCCCGGTCTCGAGGCCGGGCGGCAGGCGCCCTGGCGTGAACGAAACCTGCGCCACCTCTTTCAGCGACACGGCCTTGTCGGTGCCGACGACGCGGAACTCGCCGTCCTTGAACTCGATATCGCCTTCGGCGGCCTCCATCGTGTGCGCCGCGATCTTCGTCGCCTTGGCGATGATCTTGTCGGCGGCGATGGTGGCGGCGCTGCCGCCCAAGACGGCGGTGCGCGAAGCGAACGTGCCGTCGCCGTAGGGTGCGAGATCGGTGTCGGAGAACGTCACGCGGATGTCGGCCTCGTCGAGGCCGAGGCGCGCGCTCAGCAGGATCTTGTACATCGTCTCGTGGCCCTGGCCGTGCGAGATCGAGCCGGGGATCACCGTGACCGTGCCGCCGGGATCGAACTTCACCATCACCGTCTCGCCCATCGTCTGCGAGGTCTGCTCGATGATGTTGGCGATGCCGATGCCGCGCAGCTTGCCGCGAGCGCGCGACTCGGCGCGGCGGCGCTCGAAACGGCGGTAGTCGGCGAGGTGCATCGCCATGTCGAGATTCTTCTCGAACTCGCCGCAATCGAGCGTGAAGACGAGGCCGGTCTTGAACGGCATGGCAGAGGAGGGAACGGTATTGCGGCGCCGCAGCTCGGCGCGCTCGATCCCCATCTCGCGCGCGGCGTTGTCGATGAGGCGCTCGATGATGTAGGACGCCTCGGGCCGGCCTGAGCCGCGATAGGGGCCGATGCTGGTGGTGTTCGTGAAGACGGCCGAGACCTCGACATAGATCGCGGGCGTCGTGTAGGTCCCGGCAAGCCCACCCAGATGCATGGTCGGCGAAATGATGCCGCCGGGCGCGAGGTAGGCGCCGATATTCGATATATTTTTGACGCGGAGTCCCAGAAAACGACCCTCTTTGTCGAGCGCCAGCTCGGCCTCGCTGACATGGTCGCGGTCGTGGTCGTCCGACAGCATCCCCTCGGAACGCTCGGAGATCCATTTGACCGGGCGCCCGATCTTGCGCGAGGCAAGGAGGGCGAGCGGATATTCCGGAAAATGCCCGCCCTTCATGCCGAAGCTGCCGCCGACATCGCCGGCGACGATGCGCATCTGATTCTCGGGGATGTTGAGGACGCGGCGCGCCATGTCGGCGCGCGTGCCGTGCGGGCGCTGCGTGCCCATGTAGAGCGTGTAACGGCCGAGCCGATCATCGTAATCGCCGACGCAGCCGCGCGGCTCCATGGTCGCGGCGGTGATGCGGTTGAAGACGAGCTTGAGGCGCGTGACGTGATGCGCCTTGGCGACGGCGGCATCGACCGCGCGCTTGTCGCCGACCGTGTAGAAGAAGACTTCGTTGTCGCCGCATTCCGGCCACAGCACCGGCGCGCTCTTGCCCATCGCTTCTTCGGTCGCAGTGACGGAAGGAAGCGCCTCGTACTCGACGATGATGCGCTCGGCCGCGTCCTTCGCGAGATCCACGCTCTCGGCGACGATGAAGACGACGGGATCGCCGACCAGCATGGCGCGGTCCTTGGCGAGCGCCGGGCGCAGCGGCACGATCATCGGTGAACCGTCGCGGCGCTGGCGCGGAATGACGGGCCTGAAGGCGCCGAGCTTCTCCGCCGCCCAATCGGCGCCGGTCAAAACCGCGAGCACGCCCGGCATCTGCTGCGCCGCGCGCACGTCGATCGAGCGGATCGCCGCGTGCGCGTGCGGCGAGCGCAGCACGAAGCCATGCGCCATGCGCGGCAGGACGAAATCGTCCGTATAGCGCCCGCGCCCGGTCAGGAGCCGCGGGTCCTCGGTGCGCGGCACGGACTGTCCCAGCGCGAATTTCATCGCCTCGCCTCCCCTTTTCCTCGGCTATGTTCGTCCGCCGCGTCTTTCGCCGCAAGATCGATCGCGAGCGCCGCGACGAGTGCCGCGGCGCCCAGCCCGAACAACAATCCGTAACTCGGCGCATGCGCGTAGAGCGCCGAAAACCCATAGGCGCCGGCCGCCTGGCCCAAGGCCCAAGCGACGGTGAGCGTGCTCCACGCCGCCTCTTGCTGGCGCCGGTCGGGCGGCACGAGCTCGCGCGCGCGGCCCAAGACGAGCGTGGTGATGCCCGGCACATAGGCGCCGATGACGAGGCTCGAGAGATCGAGGACGATTTCGTTCGCCGTCAGCGCCAGCGATCCCACCATCGCCGCCTCCACGACGAAGGCGATCCTGACCGAGGCGGCAAAGCCGATGCGGTCGGCGATGCGGCCGAACACCACGGGGCCGCCCAGCGCGCCAATGCCGAACAGGATCCACTGGTGCGCGCCGGCGGCGACGCCCTCGCCGAGGCCGCGCGCGACGAAATCGGCCAAAAACACCATGTGCGGCACGAGGCCGACGGCGTTCAGCGCATAGGCCAGAGCCAGGCTATAGACTCGGCGCGAAGCGGACGATTCCGCGGGCGCGGGGGCCGATTCGGGCACTATGAATCCGCCCCAGGCGGCTATGGTGAGCGCGAGCGCCGCCGCGCCCAACCCCACCCACGCCGCGCTCACGCCGAAGCGCAGCAGCGCCGGCATGAGCACGCCCGAGATAGCGATGCCGAGCCCGACCCCGGTGAGGATGACGCCGCCGGCGAGGCCGCGCCTTTCTTGCGGCACATGCGCGAGCGCGGCGGGCGGCGCCAGCACCATCAGAAAGGCGCCGGCGATCCCGGTGACGATGCGCCACGGCAGAAGCCAGAGGAATCCCAGCGGCAGCGCCGAAAGGAAAAGCGACAGCGTCGTCAGCACCATCATCGCGCGCAACAGCGGCGGCAGCTTCATCCGCCGCGCCGCCCAGCGCGCGAAGAGCGCGCCGAGGAGGTAACCCAGGAGATTGGCGGCGCCGAGATAGGCGGCATCGGCCGGAACGAGCCAGCCCGCGGTGACGAGCGCCGGCAGGAGCGGCGTATAGGCGAAGCGCGCGAGCCCGATCCCGGCAAGGAGGGCGCACATCGCCGCAAGCGGGGGCCGCCACAGCGACGGAGACGCCATGTTCGCCTTCATGCTCAATTCCGACAATGCTCAGCCAAGCCCGGTTCGATCGTCGCGCAATTGTCTGAGATGTGCCATAAGCGGAATACCAGGCCCGTCCTTGCACGCGACCTGAGCGCCCTGATTATGCCAGCTCCTCGAGCAAGATTTGGTACATCCGGCTCGTGATTTCGCCTCCCGCCCCAGCCCGGCTCTTTCTCATAAGCGGGATCGCCGCGAAACGGATACATTGCCCCGTTATTGTCGCGGCGCTATCTGCGGGCATGGCATGGCGTGAGACCGTCGACGAAATCCTGCGGCAGTGCGCGTCAACTGCGGCCGATCGGCTGGGCGGGGGCGACGAGGCGGAGGTCTACGCGGTAGGTCCGGAGCGCGTTATCAGGTTTTACAAAGAGCTGCCAAATCGTGACCTCGCCAAACGCCGCCGCGACTTCTACGCGACGCTCGACAGCACGCGGGTCGCTTTTCGTGTCCCGGTCATCCTCGACGAGGGCGAGCGCGACGGCGTCTATTACACAGTGGAGCAGCGGATCGCCGGTGTCAGCTTGGCCGAAGCGCTCCCCGCACTCGCCGGGACGGCACGGCACCAGGCATTGCGCGGTTACGCCGAAACGTCATTGGCTATTCGAAGGCTGAGTTGCCAACAGGAAGGCTTCGGAGAGGTGCTCGCGCCGTCGCCGATCCGCACCGATGCATGGCCGGACTTCGTTGTGGCCCGCGCGAGCAAGTGCCTCGAGGCGCAGTATCCCTCCATCGTGGCGCAAGTGGATCGGCCAAACCGAGCATTGCGCCAACTCGAAGGCTTGCTGGCGCAATGCCCGTGTTCCAGTCCGGAGCTTGTCCACGGCGACTACTATCCGGCCAATGTGATGATTGACTCCCATGGGCACGTGACCGGCCTGATCGACTTCGGGGTGCTCACCGTGATGGGCGACGCACGAATGGATGCCGCAGGAGCGGTGCTATATCTCACGGGGATAGGCGGCATCACGACCGAGGACAAACGGATTGTTCTCGACTGCGTCAAAGAGCACGGGATAAACGAGGCCGTCTTAGCGCTCTACCGAATTTTTTACGCCTTCCGCTTCCTGGCAACGGACCGCGAAGGCGTGCGGCGCTGGTGCATCGAGACACTTCAATGGGCGTGCGGGCAGGCAAGTCTGGTTTAGCGCGCGAACACTACGCAAGCTCGCTTACCCAGTCGCGGGATTCGAGGATCGACTTGAGGCGCTTCAGGAACGCGGCGCTATAGGCGCCGTCGAAGGCGCGATGGTCGAAGCTTTGGCCGACGATGGCGACCGGGCGCGCGGCGATGGCGTCGCCGCTCTCCGTCTCGACCACGACTGCCCGCTTCTTGACCGCGTCGAACGACAGGATCGCGACCTGCGGCATGTTGATGATCGGCGCGGTGAAGAGCGTGCCGAAGCTGCCGTTGTTGCTGATCGTGTAAGTGCCGCCCTCGACGTCGCCGGGCAGGAGTTTTCCGGCGCGCGCCTTCTCGACCTGGCGCGCGATCGCCTTGGCGAGCCCGCCCGTAGTCATCTCGTCGGCATGCGCCACGACCGGCACGACGAGCCCTTCATGCGCGAGATCGACGGCGATGCCGAGATTGATGTCGCGGCGCAGGATGAGGCGGTCCTGCTCGAACGCGGCATTGATGCGCGGGAATTCGGCGATCGCGAGGCACGCCGCGCGCGCGACGAAAGGAAGATATGTGAGGCCAACGCCGGCGCGCGCCTCGAAGCGCTGTTTTTGCGCGACGCGCGCGCGCTCGACGGCAGAGAAATCGATCTCGACCGCCTGAAACACGTGCGGGATGGTGCGCCACGCCTCGGCCATGCGCGAAGCCGTCAGCGCGCGGATGCGGTTCAACGGCTCGGCGCCCGCGCGCAGGGCCGATCCGGTCGGCGCCCCGCGCAGATCGGCCGCGGCGATGCGCCGGCCGCCGCGCGCCTTGACGGCATCGGCGACGGCGACGAGATCGAGGTTCCGCTCGGCGGCGAGGCGGCGCGCGAGCGGGGAAATCTTCAAGCCGTGCGGGCCCGCGGCGCGCCCAAAACCTTTGTCCGGCGTGCGCACCTCGCGGAACGGATCGAGCACAGCCGAATGCTGCGCCTTGGCCGCGGCCGTGGCGGTCGCGCCGTTCGATTTTTGCGCCGGCGCATCGCCCTTGCTGCCGAGCACGGCGACGATGGTGCCGACCGGCACGGTCTCGCCCGCTGGCACGCGGATCTCGGCGAGCACGCCCGCCGAGGTCGCCTGGACCTCCATCGTCACTTTGTCGGTCTCGATCTCGAACAAATTGTCGCCCGCCGCGACGGCGTCGCCCACCGACTTGAACCAGGTCGCGACCTTGCCCTCGGTGACGGTCTCGCCGAGCTGCGGCATGAGGACGTCCATGGCGCCCGAGCCTACCAGGTGACCGAGATGTATTGCGTCTCCAAAAACTCGAGCATGCCTTCGTGCGCGCCCTCGCGGCCGAGGCCCGACTGCTTCGCGCCGCCGAAGGGAGCGGCGGGATCGGACACGACGCCGCGGTTCAATCCCACCATGCCCGATTCGAGCCGCTCGGAGACGCGCAGGCCCCGCGCCATGTCGCGCGTGTAAAGATAAGCGACGAGCCCATATTCGGTGGCGTTGGCCTTGGCGATCGCCTCGTCCTCGGTGCGGAAGGTCTGCACCGGCGCCACGGGGCCGAAAATTTCCTCGGCGAGGCAGCGCGCGCTATCGGGCACGTTCACCAGCACGGTGGGCGGATAGTAGAAACCCTTGCCCGAGGGCCGCTTGCCGCCGCACACGGCGCGCGCGCCGCGCTTGACCGCGTCGGCGACGAGGCTCACCACCTTGTCGCGCGTGTCGGCATTGACCAACGGCCCGACCGCGACGCCGTCATCGAGCCCGTTGCCGACTTTGAGCGCGGTCATCTTCGCCGCGAATTTCTCGACGAAGGCGTCGTGCACCTTCTCGTGCACCAGGAACCGGTTCGCCGAGGTGCAAGCCTCGCCCATGTTGCGCATCTTGGCGATCATCGCGCCCTCGACCGCAGCGTCGAGATCGGCGTCCTCGAACACGATGAAGGGCGCGTTGCCGCCAAGCTCCATGGCGGGCCGCACGACATTGTCGGCGGCCTCGTGCAGCAAGCGGCGGCCGACTTCGGTCGAGCCGGTGAAGGAGATGATCCGGACGCGCGGGTCGCGCAGCATGGCGCGCACCACCGCGCCCGACTTGCGCGAGGGCAGGATGTTGACGACGCCGGGCGGGACGCCCGCCTCGGACAGAAGCTCGGCGATCGCCAGCATGGTGAGCGGCGTTTCCGACGCGGGCTTCAGCACCATGGTGCAACCGGCCGCGAGCGCCGGCGCGATCTTGCGCGTGCCCATGGCGGCCGGGAAATTCCACGGCGTCACCATGACGGCAACGCCCGCGGGCTTGTGCTGCACGAGGATGCGGGCGCCCGTCGCCGGCGCGCGCGACACCTCGCCGATGTTGCGCGGCGCCTCTTCCGCATACCAGCGGAAGAATTCCGCGGCATAAGCCGATTCCGCGCGCGAATCGAGGAGCGCCTTGCCGTTCTCGCGCGTCATCAGGCGGGCGAAATATTCCTTCTTCGCAGTGAAGAGCTCGAAGCACTTGCGCAGCACTTCGCCGCGCTCGCGCGGGGGCCGCGCAGCCCAACCGTCGAAGGCTTTCGCCGCCGCATCGACCGCGGCGAGCGCGTCCTCGGTCGTGCCGTCGGCCACGCTCGCGATCACTTCCTCGCTCGCCGGGTCGTAGACGTCGAACCGGCCGCCGTCCGAGGCGGGACGGAACTTGCCGCCGATATAAAGGTCGGTCGGAGCGTCGATCGCGGGCTCGTTCCTCATGGGATGCTCCTCACGCTTTGAGGCTGCGGCGGATGGTGTCGACGATGCGCGGCACGGTCGGCAGCGCCAGATCTTCGAGATTGTCGGCCGCGGGCAGCGGGATGTGCGGCGTCGTGATGCGCACGATCGGCCCGTCGAGGTCCCAGAACGCCTCGTCAGCCGCGATCGACGCGATCTCGGCGCCCCAGCCGCACAGCCGCGGATTCTCTTCGATGGTGAAGAGGCGGCCGGTGCGGACGAGCGAGCCGAGGATCGTCTTCGTGTCGAGCGGCACGAGCGAGCGGACATCGACCACTTCCGCGTCGATGCCGTCCTCGCGCGCCAGAATCTCCGCCGCCTCGAGCGCGCGCGGCACCATCAGGGCAAGCGCGAGCATGGTCGCATCCTTTCCGGGCCGCGCGATGCGCGCCGTGCCGAGGCGGTCGAGAATCTCGCCGTCCGGCACCTCGCCCTTCGTCGCGTAGAGCGATTTGTGCTCGAAGAAGATGACGGGATCGGGATCGCGCACGGCGGCTGCCAGAAGCCCGATCACGTCGCGCGGATTGGACGGCGCCACCACCTTCAGGCCCGGGATCATCATCGCCCAGTTCTCGACGCTCTGGCTGTGCTGCGCGCCGAAGCGCGAGCCCGCGCCGTTTCCCGTGCGCACGACGAGCGGGCATTTCACCTGGCCGTTCGACATGTAGCGCGATTTCGGGATTTCGTTGGCGATGTAGTCGAAGCAGACGGCGAGGAAATCCGAGAACATGATCTCGGCGATGGGCTTCAGGCCGGTCATCGCCGCGCCCATGGCGGCGCCCAGAATCGCCTGCTCGGAAATGGGCGTGTCGCGCACGCGGCGAGGTCCGAATTTCTCGAGGAGCCCGACCGTCGCCTTGAAGACGCCGCCGGCGGCCGCCACGTCCTCGCCCAGGAACACGACATCGGGATCGCGCTCCATCTCCTGCGCGATGCCGCGCGCGACGGCGTCGCGATAGGTCAGTTCCGCCACGCCCAGCCTCCATCGGCATAAACGTCGGTGGTGAGGATGTCGGGCGACGGCGGCGGCGCGGCCTTGCACGTCTCGGTGGCCGCGTCGACCTTGCGCTTCAACTCGCGCTCGATCGCGCCGACCGCCGCCTCCGCTATGCCGAAATCGCGGAGCCGGCGGCGATATGTGGCGACCGGATCGCGCTTCATCCAATCCTCGAGTTCGCCCGGCGGGCGGTATTTCGCTGGATCGGCGCGCGAGTGGCCGCTGTGGCGATAGGTCATGCACTCGATGATCGACGGGCCTTTGCCGGCGCGGGCACGCGCGTAGGCTTCGCGCGCGGTGCGATAGACCGCGTCGGCGTCGTTGCCGTCGATGACGACGCGCTCGAGCCCATAGGATGCCGCGCGATCGGCCGCGGGATGTTCCACCGCGGTGACGGTGCCGATCGGCGTGTATTCCATATAGAGGTTGTTCTCGCACACGAACACGACCGGCAGCTTCCACGTCGCGGCGAGATTGAGCGCCTCGTGGAAGGCGCCGATATTGGTGGTGCCGTCGCCGAAGAAGCAGACCGAGACATCCTTCGTGCCCCGATACTGCGCGCGCCACGCGGCACCGCAGGCGATCGGCAGATGCGCGCCGACGATGGCATAGGAGCCCATGACGCCGTGCTCGACCGAGGTGAGGTGCATCGAGCCGCCCTTGCCGCGCATGAGGCCGTTGTCGCGCTGCATCAGCTCGCCCAGCACCTCGTCCATCGGCACGCCGCGCGCCAGCGTGTGCGCATGGCCGCGATAGGTGCAGAAGCTCAGATCGCCCGGCGCCATCGCGGCGGCGAAGCCCGCGGCGATCGCCTCCTGGCCCAAGGACAGGTGGCTCGTGCCCTTCACCAGGTTTTGCAGGAAGAGCTCGTAGGCGCGCTGTTCGCAGTCGCGGATCTCGACCTGGAGGCGATAGAGCTGAAGCCGTGTCGCCTCGCCGATATCGTCGTTCTGGCGGTCGACCGGTTTGAGCTGCGGCCGGTTCTTCACGTGCATCACGCCTCCCTTGCTCTCGGTCGATTGTTGCCGCGGGGGCGCACATGTCAATGCGCTGCCGAAACCCCTTCCCCAACGGCACGAGCGGCGGCAAGGTGGGGGAAAATCGGGGAGAGCGGCCCATGCTCGAGACGACCGTCGCCGGCAGCCTGCCGAAGCCGTTCTGGCTCGCGACGCCGCGCCTGCTGTGGGCGCCGTGGCGCGAGAGCGGGGAGGCGCTCGCCGAAGCGAAGCGTGACGCGACGGTCCTCGCCATCAAGGAGCAGGAGGATTGCGGCATCGACATCGTCAGCGACGGCGAGCAGTCGCGCCAGCATTTCGTGCATGGATTTTTGGAAAATATCGCCGGGATCGATTTCGGCAAACGCGTGAAGATGGGCATCCGCAACGACCGCTATGTCGCGGATTGCCCGACCGTGACGGGGCCGCTCCGCCGCAAGGGACCAATCCATGCGTTCGAGGGACGGATCGCGCGGGCGCACACGACGCACAAACTCAAATTCACGCTTCCCGGCCCGATGACGATCGTCGATACCATTGCGGACGAGCATTACGGCGACCGGGTGAAGCTCGCCATGGCGTTCGCCGAGCTCCTCAACGAGGAGGCGCGCGAGCTCGCGGCGATCGGCGTCGATCTCATCCAGTTCGACGAGCCAGCCTTCAACGTCTATCTCGACGCCGTTGGCGAATGGGGGGTTCCGGCGCTGCACCGCGCGATCGAAGGGCTCTCGTGCCGGACCGCCGTCCATATCTGCTATGGCTACGGCATCAAGCCCAACATCGAGTGGAAAGCGACGCTCGGGCGCGAGTGGCGGCAGTACGAGGTGATCTTTCCCGCGCTGGCCGCAAGCCGCATCGACCAGGTCTCGCTCGAATGCGCCAACTCGCGCGTGCCGATCGAGCTCTTGCGCCTCCTCGGCGACAAGACGGTGGAGCTTGGCGCGATCGATGTCGCGACCGACCGGGTCGAGACGCCGGAAGAGGTCGCGGCCACGATCCGGCGCGCGCTTCCGCATGTGGCGCCCGAGCGGATCGAGCCCTCGACCAATTGCGGTATGGCGCCGCTCGACCGCGCGGTTGCGCTGGCGAAATTGAAGGCACTTGCCGCCGGCGCAGCGCTCGTACGGCGCGAGCTCGGCGCGAAATAGATGGCGATCGGGCCGCAAGATTATCGCGACGAAGCGGCCGCATTCGCCGGGCGCCTGGCCGCTTCGTGGAGCGAAATGCTCGGGCCCCGGATGCTCGGCGTCTATCTCATCGGCAGCCTCGCCCATGGCGGCTTCACCCAGCGCTACAGCGACATCGACGTGGCGGTCACGACGAGCGACGGCCTCAGCGCGGACGAGCTCGATCGGATGCGCGCCTGGGCATCCGCGGATGCGCCGGAGCTCACGCAAAAGCTCTCGATCTTTTGGGGCGACCGCGGCTTCACCGTGGGCCGCTTCCCGCCGCTCGATCGCGTCGATTACGTCGATCACGCGGTGCCGCTCGTCGAACGCGAGCGCGTTCGCCCCGCCCGGCCGAGCCGCGCCGACATTCGCACATATCTGCGCGGGCAGCCGTTCGACGCCTGGACGGAGCAGGTGCGGCGCTTTGCCGATGCGGGCGCGCTCGCCCCCGCCGAGCACAAGCCTTACGTGCGCAGCCTGCTTTATCCGGCGCGCCTTCTCTATAGCTGGGCCACGGGCGCCATGGCGTCGAACGACGAGGCGGTGGCGTATCTCGCGCAGAGGCCGGTGCCGGGGCTCGATTTCGGCCTGGTCGAGCGCACGCTCAAATGCCGCCAGGCGGGGCGCGACCCCGATTACCTTTTCGCCGAGCGCGCGAGCCTCGTGCGCCAACATCGGGCGTGCGCTGCCGCGATCGGCGTGGCGATCCCATGAAGCTCTACGACTGCGCCAGCGCGCCGAGTCCGCGCCGCGTGCGGATCTTCCTCGCCGAGAAAGGCATGACCGTGCCGACGGTGCAGATCGATCTGCGCACGGGCGAGCAGTTCGGCGCCGCCTTCCGCGCCATCAATCCCGAGTGCACAGTGCCGGTGCTCGAGCTCGACGATGGCACGCGCATCACCGACGCAATCGGCATCTGCCGCTATTTCGAGGCGGTGCAACGCGAGCCGCCGCTCATGGGGTGCGATGCGGCCGATGCCGGCGTCGTCGAGCAATGGCAGCGCTGGGCCGAGCGCGACGGGTTCTATGCGGTGATGGAGGCGTTCCGCAACGCGACGCCAGGGCTCAAGGGGCACGCGCTGCCGGGGCCTGACACGTACGAGCAGATCCCGGCCTTGGCCGAACGCGGCCGCGCGCGCGTCGCGCATTTTTTCGAGCGGCTCGACGCACGGCTCGGCACGTGCGAATTCGTCGCCGGAAGGGACTACACCATCGCCGACATCACCGGTCTCATCGTGGTCGATTTCGCCGGCTGGGCGAAGCTCAAGCCGGCGGAAAGCCTCGTGCATTTGCGGCGCTGGTACGGCGCCGTCGCGGCGCGGCCGAGCGCCAAAGCCTGACGCGCCGCTACATCGAAGCGGCGATGTGTTCGGCGGCCAGAAGCCCGAGTGCGAAGGCCTTGCACAGGCCGCCGACATAGCCCGCGCGCGGGCCGCCTTCGAGGTGTGCGACCGGCGTGCCGACGGCGTAGAGGCCGGTGAACGCCGATCCATCCGGCCGCAAGACGCGCGCGCCGTCATCGATCTCGAGGCCGCCCATAGTGCCGGTGATGCCGGCGCAGAGCGGTGCCGCGTAATAAGGCGGCGCGGTGAACGGCCACGGCTTCGTACGCTGCGCGGTGCGGGGAAAATCAGGCGCGGCGCCGGCGACGAATTCGTTGTGGCGGCGGACCGTTTCGCCAAGACCGTGCGCGGGGAGGCCGCATTTTTCGGCCAACGCCGCGATGTCGGGTGCGGTGATGAGAGAGCCGCCGGCCTCGATGAGGGTGCCGTTGCACCCGACGGGCCCGGCGTGGCCCGGATCGCCGCGCCACACCGCATCGTCGAAGACGATGAAGGAGGACAGCGGGTCGGCGAGCCCGGCGATCGCATTGGCGAGCGGCACGCCACCCAGCCCCTCATCGGCAAAGCGCCTGCCATCGGGGCCGACGACGATGGCCGCCTCGGCGAGCGCGTCGAAATGCGGATAGGGCCAGAGAGCGGCGTTCGTCATCGCGTCCTGATGATGGACATGACCATAGAACTTGCCGAAGCCGCCGATCGCCGCGCCCGCCGCCTCGGCCATGAGGATGCCGTCGCCCTTGGCGCCGGGGCCGACGCGCGCGAGGACGCGGTCCGGGCGCTTGGTGATCCAGCGCCGCACGAGATCGGGATTGGCGGCAAATCCGCCATCGGCGATGACGACTGCGCCGGCGCGGAACTCGCGCCCGTTCGCGACGACCCCGACGCAGGCGCCGTGCTCGACACTAAGGGAGTCCACCTTGGCGCCGCGCACGACCTCGCCGCCGCGCGACACGAGCGTGCTTTCGAGCCGCTGCATCAGCAGGTCGGCGCCGCGGCCTCGCCAATCGAGCCCTGCGCCGAAATTGCGTCGCGGCGCCATGACATGAGCGCTGCGATCGACCGCGCCGAGTGCCGCGAACGGCGGCGTGTCGAAGCGCGCGCCGCAGCCCACGAGCCAGTCATGCGCGCGCCGAGCATTTTTGGCGATGGCGGAGGCGAGCGCGGGCTTTGCGGTTCCGTCCGTCCCTTCGACGATCGCGGCGAAAAGCCGGTCCGGCTCGTTCATCAGCGAGATGCCCATGACGCCGAAGACGCCGGTCGAATAGCGCGAGCTGCACGGATAAAGGGCCTCGGCCCGCGCCTCCAGCACGGCGACCTTGCAGCCGAGCTCGGCCGCGCGGCAGGCGGTGACGAGCCCGGAGAAGCCGCCGCCCACCGCGATCAGGTCGAACGGCATGGGTGGCCGCTCAGGGGCCGACGTGCGATACGCCGTCGAGCAGCAGCTTGTCCATCGGCACCTTGCCCTGCGTGTCGCCGATCGCCGTCATCTCGTCCATCAGCGCATTGAGGCGCGTCTTCGAGATCACGTCGCTCGGATCGAAGAAGCCGATCTTGCGCAGGTAGTCATAGCTCTTGGCGACATCGTCGCGATTCGTCGTCTTCATTTCCGCCGCGAGCAGATCGATAGCGGCATCGCGGTTGGCGTCATCGTTGAACCAGGCGAAACTCTTGTTGAGCGCGCCGACGAATTTCTTGAGCGTGTCCGGATGTTTCTCGGCAAAGGCGCGCGAGACGTCGGTCGCGCCGAACGGCAGGTCCTTGGTGTAGTCGATCAGCATGCCGATGTTGCGGAAACCCGCTTCCTCGGCGAAGAAATTGACCGGCGGCGCCAGCATGGTCACGTCCGCCGAGCCGGATTTGAGCGCGGCAAAGCGCCCGGCCGTGTTGCCGATGATGGTGATGTCGACGTCCTTGTCGGTCAATCCTGCGGCCTTCAGCATGCGCTCGAGATAGACGCGGTTGATGTCGACGAGGCCGCCGATCACGACGGTGTGGCCCTTCATGTCCTTGAGCGACTTGATGTCGGATTTGGCCAGGATCTCGTAGGGCGAGACCGCGCCCGAGATGCGCAGGATCGCGACCGCGGCGCCGCGCGCGACGGCGTGAATGGGCTCGACCGCGCCGATATCGACGACGTCGAGCGATCCGGCCGCGAGCTGCTGCACGAGGCCGGGGGCGGTGGGCACGTAGATCACGTCGAGAGCGATGCCGGCATCGGCGAAGAAGCCTTTGCGGATGCCGATATAGAAGGGCCACTCGACCGCATTGGCGGCGCCGATGAGCCCCGTCTCGATCGTTTCGGCGGCTGTGGCGGCGGGGGCCCCATGAACGAGCGCGCAGCACAGAGCCGCACCGAGAAGGTGCCGTGGACGCATGGTTGTCTCCTCTCGATTGTCTCGGCCGTTATACTATTGGTCGAGCGTGCTCGCGGCAAAAATTTCTTCGAGCTTCATGAGGCGCGGCGTCAGCCCCTGCTCGTGCGAATAGCGCGCCGCGGTCTCGAGGATGTTGCGGTTGAACTTGACGCCGTGGCGCAGGACCTGCGTGTCGAGCGCGTTGCGCGTCTCGGGGGGAATGAGGCCCGAGGCGATGTGGTATTCGACATGGGCCATGCGCTGACGGTGGGCGATTTCGTTGGCGCGCTCGAATGCCTTGAAGAGGTTCAAAACCACCCAGGGCTCTTTCTCGGCGATCCTGCGGCGCACGATCATGCCGTGATTGATCGGATAGAGCCCGGTCTTCTTATAGTAGCGCGTGCCTTCCGCGATCGGATCGGGAAAGACCGGCGCGATGTCGGGATGGTTCGAAAGATCGTTCAGGCTGCGGTCGATGATGCTGTGGCCGGGGATATAGAGGAGCGTCGCGTCGAGCTCGCGCGCCAGGAGCATCGAGCCGATGCTCTTCTCCGGCGGGATCTGGTGGATGGTGACGCCGGGCGGCGCCTTGAAGCCGGTCGCGCCGGCGTGGCTGCGCTCGGGAAGGCGCTCCATCCAGAACTCCATGTCCTGGGGGCGCACGCCGAATTCGTGCTGCAGGATGCCGCGCGACCAGAGCGCCGCCGTCTGCTGGTATTCCGGCACGCCGACGCGCTTGCCCTTCAAATCGGACGGCGCGGAAATGCCGGCATCGCGCCGCTTGATCGCCCAGGTCTGAAAGAAATAGCGCGTCGTGAAGACCGGCAAGCCGACCCAGCGCTCGTCGCCGCCGGCAATCGTCATCATGAGCGACGACATCGACATTTCCGAGGCGTCGAAATCCGCAAAGCGCAACTGCCGCCAGAACAGCTCCGACGGGCTGACGATGCTGATGACGAGGTCGATCCCGTCGGGCTTCACCGTGCCGTCGAGGATGGGCCAGGTGCGCGGATTGTTGGTGAGGCCGATGCTGAGCTGCAAATTCGTCAAGGGGGCTCTCCCAGGGCGTTTGGCGCTCCACTCTGCCCCCTCCCGCGCCCGCCGTCGAGACGTGAGCTAAGCTCGCGCCGCGCGAGGGAGTGAAGTGGCAGCCAAGCGGGTCGTCGTGATCGGCGCGGGGATGGTCGGGATCGCGGCCGCGAGCTGGCTCCGGCGCGACGGCAACGACGTCGTCGTGATCGACCCCGCCGGCCCCGGCGAGGGAGCATCCTTCGGCAATGCCGGCTGCCTCAACGGCTCTTCGGTCGTGCCGATGTCGATGCCGGGCGCGATCCGCAACGCGCCGCGCTGGCTCGCCGATCCGCTCGGACCGCTATCGGTGCGCTGGCGCCATCTTCCGGCGCTCACGCCGTGGCTCATCCGCTTCGCGCGCGCCGGCACGGCGGAGAACGCCGCGCGCACGGCCCGCGCGCTGCGCGCGCTGCTTGCCCCCTCGCTCGCCTGCCTCGATCCGCTCGTGCGGAACGCCGGCGCCGGGCATCTCGTCGAGAAGCGCGGCCATCTCGTCGTCTACCGCTCGGACGCAGGCTTCGCGCAGGAAAAGCCGCACTGGGATTTGCGGCGCGCCAACGGCATCGCCTGGGACACGCTCGGGCCCGACGAGCTGCGCCAGTTCGAGCCAGCGCTGTCGCGCGGCTACGTGCGCGGCCGCTTCATCGCCGAGAACGGCCACACCAGCGATCCGCACCGCCTCGTGCAGGCGCTCGCCGAAGCGCTCGTGCGCGACGGCGCGGAAATCCGCCGGGCGCGCGCGACCGGGTTCGAGCTCGACGGACGCCGGCTCACATCCGTGCGCACCGATGCCGGGCCCATCGCGGCGGACGTTGCGATCGTGGCGGCGGGCGCGTTCTCGGCGCCGCTGGCGGCGGCGCTCGGCGACAAAGTGCCGCTCGAAACCGAGCGCGGCTATCACCTGATGCTGCGCGATCCCGAGGCGGCGCCGCGCATACCCACGACCGAGGCGGACGGGAAGTTCGTGGCGACGCCGATGCAGGGCGGCTTGCGCTTTGCCGGCACGGTCGAGTTCGCGGGGCTCGAGGCCGCGCCCGATTGGCGCCGCGCGCGAGTCCTTTTGGCGCAGGGGCAGCGCATGTTTCCCGCGCTTGCGGCCACGCCTGACGAGGCGCGCATCTCGGTCTGGATGGGTCACCGGCCGAGCCTGCCGGACTCGCTGCCGGTGCTGGGCGCCTCGCGCCGCTCGCCCGACGTGATCCATGCCTTCGGCCACGGCCATGTCGGCATGGCGGCGGCGCCGATGACCGGCAAAATCGTCAGCGATCTCGTCGCCGGGCGCGATCCCGGCATCGACATGGCGCCCTATCGCGCCGTCCGTTTCGCCTGATTGTTGGACGCGCGCGCTTATGCTCCTATAGGAGCGAAGAACGGGAGGCAATCATGGCCGACGGCGCGCCGCGCATCATCGACACCCACCATCACATCTATCCGCCGAACTATACGAAGACCAATCTCGAGCGGCTCGTCGGCGATTCCGTGGCGCTGCCGGCCTCGGCCTATACGAGCTGGACACCCGGCACCTCGATCGAGGCGATGGAACAGGCGGGGATCGCGACCGCGATCGCGTCGATCACCAGCCCCGGCATCTGGTTCGGCGACGGCGTCGAGAAGGCGCGGGCGCGGGCGCGCGAATGCAACGAGTTCGGCGCCGGCATGGCACGCGACTTCCCCGGCCGCTTCGGCATGTTCGCGGCGATCCCGCTGCCCGACGTCGAGGGGAGCCTGCGCGAGATCGAATACGCGCTCGACGTGCTGAAGCTCGACGGCATCGGTCTCATGACGAGCTATGAGAGCCGGCTCCTGGGCGATCCCGGCTTCCTGCCGGTGTTCAAGGAGCTCGACCGCCGCAAGGCCGCGGTGTTCGTCCATCCGACCATGTCGTGCGGCAATCTCTTCCCCGGCATCGCCGGGCCGCAGATCGAATTCCCGACCGACACGACGCGCACCATCACGAGCCTCATCTTCGGCGGCACGGCAGGCGCCTGCCCCAACGTCAAGTTCATCTTCTCGCACGGCGGCGGCACACTTGCGATGGTGGTGCAGCGCTTTGCCCGCATCGCCGCGAAGCTGACGCCGGAGGAGCGCCAGGCGCGCATGCCGGGGGGGTTCGAGGCCGAGATCCGGCGGCAGTATTACGACCTCGCCAGCGTCGGCAGCGCGCCCATCGGCATGACGGCGGTGCTGAAAATGCTGCCGGTGTCGCAGTTGACCTATGGCTCGGACGCGCCGTTCGGCTCGTCGGTCGAAATCGCCAACGGGATCACCCGGCTCGGACTTTCGGAAGCCGACCTCGCCGCGATCCGGCGCGGCAACGCGCTTCGGCTTTTCCCGCGCTACGCTTGAGAAAGGGCGCCTCATGCTCGTCGAACAGATCTGGACCGGCAATGCCGGCCGGAACTTCAACTACCTCATCGCCTGCGCCGAAACGGGTGAGGCGCTCGCGGTCGATCCGCTCGACCACGAGAAATGCCTCGCCGCCGCCAAGGCCAAGGGCTGGACCATCACGCAGATCCTCAACACGCACGAGCACCGCGACCATACCGGCGGTAACGCGCAGGTGATCGCGGCGACCGGCGCCAAGCTTCTGGCGCACGCCAAGGCGAAGGACCGGATCGCCGGGATCGATCGCGGCCTCGCCGCCGGCGACGTGATCCAGGTCGGCAAGAGCGTCGAGCTTGCCTGCCTCGACACGCCGGGCCACACGATGTCTCATATCTGCGTGCTGGCGCGCGGCGCGAAACCGGCGCTCTTCTGCGGCGACACGCTCTTCAACGCCGGCGCCGGCAACTGCCACAATGGCGGCCATCCGAATGAGCTCTACAACACGTTCGCGGGCCAGCTCGAAAAGCTCCCTGAGACGACGCTCATTTATCCGGGGCACGACTACATCGCGCGCAACCTGAGCTTCACGCTCGACCGCGAGCCCGACAACGAAAAGGCGAAGGCGATGCTGCCGCAGATGGAAAAGCAGGACCCCGGCCGCGCCCTCGTCACGACGCTCGCGCTCGAGCGGGAAATCAACACGTTCTTCCGCCTGACGAGCTCAAGCGTCGTCCGGCGGCTGCGCGAGGCGTTTCCCGATTTGCCGGAAAAGCCCGATGCCAAGACCGTGTTCCTGAAGCTCAGGGAACTCAGGAACACGTGGTAGAGCACGCGCCGCAAGATTTCCCGGAGAACGCCTTCGCCAAAGAGGATTCCGGGCCGGACGGGCTTTTCTATGGCACGCCGCGCTTCGTCACGCATATCGACGATCACGCCATCGCGGCGGTGACGTCGCTCTACCGCGAGCTTTTCCCGCCGGGCGGCGTCGTGCTCGACCTCATGGGAAGCTGGGTTTCGCACCTGCCGTCCGAGATTTCCTACGGCGAGGTGATCGGCCACGGCATGAACGAGGCCGAGCTCGCCGCCAACCCGCGCTATGGGCGCCGGTTCGTGCAGGATCTGAACCGCAACCCGGTCCTGCCGCTCGGCGAGCATGCGGTCGATGCGGTCGCGCTCTGCGTTTCGGTGCAGTATCTGCAACGGCCGATCGAGGTGTTCCGCGAGGTCGCGCGCGTCTTGCGGTCCGAGGGCGTGGTCGCGGTGACGTTCTCGAACCGGTGCTTTCCGACGAAGGCCGTGGCGATCTGGCTGGCGCTCGGGGACGAGCAGCACCAGCGCCTCGTGGCGATCTATCTCGAGCGCGCGGGGCTCAGGGAGGTCGAGGCGCGCACACTCGCCGAGCCAAGCGCCGATCACGACCCGCTGTGGGCCGTGATCGGGCGCAAGGCTCCGGCTACTGGAACAGCTTCAGAGCGTTGATGAGCGTCTGGACCACGCCCCAGGTGAGCGGGATGCCGACAAGCCCCCAGACGAGTATCAGATGAAGCGCGGTCGTTTCGCCTTCCTGTCGTGCCATGTCCGCCTCCCTCAATCCGCCGCGCCGAGCGCTTCGGCCTCAGAACTCATATAGTGGCGCTCCTTGACCGAGGTGATGAAGAGATTGCAGAAGAACCCGATGACGAGCAGCACCGCCATCAGATACATCGTGATGTTATAGGCCTGCGCCGCGGCGACGCCGTGCGACACGTTGTAGGCGCGGATGTAGTTCACCAGCACCGGGCCGAAGATACCGGCAGCCGACCAGGCGGTGATGAGCATGCCGTGGATGGCGCCGACATAGCGCGTGCCGAACATGTCGCGCAGATAAGCCGGCACGGTGGCGAAACCGCCGCCATACATGCTGATGATGACGAGGAAGCACAACACGAACAGCGTGACGCTGCCGATGGTACCAGTGTGCGGAACGGCGGCATAGAGCACCGCGCCGATGACGAAGAAGCAGAAATAGGTGTTCTTGCGCCCGATAAGGTCCGAGGTCGAGGCCCAGAAGAAGCGGCCCGCCATGTTGAAGAGGCTCATCAGACCGACGAAGCCCGCCGCCGCCACCGCGGTGACATGGCCCGGGAACATCTCCTGGATCATGGCCGAGGCCTGGCCCAAGACGCCGATGCCGGCCGTGACGTTAAGACACAGCACCCACCAGATGAGCCAGAATTGCGGCGTCTTGAGTGCCTCGTAGACGTAGACGTGGCGAGTCGTCGTCAGCTTCTTCGGTTGCGCCGGCGCGACATAGCCCGCGGGCGCCCAACCCGGCGCCGGAATGCGCACGATCCACGCCCCCACCATCATGAAGCAGAAATAGATGATGCCCATGCAGATGAAAGCTTCACCGACGCCGACATGGGTCGGCGTGGTGAATTGGCTCATGAGCCAAACTGAGAGCGGCGAGGCGATGAACGCGCCGCCGCCGAAGCCCATGATGGCCATTCCGGTCGCCATCCCCGGCCGATCGGGAAACCACTTGATGAGAGTCGAGACCGGCGAGATGTAGCCGATGCCGAGCCCGCATCCGCCGACGATGCCGTAGCCGAAATAGACCACCCAGATGTTGTGCATGTAGACGCCTGCGGCGGAGATCAGGAAACCGCCGCCGAAGCATAACGCCGCGGTGAACATGGCCCGGCGCGGACCGCCGTCCTCCACCCAGCGTCCCATGACGGCGGCCGAGCCGCCGAGCAGCACGATCGCGATACTGAAGATCCAGCCAAGATCGGTGAGCGCCCAGTCGCCGGGCGCCGACTTGGTGATGCCGATCAGCTTGGTCATCGGCAGGTTGAACACACTGAACGCGTAGGCCTGCCCGATGCACAGATGGATGCAGAGCGCGGCGGGCGGGACCATCCAGCGGCTGTAACCGGGGCGCGCAATCGTGCGATCGCGATGTAAGAATCCAACGCTCATGGCGGTTCCCTCGAACGTTTTTGTCGTTGGCGGTCTTATACCAGATCGCGCGCGACCTGCAATTGTTGCAACTGGGGGTATTTCAACTGGGGGTGTTTATTGCGGCGCCCGAGTCGCACGGAAATCGACCTCAAGCTCGGCGGCGAGATAGACGAAGGCCACCCAGACCGAGACGGCGCGCGAAAGCTCTCCGGGATCGATCTTGTCGAGCGTGTCGTCGGCCGTGTGATGAGTATCGAAGTAGATCGTCCCATCCTGGCGCAAGGACGCGACCGGCACGCCCAGAGGCTGAAGCGGGCGGACGTCGTCGCCGCTGCCGAGGGCCGGCCGGCGATCGACATAGGCCCCGAGCGGCGCCAGCGTATCGCCCAGCACGCGCCCGAAATCGGCCGTCTCCAGGGCGCCCGGAAGCTGCACGGCATAGACCGGGCGCGATCCGAAATCGGCCTCGGCGGCAAGCGCGATGTGGGAAGCCTCGCCGGCATGCGCCTTGGCATAGGCGGGCCCGGAATAATCCATCTCCTCGGCGCCGAACAGCACGACGCGGACCGTGCGCCGCGGATGCTGCGGCAAGGCGGCGATGAGACGCCCAACCGATGTGACGATGGCTAAGCCTGCGCCATCATCGGTCGCACCCGTACCGAGGTCCCAGGAATCGAGATGTGCGCCGATCAGCACAATCTCGTCCGGCCGCTCGCGCCCCTTCACCTCGCCGACGACGTTCCAGGATTGTGCATTCTCGTGCACGGTCGGCGTGAGGCGAAGGCGCACGCGCACGGCCCCGCGCGCGGCGAGGTGCTCGAGCTGATCGGCGTCGGGATTGGACAGCGCCGCCGCAGGGATGCGCGGCGCGCCGTCTTCGTAGTTGAGCGCGCCGGTATGCGGTAGGCGGTGATTGTCGGTGCCGAGCGAGCGGTGGAGATAGGCCACCGCGCCGCGCTTGGCCGCCTCTGAAGGGCCCTGGCGCCGGATCGGGTTGACGGCGCCATAGCCGCCGCCATCGGCCGAGCGCACCATGCGCTGCGTCACCACCGCGATCTTGCCGTCGAGCGATCCTACCGGCGCCGCGAGCAGCGCGGCATAGGTGCGAAACAGCTTGATCTCGGCTTCGATGGGCTTGGCGCCGGTCGCGACCGAGCCGCCGAGCGCGGTGATCGCAAGCCTGTAGGGTATCGGCGACACGACCTCGGCCGTCTCGTCGCCACGTACCCAGGCATCAAGCGGGAATGGCTCGGCATGGACATTGTCCAATCCCATCGCCTGCAAATGGGCCTCGGCCCATTTGACCGCGCGCGGCGTCGCCTCGGTACCGGCAAGGCGCTGCCCGACCTCGGTCGTGAGCGATTGTACGACCGCGAAGGCCGAATTGTCCGCGAGCGCGCGTGCGGCAAGGCGCGCGGCGGTCTCGCCGGGCGCGGCATCGTCGGCGTGCGCGACCCCCAAGATGCACAGCGCGAACAAGAACGAGCCGAGCGCCCTCCGCATGACTGCCCCCTGCCGTTTGGCCCCCGTGTTGTACCGAGAAGCGCCCGAACCTATTATCCTTTCCGAGTGTACCTGACCTGCCGCAAGGGCCAAATGGCGGCATGGAGGAACCCCATGACAGAGCTCGCCGAACTCGCCACCGCGCCGGACACAATCGAAGCGTCGGTCAATTACATGCTGCGCGACGGGGAGAAGCCGTTCACCTATACCGGCGGTCCCGGCTCGACCGAGGTGCGCTCGGGCGGCAACCTCGATCCGCACGTCATGCAGATCCGCAACGGCCGTCCCCATGCCGGCCGATTCGCGCTCGACCGCGACGGCTTCCGCTTCGTGCCGCACCCGACCAAGGTGCAGAGCTTCTTCGACGAGGACGAGGTGCGGCGCGTCTATTACCCGGAGATGGAAGCGCTCATAAAGGCCGAGAGCGGCGCGAGCCGCGTCGTCGTGTTCGACCACACGCTGCGCACCGCCGACGACGCCGATCGCGAGGCGCGCAAGATCCGCGAGCCGGTGCGGCGCGCGCACAACGACTATACCGAATGGTCGGGGCCGCAGCGCGTGCGCGATCTCTTGCCGGACGAGGCGGAAAAGCTGTTGCAGCGGCGCTTCGCCATCATCCAGGTGTGGCGGCCGATCCGCCATCCGGTCGAGACCTTCCCGCTGGCGATCGCCGACGCGCAGAGCCTTGAGCCGGACGATCTCGTCGTCTCGGAGCGGCGCTATCCGAACCGGGTCGGCCAGACCTACACCATCATCCATAACCCGCGCCACCAGTGGTACTGGTTCCCGCGCATGCGGCGCGATGAGGCGATCGTGTTCAAGGTGTACGAGTCCGTGAAGGACGGGCGCGCGCGCTGGACCGCGCATACCGCGATCGAGGACCCGACCTCGCCGCCCAATGCGCGGCCGCGCGAAAGCATCGAGATCCGCACGCTCGCGTTCTTCTAAAAAAGCCGCCGTTACAGGCGCTCCGAGGGAGGCATTTGATGGATACCAAGACCCGCGTTCGCTCCGACATCGACATGGACAAGTACCGCCTGCGGCGCTTCGTCGATCGGCTCGTCGACATGGGCGAAGTCGAAGTCCATGCCGAGCCCGTGCCGCTCACCAAGGTGAGCGAGATCATCGAGGGCACGGACAAGGCGGTGCTGTTCAAGCAGGCGGGGCCTGAGCGCATCGAGATCGCCGCCAAGACGGCCGGCAACAGGAAGCGCCTTGCCGCCGCCTTCGACGTGAGCGAGGAGAAGCTCTACGACGAATATTGGAAGCGCTTCGCGGCGCCGCAGCCGATCGTCGAGATTCCCTCCGACGAGGCGCCGGTGCATGAAGTCGTGCTGACCGGCAAGGACATCGATCTGACGAAGCTGCCGTTCTATCCGCATCACGCCTATGACGGCAGCTGCTATCTGAGCTCGGCGATCGACTACACGATCGACCCCGCGACCGGCCGCCGCAATGTCGGTTGCCGGCGCCTGAGCCTTCGGAGCAAGACCGAGACCGGCACCAACGTGACGGCGCCGTCGGACCTCAAGCGCATCTACCAGGGCTGTGTCGCGCGCGGCCAGAAGCTGCCGATCACCTTCACCATCGGCGCGCATCCCTTGGATTTCGTCGCCGCGACGACACGCGTGCCGAACGACGAGTTGGGCTTCGTCGCGGCCTTCCGCGGCGAGAAGGCCGCGGTGGTGAAGAGCGTCACCAACGACATTCTGGTGCCGGCCGATGCCGAGATCACGCTCGAGGGCTATCTCGACGAGCGCGGCTATGTCGAGCCGGAAGGCCCTTATGGCGAATATATGGGCTATTACGGCGCCATCCATCTCGACCCGGTGTTCCACTGCACCGCCATCACCATGCGGCGCGACGCGCTGCATCTGACGCTGCTGCACGGCTCGGCCTTCGTGCTCGACCAGACCGACAGCGCCGTGATCAGCGCGATGCGCACCGAGGCCGAGGCGATGCGCATCTTGAAGGGCTGCGTGCGCGAGCCGGTTTCGGCCTATCTGCGCTCGGTCTCGGGCGGGTCGAACACGCTGCGCGTCTCGATCAAGCAGCGCTCCTACGGCGAGGCGAAGGCGGCCATCGCCGCGCTGTTCGGCGGCATCATGCGCTTGAAGCACATCTACGTGTTCGACGACGATATCGACATCCGCAACGACCGGCAGGTCGAATGGGCGATGGGCACGCGCTTCCAGGCCGACCAGGACCTGATGGTGCTGCAAGGCATGGTCGGCATGACCATGGACCCCTCGCTGCAAGGCCGGCGCACCGGCGCCAAGGCCGGGTTCGACTGCACCAAGCCGTTCGGACGCGACGGCGAAATTCCGCTGACACGCAGCGCGGCGAAAGTGTTCAAGGGGCCGGCGCGGTTCCAGACCGTGGAGCAGGCGTTGGCCGCGTCGCCGATGTTCTATGCCGACATCGTCGAAGCGCTCGGCAGCCAGGACGGGCGCGAGGTCGCGAGCGCGCTCGACGCGTTGCGCCAGAACGGCAAGCTCGGCCGCGACCGCGACGGACGCTACTACATTGGCGCGTTCAAGGCGGGCGCGACCGGCATCGTCGGCCAGCTCTATCACGACCCGAACGAAGGAACGTGAGGCCCGGCCCGCGTCAAGGAGGACAGCAATGGATCAGCCCGTCGCGCAAAGCCGAGTCGCGTGGAACCCCGACAAGTTCCGCCTGCGGCGGCTGGTCGAGCGCCTCATCGACATGGACGAGGTGAAGGTTCACGCGGAACCTGTGGCGCTCGCCGATCTCTCGCCGATCATCGAGGCGACGACGAAGGCGGTGCTGTTCCAAAAAGCCGGGCCCGAGCAGCACGAATTGGCCGCCGCGGTCGCGGCGACGCGCACGCGGCTTGCCGCGTCGTTCGGCGTAGCGCCGGAGAAGATGCGCGAGGAATACCAGCGCCGCATGGCCAATCCGCAAAAGACATTCGTGGTACCGTCGAACGAAGCGCCTGTGCACGAGGTCGTGTTGACGGGAAAGGATATCGACCTCACGAAGCTGCCGTTTCACGTGCAACACGAATATGACGGCGCGCCCTATATCTCGTCGGGCATCGACTTCACCGTCGATCCGACGACGCAGCGCAGCAATGTCGGCTGCCGCCGTCTCATGCTGCGCGGCAAGGACCGGGCCGGGTTCAATCTCACCGCGCCGTCGGACCTGCGCCAGATCTATCTCGGCTGCGTCACGCGCGGCGAGAAGCTGCAGGCAAGCTTCACCGTGGGCGCCCATCCGCTCGACATGATGGCCGCGGGCTCGCGCGGTACGGGCCAGGAGATCGAGGCGCTCGGCATGTTCCGCGGCGAGCCGCTGCCGGTGGTGAAATGCCTCACCAACGATCTCTACGTGCCGGCCGACGCCGAGATCGTGCTCGAAGGCTATGTCGACGAGCGCGGCTATATCGACAACGAGGGGCCTTACGGCGAATACATGGGCTATTACGGGCCTATGCACGGCGACCCGCTGTTCCACGTCACCGCCATCACGCGGCGGCGCGACGTGCTCTTCCAAACGGTGAAGCACGGCGTCGGCAAGCACCTCTCCGAATGCGACGCGGCGCCGATGGGCAACCTCCAGACCGAGGCGCATGCCTGGCGGCTCCTGCGCCAGGCCGGGCTCGATCCAGTCGATGTGTGCGTGCCGCCGGGGCCCGGCGTGAGCGGGCACGTGCGCGTGGCGCTGCGCAAGCGGCACGAAGGCGACGCGAGGAAGGCGATCGCCACGCTCCTCGCCAACCTCATGGTCGTGAAGCACGTCTTCATCACCGACGAGGACGTCAACGTCCAGTCGAGCGTCGAGGTCGAATGGGCGATGTCGAGCCGCTTCCAGGCCGACCGCGACATCGTCGTCCTCAGCAACATGGCGCTGATGCCGATGGACCCGTCGGCGCCCGAGCGCGGGCTTGGCGCAAAGGCGGGATTCGATCTGACCTTCCCTTATCCGCGCCCCAAGGCCGTGACCTCGCGCGTGCCGGAAGCGCCGAAGATCGGCGGGCCGGCGCGGTTCCAGACCGTGCGCCAAGCGCTCGAGGGCGGTCCCTTGCATTTCGCGCGCCTCATGTCGGTGCTGGGAAGCCGCGACGGGCGCGAGATCGTGCTCGAGATCGAGAAATTGCGCGATGAGGGCGTGCTCGAGCGCAACGCCGACGGCGAGTACTACCTCAAGACGAACTAGCGCCTAGCTCTTTCCCTCGGGGAAGACTTCCGCGCTCTTGCTGCGCGGGTCGCGCTTGGGCCACGTGCCGCGCTCGGCCGCGGCGAGGAACGATGCGACCGCGTCGTTGAAGAACGCCGGCTCCTCGAGATTGACGAGATGGCCAGTGTTGGGCACGACGACGAGCCCCGCCGTCGGAATGGCGCGCTTCAGGAAGACGTTGGTGTCGAGGCACGGCTCGTCCTCGTCGCCGAGGAGGAGCAGCACCGGCACGGTCAGCGCCGCGAACTCAACCTCGAAATCCCAGAGCGACGGGCGCGGCGCCTGGAAGCGGCGCAAGGTCCTGGCCGAGCCCTTGGCGCTGTGCTCGGCGAGCTGCTTGGAAAATTCCTGCCAGCCGCGCGGGTCCTTGTTGTGGAAGGGGATGCGCGTCGGGCTCGTGGCGAGCACGGGCGCGACCTTTGCCATGCCTTCGCGCTCGAGCCGCGCCGCCATCCCCTCGCTCTCGGCCTTGAAGCGCACGCGATGCTCGCGCGGCGCGCCCGAGCCACAGCCGGCGACGACGAGCGCGCTCGCCATATCGCCATGGCGCAGACCGAAATGGAGCGCCGAATAGGCCCCCATGCTGAGCCCAACGATATGCGCCTTGGCGAGGCCCAGATGGCGCATCACGGCGGCGATGTTCTCGACTTGGTGCAAATAGTCGTAGAGCGCTTCGTCCTCGGGCACGTCGGATGGCGGATAGCCCACGGCATTGAAGGCGATGCAGCGATAGTCGCGCGAGAAGCGGCGCATCTGGCTCTCCCACGAGCGGCAATCGCCGGCAAATTCGTGCGCGAATATGATCGGATAACCGCGTCCGGCTTCCTCGTAATAGAGTTTCTGGCCTGCGCTTGCGGCATGGGGCATGCGTGCCTCCCTTGGTCTTGGCGAGGCACTATCATACCGGGGAAAGAAGGGAGACGAGCATGGACAAAAAATTCATCAACCCGCCCGAGCTCTACAAGCATCCGAGCTATTCGCGCGTCGTCACGGTCAAGGGACCATGCAAATTCATCTTCATCGCCGGGCAAACGCCGTCCGACGAGAACTACCGGCCGGTCGCGAAGGGCGATCTGAAGGCGCAATATCTGCGCGTCATCGATGGGCTGACGGTTCAGCTCAAGGCCGCGGGCGCCACGTGGGACGACGTGGTGGTGCGGCGCGTCTTCACGACCGACGTGGACGGTCTGAAGAAAGTGCTGGCCGATCCGTCGATCCGCCGGCCCGAAAGCCGCGAGCAGCCGCCGACCAGCACCATGGTCGGCGTGACGCGGCTTTCCGATCCCGACTTCATGGTCGAGATCGACCTCGTGGCGATCACCGAGGCCTGACGCCGGTCAGGCGTGCGCGCGGCGCTCCATCCTCGTCCCGTGGAGGAGCGCCGCGTGGTCGCCCTTGGTCACGGGGCCGATCGCGTCGGCGATGCGCGACCAGCTCTCGCCGCCGTCCTCGCTCGCATGGACGGCGCCGTCGGTGTCGCCGACGAAGAGCGTGAAGCCGCCGGGATACGAGGCAAGCGTCATCGCCTCGATATTGGCACGCGGCAGGACCGAGAACCCCTTCTGCATTTCCTCCCAGCTGCGCCCGCCGTCGCGGCTCCGCATGATCGCCGTCTCGGCGACCTGGGTGCGGCGCCAGACGCCCGGATCCTCGCGCGCGCCGGTCATGAACAGCGTGCGGTCGTCCGGCGACAGCACGATGTGGTCGGGATATGCGAGGCGGAAATCGGGGCCCGTGAGGCGCTCCCAGGTCTCGCCGCCATCGAGGCTTTTGTAGAGGCCGACGCCGGTCGTCATGTAGACCGTGTCAGGCGCGGACGGCACGACCATGATCTGGTGGATGTCGCGATAGGCCCGGTCGTCGTCGCGCGAGTAGCCGGCATATTCGCGGAAGGTGCGGCCGCCGTCTTCCGTCTTCAGGAACGCGCCCTGCTCGATCGCGGCATAGAACCGCTCGGGCTTGCGCGGATCGAACACCATCATCTTGGTGTGCGCAATGCGCGGCGGGGCCGGGAAGGTCCAGTGCTCGGTCCCCGGCACCTGGCGCAAGGCGGGAAGCTCCGACCACGTGCGGCCGAGATCGCGGCTCTCGAACAGATGCGCCGGCTGCGTTCCGGCATAGACGACGAGCCCGTCCTTCCGCGCGACCGAGGCGACGGAATAGACGTCCATGATCGACAGCCCGTCGCTGCGCGGCTCCCATGTCGCGCCGCCATCGGCGCTGAAGAACACGCCGTCGCCATGCGTGCCGACCAAGACGCCGGGACGGCCGGGCAAGGTCGTCAGCGTCGTCGTGTGCAAATCGGCGAGCGTGTTGCCGGCAAGGCGCCAACCCGCATCGGGCGAGCCGCGCTCCAGGACGCTCACGCCCTTCTCGGTGGCGACGAGAAGGCGCGTCGGCGCCTCCGATCCGGCAAAGCGGTTGAGGCCATTGGGAGACAGGCAAGCAAGCATGAGACGCTCCTCTCGCGGACGCGGACCTGACGGAGAACGCTAGCCCATCCCGGGGCGGTGAACAATGCGGCAGCCGCTGCTAGACTGGCGCGGCGGCAAACGGAGAGATGGGGCGATGCGCGAAGTACCGGTCTTGATCGTCGGCGGCGGCCCGGTCGGGCTTGGGCTTGCCTCGGACCTCGGCTGGCGCGGCATTCCGTGCATGCTGGTCGAGCAGGGCGACGGCACGATCCATCATCCGCGCGCCAACACGGTCAATTCGCGCACGATGGAGTTCTGCCGGCGCTGGGGCGTCGCCGAGAAAGTGCGCGACGCCGGCGCGCCGCCCGATTTCCCGCCGACCATCATCTATGCGACGAGCCTCCAGGGTTTCGAGGTCGCGCGCATCGAGCGCCCGACCCATGGCGGCGCGAAGCCGCTGCCGATCACGCCCGAGCGCTCGCAACGCTGCAACCAGCTTTTCTTCAACCCGATCATGCGCGAGCTGGTGCGGAGCTTTTCGAGCGTGACACTGCGCGAGCGCTGCCGCTTCGAAAGCTTCGAGGAGGGGAGCGACGGCGTCGTCGCCACGGTGCGCGACCTCGCAAGCGGCGCGATCGAGCAAATCGCCGCGCGCTATCTCGTCGCCGCCTGCGGCGGGGCGAGCGCGGCGCCAAAAGCCCTCGGCACGCGCTGGGAAGGCCGGCCCGTCCTCGACTATCACCTCAACGTCTTCATCCGCATCAAGGAGCTGTGGACGCACACGAAGCTCGGCAAGGCCGCGTTCTACATGTTCGTCGATCCCGAGCTGCGCCATCCGACCTTGATCGAGCTCGACGGCGACGAGCTGTGGAGGCTCGGCTTGAACCAGGGCCTCGAGCCCGTGCCGCCGGAGAAAGTCGACGTCGACGGCATCGTCCGGCGGCTCGTCGGGCCCGGCATCCCGTACGAAATCATCTCCGTCCTGCCCTGGACCTGCCGCAGCGTCGTCGCCGACCGCTGGCAACGGGGCCCGGTGCTGCTTGCCGGCGACGCCGTCCACCAGCACAGCCCCGCCGGCGGGTTCGGCATGAACACCGGCATGGGCGATGCGGTCGATCTCGGCTGGAAGCTCGCGGCGATGATCGAAGGCTGGGGCGGCGCGCAGCTTCTCGATAGCTACGAGATCGAGCGCAAACCCGTGGCGCAGCGCAATGTCGACGAGGCGACGCGGAACACCGAACGCTTCCCCGAGGGCGCCGAGTTCGCGGAAATCGGCGCGGCGACCGCCACGGGCGAGCGTTTGCGCCGCCAGCTCGGCGACGCGATCGTCGGAGCCAAGACCAAGCAATATGTCTCCGACGGGATCGCGCTCGGATATCGCTACGACCCCTCGCCGATCGTGTGGCCCGACGGCACGCCGCCGACGCCCGACGAGGCCGGAACCTACGTGCCGACGAGCCGGCCCGGCTCGCGCGCGCCGCACGCGTTCCTACGCGACGGGCGCTCGATCCTCGATCTCTTCGGCCGCAGCTTCGTGCTGCTGCGCTTCGGCGACGCCGACGCACGGCCCATCATGACAGAGGCCGCTCAGCGTGGATTGCCGGTCACGGAGATCGCGATCGACGACCCCGATATCGCCGCGCTCTACGAGCGCCGCCTCGTGCTGGTGCGCCCGGACGGCCATGTCGCCTGGCGCGCCGATCGCGCACCCGACGACGCGGCTTCCGTGATCGATGTGGCGCGCGGCGCGAAACCCCTGCCGCGGGCGGCGCGCGCGGCTTAGGTCTGACCGCTCATTTTGAGTCGTCGTTCCTGCGAAAGCGGAAACCTAGGGCAAGCGACGTAATGCTGTCCTGGGCCCCCGCTTTCGCGGGGGCGACGGAGACATTTCTCTATCGTTCTAAGTCAGCCGCTTTAGCCCAAGGTCGGGTCGAGCACGAGCTTGCCCATGCCGGGATCGGCTTCGATCATGCGATGCGCGTCGGCCGCGCGCGACAGCGGCAAGATTTCGGCGATTTGCACCTTGATCTTGCCGGCCGCGACGGCATCGAAGCACTTCGGCACATCGTCTTCCTTGTGGCCGGGCATGCCGCGGATGGTGATGCGGTGATCGTACAGGTGGAAGAAGTCGATCGTGACATTGGGGCCGGCATGCGCACCCGCGGTGACGAGCCGTCCGTCGCGGCCGAGCGCATGAAACGCCTTGGGCAGAATCTCGGGATTGGCGATGTTGTCGTAGAGCACGTCGACGCCCGTGCCGCCGGTTATCCGCATGACTTCGGCTAGCAGATCCATGGTCTTGTAATTGACGCCGTGATGAGCGCCCAAGGCTACGCCGGTTCGCACGCGCTCGTCCGATCCCGCCGTGGCGATGACGCGCGCGCCGACGACGTTCTTCGCGATCTGGATGCCAATCGTGCCCAAATTGCCGCCGGCGCCCATGACGAGCACCCATTCGCCGGCCTTGAGGCGCGCCTCGTTGATGAGCAGATTCCACGCGGTCGGACAATGGCGCAGCGCCACCGCCGCGTCATGAAAGCCCAAGCCGTCGGGCAGCGCATAAAGGCTGCACGCCGGGAGCGCCACCAGTTCGGCGAAGCCGCCCGGCCGCCTGATCCCCATCATGCCGCGCGGGCCGTCATAGTCCTTGCCGTCCTCGGCGCAGAGCTCGAGCGGCATGGTGCCGGCCGCCGCGACGCGCTGGCCGAGGCGCCAGTGCGTGACGCCCGCGCCGACCGCGTCGATCACGCCCGCGCAATCGACGCCGGGAATGACGGGCGGCTTGGCGCCGCGCTGCGGCTGCTTGCCGGCACGGAGCGCCACGTCGAGGACGCGGTTGACGGTCGCCGCGTGAACCCGGATGCGCACTTCGCCGCTCCGCGGCGCCGGATCGGGCACGTCTTCGTACTTCAGCACGTCGGGCGGCCCGAACTCGTGAAACCGTATCGCCTTCATTCCCGGTACATCCTCCCATTCGATCGGCATTTTTGGACTGGCAGAGCTGCCGGATCAAGCCGGTGCGGCGGCGCGGCACTTGGTGTATGACAAGGTGGGCGGGCTAGGGCGCGAGGCGGCCATGGAATTCGGCTACTTCACTC
>CAVSNJ010000014.1:0-76127 GCA_963729295.1 uncultured Alphaproteobacteria bacterium
GCCATCAAATATCTACGTCTAGGGCTCACAACGCGGGATTTACAAAGCAGTCTTCGAAGACTTGCCCCCAAACTTGCCCCAACATCGGCCCGAGACGTCAGTCAGCTTGAGGCACTCTTGCGCATTCCTGCCGCGTCATTTGGCGCAAATAAGAATCAGCGCGAAGTCACAATTCCAGCACACGGCGCAGTAGCATCCGGCGATCCACGATTTATGCACAGTATGCCACGTTAAAGGCTATGCCTGTTCGGGCTGCCATGACGTGCGGTGGGGCTCATTGATCCGACTAAGCGATGGGATGAAGTCGCTCTTTCATGAGCAGTCAGAGATAAAAAAAGGCTTGCGCCGTTCACAAATCAAAGGAATTCCTGCCGATCAGCCGCGGTTCACTCGCTCTTCCGCTTCGCGGCGACACTGCTCTTCCCAGGCTCCTTCAAGTCTTGTCGCGAAATCATCAAGCCATGCCCGAATCTCTTGAGAGATGCCGGTGTCTTCAGAGCGTCCCTCACATCGTCAAGGCATCTGTGAAAGTGCTCTGAAGAAGGGCCCGCGATAACCTGCCCCATCTGCTCCACCCGCAATTCAAGCTCTTGCTTCAGCGACCGGTTGGCGGGATAAAAATCAACAAGGCCCATGGCTACGCGCCAAAACCCGTTTCGTCCGCCCGTAATGGCGTGGCAAACGGTCATGCCTTCTGTTTCGCCTCGTGCTCCATATTCCAAGAGGAAAGCCGCATCGCCCTCAAGCTCAATGATATCTGGCAAAAACCAAAGGACTGTCCACTGCGTCGTCCCACCCGCGTTTGCCGCCTCCAATACCGTCCTAAGGGCGCGAGCGCGATCAAGCTTCGGAGAGCGTCTTCCAAAATTTTAAGTCAGGTTGAGAGGTGAGAGGATTCCACCTTTCCCCTGACCTATCGTCACGGATAGAGCGATCAAGCAGCCTAAAAGCCCTATCATGGTTCAAGGATGCGAGCCGGGCGGCCAAGTGATCGCAGTGATAACTGCCCAAGTAGCGGCTCATGACAGCCGCGCTTCGAGATAGCGCCAAATAAAATGTGTCAAAGGGCCTGCCACGAACGGTTTATCGTGGAAACCGAACTCCACAAGCTCTGGTATTTGTGGCGCTCCCTCCATGTCCGCACCAGCCATCAGCTCCAGCACGGGCACGAGCGAACTCTCCGAAACGTCTCGTGCCCATCTCGCGGCGTTTAGAGAGTCGATTTCGGTCGCATCCAGTCTGCTATCGCGAAGGAGGCCTGCAATTCGCTGCGCTCCGATATCGGGCAGATCAATCTGAAGTGCGCCAAGAAGAATTCCGCGCGGGTGTGCGCCATCGCGGACGGTCTGATCAAAGAAAGCTCGCGCGGCGTTCTGGTCCCGCTCGCGCCAGCCCGACACATAGACAACCATTGTGCTGGCACGGTCTTTCTGCCGTCCAAAGTCTCGGATAACCTCTTTAAAGGAGCCCGCATCATCGCGACGGCCAACCTCGTACCAAAATTTTCCGCCTTGCTGGGCTCCGGTGCCCAGCCAGGCCATAACCGCGCCATCAAGAAGGGGGGGAGTGGCGCAAGCTTCGGCTGCCAAGGCTGCGATCGCGTGATCTCCTTCATCTCCAGGCGATTTCTGATTATCGAGGTCAAGCCACCAGCCCCCGACCCAAAGTCGCATCCGGGTCACAAAATCAGCCGAGCGAAGTCTGGTCAGCATGTCGGTGAGCTGGCTTATGACTTCGGCATTCTTTTCGCCTCCGCCATGGGCGCGATCACGAAGCGCGTGGCGGCACCATCCGATAGAGCTGGCGAGCTCGGTAATATCGAATGCTCGTTCGCCCGCAATGACCCGCTCGACCACCGCGCCGAGTTGGCGCATTCCGCGGTCATGATGTCCCCGTGACACAAAATTGGCGATGAGCGCGGGGCAGTAGATCGGCCGCCTTCTGTTTGATCGCGGGTTGCTCGTCGTTGGATGCTTCCATGACGAGCTCAAGGCAATCGCCCAGATATTGCCACACATCGGCCCACGTCATTTCCGGCATGCGTCCCAACGGCGTTCCAGAACTCGAGTGCCGGAGCATGGATGTTTGGTGCGATTCCAGCGTGCCGGCGACGGCCTCTACCGCCAATTGCCTCAACGCCGGGCGGTCCCTTAAATGGAATAGCTCCCGCGCAACAGCCAACCGCTGCGGCAAGGATAACGGCATCTGCGGATGGAGCGGGTGGTAGACCTCCTTGAAGACGCCAGCGGAGTTATTCGACCAGCGTTCATTCTCCGCTTCCGCAAACAGGGCTAGGCAGCGCAAGCCGACCTCGCTTGATGCACCAAGGAAAAGCATCTCTTCAATGGCATAAAAAAGATCGCGCCGCTTTCTCCCATCAATGGCTCGCCTCTGTGCGATCGTTTGCTGCTGTAAGAGGGCGAGCAAGGCCGGACCAACCCGAGGGCCGTTGGCCGAGGTGACAAGACGGAAGAGATCGGAATTCTCAAGAATACCTTCTAGCGTGGCGAACGGACCGGTCGGACCAAGTAGCTCATCCCAAAACCGCCTGACTTCATCCCCGCGAAGCTGGACGAGCCGACGAAACAGTCGCCGCCGACCGGTCTCCGTCAACCCGCCGAAGTAGTCTTTGAGAGCGTCGAGTCGGCCGCGGATAAGCCGACTCGCAAGCCGATTTGCGAGCAACGGCGGCACGACCTCTGCATAGGAGCCGTCTACTCGAACAAAGCCAGCAGCCATGAGCCTTTCAATGGCTTCAAGAAGTGCATTGAGATCAATTCCAAAATGGGTGCAAATGGCTTGAGCTTCCGGCTGAACATCGCGATCCACTCCGACATGAGACATGAGCGATAAGCCCCGCAACGCCGCTTGATCCGCCGCCGAGAGGCGCGCGGCGATGTCTTTTTCAAATCCAGCAGCCACTTGGTCGAGAAAATCGCCACCATCACGCCGCAAAGCCGCGCCGACGCGGGCTGCGGCGAGCAGAACTCCCGGTACACCTCCCGCATTCTCCACGACCCATGAGTGGAGACTGAAGTCCAGCTGGGCCGCCGCTTTGAGCAGCTCTTCACTTTTTTCCCGCGATAGGGGCGGAAGCGATATATGCCGAACTCGGTCATCCAAACCAAAGCTCAAGTGTGGCGCCGCATCCGCCGTCGCCAGGCAGAAGATAACCTTCAATTTCTCTCGTGCGAGTGCGCCCTCAGCCAATTCCCGCGCTAGCTTCGGGTCAGGATCGTTTACCAGTACGATTGTCGATCGATTGGCGGTCTCAAGCCTCCGCAGGTGATCGATATTCAGGGCCTGTCGATCGAGTGCCTCAACGAACCCAGCATCTCTGTGGCGGGTGGCTTCGAGAGCAATTCGGGTTTTTCCCATCATGTGGGTTCCCGATATCGCTATAGCGCGTACATTGGGATCATCGATCCATGCGCGCAATTTCGTCAGAACGTCTTCCCGGCCAATGAAGGCGGTCTGCGGAAACACGGTCCCTTTTTGATGCGTATCCCAGCTTTCTCCCCATGCCCGAAATGCAGATGTTGCAAAGAACGCGGACCGGAGATGCGGCATCTCATTGAGCATGGCCGCAAGACCGCCAGCGGATATAACGCGAGGGCGGATGTGCCCGTCCGTGACGCCCTCAATAATCGCATCGCGGATTTCGTTCTGCTGATCAATCGTCAGATCGACATTGGTGAACAGAACGTACGAGGCCAAAGCCTTTGCAGAGCGGAGCTCAACCTCCAGCGCAGCGCCGGTCAGGTCGCTGCGCATCTTTGCCGCGATTGCGGCGCGACCCCGTTCCGTCGCTTCTCTCTTCTTGTACTGAAAGACGTTTAGCCCGGTCTGGAGATACAGACTTGATGCTGCGGCTTCCCGCGACAGGTCGGCGCTCCATTCGCCATCAATTCCGTTGTCGGCGACGATTACGCGCTCCGTGAAGGCCGGAAGGCTTTGCGCTCCCGCCCAGGTCGAGGCCCATGCGATGGCATTGCACAATCGGGCGAACCGGACGGCATCCCACGCCGATATTTCGCGCTCGATGTCCGCGGCACCGATATCTTGTCCGTGAATGAGAGACATGGAATTGATCTCGCTTCGCCTCCTATAGCCATTACGGCAGAGGAAAATTGGGGAAAGATCCTGACCAGTAGGAGCTTTGCGAGATAATAAGTTAACTGGCAACCGCGATTCAAGTTTTGGTCAAATTCGCAGTCGTGCGACGGGATGACGCTTCGTCGCTAGCTTTTGTGATCACCAAGCCTTGATGGGAACATGCAAATGCCGAGTTCGCTCTAAGTTGCTGTCGGATTTCGGATCACATCGACGATCTCCGCCGCGATCTCTTCTACTGTGTGCGTCGCGGTGCTACGCGCCAGCCGGTCGGCCAAGGACTGGCGAGTAGCCCATCACTTCGGCCTTGCTCACGTTGTGCCAGACAGGAAGCAAAATCTGCTCACCGGACACGGCGCGCGTAACGAGACCGTCGAGTTCATACTCCGGCCAACCACGCCCAAAGAACGCCTGTGAAAGCACAACCACGCCAAATCGACTGCTCGCCAAGCCCTTGTCGATTTTTCGGCGCAGGCTGTCGCCAATCCGGAGTTCGAACTCATCGTACCAAACGCTCATGGAAAGCCGCGCGGCAGATGGAAGCCGAGAAAGCGAACGGCGGCTCCTCGAAGCTCGCTTAAGACAGGAATGCGCCCAAATCGCCCGGCATCGGCCAGAGGAAATGACGCGGGCCACGCCACGCGCGATTTTCCACGAGTGACGGATTAAGCAATTGCATACTGTACCAATCAGATGTAATGTCCGTTAGATTGGATTGGGACGGTGAGCAATGTCCGAAGGCAAATTCGTTTCCTACCTCCGCGTCTCCACCGACAAGCAGGGAAAGAGCGGGTTAGGTCTTGAGGCCCAGCGTGAGGCGGTCGCCCGCTATCTCAACGGCGGCAACTGGCACCTGATCAAAGAGTACCTGGAGACCGAGAGCGGCAAGCGGAACGACCGGCCCAAGCTGCGCGCGGCTCTGTCCCACGCGAAAGCGACAGGCGCAACCGTGGTCGTGGCAAAGCTCGATCGCATGAGCCGGAATACCCGCTTCCTGCTCGACCTAATAGAGAGCGGTGCCGATGTCGTGTTCTGCGACTTGCCGCAGATACCTCCGGGCGCGACCGGCCGCTTCCTGCTCACGCAGATGGCCTCGGTAGCGGAATTGGAAAGGGGATTGATTTCGGAGCGTACAAAGGCCGCTCTCGCTGCCGCCAAAGCGCGGGGCACGAGGTTGGGCAACCCGAATGGCGCTCGGGCCCTGCGAGGGAAACAGACCGGCAATAAGGAAGCGGTAGCCGCGGTTCGCGCTAACGCTCAGCGCCGAGCTGACGACCTGAAAGGCATTGTAGAGGACATTCACGCCAACGGCGCGCAGAGCGCGCGCGCTCTTGCGGTAGCCCTTAACGACCGGGCGTCCTGACGCCCCGAGGAGCGAAATGGCACGCATCCTCCGCCTCGCGACTTGTTAAGCGGCTTCATACGGTATAGTCCGCATAGGAGCGAACGGTAAGGCCGGGCTACCCGCTCGTTCGTTTCAAGAATTCCGCAAGTTGCATCGCCATGTCGGTCGCCGTTTTGCCGTCTATAGCGAGTCCCTGCGGCATCGGGCCGGCCCGGCTCAGCTCGCCGAAGATTTCCGCCTGACGTTCCAAGGAAATCTGGCCATAGCTGCCAAGCGTTGTCTGAACGCTCTCGTGACCCATGCTCTTCGACCACGCCATGAGCTTTTCAGGAATGAGCTGGAGCTTGTAGGCAAGCTGGGTCAACGTATTCCGGACGGAGTGAGGGTTCACGTAAGGCAACTGAACGCGAGCAAATGCCTGCTTGAATATCTCACGGACGTGCGAGGCATCGGCCCAATGCTCTCGGCTCAGGCCTTGGACCGAGAATGTGCAATGTTCGTCCTGCCCTATTGATGTCTTCGGAAATAGCGGATCGTTTGGTCCGAAAAGCTTTTCGACTGTCAGATATTGCACCCACTCGCGAGTAATTGCAGTGACATCAAGGCCGACGGGATAGAAGAACGTTTCGATGGTTTTGCTGAATTTGGTTTTTATCTCGCGCGGGTCCTGAAAGACGTGCTCTCGATCGATGGATATATGTTTTAGCTTGAGACCCACAACGGCCGCGTCCCGCATGCCGGTAAGAAGCAGCAACGCCATGAGGGCCGAGATCGCGACGCTCGAGTCGGTGCTCCTCGGCATGGCGAACAGCGCCGCGCGATACTGTTCCAGCGAAGCATAGGGCTTCTGCGGCGTAACGCGGGCCTTGCGCTCGTCCTTCGTCGTCAGGTTGAGGTAAGCGACATCACCGAGAACGACTCGGCGCCGATAGCCGGGCTGCCCGTGGAGCCACAGCATAAAATCCTTTACCCCCTGCAAAACGTGATGCGCGGTCGAGATGCTGACCGGCTTGCCGGTACGCTTGGCCCGACTCGCGATCAGCGCGCGCTTGAAACCGAGCGCCTGCTCCTTGTTGAAGCTGCCGAAGTCCCTAAATCCGGTATAGAGTTCCAGCCGGTCGATGGCGTGGCGCGCTTGCTCAACCGTGGCCGCCGAGCGCTGGCGAGCCTCTTTCAAATAGATGAGGTAATCGCGCTTCACACGATCATTCTTGGGGTTGGTTTTGGGCCGCTCCACGTCACGTCTCCTTGACACCATTTAAGCTGGGTTCGGCGCACTCCAATATGTGTTCTCCCGCGAGTTGCTGAACCTCGAAGCGGACTCGGAGTCGCGGCAGCTCGCCTACGGCCTGCATTTTGTTGACGGGCGTGCTGCAAGTGGCACAAAGAGCCTTGACCCTCAACCTAGTCGGGCTCTCGATGACGATATCGGCGATCCCAAGAAATGCCTCGCGCGGCGCCCGGCACTTGAAGCAGTAAAACTCGTTGTTCGCGCATCGGCGGCGCTTCTGAAGCTGACGGGCAGCGAGGAAGCGAGCGAGTTCGTTGCCCCGAATCAGGTACGGTCGTTGGTCCCTATTGGCCTCCAATCCGTCCTTCAGCCATCGCAGCACGGCGTTCTTGTGGATGCCGAACAATGCCGCGGCTTCTTGCACCGAGTAGGGCCAGGTCGCCTTAATGAGCCGGACGTTGTAGGTCCGTTTCCGTCTTGCCATCGGAAATGGTCAGGCCGTCTTCGCCGGGCTGGGCCGGCTGGAGCGGACCCGATCGGCGATCCAGCTCTCGATATCACTTTGCAGCCAGCCGACTGCCTTGGCCCCGAGCGAGATCGGTGCTGGAAACCGACCGTCCCTGACCCATGCGTAAATGGTGGACCGCGAGAGCCCGGTATGCAGTTCAACTTGTTTGCGTCGAAGGATAGTCGCAGCAGATATCGACTGAACTGCCATGTTTCGCTCCGAATGAAGCCGCCCGGAACCGCCCGGACCACTCGGCGCAATCTGTCTAGGAATTTCCGTTCTGAGGCCGAATTCGGCTTGGCGTAACCGAATTCGGCTAACGTGCCCGATTCGGTCAGAGAAAATGCGACTCGTCGCGACTGGTCCGGCTTTTCTTGATCCCCGTTCGTCTTGCCCAAGCCCATTGCATCGCACGCGCCCTGATTGGAGGCGTCCGATCATTGCGTGGATATTCGAATCGCGCGAAACTCCCATGCGCGCGTTGCGGGAATAGGAGCCGGGGGGATGGCGCCTAAGAACGGTACAGGCGGCCGTGGTCGCGGCCGTGCGGCGAAAGCGGGAGGCTGATTATCGCCACCCCGAAGCCGAGACGCCCTTGCGGCCCACTGTAGGGACGCAAGCGCAGTTCCGCAAGAAGAAGCTGCCGGCGACCTATCGCTACGACAGTTCCCTTTCGCCCGCTCTCGATTGGGACGGTCAGAACGCGGCGCGCGAGCAAGGCGAAGCGGCCATTCGCGAAATTCTTGATCTTGACGCGAGCGCGATTGAGGTCGCCGGCACGGTTGAAGATGCGAAGGGCGGCTGCGCGAGGGCCATCGCAAAAGCCAAGGCAGCGGCGGACAAGCTCAAGCGGCTGGGGCAGCCATTCCTCAATTGGACTGGAAAGGCCGAGCGGCTTTCATTCGACGTGCCGACGCTGCCGCTCTTCATCCACGAGCGGCTTTCGACCAAGGCCATTATCGAAACACTCAAGTCGCATGAGAAGCAGTCGTGCACAAGCTGACATGTTCGACCTGTTTGGCGACCCGAAGCGCTCGGTCGCCGATCAAGTCTTGAAGGCATACGAGTACAAGGACAAATGGGTGAACCGGCTGATCCTTGGCGACTCGGTCGTGGTCATGAACTCGTTGCTGAATTACGAGGGTATGGGCGGTCAGGTGCAGATGATCTATATCGATCCGCCCTATGGCGTGAAGTTCGGGTCCAACTTTCAGCCCTTCGTGCGCAAGCGCGACGTGTCGCATAACGATGACGACGAAATGACGCGTGAGCCGGAAATGGTGAAGGCGTATCGCGACACGTGGGAACTAGGGCTGCACTCGTACCTCACTTATCTGCGCGACCGGCTCTTGCTCGCGCGCGATTTGCTGCATCCGAGCGGAAGTGTGTTCGTGCAGATCTCCGATGAGAACGTCCATCACGTCCGCGAATTGATGGATGAGGTATTTGGTCCCGACAATCGAGCTGGTCTCATTACATTCAAAAAAACGACGGGCGCCGGAAGTCCGTCTCTTGGCACTGAGGTTCTGGCATCTGTTTGTGACTATTTGCTTTGGTACGGCAAGGGACATCAGCCACACGAAATTCCATCAGCTGTACCTCGGGAAGAGCGAAGACGAAGGCGGAGCCGAGCAATACGTCTGGATCGAGCTTGAGGATACGCTGCGTCGGCGAATGACGGCCGACGAACGCGTCGGCAAGACCGCAATTCCCGAGGGCGCTCGTGTTTTCAGAGCCGACAATCTTACATCCCAAACGGGCGTAGAGAAAACGCGCTATCCCGTGAGCTTTGAAGGACTTGAGTTTCGGCCGCCAACCGGCGTGTGGAAGACAAGCGCAGAAGGCATGGAGCGGTTGAAGGCGGCAAGACGCCTGATACTGATCGGGAACACCCTGTCGTATGTAAGGTATCTCGACGATTTTCCCGTCCGTCCGATTAACAACCTTTGGGACGACACGGTTGTGTCGGGATTTGCTGATCCCAAGCTGTATGCGGTCCAGACTTCTAGCAAGGTCGTGCAACGATGCATGTTGATGACGACTGATCCTGGCGACCTAGTTCTCGACCCGACTTGTGGCAGCGGGACCAGCGCCTATGTCGCGGAACAATGGGGCCGACGATGGGTCACGATAGACACCAGCCGGGTGCCGCTGGCCCTCGCTCGCCAGCGGATACTGACCGCGACATATCCTTATTATGAGTGAGTGGACGAAAAGCGCGGGCCCGTTGGCGGTTTCATATACAAACGTCGTCAAAACAGAAAAGGCGAAGAGGTGGGCGGGATCGTTCCCCACGTCACGCTCAAAAGCATCGCCAATGACGAGCCGCCGGAACAAGAGGTGTTGGTTGACCGGCCCGAAAGCGATTGACAATTTCGTGAGAGTGTCGGGACCGTTCGCGGTCGAAGCGACCATTCCCTCGCCAATCGATCTCGATGCAGGGGAAACGGATGGAGCGGAATCCGAAGCCGCATCTTACGCGGACTTCACCGAACGAATGCTGGAAGTGTTGCGGAAGTCGCCAGTGCTGCAAGTCGGAGGCGGCAAGACGGTCAACGCTCAAAAACATTCGTCAACCCGCCAAATCGCTCGCGCTCTCTGCCGAAGCAATGGTCGAGAACGGCAATGGCAAGGGGAACGGTCTGCAAAATGCCATTGATGCTGCGCACGAAGTCAACACAGGCGGGTTGCGGTTTTCACAGAAGCCCGTTGCAATCGTCTTCGGCCCCGAAAATGGCGCAATCAGCGAAAAGCTCGTCTATGCGGCGGCGCGCGAGGCGCACGCCAAAAGCTTCGCGCATCTCTATGTGATCGGCTTCGCCATCCAGGCGAATGCCCGCGAGACAATCGAGAAATGCGATGCGTTGGTCGGCATTCCGGCAACCTACGTGCAAGCGACGCCCGATCTGATGATGGGCGATCTGCTCAAGACGACGCGGGCGAGCCAGATTTTCAGCGTGTGCGGCATGCCCGAGATTCCGTCAGGAGATTGAAACCGGAAAAGGCGGGCGATCCGCCGCGCTATCAAGTGGAATTGCTCGGCTGCGACGTGTTCGATCCGACGACGATGGAGCTTGACCACAAGAAAGGCGATGACGTTCCGGTTTGGATGCTGGATACGGATTATAACGGGCTCGTGTTTCACGGCTCGCAAGGTTTTTCCCTCGGACTTCTGCATGGGACAATCTCAAGAAGGCGCTCAAGGCAACGCACGAGGAAACCGTTGGGACCATTTGGCCGGAACCGTCAGCGCGCCATTCGAGGCGGGCGAGCACGAGGAGATTGCCGTCAAGGTGATCGATGACCGTGGCAACGAGCTTCTTGTCGTGAAGAAGCTAAAGGATGCCGTCTGATGCTCTAAAGTCAGCCGCCAGCACATGAAACTCGATTGATTTAGCCAGAGTAAATTGGCCGACGCAGGCTACCGAGAGTGCGAAGACATTCAGGAGCTAATTGCGAGGAATCCGGATGCCTTTTTTAAGGAGAATTTGGACAAACTTTCCTGCTTGTTGGAAAGGAGGTTCAGGCGCGGAAGCCCATTGGGCGATAGCATCGATCTCCTTGCGATCGATCAGGAGGGCAAAGGCCGTAATTTTTGAATTGAAGCGGGTGCAAAGACAAATTTGCAGCTTCTGCAATCCATAAACGTATGCATGCGATGGTATCAAAATGGCGGCCAGAACAGTTTTACGAGAACGCGTGCGCGGTTTAAGCAAGCGACGACCGAAGTGGTCTCGGAAAGAGATTAGAGTTGTTTCTTGCCAAATTTGTGGGCAATCTGAACAATGCACAAAGGATTATTCTAATTGCCGAGGAATTCGAATCTGGCAGTTGTGATGTCTGCCGAGTGGCTAACCGAAACAATATGAACTCGAAATACAGTGCATACAGATTGTAAACTGTCGAAAGATGGTGCGACGGAGTTCTCCGAGCTTGCTCACGCGAGTATCCGCCAGTCGAACTTATGGCATCACGTCCTGGTGCGGCACCACCAGCAGCCACGTCTAACTGGCCGAATTGGGACACTGCGTTGGCTGACATTTCCAACAAGGCCGTGAGGGACTTTTTTGCATCGCAATTGCCAGCGCAAGAAAATCGTTTGCGATACCGCGATTTGATTTGGCGCATCGGAAATGATCGGCGCTTCTACGTTAGTGGACGCAAAGAATATGCTTATGTGTGGCAAACGCGCCGCTTCAAGGGCGACGTGGAATTTTGGAAGACCAAATTGCCTCCCGATGCAGACGTGCTGGCGGTCAACAACGAGCGTGCTCTTCGATTTTACCTTCGCAACGATCAGGCGTGCCAAGCCTTTCTCAAGGCGGTTACTTCAGACCTAGTGAATGTGCAATTTGTCGGTCCCGAGGATAAGTCCTCCGTCGGACTGGAGGCCGGCCCATCCGTAACCGAGCAATGACCGAAAGTTTTGAAGTCCCAGACCCCGATCCTCAATGGCCCCTTCGATCCGCCGCAGGAGCATTGGCGTATCGAATTTGACAGGCCGGCGGTGCGTGTGCAGGGCCGGCGCAGGCGGGATATTTCTATCGTCCGCCAACGCAGCCCAGCGGCGAAGAGGGCGCAAGCGGCGCGGGCGAATGGCGCGAGCTTGAGCTCGTCAATCTCATTCGCGAGCGTATGTCGCAATGGCAGGCGGACGGGCGGCCCGGCTTGACACGATCTTCGGCGGAATTGATCGACTATTGGCGCCGGGACGGGCGCGAGCGCCGGCTTTTCTTCGCGCAGCTTGAAGCGGCAGAGACGATCATCTTCCTGCTCGAAGCGCGGGCGGATTATCTGCAAGGGATCACCGTTCCGCTCGACGAGCCGAGCGACGAGCGCAAGGCCGAGGGCTTTGCCGCCTTCAAGCGGCGTTGCTGCAAGATGGCAACGGGATCGGGCAAATCGACCGTCATGGCGATGCTCGCCGCTTGGAGCATTCTCAACAAGGTTTCCGACCGAAGCGACGCGCGGTTTTCCGATACGGTGCTTGTCGTATGCCCGAACGTGACCATTCGCAATCGTCTGCAAGAAATCGATCCGCGCAACGGCGAAGCGAGCCTTTACCGGACGCGCGATCTCGTGCCTGAGCGGCTTATGCCCGAGCTACAGCAAGGCCGGGTCATCATATGGAACTGGCATGTGTTCGAGCCGCAAGGGAGCGCCGTTGGCGGCACGGGCGCGCGCGTCGTGAAGGCGGGAAAGGCGACGCAAACGACTGAGACTTTTACCGTCGCCGGCAAAACCACTTCCTTTCACGGTAAGAAATACCTCACCCCGGAGGTGCTGGACGCGCGCGTCGCCAAAGGCGAGCTTCATATCCTCGAAGACAAGACCGACAAGAACGGCCGCCGCGTCGTGAAGGTGCAAGGCACCGCTTATGTCGAAAGCGATACCGCTTTGGTCAAGCGCGTGCTCAAGGATGCAACCTCAGGTAAGAGCAACATTCTCGTGCTGAATGACGAAGCGCACCATGCCTATCGCCTTTGGAGCGCTGCGAGCGGCGAGGATGAAGACGAAGAGGACGAAGAAGAGGATATCGATTATCAGCGGACAGAGGCGACGGTCTGGGTCGATGGTCTCGACAAGATCAACAAGCAGCGCGGCGTCAATTTCTGCGTCGATCTGTCGGCGACGCCCTACTTCATCGGCCGCGGTCGTCAGGAGACGAACACGGTCTTTCCGTGGACGGTCAGCGATTTTGGCCTGACCGACGCCATCGAATCCGGCCTTGTCAAAATTCCGCAGCTAGCGGTGCGGGATAATACTGGCGCGGAAATACCCAACTACTTCAACATATGGCGCTGGATTCTGACGCAGCTCACGCCTGCGGAGCGTGGCGGCCGGAAGTCAAATCCAAAACCCGAAGCGATTTTGAAGTACGCCTATCCGCCAATCGCGATGCTCGGCGCTCTCTGGGATGATATGCGGAAGGAATGGGAGGCGCGCGAGGATGAAGATCGCCCGCCCGTTTTTATCCTTGTCTGCAAAAATACCAGAATTGCCAAGGTCATTTATGACTGGCTAGCCGAGGATAAACCACCGGTTGGAATCCCATCGGCCCGCCTTTCGTCGCTGCGTAACAACAATGGTCAGATCGTTACGATACGCGTCGATACCAAAGTCGTACACGAGTCCGATGCAGATGGCACGAAGAGCGATGAGGTCGCGTGGATGCGGCGCACGCTGGATACCGTCGGGAAGCGGGCTTGGCCAATCGATAGACAGGATCGGCCGATCTACCCCGAGGGGTTTGAAGAACTAGCGGAGAAACTTGGGCGTCCGCTGCATCCTCCCGGCCGCGATATACGGTGCATTGTCAGCGTTGGAATGTTAACCGAAGGGTGGGACTGCAACACGGTTACGCATATCGTTGGCCTTCGCCCGTTCATGTCACAGCTTCTGTGCGAGCAAGTGGTTGGCCGTGGGCTCCGCCGCACAAACTACGAAGTTGGTGAAGATGGAAAACTCAGCGAGGAAGTCGCCAAGGTGTTCGGCGTTCCTTTCGAAGTCGTGCCATTTAAGGAAAACAAAACTGGCTCACGGGAAAAGCCGCCGAAATCAAACCGCGTTCATGCGCTGCCCGAAAAGGTCGCGTTCGAAATCCGCTTCCCCCGTGTCGAAGGCTATCGCCAAGCGATCCGCAATCGAGTGACTGTCGATTGGAAGAGCCTCGCGCCGCTCGCGCTCGATCCGAACAAGATTCCGCCCGAGGTTCAGGTCAAGGGCATGCTCCCTACGAACAAGGGGCGTCCAAGCCTTCATGGTCCCGGCGCGCTGGTGGACGTGACGATGGATTCCTATCGTAAATCACATCGGTTGCAGCAAGTCGTGTTCGAAATGGCCCGCGATTTGACGAAGCAGTATCTCGTGCAAGGGGAGTGCAGCATCCCGGCCCATGTCCTGTTTCCGCAGATTGCTTCGGTAGTGGAGCGTTACATTCGTGAATTCGTTATGCCCGTTGCGCCGGCTGAGCGGATCGATATTGCGGCGTCGCCATATTACGGCTGGGTGATCGAGCGCCTTGCGGAAGCCATCAAGCCGGACGCGTCCGCCGGAGAAGCCCCCGAGCTGCCCATCATCGAAGCGAACCGGCCGAGCGGCACAACCGGCGACGTAGATTTCCAGACGAGACGCGACGTGCGACCTATCGTCAAAAGTCACGTCAACTTCGTTGTCGCAGACACGAAGCAGTGGGAGCAATCAGCGGCTTACTTCATCGATACAAACGATGGCGTTGAAGCCTTCGTGAAAAATGCCGGTCTCGGTCTCGCCATTCCCTATCTGCACAATGGGCAGATGCACGATTACGAACCGGATTTCATCGTACGAATGAAGGGCGTTTCGGGCCTTAACGTCATTCTTGAGACAAAAGGGTATGACCCGCTCAAGGACGTGAAACGCCAAGCCGCGGAGCGTTGGGTTGCGGCAGTGAACGCGGATGGCCGCTTCGGCCTTTGGCGATATGAGCTTGTTGAAAAGCTCTCGGACGTGCCGCTAAGGATCGCAGCCTTGCGAGACGCGGGCCCAGATACGCGGCGGGAAGCTTCCTAACCCCTCTACGCGACGCATTCGCGCTTCGGCCTTGTTGGCACCGTGGGCACTTGCGACCCGCACGCCGCGGGAGAAATCACAAATCCTATTCGGCCTGCCGCTGCCATTCGATTTCCGCTGCTGCGGTGTTGAGCCATTGGCGCACGGTATCGTCAGAAATCGATATTCCGTGCTTTTGGAGGTCATCGGCGATTTCTTTCGCTACCGGGCTTCGCGGCGCTCTCGGATCGTATGCGTAGCCGGCCAGCGCCATGCCAAGCACCAATTTGAGAAGCGTTCCACGCTCTCTCGTCCCGAGCGAGTTCTCTGCCGCGCCCGCTTCTTGCTTCTTCTTGGCAGTGGGGGAGGGGCTTGCAGCCACTGTCCTGGTCGCCTTGCCCTCGTCCCTTGACGACATCGCCTCAAACTCGGGCGGAATATCCCATTCGATCGACAGCGCCCACGCCGCAAATTCGCCAAGGTCCACGGTGCAATTAGACGGGTCGTCTAGTACCCGGCTCTTGACGTCGAACCCTGACGATGTCTCAACTTGACGGCCCGCTACAAATATCCGGTCGTTAAACTCTTCGAACTCATTGAAAATCAAATGCCCGGTCATCCAGCCATTCGGATCGATATCGACTTCCTTGGGTTCAATGCCCAGCGAGAGAGCGACCGCCTCCCAAATTTTAACGTGAGGGACGTGACGCCATTTTTTCCAGTTGGGTTTGCGGTCGCTGCCCATTTCCGTCACTGCGCGCTTTGCTTCGATAGGCTATGGAAGACCGTTCAGCCGGCTTACGCAACTGATCAAGGTAATCAGCCCATTGCTGCATCATTGTCTTGCGCTCGTCTAGATGGCTTGTCCGATTATAAGCACGCCCCAGCGGATCGCGAACAGCATGGGCAAGCTGGTGTTCTATAAAGTCTGGCCGTACCCCGAGCACTTCATCGAGCACCGTCCGCGCCAGCGCTCGAAATCCGTGCCCCGTCATTTGGTCTTTGGGAACTCCCATGCGCCGCAAGGCAGCCAATACCGCGTTATTGCTCATCGGGCGCTTTGTCGTCCGCGCGCATGGAAAGACATAACGTCCGTCGCCGGTCAGCGCGTGTAGCTCCTTGAGAATTTCTACTGCCTGCTTGGCGAGAGGCACAAGATGCGCCACGCGCATTTTCATCCGCTTTGCAGCGATGTTCCACTCCGCGCGGTCCAAATCGATTTCCGACCATTCGGCCGCTCTTAGTTCGCCTGGACGTACGAAGACCAATGGAGCAAGCCGCAGAGCAGATTTTGTTATCAGTTGCCCTTGATACCCGTCGATGGCACGCAATAGGTCACCAATAGCTTTAGGGTCTGTCACTGCCGCGAGATGCTTCGGACGAACTGGCGCGAGCGCACCCCGAAGGTCAGCGGACGGATCGCGTTCCGCGCGGCCCGTCGCGATGGCATAGCGGAATATTTGCCCGCAAATTTGCCGCGCTCGATGCGCGGTCTCGGCCGCGCCCCGGCCTTCAATTCGGCGCAGCACCGTCAGCAATTCCGGCGCAGTCACGTCGGCAATTGGGCGCGCGCCCATCCAGGGGAAAACGTCCCTCTCCAACCTTCGAAGGTTCTTCTCGCCATGCGATGTGGCCCATTGTGAGGCGAACTTGGCGAACCACTCGCGCGCGACAACCTCGAAACTGTTGCCCAGGCGGTTAGCGCTCGCGCGCTTTAGCGCCTTCCGATGTTCGCCGGGATCGACGCCATTGGCGAGCTGTTGCCGCGCCTTATCGCGCTTATCGCGTGCGCCCTCGATCCATTCGCCGCTGCTTTTGTCCTTCCTTCCGGCCAACGGCACTTCAGGATAGACCCCCAGCGACAACCGCTTTTCCTTTTTCCCAAATCGATATTTGAGCCGCCACCAGCGGCCACCCTTCGGCGAAATCTCTAGGTAAAGACCTCCGCCATCGAACAGGCGAATTGGCTTGCTGGAGGGCTTCGCGGTGCGGATCGCAATGTCTGTCAGGGGCACGGGGGCAACTCTCGAATGTGCTTGCGCGGTGTCCCCCAATGTTGCCCCCGGTTGCCCCCGGATTACAAGGGACCGACTGAGACCCTCTCGGAACGGAAGCGGCCAAGAATTGCCTATATTCGTTGGGTTCTTGGCCTTCTTAGGAACATCTCGGAAGAGGATTTGGTGGGCCCGGCAGGACTCGAACCTGCGACAACACCGTTATGAGCGGCGCGTTCTGACCAGCTGAACTACGGGCCCGGCGCTTCGGGCGAACGGATCAGGTATCGAGGAAGCTGCGGAGCTTGCGCGACCGGCTCGGGTGCTTGAGCTTCCTGAGCGCCTTCGCCTCGATCTGGCGTATCCGTTCGCGCGTCACCGAGAATTGCTGGCCGACTTCCTCGAGCGTGTGGTCGGTGTTCATACCGATGCCGAAGCGCATCCGGAGAACGCGCTCCTCGCGAGGGGTGAGCGAGGCGAGGACGCGCGTCGTCGTCTCGCGCAGGTTCGCCTGGATCGCGGCGTCGACGGGGAGCACCGCGTTCTTGTCCTCGATGAAATCGCCGAGATGGCTGTCCTCCTCGTCGCCGATCGGCGTCTCGAGGCTGATCGGCTCCTTGGCGATCTTCAGCACCTTGCGCACTTTCTCGAGCGGCATGGCGAGCTTTTCGGCGAGCTCCTCGGGCGTGGGCTCGCGGCCGATCTCGTGCAGCATCTGGCGCGAGGTGCGCACGAGCTTGTTGATCGTCTCGATCATGTGCACCGGGATGCGGATGGTGCGCGCCTGATCGGCGATCGAGCGGGTGATCGCCTGCCGGATCCACCAAGTCGCATAGGTCGAGAACTTGTAGCCGCGGCGGTACTCGAACTTGTCGACGGCCTTCATCAGGCCGATGTTGCCTTCCTGGATCAGGTCGAGGAACTGCAGGCCGCGGTTCGTATATTTCTTGGCGATCGAGATGACGAGGCGGAGATTGGCCTCGACCATCTCCTTCTTGGCGCGGCCCGCCTCGCGCTCGCCGCGCTGCACCGTCTGCACGACGCGGCGAAACTCGAACGGCGGCATCCCGGAATCGCCGGAGATTGTGACGATGTCGGTGCGCAGCCCTTTCACCTCGGTGCCATACCTGTTGATGAGGCCCGACCAGCCCTTGCCGTGCAGCCGCCGCACCCGCTGCACCCAGTCGGGCGCCAGCTCGAAGCCGACATGGTGATTGAGGAAGTCCTGCCGTTTGACGCCGCATTGCTCGGCCATCCTGAGGAGCTTGCCCTCGGCCGAGACGAGGCGGCGGTTCAGCGAATAGAGCTGCCCCACCAGGAAATCGATGCGGGCGTTATGGAGCTTGACGCTTTGCATCAGCTCGACCATTTCGGCCTTGAGCTTGTCGTAGCGTTTTTCCGACGGCTTTTGCAGCTCCTCGCCGTCGCGGAGCGAAATAAGGCGCTCCTCCTGGCGGCGGTTCAGGCGGCGATAATGCCCGGCGATCGTTTCGAGCTTTTCCAGTACCTGGGGTTTGAGCTCGGCCTCCATCGCGGCGAGCGATATCGAGGCTTCCTCGGCGTCGGCGTCGGGATCCTCGCCATCGGGCTGGGCGCCGTCGGGCGGCGTTGCTTCGCCATCGCCCTGGGCCTCGCCTTCTGGCGGTGTCTCGGCCTCTTCGCCCTCCACCGCGGCTTGCTCGGCGGTCGCGTCGAACGTGTTGTTGCCGTAGGTCGCGTCGAGATCGACGATGTCGCGGAGCAGCATCTTCCCTTCGACCAGCGCATCGCGCCAGCCGAGCAGCGCGCGGATCGTCAGCGGGCTTTCGCACAGGCCGCCGATCATCATCTCGCGGCCGGCCTCGATGCGCTTGGCGATCGCGATCTCGCCCTCGCGCGAGAGCAGCTCGACCGATCCCATCTCGCGCAGATACATGCGCACCGGATCGTCGGTGCGGCCGATATCCTCGTCGTCGAGGTTGCCGGCCGTGCGCGGCTCGCCGTCGCCATCGTCGCTGGCGTCCTCGGCCTCCTCGCTGTCGACGACGTTGACGCCGAGCTCGGAGAAAATCGTCATCGTGTCCTCGATCTGCTCCGAGGACACCTGCTCCGGCGGCAGCGCCGCGTTGAGCTCGTCGTAGGTCACATAGCCGCGTTCCTTGCCGCGAGCGACCATCTTCTTGATCGCCGCGGCGAGGGTGTCGAGGATCGGCGCCTCCGCGGCGTCGTCTCGAGCTTCTGGCACTTCCGCCGTGTTCGCCGCCTTGCTAGCCATCTCGATCCCGCCCTGCCATCACTAACAAAAAGAGCGCGCGTTCCGCGGCCAAGCGACCGCGGCGACCGTGCGCCCCGTGGCTTCTCTTCCTGATCGAGCACCGGACCTTGTGATGTTCTGCGGTCCTTGCAAACGGATCGCCCCGCCCGTGGTGCCGTCGTTTCCGCCCTTCCACTCCAGCAACGCTGGCTGTAGCCGCATCCCGTTCTCGCGTCCACTGCGTCCGGGCCTGAACCGTGCGAGAGAGGTGGAGCCTCGCCAGCACCGCGTCAAGGCCAAGAAAGGTAGTTGTGTCTAAAGAGCGCCAGAGAAGCCTTGTCAAGCGCCCCTCGGCGGGCGTCGGGCAAATGGCAAGGGAGGGGCCTGGCGCTAACCCTCCGTTAACTCCGCGGTAACGGATTGCTCACTACGCCGCCAACTCCATCCTGTCGCTCTCGGTCTTGAGGTGCTGGACCGCCTAAGTCAGCGCAGTGAGAATTTCTAGGTTTTCGGTGGTCGAATTTTCGGCCAATCGAACTTCGGCGGCCTTCTGTTCGCGTTCTATGTCTGGGAGCTCATATTTGGCCCGCGTAGCCTTCCAGAGTGCCTTGGCGAAATCCGGATCATTGGCGAGATGAGCCAAGTGTTTTCTATCTAGGATTGAAAAGCGCCGGATGCGCTCATTGATCTTGTTGAGATTTGTGTCGAGGCCGAGAATTATGTCGCTCCCCGTAATGTCGTCGTCTGCGGAAATGCGATCAATGACGTGTTGCCACAGTTGATTTAGGTCCTGATCCTGGACTTTCAGAGCCGCAAATAAATCGATTTCGCTGCGGCCAATGCCGGGGTGATTCAAAGCCACCGTGACGAGCAGTATTTCTTGGTGCTTTCGTCGCGTCGCATCGGCCCAGCCCGCGGCGCGCGTGGCGCGGATGGCGGGCGAAAGCGCGTCCACCTTCTCGAGCGCTCGCTCGCTCCGCACGCGGCGCCTGAGCTGCCAGATGCGGTCCATCAGGTGATGCTGGAATTCGCGCTGCACCTGGCCATCGGCGATGGCGCGGATGCGGCGATAGATGCGCGCCTGGAGCCGCAGGATTTTTTCGGGATTGTCGAAGAACGAAGGCTCGCGCTCCTCGGTCGCGATGCGCCAGATGAACTCCGAGGTCTGCACGGCGTCCTCGAGATGGGTTTTGAGCGCCTCGACCCCGTGCGACTTGACGAGGGAGTCCGGATCCTCGCCCTCGGGCAGCAGGGAGAACCTGAGGCCGTTCTCGGGACGAAGCAGCGGCAGCGCGCGTTCGAGCGCGCGCACGGCGGCGTTGCGCCCGGCCTTGTCGCCGTCGAAGCACAGCACCGGCCGGTCGCCCAATCGCCACAGCTCGACGAGCTGCGTCTCGGTGAGCGCGGTGCCGAGGGGCGCGACAGCGCCTGGAAAGCCCGCGCGGTGCAGCGCGATCACGTCCATGTAGCCTTCGGCGACGATCGGTACGAGGTCGGAGCGCGGCGCCGCCTTCGCGAGGTGCACGGCATAGAGCGTGCGGCCTTTCTCGAAGATCGGCGTGTCGGGCGAGTTGAGGTATTTGGGCTCGCCGTCCTCGATGAGCCGGCCGCCGAAGGCGATGACGCGGCCCTGCCGGTCGGAGATCGGGAAGATCACACGGCCGCGGAAGAAGTCGAACGTGTCGCCGTTCTCGGCCCGGCGCAGCAGCCCCGCCTCGACGAGGAGGTTGGTCTCGAACTCCCTGCCAAGCACCCGCTTCAAGGCGTCGCGTGCGCTGGCCGCCCAGCCGAGGCGGAAACGCGCGATCGCCGCCTGATCGAGGCCGCGGCGCGTCAGATATTCCCGCGGCTTCTGAGCGCCCGGCTCCTTGAGCTGGGCCTCGAAGAACTTGCAGGCCGCCTCGCACACGTCGTGCAGCGTCTTGGTGCGCGCCGCGCGCTCGCGGTCCTCCGGCAGCTCGTCCGGGATCTGCAGCCCGGCTTCCTTGGCGAGCGCCTCGACCGCCTCGCGAAAGCCCGCCCCGCCGACGCGCATCGAAAAACCGATCACGTCGCCATGCGCGCCGCAGCCGAAGCAGTGATAGAACGCCTTGTCCTCGACCACGGTGAAGGACGGCGTCTTCTCGTTGTGGAACGGGCAGAGGCCGACATACTCGCGCCCGCGCCGCACGAGCTTGACGTGACGGCTCACCACGCTCGCGAGCGAAACGCGATTTCTGATCTCGTCGAGGAATTGCGGCGGGTAGGCCATGTGCTCGCCCCAGCGCCGATCATACCGCGCCGGGTGCCGGCTGCTAGCCCAAAAGCCGCTTCACCGCCTGGCTCGCCTTGGCGGCGTCGATCTGACCAGCATGGCGCTCACGCAGCGCCGCCATGGTACGGCCCATGTCCTTGATGCCGGCGGCGCCGATCGCGACGATCGTTTCGCGGATCGCGGCCTCCATGTCGGCCTCGCCCATCTGCTGGGGAAGGAACCGCTCGATGATGGCAATCTCGCCGCGCTCCTTTTCGGCCAGGTCGGGTCGGTTGCCCTTCTCGAAAAGCTCGATCAACTCGCGGCGCTGCTTCACCATTCCCTGCAGCATCTGCTGGATTTCGGGGTCCGCGATCCCGTCAGTGTTGCCCTTGGGCCGCGCCTCGATGTCGCGCTCCTTGAGCCGGGCGAGGATGAGTCGCACGGTCGACAGCACGAGCGCATCCTTGTCGCGCATCGCCTGCTTCAGGGTGTCGGTGAAGCGCTGCCGCAGCATCGCCATTCTTTTAGCAGAGCCGAATCGCCCCGGCAAACTTGACCCGGGCGCGTCCGAGGGCTATCTCACAGCTTCAATCCGAACGTCGCAAGGCGAGCGCCGCGGAGGCTTCCGCGGGCGCCTCTTGGCGCGCGAACAGAAGGACCCGGCTCACGGCATGAAGGTGCCCACCCGTCCTCCCGGCTGCAACGCCGCGCTCGTCCTGGCGGACGGCAGCGTTTTCTGGGGGAAGGGGCTCGGCGCCGCCGGACAGCGGGTCGGCGAGGTCTGCTTCAACACCAGCATGACGGGGTATCAGGAGATCATCACCGATCCCTCCTATGCCGGGCAGATCATCACCTTCACCTTTCCCCATATCGGCAATGTCGGCGCCAATCGCGCCGACATCGAGGCGACGACCGTCGCGGCGCGCGGCGTCGTGCTGCGCCAGGACATCACTCAGCCGTCGAACTGGCGCGCGGTGCAGCCGCTCGATACCTGGCTCAAGAGCAACAACGTCGCCGGCCTCTGCGGCGTCGACACGCGCGCGCTGACGCGCCGTATTTGCGAGGCTGGTGCCCCCACGGGGGCGCTTTGCCATGCGCCCGACGGCGCGCTCGACATCGGTGCGCTCCACGACATGGCGCGCGCCTGGCCGGGGCTCGAGGGGATGGACCTCGCGAAGGAAGTGAGCTGCCGCCAGAGCTATTCCTGGGACGAGACCCAATGGCGCTGGGACGAAGGCTACGGCCGCCTCGCCAGGCCGCGCTTCAAGGTGGTCGCCGTCGATTACGGCGCCAAGCGCAACATTCTGCGCATGCTCGCCGGGCTCGGCGCGGACGTGACCGTGGTGCCGGCGACGGCGGGCGCCGCCGACATCCTGCGGCACGATCCCGACGGGATTTTCCTATCGAACGGCCCGGGCGACCCCGCGGCGACCGGGCAATATGCCGTGCCGGCGCTGCGCAAGCTGATCGAGTCGGGAAAGCCGATTTTCGGCATCTGCCTCGGGCATCAGCTTCTGGCGCTCGCCTTGGGCGCGCGCACGCGCAAGATGGCGACGGGGCACCGCGGCGCCAACCATCCGGTCAAGGACCTCGAGACCGGCAAGGTCGAGATCACGAGCCAGAACCACGGCTTCGTCGTCCTCCCCGAGACGCTGCCGCCCGAGGCGGAAGCGACGCACGTCTCGCTGTTCGACGGCACGAACGAGGGTTTCCGGCTGAAGCACCGGCCGGTATTCGCAGTCCAGTACCATCCCGAAGCGAGCCCCGGTCCCCAGGACAGCCATTACCTTTTCACGCGCTTTGCCGAACTGATGGCGCGGCGGAAGTGAAATGAGGGCGCTTTTGCCAAAGCCGGTTCATTGCCATGCCTAAGCGGACGGACATATCGAGCATCCTCATCATCGGCGCCGGGCCGATCGTGATCGGCCAGGCGTGCGAGTTCGATTATGCCGGCGTGCAGGCGGTGAAGGCGCTCAAGGAAGAGGGGTATCGCGTCGTCCTGGTGAATTCGAACCCGGCGACGATCATGACCGACCCGGGCCTCGCCGACGCGACCTATATCGAGCCGATCACGCCCGACTTCGTCGAGCGGATCATAGCATCCGAGCGCCCCGACGCGCTCCTGCCGACGATGGGCGGGCAGACCGGGCTCAACACCGCGATGGACCTGGTGCGCTCGGGCGCGCTCGAGCGCCATCGCGTCGCGCTGATCGGCGCTGACGCGCACTCCATCACCAAGGCCGAGGACCGGCAGCTCTTCCGCGAAGCGATGGACCGGATCGGCCTCGTCTCGCCGACGAGCCGGCTCGTGCGCTCGCTCGAGGAGGCGCAGGGCGCGCTGCCCGAAATCGGCTTGCCGGCGATCATCCGCCCGTCCTTCACCCTGGGCGGCACCGGCGGCGGCATCGCCTACAACCAGAAGGAATTCGAGGAGATCGTGTCGGGCGGCTTGCGCGCCTCGCCGACGCACGAGGTCCTGATCGAGGAATCGGTGCTCGGGTGGAAAGAGTTCGAGATGGAGGTGGTGCGCGACCGGCGCGATAACTGCATCATCGTGTGCTCGATCGAGAACATCGATCCGATGGGCGTCCACACCGGCGATTCCGTGACGGTAGCGCCCGCGCTCACCCTGACCGACAAGGAATATCAGCGCATGCGCAACGCCGCGATCGCGGTGCTGCGCGAGATCGGTGTCGACACCGGCGGCTCGAACGTCCAGTTCGCGGTCAATCCCGCGGACGGGCAGCTCGTCGTGATCGAGATGAACCCGCGCGTGTCGCGCTCGTCGGCGCTGGCTTCGAAGGCGACGGGCTTTCCTATCGCCAAGGTCGCGGCGAAGCTTGCGGTCGGCTACACGCTCGATGAGCTCAGGAACGAGATCACCGGCACGACGCCTGCTTCATTCGAGCCGACGATCGACTACGTCGTCACCAAGATGCCGCGCTTCACCTTCGAGAAATTTCCGGGCGCGGAGCCGCTCCTCACCACCTCGATGAAGTCGGTCGGCGAAGCGATGGCGATCGGGCGGTCGTTCGCCGAATCGGCGCAGAAGGCGCTGCGCTCGATGGAGACGGGCTTGACCGGATTCAACGAGATCGAGATCCCGGGCGCCCTTGCCGGCGACAAGAACGCGATTCGCGCCGAGCTGGCGAAGCCCCGGCCCGACCGCCTGCTCGTCATCGCGCAAGCCTATCGCCACGGCCTCACCACGGCCGAGATCAACGCCGCCTGCAAATACGATCCCTGGTTCCTCGAGGAAATCCGCGGCGTCGTCGACGAGGAGGAAGCCATCCGCGGCAAGGACGCGCTCCTGCCGCTCTTTTCGGGGACGGAGGAGTTTCGCGGCCGGCTCGCACGTGCAAAGCGCATGGGGTTTTCCGATGCGCGCATCGCCGAGCTCGCCAAGGTCGAGGAAGGCGAAGTCGCGCGCTGGCGGGAGCGGCATGGCATCCTGCCGGTGATGAAGCGCATCGACACCTGCGCCGCCGAATTCCCGTCGCTCACCTCGTACATGTACTCCTGTTACGAAGGCAGCGGCGCCGAATGCGAGGCGCGCCCGTCCGACCGCGACAAGGTCGTGATCCTGGGCGGCGGCCCGAACCGGATCGGGCAGGGGATCGAATTCGACTATTGCTGTGTCCATGCCGCCTACAGCCTCAAGGAGGCCGGCATCGAGACCATTATGGTCAACTGCAATCCGGAAACGGTCTCGACCGATTACGACACATCTGACCGGCTCTATTTCGAGCCGCTGACGGCCGAGGACGTGATCGAGCTGGTGCGCGCCGAAAGCGGCAACGGCAAGGTGCTGGGCGTCATCGTGCAGCTCGGCGGGCAGACGCCCCTGAAGCTCGCACAGGCGCTCGAGGCGGCGCGCATCCCGATCCTCGGGACGACTCCCGATGCGATCGACCTCGCCGAGGACCGTCGCCGCTTCCAGGAGCTGTTGCAGCAGCTCCGATTGCGCCAGCCCGAGAACGGCACCGCCACATCGGTCGCCGAGGCTGACGAGGTGGCGGCGCGGATCGGCTATCCCGTGGTGATAAGGCCGTCCTATGTCCTCGGCGGGCGCGCCATGGAGATCGTGCACGAGCCGGCCGGGCTCGCGCGCTACATGACGCACGCGGTCAATGTCGCGGGTGGCAACCCGGTGCTGATCGACCGCTATCTCCAGGACGCGATCGAGGTCGATGTCGACGCGCTGGCCGATGGCAGCGCCGTCTATATCGCCGGCATCATGGAGCATATCGAGGAGGCCGGGATCCATTCCGGCGACAGCGCCTGCTCGCTGCCGCCCTACACGCTGTCGCCCGAGGTGATCGCCGAGCTCGAGCGCGAGACGGGGGAGCTCGCGCGCGCGCTCCACGTCGTCGGATTGATGAACGTGCAGTACGCGGTGAAGGACGGCCGGGTCTTCGTGCTCGAGGTCAATCCGCGCGCCTCGCGCACCGTGCCGTTCGTCGCCAAGGCGACCGGCATCCCGATCGCCAAGATCGCCGCCCGCCTGATGGTCGGCGAAAAGCTCGCCCGGTTCGCGCTGCACCGCCCGGCGTTGCGCGAGCATGTCGCCGTCAAGGAGGCGGTCTTTCCATTCGCGCGATTCCCCGGGGTCGACCTCATCCTGGGGCCCGAAATGAAGTCGACCGGCGAGGTGATGGGGCTCGACTCTGACTTCGGCCGCGCCTTCGCCAAGTCGCAGCTCGGCAGCGGCATCACCCTGCCGCTGGGGGGCCGTGTGTTCGTGTCGGTGCGCGACCGCGACAAGCCCGCCATGGTCGAGCCGTGTCGTCGCCTCGTCGAGCTCGGCTTCACGGTCCTCGCCACCGAGGGCACGGCGCGGCTTCTCGCCGAGTCGGGCGTGGCGGTTGAGCGCGTTAACAAGGTCCACGAGGGCCGACCACATATCGTCGACCGGATGCTGTCGGGCGAGGTCCAGCTGGTCTTCAACACGACCGAGGGGGCGCAGGCGATCGCCGACAGCTTCAGCCTGCGGCGCACGGCGCTGACCCTCAACATCCCCTATTACACGACGGTCGCCGGCGCCCGGGCGGCGGTCCAGGCAATCGTCGCGCTCGGGTCGGGCGTCCTTGAAGTCGCTCCCCTCCAATCCTATTTTAGCGGATCGTTTTGAGCGGTGCGGCTTGATCCCCTTGGCAGAAGCGACGCGGCGAGAGGTGGCTGTTTATCTGTCATGACCAAGATTCCCATGACAATGGCCGGCTTCAACCGCCTCCAGGACGAGCTCAAGCGACTCAAATCGGTCGACCGCCCGTCCATCATCAAGCAGATCGCGGAAGCGCGCTCGCACGGCGACATCTCGGAGAACGGGGAATACTTGGCGGCCCGCGAGCGGCAGAGCTTCGTCGAGGGGCGGGTGCTCGAGCTCGAGGACAAGATCGCCCGGGCCGAGGTCATCGACGTCTCGAAGCTGTCGGGCAAGACGGTGAAGTTCGGCGCGACCGTGACGCTCGCCGACGAGGAGACGGACGAGGAAGCCGCCTACCAGATCGTCGGCGAGGACGAGGCCGACATCAGCAAGGGCCGGCTCTCGGTCACCTCGCCCTTGGCGCGCGCGCTCATCGGCAAGAGCATCGGCGACACCGTCGAAGTATCGACGCCGCGCGGCGGCGCGCGCTCCTACGAAGTGATCAAGGTCCGCTTCCGCTAGACGTTTCCGTCGACCTCGATCGGCACGCCAGGCTCGTATTTCGACGGGCGGATGGCGAGCGAAGACCGGACGTGGGCGACATTGGGCGCGGCCGTCAGCCTGGTCGTGAGAAAACGCTGATAGGTGTCCCAATCGGTCGCCACGATCTTCAGGAGGAAGTCGGTCTCGCCGGCCAGCATGTGCGCCTCGCGCACCTCGGGCCAGCCGGAGGTGAGCGCTTCGAACGCCTTGAGATCGGGCTCGGCCTGGCTCGACAGCCCGACCTGCGCGAAGACCGTGACGCCGAAGCCCAGCGCCTCGGGGTTCACGTCGGCGTGGTAGCCGCGGATGAAGCCGGCCTCCTCGAGCGCCCGCACCCGCCGCAGGCAGGGCGGCGCGGAGATGCCGGCGCGTCGGGCCAGTTCGACATTGGTGATGCGACCGTTCGCCTGAAGGTCGCGAAGGATGCGGCGATCGATTTTGTCGAGCTTGATGCGCCGCATCGAAGCCTCCGACCTGGTTTTGGGCGAGCCGGCCGCGCCACGCGACCGAATGTTGCTCATCCTAGCGACCGGTAATTATATTGCAACCGGCTGGCGCACGCCTGCCGCGCGCGACATGATGTAGAAAGTCCATGGGGTTAGCAGCGGTCCCGCCGTGCGTCTGGGCGATCCACGACGGCAAGATCGGCATGGCGAGCCAGGTTCTCGGGCTCGCCGAGGCGGTCGGCTGGCCGTTCGTCGAGAAGCGGCTTTCGATCCGCGCACCGTGGCGCCACCTCGTCCCGGCGCTGTGGTTCCAGCCGCTCGCCGCCCCCGGATCGGATGGCGACCGGCTCGAGCCGCCCTGGCCCGATCTCATGATTGCGTGCGGGCGGAACGCGGTCGCCCCGGCGCTCGCCGTGAAGCAGGCAAGCGCCGGCCGCACCTTCTGGGTGCAGATCCAGGACCCGCGCTACGCCCGGAGCAGCGCCGACCTCGTGGTCGCGCCGAGTCACGATCCGGCGCGGGGCGCGAATGTCGTCACCACGCTGGGCGCCGTGCATCGCGTGACCGCGGCGCGGCTCGCCGACGGCGCGCGCCGCTTCGGCCCGCTCTTCGCGCACCTGCCGCGGCCGCTGGTGGCGGTGCTGATCGGCGGCGACAACCGCGCCTATCGTCTGACGCGGGAGCGGTTCACCGCGCTTGCCACGGCGCTGGCCGCGCTCGCCGCGGCGGGGATGGGGCTCGCGATCACGCCGTCGCGCCGCACGGCTGCGGCGGCACTCGCCGAGTTGAAGGCGCGGCTCGCGGGCCTGCCCGCCTTCATCTGGGACGGCGAGGGCGAGAACCCCTATTTCGGCATGCTCGGCCTCGCCGACGCGATCGTCGTCACGGCCGATTCCGTCAACATGGTGAGCGAGGCGGCGGCCACGGGAAAGCCGGTGCATGTCGTGGCACTCGACGGCGGCTCGAGCAAATTCGCGCGCTTCCACCGCGCGATGGAGGAGGCCGGCATCACCCGGCCGTTCCGCGGCGCGATCGAGCAGTGGAGCTATCGCCCGCCCGACGAAGCCGCGCGCGCGGCTGGCCTGATCCGCGCGCGGCTCGCCCAGCGCGTTGCCGACGTGGCATGAAGCCCGCGCGCATCGCGCTGTTCCTCGCGGCGTTTCTCATCCTCTGCGGCGGGACGATTTTGCTGCCCGCGATCGATCTGTGGGCGAGCGGCTTGTTCTATGCTCCCGGCCGCGGCTTCTTCCTGGCCGAGTGGCTGCCGTTCGTGCTGGTGCGGAACGCGATGCCGGTGCTCGCCGGTCTCATCGCGCTCGCAGGGTTTGCGCTCATCGCGGCGGGCGCGCGAAAGCCGTGGCGAGGCCTCGACTGGCGTGCGGGCGCGTTTCTCGTGCTCGCGCTCGCACTCGGGCCGGGGCTCGTCGTCAACACGATCTTCAAGGACCATTGGGGCCGCGCCCGGCCGGAGCAGGTGAGCGAGTTCGGCGGCGCCGCGCGGTTCTCGCCGCCCTTCGTGCCGAGCGACCAGTGCCAGCGCAACTGCTCGTTCCCGGCCGGGGATCCCTCGAACGGCTTCGTGCTGGTCGCGGCCGGGTTTCTCATCGCGGCACCGCGGCCGCGCCGCGCCGCGGTCGCGGGCGCGATCGGCCTCGGCGCCGTTATAGGATTGGTGCGCATCGCGCAGGGCGGGCACTTTCTCTCCGACGTGATCGCGTCGGGCTTCCTCACCGTCGCGACGACGTGGCTCCTGCATCGCTGGATCGTCGTCGACGACGGGCTTGCGGCGCTCGCGCGCGCGCTGCGCCATCCGCCGCCGCAATTGCAGCGCTTCCTCGTGCTGCTCGTGCTCGATGCGGCGGCGGTTGCCGCGTCCTATGCCTGGCTCGACCGTCCGGCCGCACAGAGCTTCGCGCACATCGCGCCGCGCGCGGACGCCGTCTTCGCCTTCATCACCCAGTTCGGCGTCTCGACCGATTATCTCGTCATCGCCGCGCTGCTGGCGTTGGGTTATGCGCTGGCGGCGCGGCGCACCATCGATCCCGCGCGGAAAGAGCGGCATGTGCGCCACGCCTGGCGCGCGGCGTTCCTGTTCGCGACGATCGCCGGCGCGGGTCTCGTCGGCGACATCCTGAAGCCCGTGTTCGGGCGCGCCCGGCCGCGCCTCTTTCTCGATGACGGCATCTTCGGCTTCACCTGGCACGGCGCGCATGCGGCCTATTGGTCCTTTCCCTCGGGCCACGCCATCACGATCGTCAGCGTCGCCGCCGCCGTCTACGTGATCGAGCGGCGGCTGTGGCCGCTCTACGCCGCCGCGGCGCTCCTCGTCATGGCGAGCCGAGTGGTGCTCGATTTGCATTACGTGAGCGACGTTCTCGCCGGCGCGTTCCTCGCCGGGACGGCGGCGTGGGTGACGGCCGCTCTCTTCCGGCGCGCGGGCATCGCGCTCGCGGCTCAGCGATAGCCTTTGAAGCCCTCGAGATAGCGCACGACGTAGCTGCGGCTGTCGCCGCCGCCCAAGGGAATGATGACGTGCTGCACCGGCCCCGCCGTGGCGAAGCGCGTGACGATGCGCGCGATGTCGGGATCGGGGCTCACCACGAGCGCGTTCTGGCCGATGAATGCGTCGGGCGTCGCCGCGAGGTCGAAGCCGTCGTGCGGCAGGTTGTCGTCGCCGTTCCACTTGAGGAATTTCTGCGGGTGGGGTGCGACGTAGTAGAGCAACTCGGCCATGGTCTCGCGGTCGTTGCCGATGAGCACGGCGCCCGGATGTTCCGCCAGCATTGTGCCGATCGTCTCGCCGAGACGGCGATAGCCATGGAGGCGATGGAGCGGATCGAAGCGCGACGGCAGGCTCATGTGGAGCGCGCGCGCGGCATCACCCGCTTCGAACAGCACGACCGCCGCCGCGACGTGGAGCGCGATGGATGCGGCGAGAAGAGAGCGCCAGCCGCGCTCCAAAAGCGACGCCACCACCAGCACCGTCGCCGCGACATAGGCGGGCGCCGCCCAGTTAGGCTCGGCCCGCGACAGAAAGCTCACGACGAACATCAAAATGAGCGCGGGCCAGGTGAAGAAGGCGAGGAGGGCTGCGCGCGGATCGGAAAACGTCCTGCGCCCGAGCGCCGTCAGCACGAGGAGCGCCGCGAACAGGAGCGGCCCGAACACGCCGAACTGCGAGCCGAAGAACAGGAGGAAAGGACCGGGATGGAACACGAGCCCGTGGAACGCGGCGTTGTCGGCCGTGTGGCGATAGCTCGCCAAGCCATGCGTGAGATTCCAGATGAAATTGGGCGCATAGATGAGGAGAGCGAGCGCGGTCGCGCCCAGGAAGGCCGGCACGTGCCGGCGCTCGGCGCGATAGGCCAAGAGGAAGAGCAGCGCCGAGACGAGCCAATAGGCCATGGCGTATTTCGACAGCAGGCCGATCCCCGCGGCGAGCCCGAGCATGACCCACCAGCGCCCGCCTTCCTCGCGCGCGCGCAGGAAGAAGAGGAGCGCCAGGGTCCAGCACAACAGCAACGGCGCGTCGGTCGACATGATGACGGCCGAGGCGGAGACGCCCGGCAAGGTCGCATAGACGACCGCCGACCACGCCGCGACGCGCGCGTTGTAAAGCCGGTGGGCGAGCGCGAAGACGGCGAGCGCGGCCGCGAAATGGAGGAGGGGCGCCGCAAGCCGCACCGCCACTTCGCTGTCGCCGAACACAGTGGTCGACAGCGCGATGAGCCAGGCCACGGCCGGCGGCTTCGAGTAGTAGCCGAACGCGGGATGGGTCGACCACCACCAGTACTGCGCCTCGTCGGGGTAGAGATCGGCCCGGCCGAGCGCGAGCCACACGAGGCGCAGCGCCGTCACCGCGAAGACGGCATGGAGCGCAGAACGCCAGTAGCGCTCCTCCTCGGAAGCGGCGCGCGGCGCGCCGCCCGCGGTCGCCTGCGGATCGGTCATGACTTCAACAACCCTGTCTCGTCACAGACTACTGCGTGGCCGCGCGCCTCTTAACGCTAAGGGTGCGGCCCGGCAAATTGGCTTCGTTCCGCAGAATTGGGTTCGTTCTGCGGAATTGGCTTCGTTCTGTCGAATCGCCCCACCTTACCCGCTCGCTTCGCTCGCACCCTCTCCGCCCCAGTGGGGCGGAGAGGATCGACCGCATGCGGTCGATGGAGAGGTGAGGCCTCGGCTAATTGGGTTCGTTCTGTCGAATTGCCGTCGGCGGGTAATTGGGTTCGTTCGGCGAAATGCCGCAGCCGCAGGAATTGGGTTCGTTCCGCGGAATTGGCTTCGGTGCGCGGAGTTGTCCAGGGTTTGTGCCGGTTGCAAAGTACGTACATCGGCCTGTAGTTTCCGTCCTCGCGCGATCGCTTGCGCCCGTCAGGAAGGGCAAGCCCCTCCCGAGTTTGATGTATCGTAATTGCGGAATTATCACCCTCGCAAATGGCATACTATAGGTAGCCTATAGGTAGCGTGCCGCGATTTTGCCCACAGTTTCAAGCCGCTAAGCCGAATCGTATGAACACAAAGGGCGCGCGCGGCTTGTACGCACCTGCCTTGACGCCCTACATGCCGCTTCATGCGCGCGCGACAATGGTCGGATTTTGCCAGCGGTCTGTCAGGGCAAAAACCCCAGGCTGACCCCGGCGTCTTTAAGGCGCTTCTGTATCTGTTGAAGCTCCTCAATAAAGTCGTCCAGATCGGGCGGCGAGAGCACTTCGTCGCGGATCACTTCCGCACGATCCCAACGGAACGTTTGAACGATGGCCGCGCCTTCCACGTCCCCGGCGCGCCATACGCCATGGACAATCGTATTACGCTCACTTCTCGCCCCATCAACCTCATTGAGCAAATCCGTAAGGATTGCGAAATTTTCCGGTCTTGTGCGCAGTCTGACATCTATGAGCGTGCGTATCCATTGGACGATGCTGGCGCTACCGACCGTTTGAGTGATGACGTACGTTGTCCCGGGCGGGGCGCTGATAAAGTGCGCGAGCATCTTGTCTAAGAGCATTTCGATATACGCCCATTCGGACGCAACCATGCCGATACGGGCGTAAATCTCCTTGTCTGGTGGAGAGATACCTATCTCAGGGTGCGGCATGATTAGCGGCGCTGACCAAACTGAACCGCATCACCGTGAAGCATCGTCAGAATCGCGGTCGTCTGTTGTAGCCAGTCTGGCGAAAGCGGTGCCACAAGGCTGTTCGTATATCGCGCTTGGGTTTCTTGGAATATCTCCTGAACCTCCGTGGGACTTAGGCGACCCGTTCTTAAAAGAAAAGCTATCAAGTGTGTGGTCAGCGAACACGCGACGTTTGCTAGGGCCGCAGGATTAATAGTCGAATCAGGCATGATGCTTCGCTCCTAGTGTGGTTTGGCAATCCCTAGGATAGCGACGAACGGGGCGGGGAGCGATTCCCGCCCCGCACTCGCCAACCTAAACCCGATGTGCAATAATTGCGCTCGCCCATGTGGCGAAACGGGAGCAAGAACATGCGAGCAATTATCCTAGGCTCACTGTTGGCGTGTTTTGCAATATCAGCGATGGCACAATCACCGATCATTGTTGACCCGAAAACGGGAAAGTACCTCGGCAATCTCAACAACAACCGGTTTGACCCGAACTCAGTCGCGAACCCCTTCGGCCAGTACGGCAGCAAATTCTCGCCGGACAGCATCAACAACCCCTATGGCCAATATGGAAGCAAGTTTTCACCGAACTCGCCAAACAACCCTTATGCGACAGGCATAAAGTAAGGAAGCGATGCCACAATCTGGGAAGGACGGCGACGAATACAGCCCCGAGGAAGCCGCGCGACGGACCGAAGAATTGATCCGCCGCGCGTTCGCGTTGCCTCACAAGCCGCTAAAGCAAATGGTCGGGATCACGCCACGCGCGAAGGCGATGGCGCGGCGCAAGGCCGCTAAAGGTTCTCTAAGATCGAAATGAGGCGGCGCAAGCGCGCGATGTCACGCTTGCTCTTGGGGCCGACTAGTCCGCCGATAGGTGAGGCGCTTTCCATCGCCAGCCTTGATCGCGGCGGCGGTGCGCTCGGTGTCGTCCATGTCGCGGCGATCCCAACGGAACGAAACCTCATCACAGTAGCGGCTCAGATGCTCGGCAGAGACATGGTGAAAGCTGCCGACGATTGAACGCTTCAACAGCGCGTTCCAACTCTCCGCCGTGTTGCTATGGACGCCATCGCGCGCGTATTCGCCGCGACCGTGATCGACGGACGAATGTTTGCCGCCGATGTCATCTTCAATGGACTTGTAACCCATGAACTGATCCGTGTTTAGGTGCGTGCCGCGCACGACGTTCTCAATGACGTTCTGGCGGACTGCCCCATCGAATGGATCGGGAAGCGGGATCGCGCGGGCGCGGCGCTTGCCGTCGCGCTCAACCAAAATCTGCACGCCGGTCTTTTGATATTTCTTGCTCGCGCGCTTGCCCGTTACCGGGTCCGTATGTTGGTAACGGCGCGGCTTGCCGCCGACGAAAGTCTCATCGCTTTCGACAATGCGCCCGCGCCCGCCCATCGGAGTTGGGGTTGCATCGCGCATCGCTTCGCGGACGCGCATGCAAAGGAACCATGCCGTCTTGTAGCTCACCCCAATGGTGCGATGGAGTTGATGCGCCGACATCCCTTTCTTTGCGCCGCCCATAAGGCGGAACGCGAGCGCCCACTTGGTCAGCGGAAGATGCGAGCTTTCCATCACCGTCCCGGTCATCACCGTAAATTGCCCGTGGCAGTCCTGACACTCGCGCAACCCCTCGCGGATTTTGGCGGCAGGATTGGCGGCGATTAGATAGAGCCGGGTCGCGTCCGCGTTGCCGCAATGGGGGCATATCGGGCCGTTCGGCCAGCGGATGCCCTCGAAATGCGTACGTGCCTTATCTTCGTCGGTGAAGGTGCTGTCTGAAAGGTCTAACGTCATGGCCGGGCGTCCTTATCTGCCCGTCATTCTACCTATAGATGCCCCGTTGTCAAGGTGATAAATCCGGTAATTACGTACACGCGCAAGATGCGCGATTCCGCCGAACGAAGCCAATTCGATCGACCGCAGTGCACGGGAAATAATTTGACTTCTGCCAGGTCAGGCCCAATTAAGGGGGGACGATAACGTCACAACAATCGATAGAGCGAATTTCCCACTCAATGTCATTTTCCGAACTGGGCCTCTCCGCAGAGGTCTTGCGGGCGGTCGAGGATGCCGGCTACACGGCTCCGACCCCCATCCAGGAGCAGGCCATTCCCCACGTGCTGACCGGGCGCGACGTTCTCGGCTGCGCCCAGACCGGCACCGGCAAGACCGCCTCCTTCACCCTGCCGATGATCGACATCCTGGCCGCCGGCCGCGCCCGGGCGCGCATGCCGCGCTCGCTCATCCTCGAGCCGACGCGCGAGCTCGCGGCCCAGGTGGCCGAGGCGTTCGAGATCTATGGCAAGTACCACAAGCTCAACATGGCGCTGCTCATCGGCGGCGAAAGCTTCGCCGACCAGGAGAGCAAGCTCGACCGCGGCGTCGACGTGCTGATCGCGACGCCGGGCCGGCTGATCGACCTGTTCGAGCGCGGCAAGATCCTGCTCTCGGACGTCAAGATCCTGGTGATCGACGAAGCCGACCGCATGCTCGACATGGGCTTCATCCCCGATGTCGAGCGCATCGTCTGGTTCCTGCCGCGGATCCGCCAGACGCTGTTCTTCTCGGCCACCATGCCGCCCGAGATCCGGCGGCTCGCCGACGCGTTCCTGATGAACCCCAAGGAAATCTCGGTGACGCCGCCGGCCTCGCCCGCGGCGATCGTCACGCAGGGGCTGGCGATCGTCTCGGCCGAACGACAAGCGCGAGGCGCTGCGCCGCCTCATCCGCAGCGAGGACGTGAAGAACGCGCTCATCTTCTGCAACCGCAAGCGCGACGTCGACATCCTCTACCGCTCGCTCGCGAAGCACGGCTTCAACTGCGCGGCGCTGCACGGCGACATGCCGCAGCCCAAGCGCACCGAGACGCTCGAGCGCTTCCGCAACGGCGAGATCCGGCTTCTGGTCGCGAGCGACGTGGCGGCGCGCGGCCTCGACATCGAGGGCATGTCGCACGTCTTCAATTTCGACGTGCCGATCCATGCCGAGGATTATATCCACCGCATCGGCCGCACCGGCCGCGCCGGCCGCGAGGGCCGCGCCTTCACCCTCGCGACGCCCGCCGACGGCCGCTTCGTCCAGGCGATCGAGCACCTGATCGGCAAGGCGATCCCGCATGTCGAGGTGCCGAACGTCGCCGGCGCCGCGCTCGATGCGGAGGAGGGCGAACATCACGCGCGCGGCCGCCGCCCGTCGCGCGGCACGGACCGGCGCCCCGATCGCGCCCGTGCGCCGCGCCCCGCCAAGCCCGCCGAGCCGCAGGGCAGCCCCAGCCGAGGCCGCCGCGCGACAAGCGGCCAGAGCGCCGCCCGCCGGCCGAAACCTTCCGGCCGGTGACCATGGAGGACGTGCCGATCGATCCCGCCGGCAAGGTCACGCCGCTGCCGGTGCGCCAGAAGCCGGTGCCGCACGAGGGCGACGACGATCGCGGCGTCGTCGGCTTCGGCGATCACATGCCGGCCTTCCTCGCCCGCGCCGGGAGGGCGACGCGCGGCTAGGCGGCTAGGGAGGGCTGCCGCATGAAGACCATCTTCATCATGATGAAATGCGAGCTCGGCAAGGCCTACAAGGTCGCCGAGGAAGCGGTCGAAACCGTCGAGCAGGTCTCCGAGGTCTATTCCGTCTCGGGCCAGTACGATCTCCTGATGAAATGCTATCTGCCCGACGACATGGATGTCGGCCATTTCGTGGTCGAGAAGCTGCAGACCATGCCGCACGTGAAGGACACCTTCACGATCATGGCCTACAAGGCCTTCTCCGAAGACAAATCCTAAGGTGAGCGAGCAGCATCTCGTCATCGTCGGCGCGGGCCACGCCGGCGGCCGCGCCGCCGAAGCGCTGCGCGCCGCCGGGCACACGGGGCCCATCACGCTGTTCGGCGCCGAGCACCATCCGCCCTACGAGCGCCCGCCGCTCTCGAAGGAACTTCTGGCCGGCGCGATCCCGGTCGAGAAGACCTACCTCCGCCCGCGCGCGTGGTATGGCGAGCAAGAGATCGATCTGCGCCTCGGCGGCGAGGCCGTCGCGATCGACCGCGGCGCGCAGCGCGTGCGCATGAAGGACGGGACCGAGGTGCCGTACGACGCGCTCCTGCTGACCACGGGCGCGCGGCCGCGCATCCTGCGCCTGCCGGGCGGCGAGGGGCCGCGCATCTTCTATCTGCGCGACATCGGCGATTCGCTGCGCTTGCGCGAGCGGCTGGTGCCGGGCGCGCGGCTCGCCGTGATCGGCGCGGGCTTCATCGGCCTCGAAGTCGCGGCGACGGCGAGGAAACGCGGCGCCTCGGTCACCGTGCTCGAGCTCGCGCCGCATGTGCTGGCGCGCGTCTGCCCGCCCGAGATCGCCGATTATGTCGCCGAGCTTCACCGCCGGAACGGCGTCGAAATCCGCACCGGCGTCGGCGTCACCGCGATCGAGGACATGGGCGACCGGCTCGAGATCGTAACGTCCGGCGGCGAGCGCATCGCCGCCGACTACGCCGCCATCGGCATCGGCGCGCAGCCCAACACCGAGCTTGCCGCCGCGGCCGGCCTCGCCATCGAGGACGGCATCAAGGTCGACGAGTTCGGCCGCAGCAGCGATCCGCAGATCTTTGCCGCGGGCGACGTGACGCGGCATTTCAACCCGCTCGTCGGCCGCCACATCCGCCTCGAGGCGTGGCAGAACGCGCAGAACCAGGCGATCGCCGTGGCGAAGGTGATGGCGGGCGGCACCGTCGCCTTCGCCGAGGTGCCGTGGTTCTGGACCGACCAGTTCGACATGAACCTGCAGATGGCGGGCGCGCCCGAGCGCTGGGACAGGCTGGTGTTCCGCGGCGAGCCGGCCGAGCGCAGCTTCACGGTGTTTCATCTGGCCGACGGCAAGCCGGTGGCCGTGACGACGGTCAACGCGCCGCGCGACATGCGCTTCGGCCGCATGCTGATCGAGCGCGCCCGCGCCGTCGATCCCGCGCTCCTGGCCGACAAGGCGGTGAAGCTTCAGGATCTGACGCGCTAGCTCAATACCGCGCGAAGATCGGCCGGCCGATCGTATCGGGGAAAAGATAGTCGAGCGCCAAATGGAGCTGCGCCGTGAAGCCGAGGCCGCTGCCGGCCGAGCGCGTCGCCGGAATGAGCAGCTCGGCGCCCAGCTCCCAGCCCTCGCCGGCATAGCTGATGCCGGGCGCGATCGTGCCGGAGGTGGTTGCGCCGCGCGGATTGCTCACCGGCGTCGTGTAGAGGAATTCGACCATCGGCGTCAGCGCCCGGACGAAATCGGGCAGACCGAGGTCCGCGACCTTCGCCTCGAGATAGGGGATCGAATATTCGAGCGCGATGCCGGTGACCAGCAAGTCCGGCCGCGTGTTCGCGTCGGCGAGCTGATAGCCAACCGAGCCGGTGATCGCGAACGGCTGGAGCGCCGGCACGGGCACGTCGCCCAAGCCCTTGCCGACGTACAATGCCGGCGTGGTCGCGCCGCTCGAGCTCGCGCCGATGCCGTGCGCGCCGTCCGCCCCATTCGCGATCGGCGCCGACCGACAGCAGGAACTCGTGCTCGGGATTGAGAACGGCGAGATATTGCACCGTTGTTTCGAGGTTCTGAAAACCATAGGCCGTGCCGGCGCCCGCCTGGCTGAACTGGTTCCAGCCGTCCGTGAACCCGACCGAAAGGCGCTCGGTCATCGTCTTGTCGAAGGTGAAGCTGAAATTGGTCAGCCGGTCGTTCGCGCCCGGCACCGAGCCGCTGTGGAAGGGCTGCGTCGACGGCGTGAGGTAGAGATCGTCGGACGGCGCGATCTGCGGCAACAGGATCGTCGCCGGAAAGATACGGTCGCCCGCAGCCGTGTAAGCGAGCGCGGGCGCGGCCGAAACGGCCACCAGCGCCGCCGCCGCCGCAATTGTTCTCATGCCCACATTCCCCTCCACGCGCATCGTTATTTCGATGTCGCGACATAGACGCCGTCCCAATCCGGGCCCGGCGGATCGCTCTCGTACTGCGCGATGCGCTCCTCGTAAAGATCGTAGAGATCGGCGAGCGAAGGATCGAGCGCCCGGCATTTGCCGAGTGCCGCGCGCGCCCCCGCCCAGTCCTGCGCGCGATAGCGCGCGAGCGTGGTCTCGAATTGCGCGGCGAGCGCCTGGAATGCGGGATTGGCGGCGACAGTCGGGTCGCCGAGCAGCGCGAAGATGCGCACCGCCTCCTTCTTGCCCTTGACCGCGATGAGGTCGAGCTCGAGCGCGGCCCACTCGGGCGCCGCCCGCGCGTCGTCTCGCCGATCACGATGCCGACGCCATAGGTCTTGCTCTGGCCCTCGAGCCGCGAGGCGAGGTTCACCGCATCGCCCAGCACCGAATAATCGAAGCGCTGGTCCGAGCCCATGTTGCCGACGACGCATTCGCCGCTGTTGATGCCGATGCCGATCTTGAGGAGATGGAACGGGTGGCCCGACGCGGTCGCCTCGGCCTCGAGCACGGCGTTGACGCCGTCGAGCGCGCGCATCATGGCGAGCGCGCTCTCGCAGGCATGGTCGGCATGGCGCGGATCGTCGAGCGGCGCGTTCCAGAACGCCATGATGCAGTCGCCCATGTATTTGTCGATCGTGCCGTTCCGCGACATGATGATGTCGGTCATGGGCGTGAGGAACCGGTTGATGAGCTGCGTCAGTCCCTGCGGGTTCGTCTTGAACGTCTCGGAGATCGCGGTGAAGCCGCGCACGTCGCAGAACAGCATGGTCATCGCCCGCGTCTCGCCGCCGAGCTTCAGGCGATGCGGCTGCTCCGCGAGCAGGTTCACCATGTCGGGCGAGAGATAGTGGCGGAAGGCCGACCTGACATAGCGCCCCTCGCGATCGACGACCCAATAGCGGAACATGATGACGCTGATCGCGGCCGCGACGAGTGCCGCGCCCGGGCCCACGAACGGCAGCCAAAATCGTGCAGGAACGCCCATTGCGCGGCGCCGGCCCAGACCGCGATCGGCCCGAGCCCGGCGAGAAAGGCGATGCGCGTCGGCATGTGCGCCATCGTCAGCCCCGAGAGCGACGCGAGCAGCACCACGGCGAGCACGATCGGCCCAAGCTGCGGCGGCGTGATCTCGGTGATGAAGTCGCGCGTCAGGATGGTGTCGATGATGTTCGCCATGCGCTCGGTGCCGGGCATCTGCGTCGAGCCGAAGGGTGCGGCGTTGCTGTCGGCATTGCCGAGGAAGGAGGCGCCGAGCAGCACGATCTTGCCGGCGAACGCCTCGCCCGGGATGCGGCCGGCCGCGAGATCGGCGAAGGAGTAGGTGGGAAACGTGCCGCGCGGCCCGCGGTAGTTGATGAGGAGCCGCATGCCGGGATCGGTCGGCACGTCGATCGTGCCGACGCGCACGCCGCTCCCGGGCGCCAGCGCCACCTCGCCCCACGGCACGCCGAGATAATCGGCGGCCGCGCGCACCGATAGCGACGGAAAGAAATCGCCGGCAAACGGCAGCGCCAGATAGTCGTAGCGCGGCTCGCCGTCGCGATCGTAGGCGAGATTGACGTGGCCCAGCGCCACCGCGGCCGCGGCGAGCGGCTTGACCGGCAGCAGCGCCGACTTGGGCTCGAGCGGGAAGGCCGGCGCGACCGGGCTCTTGCCGAAGCCTGGAAGGCCGATGCCGCGAGCGCGTCCGCCTCCTCGCCGGCGGGCCCGGTGAAGCTGAACGCGACCGGCAGCAGCACGTTGCCGGACGCGCGGATCGCGGCGGCGAGATCGGCGTCGGGATCGTCGTTCGCGAGGCGGTCGAGCGACTGGCGCAGGGGGCCGTCGTCCGCCGCCGCCGCCGCGCGGCGCGCGCCGCCTCGCGCAGCTCCGGCGGGATCGGCTCCTCGGGCTCGGCGAACAGCATGTCGAACACGATGAGCTTCGCGCCCGCGGCCTTGAGGCGCCGCACCGCGTCGGCGAAGAGATGGCGGCTGAACGGCCAGCGGCCGAGCGCGTCGAGGCTGTTGTCGTCGACCATGACGATGGCGATGGCCGTCGTCGGCGCCTGCACGCCGCGGATGCGGAAGCGCAGATCGAGCGATGCGGTCTCGGCGCCGCGCAGCGCGGTCGATGCGTCGAGGATGGCGACGACGAGGATGAGAAGGGCGGCCACGACCGCCAGCGCTGCCTCGCGTGTGCCGCGCGGCAGGCGCAAGGCCGGCCCGTCAGGGGACGTCGGTGCGCGCGATCACGTCGTCGAATTCCGACGACGCCCAGACCCGCGGCGGCACCGGGTCGCGTCCGGCCTCGACCCGCGCGCCCCAGCGCGCGGGGATGCGGACCGCGCGCTGCGTCGCGGCGCTCGCCAAGGTCACGACGCCGTCGAGCACGCCCACCTGCGTCGAACCCGGCTTCGCCTCGATGAACCAGTCGGTCGAGCGCACCGCCGCCACGCCGGTCGCGGTATCGACCTCGAATTTCTGCGGCTCGCCGACCGCGGCGACGACGGCGCGGATACAGGCCCGAGGCGAGCTCGACCTTGGCGTCGCGCTTGGTGTCGCCGCCCAAGGCATAGTTCGCGATCGTGAGCTTGCTGCCGGGCGCCGCCGCGATGATCGTGCCGTCGGCCATGCGCAGCTTGAGCTTGGCGCCTTGCGGCACCTCGATCGTGTCGCCGACCGCGACCGGGTCGCCGATCTTCAGGGGCGTGCTCTGGCCGCCCGCCGCGCGGAAACATTGCCCGCCCATCGCCAGCACTTCGCCGGCCGGGGCCGCCGCGGCGGCCCCGGAACACAAAGCGGGCGAGCGCCAGTCCCGCCGCGAATGCGAAGGTGCGCGTCATTCCATGATGGTATAGAGAGTGGCGGCCGGGGGCCGCAAGCGAGCCGCGCGCGCGGGCTTGCCAAATGCCGCCGCCTCTGCAATATCCCGGCGCGGAAAAGGTGGGACATGAGTGAGCAAAAAGGCGAATGGGTGACGGTCGGCCAGCGCTCGGCGTTGAAGCCGGGCGACGTGCTCGGCGTCCAGGCCAAGGACAAGGAGATCGCGCTGTTCGACCTCGACGGCAAGATCTATGCGACCGAGAACATGTGCACTCATGCCTATGCCTATCTGAGCGACGGCTGGGTCGATGGCGACATGATCGAATGCCCGCTGCATGGCGGCCGGTTCGAGATCAAGACCGGCAAGGGGCTGGGCCCGCCGATCGAATGCGACATCAAGTGCTTCCCGGTGCGCCTCGAAGGCGACAACATCCAGGTCCAGATCGGGGACTGATCCGCGCGGCCGCTGCGCGATAGCCAGCGCCGCCGTCGCTGTGCCATCATTCCGCCCGAGGGGGAGGTGCGAATGATGCGAGTGTTTCTGGCGGCAGCGGCGGCGCTCGCGGCCGCGTTTTCGACTGCCGCTGCGGCCGAGACGGTCAAGATCGGCCTCTTGCACACGACCGGCAGCGGCCCCGTCATGATCGCCGCGGCCAAGGGCTATTTCGCCGCCGAGGGATTGGACGCGCAGCTCGTCTATTTCGAATCGGCGCAGCCTATTTCGATCGCGGCCGCCTCGGGCGACATCGATCTGGCCTATACCGGCCTCACCGGCGGCTTCTACGGGCTGGCGAGCCAGGGCGAGCTGCGCATCGTCGCCGGCGGCGCGCGCGAGACGCCGGGCTTCCATTATCAGCCGTTCCTCGTCTCGAACCACGCCTGGGACGCGGGCTTGCGCGCGTTCAAGGACTTGCCCGGCCATTCCTTCGGCGTGTCGCAGATCGGCTCGCCGCCGCATTACGCGCTGGGCCTCATCGCCGAGAAATACGGCTTCGACGTCAAGACCGTGCGCATCCAGCCGCTCGCCTCGATCGCCAATCTCGCCGCCGGCATCGTCGGCGGCCAGGTCGACAGCGTCATGATGCCGGGCAATGTCGCCGTTCCGGTGCTCGCGAAGGACGAGGCGAAGCTCTTGGGCTATATCGGCGACGAGGCGCCCTATCAGCTCGTCGGCGTGATCGTGTCGAGCAAGGCCGCGGATGAGCGCCACGACATGATCGAGAAGTCGCTTGCCGCGCTGCGCAAGGGGGACCGCGCCTATTACGATGCGTTCACGCCGGGCGGCAAGCGCGGCGACGGGCGCCGATGCGGTGGAAATGCTCGACATCGTCGCCAAGGGCGCCAACCAAAGCCCGCAAGAGGCGGGCGCGAGCATGCCCTATTGCGATCCGGAGGGCCGGCTCGACGTGCAGGACGTGCTGCGTCAGCTCGCCTGGTACAAGGCGCAAGGCATGGTGAAGGGCACGGTCGGCGGCGACGTGATCATCGACCGCCGCTACATCACGCCGCTGTCGTAACGCGCGAATGCCGCGGGGGATTCTGGGGATCGCCGCCCTGCTGCTGCTCGCCTGGGCGGTGAGCGAGGACCGCTTTCGCGTGCCGTGGCGCGTCGTCTTCGCCGGCGTGCTGCTGCAGTTCGGCCTCGCCGTGCTGTTCCTGCGCTTTCCCCCGGCGGCGCAGGCCTTTCTCCTGCTCAACGAAGGCGTCGAGGCGTTGCAGAAGGCGACCGACGCGGGCACCGGCTTCGTGTTCGGATATCTGGGCGGCGGCCCATTGCCGTTCGCCGAAACGCAGCCGGGCGCCTCCTTCATCTTCGCCTTCCGCGCGCTGCCGCTCGTCCTCGTCATCAGCGCGCTTGCGACGCTGCTCTTCTACTGGGGCGTGCTGCAACGCATCGTCGCGGTCTTTGCCTGGGTGCTGCGGCGCTCGGTCGGCGTCGGCGGGCCGCTGGGGCTTGGCGCGGCCGTCCATATCTTCGTCGGCCACATCGAGGCGCCGCTCCTGATCCGGCCCTATCTTTTGCGCATGGCGCGCGGCGAGCTGTTCGCGCTCATGAGCTGCGGCATGGCCGGGATCGCCGGCACAGTGATGGTGCTCTATGCCGCGATCCTGGGGCCGGTCATTCCCGACGCGCTCGGCCACATCCTGGCCGCGGCGATCATCAGCACGCCCGCCGCGCTGGCGCTCGCCGCGCTCATGATCCCGTTCCGGCCGGATGCCTCGGCCGAGGCGCGCCTCGAGATCCTCAATCCGCCGGTCAGCACCATGGACGCCGTCGCCAAGGGCACCGGCGACGGCATCGTCTTCATCGCCAACATCACCGCCATGCTCGTGGTGCTGGTGGCGCTCGTCACGCTCTTCAACATGATCCTGGGCCTCCTGCCCGACGTGGCGGGCGCGCCCATGACGTTGCAGCGCGTCTTCGCCTTCTTCTTCGAGCCGGTGATGTGGCTCATCGGCATCCCCGACGCCGACCTGCACCAGGCGGCCCAGCTCATGGGCACCAAGACGGTGTTGAACGAGTTCATCGCCTATGTCGATCTCGCGCACCTGCCGCCGGAAGCGCTCACGCCGCGCTCGCGCCTCATCCTCACTTATGCCATGTGCGGCTTCGCCAATTTCGGCAGCCTCGGGATCCTGCTGGGCGGCATGGGCGCGATGGTGCCGGAGCGGCGGCGCGAGATCGTCGAGCTCGGCCTGCGCTCGATCCTGTCCGGCACGCTCGCCACCTGCATGAGCGGCGCCATGGTGGGGATGCTGTAAGGCCGTCCGCCGCGTTGACGCCGGTTCCCGAGGGGGCATAGAGTTCGGCCGCATGGATACAGCCAGCATTGCCGTGCCCGAACCCAAGGAAATGTTGCGCCGCGCGCGCGACATGGTCCCGCGCTTGGCCGCGCGCGCGCCCGAGGCCGAGGCGCAGCGCTTCCTGCCCAAGGAAACCATCGCCGAGATGCAGGAGGCGGGCTTCTTCCGCATCCTCCAGCCGAAGCGCTGGGGCGGCTACGAGATGGACCCCTCGGTTTATTTCGACGTGCTGATGACGCTTGCCGAGGGCTGCTTCTCGACCGCATGGGTCTATGGCGTGGTCGGCATCCATCCCTGGCTCATCGCGCTCTATGACGACCGCGCGGCGCAGGACGTGTGGGGCAACGACGCCGGCACGCTGATGTCGTCCTCGCTCATGCCGGGCGGACAGCTCGTGCCGGAGAAGGACGGCTTCCGCCTCTCCGGCCGCTGGAGCTATTCGAGCGGCGCCGATCATTGCGACTGGGCGTTCCTGGGCGCGGTGGTGCCGCCGGTCGATGCCGAGCATTTCGACTGGCGCTTCTGCCTCGTGCCGCGGCGCGATTATGAGATCGTCGATACCTGGCGCGTCGCCGGCTTGAAGGGCACCGGCAGCCAGGACATCGTCATCAAGGACAAGTTCGTGCCCGCCTATCGCATCCACAGCGTCGCCGACATGTACGAGTGCGCCGGGCCCGGCCAGAAGGTGAATACCGCGCGCGCTCTACCGCATCCCGGCGGCGCAGATCCTCTATCTCGGCGTCGCCTGCGGCGCGATCGGCGCGCTCTCGGGCATGGTCGCTTCGTTCCGCGACTATGGCGCGAAACGCGCGACGCCGCGCGGCAAGACCTCCGACGACCCGTTCGCGCAGCTCGCTTGCGCCGAGGCCGCGGCGCTCGCCGACGAGCTCAAGGTCATGCTGCACCACAACCTGCGCACGCTCGCCGCTTACGCCGAGCGGCGCGAGGTGCCGCCGATGGATCTGCGTTTAAAGCTCAAGTTCCACTCGTCGTGGGGCGTCGAGCGCTGCGGCCTTGCGGCCTTGAAGCTGTTCAAGACGGCCGGCGCCTCGGCCATTCGCGATACTCTGCCGTTCGGCCGCATCGTCGCCGACATCAATGCCGGGCGCCAGCACGTCTCGAACCAGCCCGAATATTTCGGCCGCCTCTGGGGCACCATGCTCCTGGGCGGGCCGGCGCCGCTCGAACGCCTGATCTGATGGAAGCGGGCACGATCACGATCGGCGGCGATCTCGCCGTCGAGCGCATGGGTTTCGGCGCGCTCCACATCGCCGGGCCCGGCAGCTTCGGACCGCCGCGCGACAAAAGCGCGGCCGTGGCGCTGTTGCAGACGCGTCGTAGCAGCCGGCGTGCAGCTCATCGACACCGCCGACTCCTATGGGCCCGCGTGGAGCGAGAGCACGATCGCCGAGGCGCTCCATCCCTATCCCAAGGGCCTCGTCATCGCCACCAAGGGCGGGCTGTTGCGGCCATCGGCCGGACGCTGGGACGCCGATTGCCGGCCCGCGCATCTGAAGGAAGCGTGCGAGGCGAGCCTGAAGCGCTTGAAGCTCGAGCGCATCGACCTTTATCAGCTCCACACCGTCGATGCGCGCGTGCCGCTCGAAGAGAGCGTCGGCGCGCTCGCAGAGTTGCAGAAGGCGGGCAAGATCCGCCACATCGGGCTCTCCAACGTCGATACGCGCCAGCTCGCGCGCGCCCGCAAGGTCGCGACGATCGTCTCGGTGCAGAACCTCTACAATCTCGGTGACCGCTCGTCCGACCCGGTGATCGACCAGTGCGCGAAGGACGGGCTCGCCTTCCTGCCGTGGTATCCGCTGCATCAGAGGACGAGCGCCCGCCGCATCGAAGCGGTCGCCAAGCGCCACGATGCCACGACCGCGCAGGTTGCGCTCGCCTGGCTCCTGCGCCGCTCGCCGTGTGTCGTGCCCATCCCCGGCACGTCCTCGCTCGCGCATTTCGAGGAAAATTTCGCCGCCCGCGAGCTCGCCCTGAGCGACGAGGAATTTTCCGCGCTCTAACGCGCTCTCGCCTTGGCGCGCGCGAGGATGCATGCTTCGCGTCATGCCGCCTGGCGCAACGCTAGTAACGACGATCGTGGTGAGCCTCGCCGTCGCCTATGCCGGCGCACTGCTGGCGCGCGCCGTGCGCCTTCCGCCACTCGTCGGGTATCTGCTCGCCGGCGTCGTTCTTGGGCCGTTCACGCCGGGCTTCGTCGCGGACGAGCAGATCGTCGAGCAGCTTGCCGAGATCGGCGTGGCGCTCTTGCTGTTCGGCGTCGGACTGCATTTCTCGATCGGCGATCTCGTTGCGGTTTGGCGCACCGCCGTTCCCGGCGCCATCCTTCAGGTTGCGGCGTCGGCGGCGCTCGGGTTCGGCGTCGGGCGGCTCGTCGGCTTTGCGCCCGAGCAAGCCGTCCTGTTCGCGGCCTGTCTTGCCGTCGCCAGCACCGTCGTGGCGACGCGCGCGCTCGGCGATCGCGACATGCTGCAGACCGAGGCCGGACGCGTGGCGCTCGGATGGCTCGTGATGCAGGATTTGATCGTCGTCGGCGTGCTGGTGATGCTGCCGGAAGGTGCCGGCGATGGCGGCAGCAATGGCGCGGCATTGGCGGCCCGGCTCGCCTTGAAGCTGGCCGAGGTCGTAGCCTTTGCCGCCGCCATGCTGCTGCTCGGCCGGCGCCTCATTCCCCGGCTTTTGGCCTATACCGCGCGCGACGGCTCGCACGAGCTGTTCCGGCTTGCCGTCCTCGTCGTGGCACTCGGCATCGCCTTCCTCACGACCGAGCTGATCGGCGTCTCGCCCGCGCTCGGCGCCTTCTTCGCCGGCGTGGTCATCGCGGAGTCCGACCTGAGCCATCAGGCGGCGGGCGAATCCGTCCCGGTGCAGCAGGTCTTCACGGTGCTGTTCTTCGTCTCGATCGGCATGCTGTTCGACCCGGCCGCGATCATCCGCGTGCCGTGGCACATCGCCGCCGCCGCGGCGGCCGTCATCGTCGGCAACGGCGTTTTGACGCTGCTGATCCTGTTCGCGCTGCGCGAGGCGCCGAGGACCGCGGTCAGCGTCGCGGCGTCATTGGCGCAGATCGGCGAGTTCTCCTTCATCTTGAGCGGAACTGCCGTCAGCCGCGGGCTTTTGCCGGCGGAGGGGCGGGATCTCGTGCTTGCGGCCGCATTGATCTCGATCCTCGTTCAGTCGGCGATGTTCAAAGCGGCGGACGCCGCCGGGCCGCGCCTCGAAAAGCTCGCTTTTCTGCGCAAGTGGCATTCCGGCCGGCGCGAACGAAAGCGCCGCGAGGAAGCGTCCGCTCCCGACCGGCACACGATCATCGTCGGCCATGGGCGCGTCGGCAGCGTCGTCGCCGCCTCCTTGCGCAGCCGCGGCATGCCCTATGTCGTCATCGAGCAGAATCTGCACTTCGCGGAAAATCTCCGCCGCGATAACATTCCGGTGATCTATGGCGATGCCGCCTGGCCCGAAGTTCTCGACGCCGCCGCGCCGGACCGCGCCCGCATGATCGTCATTGCCGTGCCGGAAAAGGGCGCCGCGCGCCGCATTCTCGCGGCGGCCCGTCGCGCCAATCCGGCGATCGAGGCGGTCGTGCGGACGCACAGCCGCGAGGAGGCGGATTGGCTCGCCCAGAACGACGTCGGGCGCGCCGTCATGGGCGAACAGCACGCGGCCGAGGAGATGGCGAAGTACGCTCTCGACCGCCTTGATCGGCGAGGGGACGGCTAGGCGTTCTTCCGCGCGTCGAGCCAGCCCATCATGATGCGGTTGAAGGCGTCCGGGCCTTCGACATTGGGGAAGTGGCGCAAGCCCGGCATCTCCTCGCCGCGCGCGCCGGGGATGAGCGCGACGATGCGCTTGTTCGCCGCGGGCGGCGTGCCCGGATCCTCCTTTCCCCAAACGACCAGCGTCGGCAGCTTGATCTGCGGCAGCCGGTCCGAGAAATCGAAGTTCTGGATGGCGGCGACGCAGCCGCAGAACCCGTCCGGCGTCGTCGCCGCGACGGTGTCGAGGATCTGCTTGAAGCGGCCCGGATTCTTCTCCTTCATCGCGGGCGTGAACCAGCGCTCGAGCGTGCCCTCGGCCAAGGGCGCGACCGAGTTGGCCTTGCGCACCGCGCTCGCGCGCTCGGCCCAGGCGCCCGGCGGCGCCGGCGGCGTGGCGCAGCTCGTGTCGCACAGGAGAAGCGACTTCAGCCGCGCGCCATGCCGGAGCGCGAGGCTGTGTCCGAACATGCCGCCGATCGACAGGCCCATGTAATGCACGCCCGAGAGGCCGAGCGCCTCCAAGACGCTGGCGCAGTCGTCGGCCAGCTCGTCCATCGTGTAGTCGCCCGGCACCGGGTCGCTGCCGCCGTGGCCGCGCATGTCGATGCGCAGGACGCGCCAGCCGGCGGTGAGGAGCGGCGCCATCTGCTCGCCCCACATGCCGCTGTCCGACGCGAGCGAATGGGTGACGCACAGCACCGGCCCCCTGTCGCGCCCGGCGAGGTCGTAGTGGATGCGGCGGTTCTTGAGCGGCAGCAGCATCTCGTTCTCCTTCGTTGACGGGCGCTCCGCGCCGAGCGCTAGTTCTGAGCGGCAGCGCCGAGGCGTTTTGCGGCTTCCGCGACGATGCCCAGATCGGCGTATTTCTTCACGTCGATGTCGGATTTGAGGAAGCCGAGCTCGCGCTGCGTGTCGATATTGGCCTGCAGCACGGCGAGATCGGGCAGCCCGTTCGGGTTGCGATAATAGTCGTCCTTGGTGAAAAGCCACTGGTCGTAGAACTCGGGCTTCTGCTTCGTCATGTCGGCGACGAGCGCAATCGCCGTCCGCGCGATGCTGCGGCTCATAAACGTAGTGCAGCGTGCGGAGATAATCCTCCATGAAATCGACGAGCGCCGCGCGGTGCTCCTTGATGTAGGCGCCGCGCACGACGCGCATGATCATCTCGGTCGGGCCCATGCCGTCCTTCTGCGTGAAGAGCGTGTGCGCGAAGGAGCGCAGCTCGGGATCGTAATCGAACGGCGAGGCGGCGGCGACCAGATCGACCTTGCCCTCCTTCAGCGTCGCCTTCATCTGCGGAAACGGCACCTCGAGGATGGTCACGTCGCGCTTGTCGCGCATGTCGTGCTTGGCGAGATTGGCGCGCGAGCGCCATGTCGATGGCGCTGCCGGCCTCGTTGGTGGCCAGGACCTTGCCCTTCAGACCCTCGATCGTCTCGATCTTGCTGTCGTTGCGCACCATGTAGTCGTTGGTGTGATAGCCGTGCGTCCCGTCCATGAAGGAATCGGCGATGACGCGGATGTCGGTGAGTCCCGCATTCTCGATCGCGATCGCGAAGCGTCGAATAGGCGATCGCCGCCATGTCGAGCTCGCCGGCCGCGAGCGCGGTCACGATGGTCGAAGTGCCGGAGAAATGCACAAGCTCGTGGCGCATAGCTCTTGCCGGCGTGCGGCGCGAGACCCGGCTTCGCCAGCATGACGGGCGCCAGGTCCGACGGCACCACGACCCAGCCGATGCGCAGCGGCGCCGGCTCCTCCGCGCGCGCGGCGGTCAGCGCAAGCGCCGCGAGCGCCGCACCTGCCGCAATCCGGAGCGAGCGCATTCCGTCCCCTCCCGTTCTTGTTGCGCCTCTTTTACGCCGCGCCGCGCACCGTGTCGATGATGCGTCGTGCGTCCGGCGACGTGATCGCCGCGCCAGGCGACGTGGCCGTCGGGCCGCACCAGCACGAGCTTGCTCTCATAAAGCCGCGCCGCGTCCCGATGTCGCAAGCTCGGTGAGCGTCAGCGGCACGCCGCACGCGCGCGCGGCCTCTTCGAGCGCGCCTGCATCGGCCGCGGCATCGAAGCGCAGCAGCACGAAGCCGCGTCCGAAAAGGTCGAGTGTCGATTTTCCCTCGCCGAGCCAGACATGCGGCGCGCGATGGCCGGGATGCGATGTCTGCTCGTAGGTCGAGACCGTGTCGGGCGGCTCTTTCGTGCCGTCGGGCACGATGACGGGCGAGCCCGCGTAGCGATAGCCCAGGTGAATGCCGATCGTGAACCATTCGTGCTTCATGAGCGCGCTGAATTTGAGGCCGAATTCCCGTTGCGCGCGCCTCGCCCGCGGGGCCCGGCAGAAAAGCCTCGGGCGGCACGCCCTCCTCGCGCGGCGACAGCATGCGGCGCAGATTGGCGCTCGCTTCGCGCACGTTGCGGATCGCGACCGGCCGGCGCTCGATCTCGTAGGTGGCGAGCAGGTTCTCTCCGCCCCAGCCGCGCAGCATCGCCTCGAGCTTCCAGCCGAGATCGACCGCGTCCTGGATGCCCATGTTCATGCCGAAGCCGCCGGTCGGCGAGGTGAGGTGCGCGGCGTCGCCGGCGATGAAGACGCGCTGGCCGCCGTAGCGGTCGGCCACCAGCTCGCGCCGGATCCACGGCACGATGGTCAGCACCTCGAAATCGAAATCGCGCCCCACCGCCTTGACGATGAGCGCGCGCACCTCGTGCTCGTCATAGCTGCGCATGGTCGCGTCGCCGACGATCGAGAAGCGGAAGCGGTCGCGCCCGTTGATCGCGACGATGGTGGCGAAGGTGCCTTCGCTGCCGATGCAGATATAGCGATAGGCCTCGCCCTTGCCGTGCAGCGCCAAGAAATTCTCGCAGCGGAAGATGGCGTTGGTCGTGTAGGTGAGGACCGGGTTGCCCGACATCGCGATGCCGAGCGCCTGGCGCACCGTGCTCGCCGCGCCATCGCAGCCGACGAGATAGCGCGCCGTCATGGTCTCGCGCGCGCCGGTGCGCGGATCGGCGATCGTCGCCGTCACGCCGCGCCCGTCCCGTTCGAACGCGATCAATTCGGCGTAATACCGCAGGCTCACATGCGGGAAGCTCGTGGCGAAGCGCTTCAGCACCGGGTCGAACATGTCCTGCGGGCAGCGCTCGCGATGCTGCGGGCTTTGCGGCGGCGGGCGCTCGCCGTTCATCGAGACGAAGCGGTCGCGCCCGAATTCGATGCCGGTGACGGACGAGACATAGACATTGTCCTGCCGGTAGTCGCGCGGATAAGGCGTCGCCTCGACCCACGGCACGATGCCCCAGCGCCGGCAGAACTCCATCGTGCGGATGCCGACGAGGTCCATCTTCGGCTGATAGATCGAGCCGTCGCCCTTCTCGATGAGAAGGCACGGGATGCCGCGCCAGCCGAGCTCGCCCGCGAGTGCGAGCCCGACCGGCCCGGCGCCGACGATGAGCACGGGTGTGTCGATTGTCGCCATTCTCGGCTTGGCCTAAGGTCGGATCACATGAGCGATCTCAACAAAGCACTGCGCCGCGCGCTTCACAAGGGCGCCGGTGCGATCGTCCCGGGCGCGGCCGACGCGCTCGCCGCGCGCCTCATCGAGCGCCTGGGTTTTCCCGCCGTCTATGTCACCGGCGCCGGCCTCGCCAATGCCTATCTCGGCGTGCCCGATATCGGCCTCGTCACGCTCACCGAGCTTGCCGCCAACGTCGCCGCCATGCGCGAGGCGGTCGCGCTGCCGCTTATCGTCGATGCCGACACGGGCTTCGGCAATGCGTTGAACGTCGCGCGCACGATCCGCGTGCTGGAGCGCGCCGGCGCCAACGCCATGCAGCTCGAGGACCAGGAGTTCCCGAAGCGCTGCGGCCATTTCGCCGGCAAGACGGTGATCCCCGCCGGCGAGATGGCGGCCAAGGTGCGCGCCGCGGTCGATGCGCGGCGCGACCCGGATTTCCTCGTCATCGCCCGCACCGATGCGATCGCGCCCAACGGCATCGGGGACGCGCTCGCCCGCGCCGAGCTTTATATCGAGGCGGGCGCCGATCTGACCTTCGTCGAGGCGCCGCGGAGCGAGGCCGACATGGCGCGCATCCCGGCAGCGCTCGCCGTGCCGCAGGTCGCTAACCTGGTGGTCGGCGGCCTCACGCCGGTGCTGCCGCGCGAAAAGCTTCAGTCGATGGGCTTCGCGCTCGTGCTCTATGCCAACGTGGCGCTGCAGGCGGCGCTTTTCGGCATGAAGGATGTGCTCGGCCATTTGCGCGAGACCGGCGCGCTCGACGGCGTCGCGGCTCGCCTCATGCCGTTCGCCGAGCGCCAGGACCTCGTCGGCAAGCCCGATTGGGACGCGCTCGAGGCGCGCTACACGCCCAAATAGCGGTGCTGCAGCTCGACGTCGGCGGCGAGCGCAGCGGACGTTCCCTGCCACACGATCTGGCCTTTTTCGAGCACATAGTGGCGGTCGGCGATGCGATTGAGCGCGGCGACGTTCTTGTCGATCACCAGGATCGACTGGCCCGCCGCCTTCAGGGTCGCGAGCGCGCGCCAGATTTCCTGGCGCACCAGCGGCGCCAATCCCTCCGTCGCCTCGTCCAGGATGAGGAGCCGCGGATTGGTCATGAGCGCGCGGCCCACGGCCAGCATCTGCTGCTCGCCGCCCGAGAGGAGCGCGCCGAACGCGTCGAGCCGCGGGGCGAGCGCCGGAAAAAGCCGCAGCACCGCATCGAGGTCCCAGCGCCGCGCGCCCGCCGCCGTGGCGGTCGGCGGCCGTGGCGACGAGGTTCTCGCGCACGGTGAGGTTGGGAAAGACCTGCCGCCCTTCCGGCACGAGGCCGAGCCCGAGCTGCGCGATGCGATAGGACGGCCAGCCCGCGATCTCGGTTCCCTCGAAGCGGATGGTGCCGGCGGCGGGCGGCACGATCCCCATCACCGCGCCGACCGTCGTGGTCTTGCCCATGCCGTTCCGGCCCAACAGCGTCACCACCTCGCCCGCGGCGATCGCGAACGAGATGCCGAACAGGACCTGGCTTTCGCCATAGCGCGCGCTGAGGTTCTGCACCTCGAGCATCATCCGGCATTCTTGTCATTGCGCGCGCAGCGAAGCAATCTCCAGTGATGCCACGCGCCTTGGTGATCGGCGGTTCGGTCGGCGGCCTTTTCGCCGCGTTGCTTCTGCGCGAGATCGGCTGGGACGTCGCCGTCTACGAGAAGACGGCGGGCGATCTTTCCGGCCGCGGCGCCGGGCTCGGCCTCTCGAATGAGCTGTTCCAGGTGCTGCGCCGCGTCGGCGCGGAGATTTCGCCTTCGACCGGCGTTCCGGTCGCCGCGCTGCTGTGGCTCGATCGCGCCGGCCGGCCGGTGCTGCGCATCGCGCGGCCGTGGCTCACCGGCGCGTGGTCGAGGATCTATCGCCCGCTGCGCGCCGCGGTGCCGGACGAAATCGTCTTTCCCGGACGCGCGCTCGAGCGCGTCGAGCAGGACGGAACGGGTGTCGTCGCGCATTTCGCCGATGGCGGGCGCGAGGCGGGAGATTTGCTCGTCGGAGCCGACGGCGTCCATTCGACCGTGCGGCGCCAGTTCCTGCCGGACATCGCGGCGCGCTATGCCGGCTATGTCGCCTGGCGCGGCGTCATCGAGGAGAGCGAGCTCACGGCGTCCGAGCACGCGCTGCTCTCCGACAGCATCGTGTTCGCCTTTCCCGCCGGCGAAATGAGCCTGTCGATGCCGATCCCCGGCCGCGACGACGACGTGCGCCCGGGCCATCGCCGCTATTACTTCATCTGGTATCGCCCGGCCGACGTGGCGCGGCTCGGCGCCCTCATGACCGACGAGACGGGGCGCGCGCACGAGTTCGCGATCCCGCCGCCGCTCATTCGCGGCGACGCGATCGCCGCCATGCGCGCCGAGGCTCGGGCGCTGCTGCCGCCCGTCGTATCCTCCATCGTCGCGCGCGCGGCGCAGCCGCTCCTCCAGGCGGTCACCGATCTCGAGGTGCCGCGCATGGTGTGGGGCCGTGCCGCGCTTTTGGGCGACGCCGCCTTCATCGCGCGCCCGCACGTCGCGGCCGGCGTCACCAAGGCCGCGCTCGATGCCGTCGCGCTCGCCGAGGCCCTGGCGGCCGCGCCCAATGACATCGACGGCGCGCTCGCCCGCTTCGAGCGCGAGCGCCGCGCGTTCGGCCAGGCGCTGGTCGATTACTCGCGCACGCTCGGCGCCGCCTCGCTCGCGCCCGACGGGATACGCGATCCGGAGCAGGTGATGCGCCGCTATGGCGCCCCGCACCTCGTCGGCGACAGCGACGGCAGCGCGCTCGCCTGAGCCCATTCCATGCGTCCCACGATTGGCAGGAATGCTTTGGGTGGGCTTCCCATATAGGACAGCCGTGCTTACCTTTACCGCAGTGCAACATCAACTGCGGAGAAAAGACATGTTTTCCAGTCTTTTCAAGGCCTTGGCCGAGCGCTACGAGGAGTGGCGCCGGCGCGAGCAGGCCTATCGTGAGCTTTCCGCCCTCGATGACCGCTCGCTCTCCGACATCGGCATCAGCCGGTCGGAAATCCCCTATGTCCTGGCGCGCTCGGAGCGGACCGTGCCGCCCGCGGGAGCGCCGATTCGCGGCTTCCGCCACGCCGCGTAAGGCAGCGGCCACTCGACGCTGAGGCGCCGCTCGGGCAAAGTAGCGGACCATGGCGCATGCCGATGGTCATGAGCACGTACACCTTGGCGGCCACGATCATGGCCGCCATGGCCACGCGCACCATCATCACCATCACGACGCCACGCCCGCCCTTCTTGCTATAGGCACCGCGCTCAATCTCGCGTTCTGCGCCGTCGAGGCGGCCTATGGCGTGCTCGGCAATTCGATCGCGCTTCTGGCCGATGCCGGTCACAACCTCGCCGATGTGCTGAGCCTCGCCGCGGCCTGGGCCGCGAGCCTCCTGGCGCGGCGCATCCCGAGCGCGCGCTACACATACGGTCTCGGCAGCTTCTCGATCCTGGTTGCGCTCTTCAACGCGATCATCCTCTTGATCGCGGTCGGCGCGATCATCCTCGAGGCGGCCGAGCGGCTCGCCGCGCCGGTGCCGGTCATGGGTGTCACCGTGGTCGTGGTGGCGCTCGTCGGCGTCGCCCTCAATGGCGTGACGGCGCTTCTGCTCGGCCGCGCCGCGCAATCGGATCTGAACGTGCGCGCGGCCTACACGCACATGGCGGCCGACGCGGCGGTGAGCCTTGGCGTCGCGATATCGGGCGGCGTCATCCTGCTGACCGGCTGGCAGCGGCTCGATCCCATCGTCAGCATCGTGGTGGCGCTCGTCATCGTCATCGCCACGTGGCGCCTCCTGCGCCAGTCGCTCGACATGGCGCTCGACGCCGTGCCGGCGACGATCGACGCCGAGCGCGTGCGCGAGCATCTGGCGCGATTGAGCGGCGTTTCCGCCGTGCACGATCTCCACATCTGGCCGATGAGCACGACCGAGACGGCGCTCACCGCGCATCTCGTGATGCCGGCGGGCCATCCCGGCGACGAGACCCTGGCCGAGATCGCGACCGGCCTGTTCGATCGCTTCGCCATCGGCCACGTCACCATCCAGGTCGAGATCGATCCCGAGCACGCCTGCCGGCTCGCGCCCGACCACGTGGTCTAGCTCTCACACCACGAACAGCAGCAGCCCCAGCGCGAGCGCGCCCGCCGCCCAGCAGTAATAGGCGAACGGGTCGAGCGCCTCGAAATCGTGCCGCCGGAAATAGCGCATGAGGAAGGCGACGCTCGCGAAGGCGGTGATGCCGGCGACGATGCCAGCGATCCAGGCGACGCCGCCGATTGCCGTGTGCGCGTGCATGAGCTTCGGCACTTCGAGCACGGCCGCGCCCAGGATCACGGGCGTGGCGATGAGGAACGAGAAATGCGCCGCCTCGCGGTGGTGGAAGCCCATGAGCAGCCCGCCCACCATGGTCGCGCCCGAGCGCGAGATGCCGGGAATGAGCGCCGTGCTTTGCCACAGCCCGATCACGAGCGCCTCGCCCCAGTGCATCTCGGTGAGCGTGCGCTCGCCGGCGCGGCGCCGCAGCCGCTCGCCCGCGAACAGCACGAAGCCGTTGACGATGAGGAACGCCGCCGCCACCGCCGGCGCGCCGAACAGCGCGCGGAACCATTTCTCCAGCGCAAATCCCAGGATCACCGCCGGAATGGTCGCCACCACGATGAGGATGAGGAGGCGCCAGTTGGCGCGCCGCTCGTCGGGCTCGCCCGCGCCGACGACCGCCGTCGCGATGTCCCACCAGTCGCGCCAGAAATAGCCCAGCAGCGCCGCCGCCGTGCCGAGATGCAGCACCACGAGGAACGGCAGGTAGTCGGGCGCGTCCTGGTCGATGTGCCAGCCCAGAAGCCTCGGCAGGATGACGGCATGGCCGAGGCTCGAGACCGGGAACAGCTCGGTCACGCCTTGCAGGATGGCGGTGATGATCGCTTGCAACGCAGTCATGGGGTGGATTTGCTCCGCGATACGATGAGAGTGGACCAGCCGTCGACGACGATGCGCCGGCACAGGACGAAGCGGCGCGCGCGATGCGCCGCGAGCACGGCGCTTTCCTGCCACGGCAGGAAGCCGCCGAGGACGGCGACGCCGCCCGGCGCGAGCGCGCGGGCGAGATCGCGCGCCATCGTCATCAGCGGCCGCGCCAGGATGTTGGCGAGCACGAGATCGTAAGGCGCCCGCCGCGCGAGCACGCGCTCGCGGTAGGAGCGTGCGCGCTTGGGCGCGAGAAGCGGGCGAAGCCCGTTCGCCCGGGCATTGCGCGATGCGACGCGCACCGCCTCGGGATCGATGTCGCAAGGGCGACGCCGCCGCGCCGCCACGTCTTGGCCGCGGCCATCGCCAGAATCCCGGTGCCGCAGCCCATGTCGAGCACGCGGCGAAAACGCCGCCGCCGCGCGAGCCGGTCAAGCGCGATAAGGCAGCCGCGCGTGGTCCCGTGCTCGCCGGTGCCGAACGCGGTCGCGGCGTCGATCACGAGCGCGATGCGGCCCGCCGCCGCGCGCCCGCGCCAGCCGTCGGATGGACGAAATAGCGGCCCGCCGCGACCGGGGCGAAGCTCTTCTGGTTCTCGTCGAGCCAGTCGCGCGCGGGCAGGCGCTCGATCAGGAAGGGCGGCGCGTCATCCTCGCCGAGCCATGGCAGCGCGAGATTGGCCGCGATCGCCGCGCGGTCGGGTTCCTTCCGCGTCAATCCCTCGATGCGCCAATCGTCGCCGCGCGCCGAACGCGCTCACGCTTTCGACGACGGGATCGAGCGCGCGCGCCGCGGCTTCGGCGCGGTCGGCATCGCGCACGCTCAAGAGGACGCGCCACAGCGCGCTGCCAGCCCTCGCCACGGGCTCACGCCTTTTCGACGAAACTGTCGATCACCATCTTGTCGCCGGCCTTGTCGAACGCGATGGCGAGCTTGTTGCCGTCGGCGCGCTGCACGGTGCCGTAGCCGAATTTCTGGTGGAAGATGCGGTCGCCATTGGCGAAGCCGCCGGGCGGCGCGCGCCGCGGCGGGGCACGGGGAGCGAGCGTGGTGCGCGCGGCCAAGGCCATGCGCACGGCTTCGAGCTTCGGCCGCGCGAGGATGCTCCAATCCTCGCCGAGCGCGTCGGCGCGCGGATAGAGGCCGGGCTCGGCCTGCGTCTCGGCATGTTCGGCCGGCAGCTCGCCGAGGAAGCGCGACGGCAGGGTCGGCTGCCATTGGCCGTAAATGCGCCGCATCGCGGCGTACGAGACGAAGACGCGCTTGCGCGCGCGGGTGAGGCCGACATAGGCGAGCCGCCGCTCTTCCTCGAGGCCCTTCAGGCCGTGCTCCTCCATCGAGCGCTGGTTGGGGAACAGCCCCTCCTCCCAGCCCGGCAGGAACACGATGTCGAACTCGAGCCCCTTGGCGCTGTGCAGCGTCATCAGGCTCACCATGTCGTGCGCGCCCGCCGCGACGTTCTCCATCACCAGGCTGACATGGTCGAGGAAGCCGGCGAGGCTTTCGAACTCGGCCATCGCCGTCACCAGCTCCTTCAGATTCTCGAGCCGGCCCGGCGCCTCGGGCGAGTTGTCCTGCTGCCACATCGCGGTGTAGCCGCTTTCGTCGAGCACGATGGCGGCGAGCTCGGGATGCGGCTTTTGCCTCGGCCTCGTTGCGCCAGCGCTGGAGCGCGATGAGGAAATCGCCGAGCGCGCGGCGCGCCGCGGGCTTCAACTCGTCGGTGCCGAGCAAGCGCGCCGCCGCGTCCGTCAGCGGCATGCGCTCGGCGCGCGCAAGCGTGTGCAGCGCCTGCAGCGTCTGCGTGCCGATGCCGCGGCGCGGCACGTTGACGATGCGCTCGAAGGCCAGATCGTCGGCCGGCTGATGGATGAGGCGGAGATAGGCCATCGCGTCGCGGATTTCCTGGCGCTCGTAGAAGCGCGGGCCGCCGACGACGCGATAGGGCAGGCCGAGGGTGATGAACCGTTCCTCGAACTCGCGCGTCTGGAAGCCGGCGCGCACCAGGATCGCGATCTCGCGCAGCGATTCGCCGTGGCGCTGCAGCGCCTCGATCTCGTCGCCGACCCAGCGCGCCTCCTCGATGCCGTCGCGCAAGCCCCGCAGCACGACGCGCTCGCCCTCGCCGCGCCTGGGTCCACAGCGTCTTGCCGAGCCGGCCTTCGTTCTTGGCGATGAGGCCCGAGGCGGCGGCGAGGATGTGCGGCGTCGAGCGGTAGTTCTGCTCGAGCCGGACGATCTTGGCGCCCGGGAAATCGCTCTCGAAGCGCAGGATGTTGCCGATCTCGGCGCCGCGCCAGCTATAGATCGACTGGTCGTCGTCGCCGACGCAGCAGAGATTGCGGTGCTTCTGCGCCAGCAGCCGCAGCCACAGATACTGCGCGACGTTGGTGTCCTGGTACTCGTCGACCAGGATGTAGCGGAAGCGCTCCTGGTACTGCGGCGAGGATCGCCGGATTGGCGCCGAACAGCGTCAGGTTGTGCAGCAAGCAGGTCGCCGAAATCGGCGGCGTTCAGCGTCAGCAGCCGCTCCTGATAGAGCCGGTAGAGCGCGATGGCGCGGCCGCCGGCGATCTCGCCCGCCTCCGCGTCGGGCACCTTGTCGGGGACGAGGCCGCGGTCCTTCCAGCGCTCGAACAGCGCGAGCAGCGCGCGCGGCGGCGCGGTGCGGTCGTCGATGCGCTCGGCCTCGGCGATCTGCTTGACCAGGCGCAGCTGGTCGTCGGCGTCGAGGATGGTGAAATTGGGTTTGAGGCCCACCACCTCGGCGTGGCGGCGCAGGATGCGCGCCGCGATCGAATGGAACGTGCCGAGCCAGAGCCCCTCGGCGGCGCGGCCGATCATGCGCTCGAGCCGCTCGCGCATCTCGAGCGCCGCCTTGTTGGTGAAGGTGACGGCGAGGATCTGCCACGGGAAGGCGCGCCGCGTGCCGAGGATATGGGCGAGCCGCGTCGTCAGCACGCGCGTCTTGCCCGTGCCGGCGCCGGCCAGCACCAGCACCGGCCCGTCGATCGCCTCGACCGCCGCGCGCTGCGCCTCGTTGAGCCCGGCGAAAATCGGCGCCTCGGCGGTCGCGACGGAATGATCCTGCATGACGGCGCTTATAGCTTAGCCGTGCGCTTTCAGCCATCGGCCGTCAGGCCTTCTTTTGCATCCGCGAGTCGCCGCCAAAGCGCGATTTTCGGGCGTTTTCGCGCGCCCGCCGATGGCTGACAGCCGATCGCCGATCGCTGACGGCGGATAGCTGACAGCTCCGCGTGCGATAGCTGTTAAAATCCCCGATCCCCGGAAACCCGGTTCCGTCCCGTGCACGCCGCCATCATCATCCTGGTCTTCGTCTTCGCGTATCTCGGCATGGCGGCGGGACGACTGCCGTGGCTGCAGGTGGACCGCACCGGCATCGCGCTTCTGGGCGTCATCGCGCTGCTCGGCACCGAGACGACGACGCTCGACGATCTCGGAGCGAGCATCGACATCTCGACCCTGGTGCTGCTGTTCGCGCTGATGATCATCTCGGCGCAATTCGCGGTCGCGGGTTTTTTCGATCTCTGCGCCGACTGGATCGTGACCAAGCGCGCGAGCCCGGCGCTGCTCCTGGCGCTGACCGTGGGCGTGTGCGGCGCGCTTTCGGCGCTCCTGGTGAACGACATCCTGGTGTTTGCGCTGGCGCCGCTCCTCATCGCCGGCGCGCGCTCGCAGGGCTTCGATCCGCGGCCCTTCCTCATTGCGTTGTGCGGCGCCAGCAACGCGGGCTCGGCCGCGACGCTCATCGGCAATCCGCAGAACATCCTGATCGGCCAGCTCGGCAATCTGAGCTTCGGCGTGTTCCTCCTCGCCTGCGCCGTGCCGGCGCTGTTCGGGCTGGTCGCGTTCTTCGCCGTGATCTGGCTGCTGTGGCACGACCGCATCGACGGCACGGTGATGGCGGTGACGCGCGAGGTGCCCGAGGTGCCGCGCCATCCTTACGACCGCAGCCAGACGATCAAAGGCTTCGTCGCCATGGCGGTGCTGCTGATCCTGTTCATGACGCCGATCCCGCGCGAGATCGGCGGCCTCCTCATCGCCGCGGTCCTGCTCTCGAACCGCAAGATCACCAGCCGCACCATGATCGCCGGCGTCGATTGGCCGCTGCTGCTGCTGTTCGTCTGCCTGTTCGCCATCACCGGCGCGCTCGCCGACACCGGCATGCCCTATCGCGCGCTCTCCTGGCTCGAGCAGTACGGTCTCCTGCCGGACAATCTCGCCGTGCTGGCGCCGCTCACGCTCTTTTCCAGCAACGTGATCGGCAACGTGCCGTCGGTGATCCTGCTGTTGCAGATCTGGCCCAACCCGCCGCAAGGCGCGCTCTATGCGCTGGCGCTGCTGTCGTCGCTGTCGGGCAGCCTGCTGCTGACGGGCTCGCTCTCGAACCTCATCGTGGTCGAGCGCGCCGAGGCCTTTGGCGTGCGGCTGAGCTTCGCCGACTATGCCCGCGCCGGCATTCCCGCGACCCTCCTCTCGGTCGGATTCGCGTGTGCGTGGCTCGCCTGGACCGGCTGGCTGCCGTGGGTCTCGGGCGGAGGCTAGGCCTTCGCGTCTTCTTCGGCCGGTTCGTCCTGCTCGATGGCGACACGGTTGCGGCCTTCGCGCTTGGCGCGATAGAGCGCGGCGTCGGCGCGTTCGACGAAGGCCGAGAGCGGCTCGCCGGGGCGATACTCGGCGGCGCCGAAGGACAAGGTAATGCCGCCGTAATCCTGGTTCTTCTTGTCGCGCCCCACAACCTTGCGGCGCTGCAGCCCTTCGCGGATATGCTCGGCGACGGTCTGCGCGTCGCCGAGCGTGGTCTGCGGCAGGATGATGGCGAATTCCTCGCCGCCGAAGCGCGCCGACGTGTCGCGGCCCTTCACCGAATCGGTCAGCGACCGCGCCACGAGGCGCAGCACCTGGTCGCCGATCTGGTGCCCGTAAGTGTCGTTGAAGCGCTTGAAATGGTCGATGTCGGCGAGCAGCAGGCAGAGGCGCTCGTCGTTCTCCATGGCGTCGCGCGCCGCTTCCCTGAGCCGCGTGTCGAACGATTTGCGGTTGGGGATGCCGGTCAGCGCGTCGGTCAGCGCCTCGCGCTGCACGGTCTCGAGGTGCTGCTTCAGCTCGCTCACCTCGCCCGAGGACTTGGTGAGCTTCTCCTCGAGCGTGCGGTTGCGCTCGGCGACGCGCTGCGTCTCGACCACGAGGTCGGCGACGAGGGTCTGGATGTTGGTCGGTGCGCCGCCGTCGCCGATCTTCTCGGAGAAATCGTCGAGGGTGCGGCCGAAGGCGGTGGCGTCGCCGGATGCGGTTTCGATGTGCTTGCGGACCTGGTCGACGATGTGCGTGAGGCGCCCGCCGGTATCGCTCAGGACGGCGAGCTGGCCGGTGGCGTCGAAGAAGCGCGCATAGAGCTCGGAATTGAGGTCGGGCGTGAAGGTCTGCTTGTTCGATATGAGGATATCGAGCGTGCGCGTCAATTCGGGCTGCGTGCCGGCGGCAAAGGTGTACCACACCGCATAATTCTGCGGCGTGGGCGGGATCTCGTGGCCGTGCATGGCCTTCATGGCCTTGTCGGCGAGCTGCAGCGACAGTTCGATTCTCGGCCGGCCCGTGCATTCGGAACCCCTGTACCCCGCGTTTTCTAGCCCGCGAGGAGTTAAGGTTCCGCCAAGATCGGATGGTTAACGGCGCTTGAGGCCGATGACGCGGCCGGCCTGGGCCGGGCGCGGCAGAGTGCGGTGCGCGGCCGCCATCGCATCGAGCCGCGCGCGCGTTTCGCCGGCCCAAGGCGCCGCGCGCCGCGTCGCGAACCCGACATGAAGCATCATGAGCTCGTTGGTGGCGGCGAGGTAGCCGTCGCCGGCGTGATACATCGCGTGAAAGAGGTGCGCGCGCTTCTCGTCGTGATCGAGGACGAGCGTCGTGATGCGGATCGGGTCGCCCGCCAGAAGCTCGTGCTCGAATGTGACATGCGCCTCGAGGATGAAGGTGCGGCCGAGCCGGTGCTCGACATAGCGCCAATCGATGCCGAGCTGCTCGGCGATCGTGTCGGTCGCGTGGTCGAAGGCGACGACGTAGTAGCCCACGTTCATGTGCCCGTTGCCGTCGACCCAGTCCGGCCGCACCACGGCGCGGTGCCGGTCGAACGGCGCCGCAAGATCCAGGGGCGGCAGGGGATAGGGAAAGGACATCGTGCAACACTTTGCCCCAAAACCCCTCTCCGCGCGAAGCGGGGAGAGGGAGGGGCCCGTTGCGAAGCAACGGGAGGGTGAGGTGTGCGCGGCATCACCCACCTCACCCGCTCGCTGCGCTCGCACCCTCTCCCCCCGCAAGCGGGCGGAGAGGGTTTAGGAATCACGCCGCGCTGATGTGGTCGCGCAGCTCGCGGCCGACGACGGCGGCGATCATGGCGGCGAGCTTGTCGATGCAATAGGGCTTGTCGAGCCGCGCCATGCCGGGGACGGCGCAGCTCGGCGCGTCGGCGTAGCCGGTCGCGAGGATGATCGGCAGGCCCGGGCGCAGGTCGCGCGCGAGCCTGGCGAGCTCGGTGCCGGACATGCCGGGCATGGCGTGGTCGGTGATGATGAGGTCGATCGGCGCGTCCGAGCGGATCACGTCGAGCGCCAGCGCCGCCGAGGACGTCATCACGACGCGGTGGCCGAGCTCGTGCAGCATCGCGCTTGTGCCCGACGCCACCATCGGATCGTCGTCGACGAACAGCACGGCATAGGAGCGGCTCGGAGCGCGCGTCGAGGTGGACAGCGCCGGAAGCGGCCGCTCCGCCTCGTCCGGTCCCGCCACCGGCAGCCACAGCTCGACCTTCGTGCCAGCGCCGGTATGGCTGTGCAGCCGGATCGCGCCGCCCGATTGCGCGGCAAGCCCATAGACCATCGAGAGCCCGAGCCCGGTGCCCATGCCGGCGCCCTTGGTGGTGAAGAACGGCTCGGCCGCGCGCTTCAGCGTGGCCTCGTCCATGCCGCAGCCGTCGTCCACGACCGAGACGCAGACATAGTCGCCGGAGACGAGCCCCTGCATCTGGCCGGCGGCAACGGATTCGGTGCGCGCGGCGATCGTCAGCGCGCCGCCATCGTCCATCGCGTCGCGCGCGTTCGCGGCGAGGTTCAGGAGCGCGAGCTCGAGCTGGTTCCGATCGACGCGCACGAGCGGCAGCGGCGCGCGGAAATCCGTCTCGATCTCGACCGCCGGGCCCAAAGAGCGGCGCAGCATCTCGACCATCGAGCCGACGAGGTGCGGCACGCTCACTGCCTCGGGCCGCAAATCCTGGCGCCGCGCGAAGGCGAGCATGCGCTTCGTCAAGGTGGCGCCGCGCTCGGCCGCCTGGACGGCGGAGCTGACCAGCGCGCGGCCCTTCACGCCCTCGGGCAGGATGCGCGCCAGGAGATCGAGATTGCCGAGGATCGCCATCAGCACATTGTTGAAGTCGTGCGCGAGACCGCCCGTGAGCTGGCCGAGGCTTTCGAGCTTCTGCATCTCGTGCACTTGCGCGAGCGCTTGCTCGCGCTCGGCCGTGCGCTCCTCGACGCGACGCTCAAGCTCGGGGTTGGTTTCGGCGAGTTTGGCCGAGCACGCGGGCGCGGGCGCTTGTTGCGCCGGCTGGACGGAGGAAGTTTCGCTCGGGAGTCCGGGGACGCCGGCGCGCACAGAGTCTTTTGCCCGATCGTAATGCGGCATCGATCGTCTCCGCGCGAAACTAGTCCAATTCCGTCAATCTATCGTCGCCTATAAACGCCGGAAAGCGCCGCGTGTGGGCTCGACTCCTTTTGAGGAAGTTAGCTACCCCTTTCGGACCGGTTTGACGAGAAAGGAACCAAACCGCCGTGGCGTTGTGATTTCCGCGTGACCTCGGGTTGAGAAAATCGCCCGTGCGCCCCGCGATTCACGCGGCGTCCATCCGCGAAAAAATGCGGTCCTTCGGCGGCGCGCTCCGGCCCTTAGTCGCCGAGTTCGGTCACGCCTTGGAGCACGAGGCGTTCGGGCGGGGTCGTGCCCTCGATGTCGCCCATCGCCTTCATCGCCGCGATGAGGTTCAGGAGCTTCGCGCGCGAGACCTTGTTGCTGCGCTCGAACCCGTCGATCCGGCGCATCAGGTCGTAGGCCTGCGCGACCTCGGTGCGGTCGCTCTTCATCAGGCGCTGCAATATGTCGATCGCCTCGTCGCGGTTGCCGTCGTCGTCGAACCACGCGATCGCGCGGTCGAGCACGCCGACGATGCGCCTGGCCGTCTCCATGTGCGTCTTCGCCCACGCGAGCGACACGTCGGCCGAGCCCATCGGCAGGTCCTCGGTATAGTCCTTGATCATGCCGATATTGCGGAAGCCCGCTTTCTCGGCGATGAAATTGACGGGCGGCACCAGCATGGTCGCATCGACCGCGCCCGACTCGAGCGCCGCGAAGCGCTGCGCCGTGTTGCCGATGACGACGATGTCGTAGTCGCCGTCCTTCAACCCGTGCGCCTCGGCGATGCGGTTGAGATAGACGCGGTTGATGTCGCGCAGGCCGCCGATGCAGATGATCTTGCCCTTGAGATCCTCGAATTTCTGGATCGACGGCTTCGCCACCATCTCGTACGGCGTGACGCGGCCGACGACGCGCAGGATCGCCACCGGCGCGCCCTTCTCGATGGCGTGGATCGGCTCGACCGTGCCGATCGTGCCGACGATGTCGAGCGAGCCGGCGGTGAGCTGTTGCACCAGGCCTGACGCGGTCGGCACATAAACGAGGTCGAGCGCGATGCCGGCCGCGGCGAAGAAGCCCTTGTCGATGCCGATGTAATAGGGCCACGCGCCCGAATTGGGCGAGCCGATGAGGCCGGTGACGATGGTCTCGGCCGCGTTCGCCGGCGCCATCAGCGCGAGCCATGCGGCAAGCGCCGCGCCCCATCCGCGCGCCCGCATGATGCCGCCGCCGTTGTTACGCAGCGGTGACTTCCTTCGCCTTGATCTCGTAGCGGAAGTTCGCGGGGTCGAGGCAGTCGAGCGTGCCGGCCGCGGTCTGGCCTTGCGGATACATGAGGAACGCGACCGCGCCCTCGCGATCGCCCGGCAGCGCCACATCGTGCGCGTCGTTGTAGGCGATCCAGTTGGTCTCCCACGCGCCGAACAGAGTCTTGTGCGCCGCCGCGACCTTGGCGTCGGCCATGGCGAGATGGCCGGGCGGCTCCTCGAGCGCGACCTTGCGCACGTCGGCGGGATCGGCCGGAACCCAGCCGAAGCGCTCGAGCCAGACCTCGGCCCGGCAATGCTGCGAGCCGGTGATGGTTTCGCTGTTGGCGCCGAGGCTCTTGTAGCCGAAGCGCGAGGGCGCGACGCGGATGCCGTAGAGATCGCGCGCCGGCAATCCCGCCGCGCGCGCGAGGCCGACATAGAGCGCGTTCAAATCGGCGCATTTGCCGCCGAGGTCGCCGGTCCTCAGCATGAAGGCGATGTTGCCGAGCCCGCAGCCGCGCGTCTTCGGATCGCGGAACGTGTTCTCGACCACCCATTCATAGATGGCGCGCGCCTTGGCGAGATCGTCTTGGGCGCCGGCGGTGATCTTGAGCGATGTTTCCTTGACGATGCCGTCGGTCGGCAAAAACGTGGTCGCCGCCGTGTAGAGGTGCCGTTCCGCGGCGCCAAGCGGCGCGGGCTTGCCCGGCTTCGTCAGATCGACGGCACGGTCGCGCGTCGCGACGCGGCTCGTGATCTCGGCCGCCGCGCTCTCGCTTCCGTCCGGCCATTCGAGCGCCAGGAACTTCGCGCGATAGGGCCCGGCGCGATGGATCGTCGCCGTGCCGCCCGTGACGTGCTGCGTGTCGCCGAGCGGGCGCATCCACTCCGCTGCCGCGATCGCCGGCAGCGGGACCCAGGCGCGCGCAACGCCTTGCGGCTTCGCGATCTCGATCCGGGTCGTCACCTCGAACGTGCGCCAAGTGCCCGGAAAGGGCGCGAACGCGTCGGCTTCGAGCGCGCGCGCGCCGGGAATGCGCGCGACGGCCCAGAGCGCCGCGCCGCCCAACAACATGCCGCGCCGGTCGAATTGCATGCTGGCCTCCCTCGTCTTCGCCCGAGGGAGTTTCCAGGATCGCGGATCAGATATCCAGATCCTTGGCGAACTGGGCCTTGTCCTGGATGAAGGCGTAGCGCAGCTCGGGCTTGCGGCCCATCAGGCTCTCGACCAGCTCCGGTCCGCGCTGCTCGCCGGCTTCGTCACGCGCAGCAGCAGCGCGCGTCGCCGGGTCCATCGTGGTGTCGCGCAGTTGGCGCGGCGGCATCTCGCCGAGGCCCTTGAAGCGGCTGATCTCGACCTTGCCCTTGCCCTTGAAGGTGGTCGCCATCAGCTCGTCCTTGTGCGCGTCGTCGCGCGCATAGAGCCGTGTCTGCGCCGTGCTGCAGGCGATAGAGCGGCGGCACCGCGAGGAAGAGCTGGCCCTGCGCCACCAGCTCCGGCATCTCGCGGAAGAAGAACGTCATCAGCAGCGAGGCGATATGCGCGCCGTCGACATCGGCGTCGGTCATGATGATGACGCGCTCGTAGCGCAGCTTGTCGTCCTGGTAGCGCTCGCCCGAGCCGCAGCCCAGCGCCTGGACCAGATCGGCGAGCTCCTGGTTCTGGCGCAGCTTGTCGGCGGTGGCGCGAGGCGACGTTGAGGATCTTGCCGCGCAGCGGCAGGATCGCCTGCGTCTCGCGGTCGCGCGCCTGCTTGGCCGAGCCGCCGGCGCTGTCGCCCTCGACCAGGAAGATCTCGGTGCCGCTCGGCGGCCGAGCGCGCGCAATCGGCGAGCTTGCCGGGCAGGCGCAGCTTGCGCGTCGCGGTCTTGCGCTCGAGCTCGCGCTCCTGGCGCGGCGCAGGCGATCCTCGGCGCGCTCGATCACCGCGTCGAGCAGCGCGCGCGCCGCTCTGCGGATCGTCGGACAGCCAATGGTCGAAATGGTCCTTGAGCGCGCCCTCGACCAGCCGCGTCGCCTCGGCCGAGGCGAGCCGCTCCTTGGTCTGGCCCTGGAATTGCGGCTCGCGGATGAACAGCGACAGGATCGCGACCGCGCCGGTCATCACGTCCTCGGGCGCGATCTGCGCGGCGCGGCGGTTGCCGGTCAGCTCGCCATAGGCCTTGAGGCTGCGCGTCAGCGCCGCGCGCAAGCCCGCCTCGTGCGTGCCGCCTTCGGGCGTCGGCACGGTGTTGCAGTAGGACGACGAGAGGCCCTCGCAGGTCCGACGGCCAGGCGATCGCCCATTCGACGCGGCCGCCCTCGCCGAACTCGGCCTCGCCGGCGAACGGGCGCGGCGTCAGCGTCTCGCGGCCGTCGAGCCGCGACGCGAGATAATCGCCGAGCCCGCCGGGGAAATGCAGCGTCTCTTCCTGCGGCACGTCGTCGGGCCGCGGCAGCGCCGGATCGCACCACCAGCGGATCTCGACGCCGCGGAAGAGATAGGCCTTGGCGCGCGCCATGCGATAGAGCGGCGCCGGCTTGAAATGGAGCTCGGCGCCGAAAATCTGCGGGTCGGGATGGAAGCGGACGCATGGTGCCGCGCCGGTTCTGGACCGCGCCGCCATCCTTGAGCTTGGTCTTGGGCTTGCCGCGCGCGTACTCCTGCGTCCAGAGGCGGCGGTCGCGCGCCACCTCGACCTTGAGCCGGTCGCGAGAGCGCGTTCACCACCGAGACGCCGACGCCATGCAGCCCGCCCGAGGTCTTGTAGGCGTCGCCGGAGAACTTGCCGCCCGAATGCAGCATGGTCAGGATGATTTCGAGCGCCGAGGTGCTTCGGGAATTTCGGATGCGGATCGACCGGGATGCCGCGGCCGTTGTCGCGCACCGTGACGCTGCCGTCGCCGTGCAGCTCGAGCTCGATGCGGCTGGCGTGGCCCGGCGACCGCCTCGTCCATGGCGTTGTCGAGCACTTCGGCGGCGAGATGGTGCAGCGCGCGCTCGTCGGTGCCGCCGATATACATGCCGGGCCGGCGCCGCACCGGCTCGAGCCCTTCCAGGACCTCGATGTCCTTGGCGGAATAGCCGGCCGGTTGCGGCTTGCGGGCGAGATTGTCGAAGAGGTCGGCCATGCGATTCCGTACGAGATCCATCATACTGTAGCGACCGAGGCCGTGCATCACAACATCTGGTCGAACTTCGTGCAAGGGGCATCGCCATGACCGAGCGCACGCCCGACCACGAGCCGGCGCTGCGCGCCATCGCCATGCCGGCCGACGCCAATCCCAACGGCGACATTTTCGGCGGCTGGGTCCTGTCGCAGATGGACCTGGCCGGCGGCCGTCGCGGCGCGCCGCGCCCAGGGCCGGGTCGCGACGGTGGCGATCACCGGCATGACCTTCCACCTGCCGGTGCTTCGTCGGCGACGAGGTGAGCTGCTATGCCGAGATCGTCAAGATCGGCCGCACCTCGATCACCGTCAAGATCGAGAGCTGGGCGCGGCGCGGCCTGTCGGGCGAGCGGGTCAAGGTGACCGAGGGGCTCTTCACCTATGTCGCGATCGGCCCCGACCGCCGGCCGCGGCCGGTGCCGCCCGAGGGTTGAGCGGCGCGGGGGGAAACTCGCGCGGCACTGCGGATTCGCCGAAGGAACCGTGAACACCGTCCGGTCGATATGGAACGGGCGGCAAGGCGCGCCCGTTTTGCGGCACGGGACCAAGGCTACAGAGGGGCCGGTGCGCCGGGGTCATGCGAGGTTGGTCCGTCCTCACGCGATGTTGCCTTTATTGCGTCGTGGGCTGGGGCCTTGCAGCCGGCCTGCCGCTGCGCGCCGGCGACGCCGCCTTGACGGCGCCGCCGGCGCAACAGCCGGCCACCACCGCGGTACTGCCGCCGCCGCCCGGGCCGAAGCCGGTGCCGCCGCGGCCGAAGGCGCAGATCGGCGTCGCCTCGTGGTATGGGCCGGACCATAAGGGCCGCGTCACCGCGAGCGGCGCGATTTTCGACGCCGGCAAGCTGACGGCGGCACACCGCAGGCTGCCCTTCGATACCAAGGTCAAGGTGACCAACCTGCGCAACGGCAAGTCGGTCAAGGTCGTCATCAACGATCGCGGCCCGGGCGTCAGGGGCCGCGCCATCGATCTTTCGGAACAGGCGGCGCGGCGGCTCGGCATGACCCGAAGAGGCCTGGCCCCCGTGCGGATTGAACCGTTGGCGAGTTCCGTCGCGCTCGAATGAGCGCCGCTCCCGGTTGCGCACGGGAACGAAGTGTGCGGCGTGGCCTTGATCAAGCGGTGAGAGCGTGTCGGCATGACGACCATCGGCCGGATGACGAGCGAGCGGCAGATCTGGGAGGCGGCGGTGCTGCTGGTGCGCCAGCATGGTGAGGATGCCCCCGCGGTGGCGGGGCGCGAGGCGCTCAGATATAGCGGCCGCGAGGACGAGCTGAGCTGCGTCGTGTGGTCGTGGATCGCGCGCGTCACAGCCGAGCTCATGAAGCTCGAGCCCGACGTCACCGAGCGGATTGACTAGGTCGGCCGCGAGCTCATACAGCCCGAAGAAGGCGAGGCGCCTCTCGCCGAGGCGCCGGCGCGGCCCGTGCCGTGACCGGCCTCAGTGCCAGCGGCTGCGGACGAACACGCGGCCGCCGCCCATGGGGCCGCCGGAGTAATAGGTCGGCGGCTGATAATAGTAGTAGGACGGATAGGGATAGTACGCGTAGGCCGGATAGCTTTGCACCGCGATCGCCTGCTGCTGCACCGGCGGCGGTGGCGGCGGTGGCGCGACGGAGCTCGACGCCGCGGGCGCCGCGTCGGAGGGCTGCGACACGACCTTCCAGGTGCCGTCCGGCTGGAGGCAGGTCGTGCCCCACGCTTCCTGCGGCTGGCCGTTGAGGGTGATCGTCTGCTGATATTCGCGGCAGGTCTGGCCCGCCTGCGCGGCTTGCGCCTGCGGCGCGGCCGCCGCCTGTGGCGCGGCCACCGCCTGCGGCGGCGGTGCGATCATGGTCATCGGCATGACGGGCGGCGGGGGCGGAGAGGCGACGCATCCGGCGCAGATGAGGGCGGCGAGCGTCACTGATGCGCGAATGTTCGGGCTGCTCATAAAAGCCTCGCGTGCTTTGACCCTATATTGTCCCACCGATCGGCCGGCGCGGGCAACCGGATTCCCGCTAGAATGCGCCTGCCAATTTCGGTTGACCCAGCGCCTTCAATCCCCGCCAGCATGGCCTCGAGGGCACGGGCGCTAACGAATTGACGCCTGGCTTCGGGGGGACATCGATGCGGGACGCGCGCAACGTCCTCGAGACGGTAATCGGCCGGCCGGTCGGGGAAGGCCGCGATTTGGCCGCGGCACTCAAGAGCGGCGATCTGGCGCTCGCCGAGCGCGTGATCGACGCGCTGCGGCGGCTCTCCGTTCTCGCCGAAGTCGCCGACACGGTGACCGAGCAGCTGTCGCTCGACCACCAGTTGCCGCGCATGATCGCGCTGATCACCGAAGTGTTCGACGCCGAGCGCGCGACGCTGTTCCTCCACGATCCGCGACGCCGGCGAGCTGTTCTCGCGCGTGCGCTCGGCGAAGGCGTGCGCGAGATCCGCATCCCGGCGGGCGCGGGCATCGCCGGCGCGGTGTTCCAGACGGGCGCGCCCGAGATCATCGCCGACGCCTACAAGGATCCGCGCTTCAATCCCGAGGTCGACCGCCAGACCGGCTACGTGACGCGCAACATCCTGTGCGTGCCGCTGCGCAACCGCGACGGGCAAGGCGAGCGGCGTGACCCAGGTGCTGAACAAGCGCCGCGGCGACTTCACCGAGGACGACCTAGCGCTCCTCGAGGCGATCAACCGCCAGGCCGCGAACGCGATCGAGGAGGCGCGGCTCGTCGAGCTGCTGGAGCGCGCGCGGCGCGAGGAGACCGAGCTGCTGGCGATCACCGAGGCGATCTCGACGCGAGCTGCAGCTCGACGTGCTGCTCGAGCCGCATCATGCACGGCGGCGACCCAGTTCCTCGAGGCGGAGCGCTCGACGCTCTTCATCTACGACCGCGACAAGGACGAGCTGTGGTCCAAGGTGGCCGAGGGCGGCGAGCAGAAGGAGATCCGCGTCCCGGCCGACGCCGGCCTCGTCGGCGCGGCGTTCCAGTCGGCCGAGGTGCTCGACATCCCCGACGCCTATGCCGATCCGCGCTTCAACCGCACGGTGGACAAGGCGACGGGCTTCCGCACGCGCAACATCCTGTGCGTGCCGATCATCGACCGGGCGGGCGTGCCATCTCGGCGTCGTCCAGGTGCTCAACAAGCGCGGCGGCCCCTTCGCGGCGATCGACATCCGCCGCCTCAAGGCGTTCTGCGCGCAGATCGCCATCGCGATCCACAACGCGCAGCTGTTCTCCGACGTGCTCGCGCTCAAGAACTACAACGAGAGCATCCTGAAATCGCTGTCGAACGGCGTCGTCACGCTCGACCAGCGCTTGAACGTCGCCAAGGTGAACGAGGCGGGCGAACGCATCCTCGGCATGGCCGCCGACGACGTGCTGGGCCGCCCGGCCGAGCAGGTGTTCGGCAACCGCAACGCCTGGGTCACGCGCAGCCTCGAATATGTCGTCGCGCATGAACACCACCGACTACCACGCCGACACCGAGCTGCTCATGCCGGACGGCACCACCGCCGCGGTCAACCTGCACCACGGCGCCGCTGCTGGACCTCGACGAACAAGGCGATCGGCTACATGCTGGTGCTCGAGGACATCACCCGCGAAAAGCGCGTCCGCAACACCATGTCGCGCTACATGGCCAAGGAGGTGGTCGACCGGCTGCTGGCCAGCGGCGACGAGATGCTGAAGGGCAGTTCGCACGTCGCCACGGTGCTGTTCTCCGACATCCGCCAGTTCACCACGCTCACCGAGGCGATGAGCCCGCAGCAGACCGTCGCCATGCTCAACGAGTATTTCACCGAGATGGTCGAGGTCGTGCTCACGCATGGCGGCATGCTCGACAAGTATATCGGCGACGCGCTGATGGCGATCTTCGGCGCGCCGGTCGAAGACGTGACCGACGCCGACCGCGCGCTGACCGTCGCCACCGAGATGATCCGCGAGCTCGAAAAGCTCAACTTGCGCCGCGTCGCCGAGAGGCCTGGCCGCCATCGATATCGGCATCGGGCTCGCCACCGGCGAGGTGCTGGCCGGCTCGGTCGGCTCGGTCAAGCGCATGGAATACACCGTGATCGGCGACACCGTGAACCTCGCGGCGCGCCTCGAAAGCGCCAACAAGCATTACGGCACCAAAGTGCTGGTCTCGGGCCCGACGGTCGAGGCGCTGACCACGCCGCGCGATGCTGCGCCGCCTCGACGTGCTCCAGGTGAAGGGCAAGTCGCAGCCGACGCACGCTCTACGAATTGCTCGGCCACAATACCGACGCACAGCGTTCCCCAGCATGCACCGCGTGATCAGCGCTCTACGAAACCGGGTTCGAGCGCTATCAGCGGCGCGACTGGGCCGGCGCGATCGGCCAATTTCACCGAGGCGCTCGAGCTGGCGCCCAAGGACAAGCCGTCGCGCGTCTTCCTCGACCGCTGCCGCTACTACGCGCGCCACCCGCCGGCGGCCGACTGGAGCGGCGTGTGGATCATGGAGGAGAAATAGCGCTCGCGAAGCCGGCTGCGCCCGGCATCGCCAGCACGGCGCGGCATTCCGCCGGAAGCGTCGGCATCCTGCGCGGCGCCGCCGCCGCGCCCGGCTTCGGCGGACGCTGGTCGCGCACCCACGACGCCAGCGTCGCATCGCATCCGTCGCCCGGCGGCACCGGCGCCTGGGGCTCGCACTCCGGCGAATCGGGCGGGCAGTTCAGGCGGACGTGGAAATGGTCGTCGTGCGCAAACCACGGCCTGAGCTTGCCGAGCCAGGCATGCTCGGTTTGCGGCAGGCGGCGGCACAGCGTCGCCTTGATCACCGGATTGACGAAGATGCGGTCGACCAGCGTGTCGCGCGCGGCGAGCCGCAGCAGCGCGATCTGGCGCTCGCCGAAACGCTTCGGATCGACCGCGCGCCAGCTCGGCAGCAGCATCGACGGAAGATCCACGTCCTCGCGCGCAGCGGGCGCCAGCGCCGGCTTCGGCTCCAGCGTGAACCAGATATCGACATCGAGCCCGGTCTGGTGGCTCGCGTGCCCGAACGGCAGCGGCCCGCCGCGCGGCTGCGCCATGTCGCCGACATAGAACGGCGGCAGCCGCGCCGCGGCCGCGCCGGCCCCAGCCGGCGCACGAAATCGACCGTCTCGGGCAGGCCGAAATAGCGCCGGCGGCTGAGCCTTATGACCTGGTAGCCCGTGCCGTCCGGCGGCAGCATGACGGCGCCCTGCGAGGCAGCCCTTGGCCGGGCTGCCGATCGCCGCCGGCGCTCCTGCCGTGGGCGCGTTCGCCTGACTCCACGGGTTGCTGTCCGCGGCCCGCGCCAAGCCGGCCGGCGCGAGCAGGAGGGCGATGGCGGCAAGACGCAGGATCATGGGCTGGCAGACTATCACTAAACCCTCGGCTGCGGCGGCCCGGCGGGTGTGACCATGTTGTCACAACGCGCCAAGGACTTTCCGTAGCCCGTTGTGTTCTCGTCTCAACGCGACGGGATTTCTGCTATGGATCGGGCGGCGGGCGTCGCGCGCGCCCGAGGAGCGACATGCAGATTCGCTTGCCCATCGTCGCCCTGCTCGCCTGGCTGGTTTCGGGCCACCCGGCGCCGGCCTGGAGCGATGCGCCGCAGCCGGCGGCGGACGCGATCGCCGCTCTCCTCGCGCGCGACTCGGCCGATGCCGATGCGGCCAGCCTGCGCGCGTTCTATGCCGCGCGCAACGACGCCCCGGCCTGGTCCGACCCGGCGCAGGTCGCGGCGCTCGCGGACGCGCTGGCCAAGGCGGCGGATCAGGGGCTCGATTTCGCCATGCCGAAAGCGCCGGCCGACGGCGCCACGGCGGCGCGCGACGTGGCGCTGATCGCGCCTCGCGCTCGCCTATGCCACGGCGCTCGCCAAGGGGCGCGTGCCCGCTCGACCAGCTCGAGCAGCGACTGGGCCATCCCGGCGCCGTCCTTCGACGCGGCGGCCGGGCTTTCGGCCGCGCTCAAGCATGACCTCGCCGCCTGGTATCGCATCCTTGCCGCCGCAACATCCGTACTATCAGCGCCTCGTCGGCGCGCTCGCGCGCTATCGCGCGATCGCAGCCGGCGGCGGCTGGGCGCAGGTGCCGCGCGGCGAGCCGTTGAAGCTCGGCATGACGGGCGAGCGCGTGCGCACGGTGAGGCAGCGCCTCGAGGCCGAAGGCGATCTTGCGCCGCTGGCGCCGCCCGCCGCCCGCGCCCTGGCGCCGCAAGCGACGCCGGTGCGATGCGCCCGCGGCGGCGTCGGGTCCGATCCAGCATGTCGCGCCGTCTCCGGCGGCGCGTCCGCGCCCGAAGCCGCGGCCGCGCCCGACGATCCGGCTCGTTTGACGGCGCGGTGGAGGAGGCGGTGCGCCGCTTTCAGCGCCGCTACGGCATCGCCGTCGACGGCGCGGTCGGGCCGCGGACGCTCGCCGCCATGAACGTGCCGGCGCGCGCGCGCGTCGAGCAGATCGAGCTCAATCTCGAGCGCTGGCGCTCGCTGCCGCACGATCTCGGCGTCGAGCTACATGATGGTCAACGTGCCGGCCGAGACGCTCGACATCGTCGATGACGGATCTCGCCGGTGATCAGCATGAAGGTCGTGGTCGGCGATGTCGATCATCCGACCCCGGTGCGTGCGCACCGCCATGGTCGCGGTGACGTTCAATCCGACCTGGACCATCCCGGCCTCGATCGTCACCAAGGAGCTCCTGCCGAAGTCGAAGCGCGACCGCTCCTATCTCGCCAAGAACGACATCGTGTTCACGCCCGGCCGCGGCTGGCAGCAATGCCGGGCCCGAAGAATCCGCTCGGCCAGCATCAAGTTCGAGACGCCGAACCGGTTCGACGTCTATCTCCACGACACGCCCTCGCGCGTCGCCTTCGACCGCTTCTTCCGCGCGCAGAGCCACGGCTGCGTCCGCCTCGAGCATGCGGCCGAGCTCGCGGGCTTCGTGCTGCGCGACCTCGGCTGGGACGAGACAGCTGATCGGCGAAGCGGTTGCCGCGAGCGGCAGGAGCCGGCGATCGATCTGAAGCGGCCGCTGGCGCGTCTAGATCCTCTATGCGACGAGCTTCGTCGACGAGGACGGCACGGTCGAGTTCCGCGACGATCTCTACGGCCGCGACGCGCGGCTCAAGGACGCGCTCGGCGCGATCCGCGCGGAGGAGCGCCAGGCCAACCTCTAGACTAGGCGCGGCAGAAGCCCGTGGTCGCGCGTTAGGCGCGGCAGAAGCCCCCAGGCCGCGCGTTAGGCGCGGCAGAAGCCCGTTGTCGCGCTGAGATAGGCTGCGATCTCGTGCCACATCGGCTCGAGCCGGGACGGGTGTCCGTGCAGCAGCGCGGCGACGATCGCGGCCGGGACAAGCAGCAGCCAGACGCGCCGCCCGATTGCTCGTCCGCCGAGATAGCTGTGCGCGAATATTCCGAGCGCGAGCGCGCCGATCGCGAGCCCGACCACGACCTCGCTCGCGCTGTGCGCGCCGAGAAGAATGCGCGACAGCGCGATCGCCGCGACGAGCGCGGCTCCGGCCGCTCCGGCGGCGACGCGCGGCCAGACCTCGCCCCCGGTTCCCGCGACGAGCGCGATGCCGCCATAGACGAGCGTGCTCATGCTGGCGTGGCCGCTCGGACTTTCGAGCGTGGCGATGGGCGAGCCGCAAGCGAAGATACAGATCTTCAAAAGCGCCGTGCCGCCGCCTGCGGCGAGCACCGCCAGGCCCCAAATCAACGCCTGCTTGCGCCCGGCCAGGCTGAGGAGCCACAGGAACA
>CAVSNJ010000015.1:0-26674 GCA_963729295.1 uncultured Alphaproteobacteria bacterium
ATCGCATAATGTATATTATGGGAAATATCGTCGCTGTTGGCAGCGATGCCCTGAATCCGATGGACTCCGCCGTCAGCAATTCGACCACCAGCCCGTCCTAGCCGGGCTCGACCCGGCCGGCACGGCCGCACCGGTCATAATCCAGGCTTGGTCCATGTGCGTCAGGATCGCGCGGCGCGGCTTCACCCGCGCGATCCAGTCGAGGGTCGCGCCAGATGGGAATGGGTCACGTGCGGCTCGCGGCGAAGAAATCGACGATCCAGACCTCGACGCCCGCGAGCGCGCAAACGCCGCCGCATCGAGCCCGACACGTCGGTCGAATAGGCGAAGCGGCCGAGGCGAAAGCCGAGCGTCGTCGAGAAGCCGTGATCCTGAGCGAACGGCACCACCGGACGCCCGCCGCGGCGAACGGCCCGGCGATCTCGTGCGGCTCGAGCGCGGCTTGTAGAACCCGTCTTGGCGCCCGGCGAGCCGGCGCGAAAATATAGCCGAAGCGCGTCCGGATCTCGGCAGGGTCTGCGCGTCGGCATAGATCGGCGGCGGCCGGCGGATCAGCCGGTTGACCGAGCGCAGATCGTCGATGCCGTGCAGATGGTCGGCATGGGCATGGGTGAAGAGCACGGCGTCGATCCAGCGCATCGGCCGCCAGCAGCTGCTCCCGCAGATCGGGCGAGGTATCGATCAGGAGGCGCGAACCGCCCTCCTCGACCAGCACCGAGACGCGGCTCGCGGTTCTTCGGGTTCGCCGGATCGCACGCGCCCCATTCGTTGCCGATGCTCGGCACGCCCCAGGACGGGCCGCAGCCGAGCATGGTCACGCGCATGGCTTGGCCTTCGCGAAGAGCCGGAAGAAATTCTCCGCCGTGCGCGCCGCCAGCTCCTCGACCGTGACGCCCTTGAGCTTCGCCACGGCGGCGGCGGTGTGGACGATGAAGGCGGGCTCGTTGGTGCGGCCGCGCAATGGCTCGGGCGCGAGATAGGGCGCATCGGTCTCGATCAGGAGGCGCTCGAGCGGCACGTCCTTGGCGATCGCGCGCAGCTCCTCGGCGCGGCTGAAGGTCACGATCCCCGAGAGCGAGATATAAAATCCCATTTCGAGCGCTTTTTCCGCAAGTTCGCGGCCCGTGCTGAAGCAATGGATGACGCCGCTTGGCGGCTTTTCCTCAAGCAGGATGCGAATCGTCTCGGGGTCGGCCTCGCGGGTATGGACGATGAGCGGCAATCCGGTCGCGCGCGCCGCCGCGCAATGGGCGCGGAACGATTCCGCCTGGCGCGGCGCGCGGGCTGTGGTCGTAATGGAAATCGAGCCCGGTCTCGCCGATGCCGACGACGCGCGGATGCGCCGCAAGCGCCACGAGCTGCGGCGTACCGGCTTCGGGCTCGGCCGCCGCCTCGTGCGGATGGATGCCGGCCGAGCACCAGATGTCGGGATCGCCCGCGGCGATCGCCTCGACTTCCCCGAACTCGGCGAGCTTGGTGCAGATGGTCAGCATCGTGCCGACACCCGCCGCGCGCGCCCGGGCGATGATCTCCGCCCGCTCCGCCGGCGCGGCAAAGTCGAGATGGCAATGGCTGTCGATCAACCTGGGGTTCATGGGCACGACCGAACCGAAGGGAACGAGCCGGGCGCTCGTCGTGTTTCGCTTATCGGTACCATGTTGAGGAAGGAATCACGCTGAGATTTTGGATGATGACGGCCCTGATCTTCGCCTTGGCCGCGTGCCACGCGAGCGGCGCGGTGGGAATCCGCTAATTCTGGCGCGGCGGCACGCGAGCGTCGACCGGCGGCAACCCCGGGCCTGACGACACGAGGCCAATTTCGCCGCACCGAGCGCACGCAGGCGTCCATGCCTGCGTGCGAGTCGTTGCGCGCGAGCGCAAAGACAGGCTGATTATAGCGTTAAATCAGAGAGATACCTGATAAACCTCAGGTGATGTCTCAGCGCAGGTAGTCGTGCACGACGGCGCCGAGGCCGAGCGTCAGGTCGGCGACGAAATGGACCGCCGACTTGATCTGCTGCACCGGCAGCTCGTTGACCGGCGCAAGCGCGTGGCCCAGGAGCGAAAGCGCGGCCGGGCCGGTCCAGGCGCCCTTCACCGTCACCTCCTCGAAATTGTACCGCACCAGCTCGCAGATGCGCGGCGTGCAATCGACATGCGGGATGATCTTCAACAGGAATTGCGGCTCGGCCAGGTCGCGCGTCATCTGCGCCTTGTCGCGCACCTGGTACTTGTAGCCCATCGTGCCGGTGGCGAGCCGGAGCCGGCCATAATCGAGCGTGCCCAGAAGCGTGTCGGTCTCGACCTTGAACGAGATCGCCGCGAGCTTTTCCGGGAAGCCCCAGATCTCGCGCCCGCCGGCCAGCGGCGCCTCGGCGTCGAGGAACAGCGAATGGACATAGGCGCCGGGCTTGCCGTCGTAAGTCACCGGGATCACCTGCCCCGCCGCGCGGTATTCGCCGAAGCCGCTCGAATCCGGCATGCGGATGAAGTTGAACCGCACGTGCGGCTGCGGCGCCTTCAGCGGCTCGGGCAGGATGCGCTCGATCGCCGCCGCATCGGTGCGATAGGTCACGACGAGATATTCGCGGTCGACGAAGCGGTGCGGCCCGCGCGGAAAGGACGGGCTCGTCAGCGGCATGGCGAACGCCGTGCGCTTCACATCCTCGATCTTCACGTCACCCTCCCCGCCTCGAACCGTACCGGGAAACTCTATGCGCCCGGCGCGCCAAAGGGAAGCGCTAGCGCGCCGCTTCGGCCTCGACATAGCGCGGGAAAATCCCCTCGGGCTTCGGCAGCGCCGTGCCGGGCGCGATCGGATGCGCCGCCAGCGCGGCGAAGCTGCGCCGGTCCTGCGGCACGGCGAGCTGGTCGAGGAGCCGCGCGGCCGCGTCCGGCACCACCGGCTGCACATAGATCGCGAGATGGCGGATCGTCTCGACCAGGCGTCCAGAGCACGGTCTGCAGCCGCGCCGGATCGGTGCGGCGGAGCGTCCACGGCGCCTGCTCATCGACATAGCGGTTGGCGTCGCCGACCACCTGCCAGACGAGCTCGAGCGCGCGATGGAACGCCTGCTCGGCGAATTCGGCGCGCAGCTTGTCGAGGAGCCCGCGCGCCGCCGCGAGCAGCGCCTCGTCGGGTGCGTCAAGCGGGCCCGGCTCCGGCACCAGGCCTGCGCAATAGCTCTGCACCATCGACAGCACGCGCTGCGCCAGATTGCCGAGATCGTTGGCGAGATCGCCGTTGATGCGGTTGACCATGGCGCGGTGCGAGAAATCGCCGTCGCTGCCGAACGGCAGCTCGCGCAGCATGAAATAGCGCACCGCATCGACGCCGTACTGGCCGACGAGGGCTTGCGGCGGGATGAAATTGCCGAGCGACTTCGACATCTTCTGGCCCTCGACCGTCCACCAGCCATGGGCGAAGACGCGCTTTGGCGGCGCGATGCCGGCCGCCATCAGGAAGGCCGGCCAATAGACGCAATGGAAGCGCACGATGTCCTTGCCGACCATATGCAGGTCGGCCGGCCAAAAGCGCCGGTAGAGCGCGCTCTCGCGGTCGGGATAGCCCACGGCGGTGAGGTAGTTGGTGAGCGCGTCGAGCCAGACATACATGACGTGCTTTTCGTTGCCCGGGACCGGAACGCCCCACGAGAAGCTCGTGCGCGAGATCGACAAATCCTTCAAGCCGCCGCTCACGAAGCTCATCACCTCGTTGCGGCGCGCGCGCGGCGCGATGAAATCGGGATTGCGCTCGTAGAATTCGAGCAGCCGGTCCTGCCAGGCGGAGAGGCGGAAGAAATAGTTCTCCTCCTCGACCCATTCGACCTCGGCGCCGGTCGGCGCCTTGCCGGCGACGAGCTCGCTCTCGTCGTAGAACGCCTCGTCGCGCACCGAATACCAGCCGGCGAATTTGCCGAGATAGATTTCGCCCTTCGCCTCGAGCTCGCGCCAGATCGCCTGGCTCGCCACGATGTGGCGCGGCTCGGTGGTGCGGATGAAGTCGTCGTTGCTGATGTTCATCAGCGTGCCCATGTCGCGGAAATTCTGCGACACGCGATCGCAGAATTTCTGCGGGTCCTCGCCCGCCGCGCGCGCCGACTTGTCGACCTTCTGGCCGTGCTCGTCGGTGCCGGTGAGGAAGAACACGTCGCGCCCGTCGAGCCGCATGAAGCGCGCCAACACGTCGGTCGCCACGGTGGTATAGGCGTGGCCGATATGCGGCGGATCGTTGACGTAGTAGATCGGCGTGGTCAGGTAATACGGCTCGCCGGCACTCATGGCCTCTCCCCGGCGGCCGGACGCGCGGCCGCTTCAAGCGCAAAAAAGGCGTTCAGCACGACCTGCTTGCGGTCGAGGTTGACGCTGTCCGCCTCGCGAAAGAGATGGTTCACGTTTTCCCACACCTCGACCCAGCGATCAAGGCTGCGCCGGCCGCCGAGCGCGCGCATCGCCGCTTCCTCGCCGGGCAGGACCGCGCGCGCGGCACCCCCGCCGGCGAGCGTCACCATGCGCGCGATCCAGCCCGGCAGAAGCTCGGCGACCAGCGCCCAGGCCTCGTCGGCGCCGGCGCGCGCGACACTGTCGGCGAGAGTGTTCAGCGCCTCGGCGTCGAGCTCCGGCAGACGGACCAGGAGTTGCGACAGAGCGCGGTAAAGGGCGAGCCCGTCCGAAGCGGCGAGCGCGAGCGCGCGGCCGATGCTGCCATCGGCGAGGCTCGCGAGCTCGGACCGCGCCGCGCCGCCGAGATCGGGCCGATAGCGCTCGAGCGCCGCCGCGATCTCCGCCCGCGCGAGCGGCTTCAGCGCGAGGATGCGGCAGCGCGAGCGGATGGTCGGCAGCAGCCGGCCCGGGTTCTCGCTCAGCAGCATCAGCACGGCGCGCTTCGGCGGCTCTTCGAGGATCTTCAAGACTGCGTTGGCGGAGCTCGTGTTCATGTTGTCGGCGCCATCGACGATGACGACGCGCCAGCCGCCGTCGGACGCGGTGAGGCGCAGGAGCGACGCGATCTTGCGCGTGTCGTCGACGACGATCTCGCTGCGCAGGCGCTTGCGGCGCGGATCGTAGGCGCGCTCGACGACGAGCAGATCGGGATGCCCGCCCGAGGCGACGAGACGGAAGACGCGGTGCTCGGGGCTGAGCGTCAGCGAGCGCGGCGCCGCGGCGAGCAGGTCCTGCCCGTCCCCCTGCTGCGCCAGCAGAAACCGCGCGCAGCGAAAGGCGAGCGTCGCCTTGCCGACGCCGCGCGGGCCGGTGATGAGCCAGGCATGCGGCATGCGGCCCGCGCGCCAGCAGGCGAGAAAAATCTCCTCGGCGGCTTCGTGTCCCCAGAGGTCGGGATTCTCGCGCGGCGGTGGCGCTGGCGGCGCGCTCTCGAGCCCAGCCTCGCCTTCGCCCTCGTCCTCGTCATCGCTCATGGCGGCAGAATAGCGGCTCGCCGCGGGAGTCAGCACGCGATCTTGAGCCGCTCCCGGAGCGCAGCGGTTATGTCGGCGTGGATCGCGCCGATCTCGCGCCGCGCGTCGATCACGACGCAGCGCGCCGTCTCGCGCCGGGCGATCTCGAGGAAGCCCTGGCGCAAGCGCTCGTGCATGTCGAGCGGCATGCGCTCGAACCGGGTCACGGCGCCGCGCCGCGCCGCGCGCGCGAGCCCTTCGGCGGCCGGAAGGTCGAGCACGAAGGTGAGGTCGGGCGCGAAGTCGCCGGCGGCGAGACGATGCAGCTCGGCCAAACGCGCGCGCGCGACGCCGCGGCCGAAACCTTGGTACGCCTCGGTCGAATCGGCGAAACGGTCGCACAGCACGATGCGACCGGCGGCGAGCGCGGGCCAGATCGTCGCGACCAGATGATCGCGCCGCGCCGCCACCATGAGCAGCGCCTCGCTTTCGCCGTCCCAGCGCTCGACCGCGCCCGACAGAAGCAGCTCGCGGATCGCCTCCGCGCCCGGCGATCCGCCGGGCTCGCGCGTCGTCGCGACGTTGAATTTTCGCTGCCGCAGGGCTTCGGCCAGAAGCTCGATCTGCGTCGTCTTGCCGACGCCCTCGCCGCCTTCGAAGGTGATGAACCGTCCCTGGCTCAGCGCTTGCCCCACAGCAGATATCCCGCCGCCGCCGCGACGCGGCCCAGCGGATCGAGCTTCGCGACCGGCTGCGCGGCGACGAGCTGCACCTCGATCGGGTTCATGTCGGGCGCGCTGACGACGAGCTTGCCGACCGGCTCGCCCTTCTGCACCGGCGCCTTCACCGCGCCGTCATAGACCGCCGTCACTTTGAGGTCGTGGCGCGCGCGCTTCGGCAGCGTGACGAAGACGTCCGCCGCCGTCGTGGCCGGCACCTTCGTGCTCTCGCCCATCCATACCGGCGCATCGTCGACCGGATCGCCGGCCTTGACGAGATGGTAATCGGCGAACTCGCGAAAGGCCCATTCGAACACCTTCTCGCTCTCGCTCGAGCGCTCCTTCATGCTCTTCATGCCGGCGAGCACCTCGATGATGCGGCGGCCGTCGCGCACGCCCGAGATCGCCACGCCATAGCCCGCCTCCTCGGTATGACCGGTCTTGATGCCGTCGACGCCGATATCCTTGTAGAGCAGCGGATTGCGGTTGCCCTGCTTGATGCCGTTATAGGTGAAGTCCTTCTCGGCTTCGTAATGGTAGTAGTCGGGGAAGTCGGCGATGAGATGATGCGCGAGCGTCGCCAGATCCCGCGCGGTGGTGTATTCCTCGGGATCGGGCAGGCCATCGACATTTGCGAAGTGCGTGTGGTCGAGACCGAGCTGCTTCGCCATCTCGTTCATGCGGTCGACGAAGGCGCTCTCGCTGCCGGCCAACCCCTCGGCCAGCACGTAGCAAGCGTCGTTGCCCGACTGCACGATCATGCCGCGCACCAGATCCTCGATTTTGACGCGCGAGCCGAGCGCCACGAACATGTTCGATTCGTCGGTTTTGTGCTTGGCCCAGGCGCGCTCGCTCACCGGCAGCGTGTCCTCGAGCGTCGCCTGCCCCTTCTTGATGTAGTCGAACACGACATAGGCGGTCATCATTTTCGACAGCGATGCCGGCTCGAGCCGCTCGTCGGCGGCCTTGTCGAGCAGCACCGTGCCGGTGTTGAAGTCGACGACGATCGCGTGGAGCGCGGTCGTGTCGATCGTCGGCGGAGGGTCGGCAAAGGCGGGCGCGGCGAGAAGCGCCAGCGTCAGGCTCGCGGCGGCACGCGGCGGCATCAAATGGCTCATGCGGAATGCTCTGCTGGGGACGGGCTCGAGGCGAAGCGGAAGCATAACGGAAATTGCGCCGAAATTGTGGTTCAAGGCGACTCAGTCGACCACGATTCGTGCCTCGGGGAAGCCGCTGCCGACGACGCGGTCGAGAAGCTGGTCGGCGGCGTTCACGGACGGGATCGGGCCGATGCGCACGCGGAAGAGATCGGACCCATTGAGCTTCGTGCCGGTCACCCGGACGGTGCCGAGATTGCTGAGCTTCGCTTGCAGGCGGATCGCGTTCTCGGCTTGCGAGAAGGCGCCGGCCTGGACGTAGATGCTGGTCGGTCGGACCGGCAGCACGGCGACCTGCTCGGCGAGCGCCGGCGGCGGACCGACCGGCGCCATGCCGGGCGCCGGCTGCGGCTTCGCCCGCGGCGGCGGCGGCACCGGACACGTCGCCCTTCGCCACGCGCACGCCGGCCGGCGTCTGCAGCGCAGCGGCCGTGACCGGAGCGACCGGCAGCGGCGGCACCGATTGCGCCACCGCCGCACCCGATCCGGCGAGCGCCAGAAGCTTCGCCTGGATGGTCTCGTCGGGGATGATCCGCACCCGGACCTTGGCGGTGCCCGAGCCCTCGAATCCCAAGAGCTGTGCCGCGCGGCGCGACACGTCGATGATCCGGCCGCGCAAATAAGGCCCGCGGTCATTGACGCGCAGCTTGATCGTGCGGCCGTTCTCGAGATTCGTCACCTGCACGATGCTCGGCATCGGCAAGGTGCGGTGCGCCGCGGTGAGCCCGTTCAGGTCGAACACTTCGCCATTCGCGGTGTACTTGCCGTGAAAGTCCTCGCCGTACCACGAGGCGATGCCGGTCTCGTCGTAGTTCAGATCCTCGCCCGGGTAATACCAGACGCCGTTGATCTGATAGGGATCGCCGACCTTGTAGAGCGGATGCTCCGCCGCTGGCGGCGCGCGCAATGACGCCGGCGGCGGCGCTTGGCAGGCCGCGAGAAGGAGCAGCGAGGCGAGGCTCGAGCGAAAGAAGAATGTGCGGCGCATGTTGGGCGAAAACCTAGGCGCCGAAAATCTACCGGTGGTTAACCGCGTCGGCAAGAAAGCCGACCGCGATTGCAAAATAGCTCGAGTTGTTCCACTTCAGGAGCACCCGGTAATTGTCGTAGGCGAGGAAATAGGGGCCGTTCTGGCCATTGGGCGCGACCAATTCCGCCGCGCCGGCCGTTGGCGCGAGCGCGCTCCCGTCGACTCGCGTGAGCCCCAATGCCGTCCATTCCGACACCGGCCGCGGCCCCGTCGCCGACGCCGGCGCCACGCTTTGCGGCAGCGCGACCTCCTCGCCCCACGCCTCGTTCGCGCGCCAGCCGGCGCGGGCCAGGTAGTTCGCGATCGAAGCGAACACGTCCTCGCGGCGATTCCAGATGTCGGGCGGGCCGTCGCCGCGGTAGCTCACCGCATAGGCGAGAAAGCTCGACGGCATGAACTGGCTCTGCCCCATCGCGCCGGCCCAGGATCCGAGCATGCGGTGCGGATCGATGTGCTGGCGATCGACGATCAGAAGCGCGTTCATGAGCTCGTGGCGGAAGAAATCCGGCCGCCGTCCGTCGAAGGCGAGTGTGGCGAGCGCGGCGATCACCGGGTAGCCGCCGGTGGTGCGGCCGAAATTGGTCTCGATCCCCCACAGCGCGACGATGAAGCGCGGCGCCACGCCGTAGCGCGCGCCGATCTCGCCGAGCAGCGCGCTGTTCGCCGCAAAGTGCGCTTGCACATCCTCGCGCCGCTGCGGCGTCACGACTCGGTCGATGTAGTCGGCGAAGGTGAGCGTGGTCTCGGGCTGGCGCCGGTCGAGCTCGATGACGCGCGGGATCGGTTGCAGATCGCTGAGCGCCTGGTCGAGCGTCGCGGCGTGGATTCCCTGCGCCAGCGCGTCGCGCCGCACGCCGTCGAGCCACTCGTCGAACGGGTCGGGCGCCGCCGCTGCGGCACGCGCGAAGCCGCTGGCGAAAAGACCGAGCGTGACGGAACGGCGCGAAACCATGCCCTTCCTTAATCGAACCGGCCGGTCGCTCGCAAGGGATCAAAGCGCCGCAAGGACGAGCTGCTCCGCCTTTGCGCGCAGCTCCGGCGGCCATGGCGCCGAGCGGCGCGCGGCAAGATCGAAATGGACGCCGGCCTGGTAGAACTGCGCGAGAAGCGCACCGTCGCGCGCGGCGCGCATGCGGTGCAGCATCCGCAGCGACGAGGCGCCGACGGCGACGATTCCGCTCGCGACGACGAGCCCGTCGCCCGCGGAGGCACCCCGCCCCGCGATCGAAAGCCGCGTCTCGAACGTGGCGAAGCCGCGATTCGAAGCGCGCCGATAGGACGCGCTCATGCCGATCGCTTCCATGACGAAGACGTTGGCGTCGGAGAAGCACTGCGTGTATCCGGCGGGCGAGAGAGCGCCGTCCTCGCACTCGGCCGCGCGCACCCTCGTGCGCCCGGTCACGAGCGCGCCCTCGCCCTTCGGAAATTCGGGCGGCGGAAACCGCTCCCATCCGGCGATCCTCGCGAGCGCCGGTGCCGCACCCTCGCGCTGCACGACGTGCTCGGCGAGCGTCGTGCGCTCGCCCGAAGGTTTGCTCGCCGCGTGCGCGAGCCGCACGCGGCCGCCGTCGCCGTCGATGACGCCGCTCGTGATGACGATGCCTTCGGCGGCGCGCAGCTCCTCGAGATAGCGCAGGTCGAGCGCCACGGTGCGCCAGCCGTCGCCCGCACTTTCGCGCGCCAGAAGATCGCGTGCGGCCGCTTCGAAGCGCTCGGGATAGCGCGCGATGTTCATATGGCCGAACGCGTCGCAGTCCCACGCCGCGACCGCGCCGCGATAGGTCTCGATCAAGGCCGCGCCTGTCATCGCGCGCGACTATGGGCCGCGCGGCACGGTTGAACAAGATTGGGAGCGCCGCCGTAAGATGCGGCACGAGGACGAAATGACGCTCGTTTTCGCGACGATGGTTCTGGCGGCGGCGCTGGCGATGGGCGCGAGCGTGGCGGTCCTGACGCTGCGCGCCAAGGGCGCGCCCGCGCCCGGTGCCGCCGCCGGCACGCACGCGGCGCTGGCGGTGAGCGGCTACGCGCTGCTGCTCGTCGCTCTGGCCGGGCCGCGGCGCGGCGCCGCTTCGGGTGCGGCCTCGTTCGGCGCCATCGCCGCGATCGCGCTCGGCCTCGCCGTGCTGGCGGGGCTCGGTCTGTGGCGGCAGCGGCGGCGGCGTGGGCGGCTTTCGGGCGGGCTCATCGGCGTCCACGCGACGCTCGCCGTGACGGGCTTCGTCATCCTTGCGGCCTACGCGCTCCTCGCCTAGAGCAAGATCGCTTCGAATGGAAACGGCGTTTTCCATTCGAAGCGTGAATCTTGCTCTCACCCAAAGAAGTTAGACCATGATTCACGGGATCGGGCGGATCGCAGAGCGAGTCCGCCCGATCCGATCATGGTCTAGCGGCCGAACCCGCCGGAGAAGCCGAAGGTGAACCAGCTGGCGTTGCGGCGCGCGAGCTCTTCGCGTTGCAGGCACGCGGCGAAATCTGGCGTGCCCGGCTGGAAGCCATAGCTTTCGCAGGCGGCCGCGTCGCGCTGGCGCAGCTCGTCGGGCGTGGCGCAGCCGGCGAGCGCGATGACGCCGATGAGCACCCCTGCGATGCGCGCGAGACTGGACAGGCCCCTTCCCATGGTGCCTTCATAGCACGGCATGATGACGCGCATCGTCCTTCCGGCAATGCTCCTTGCCGCGCTCGCGGGCTGTATCTCGCCCGAGGATCTGCGGCGCGCCGATGAAGCGCAATGCACGGGCTACGGGTTTCAGCCCGGCACGCCCGACTTTGCCGCGTGCCTGCAGCGCGAGAGTCTGGCGCGCCGCTATGCGCCGCCCGACTGGTGGGGACCGCCGCCGCCGTGGTCCTATTGGCGCTGATGCAAGGCAGGCCCCCGAATTTTTGCACGCGCAACGACCGAGTGGCTGCTATAAGCCTTGGCCGGATGGGTCAGGGAAGCACATGATCGCACAATCCGTCGCGCGGGCGCTTGCGGCGCGCAACATCCATTACGCCTGGTTCGTCGTCGCGCTGACCTTTGCCTATGGCCTCGCCGCCTCGACCGCGATGACGGTGCCGGGCATCCTGGTGATCCCGATCGCCAAGGAGTTCGGCTGGAACATCGCCGACGTGTCCTCGGCCATGGCGCTCCGCCTCTTCCTCTTCGGCGCGATCGCGCCATTCGCGGGCGCGCTCCTCGTCCGCTACGGCTTGCGCCGGATGATGGCGGCCTCGGCCACTCTCCTCCTCGCCGGCCTCGTGCTCGCCATCGCCATGAATTCCAAGTTCGAGCTCTGGCTCAGCATCGGCGTGCTGATGGGCGTGGCGCCGGGCCTCACCGCGCTCGTCGTCAACGCCACGGTGGCGACGCGCTGGTTCGCCAAGCGCCGCGGCCTCGTCGTCGGCATCTTGTCGTCGGCGATCGCGAGCGGGCAGCTCCTGTTCCTGCCGGTCGCGGCTTGGCTCTCGGTGCATTTCGGCTGGCGCATGGCGCTGGTGCCGACCGTGTTCATCATCGCCGCGTTCGGCGTCATCTATTGGATCTTCGCGCGCAACGAGCCGGCCGATCTCGGCCTTCTGCCGTACGGCGAGGATGGAACGTCGGCGCCGCCCAGGGCCGTCACGGGCAATGCCGTGGCGCTCAGCTTCGCCGCGCTGCGCGACGCGGCGCGGGTCCCGGCCTTCTGGGTCCTGGCCGGGAGCTTCTTCGTGTGCGGCCTGTCGTCCTACGGCCTCATGGGGCCGCATTGGGTCCCGCTGTGCCACGATTTCGGCGTGACCTCCGTCACTGCGGCGAGCTTCCTCGCCGTGATGGGCGTGTGCGACTTCATCGGCACGATCGGCTCGGGGTGGCTGTCCGACCGCTACGACTGCCGCTGGCTCTTGTCGTGGTATTACGGGCTGCGCGGATTGTCGCTCCTGTGGCTGCCGTACAGCAATTTCACGCTCGTGGGCCTCTCCGCCTTCTCCGTCTTCTTCGGGCTCGACTACATCGCGACCGTGCCGCCGACCGTGAAGATCGCGGCGCAGGCGTTCGGCCGCGAGCGCGCGCCGGTGGTGTTCGGCTGGATCTTCGCCGCCCATCAGCTCGGCGCGGCGGTGATGGCGATGGCGGCCGGCGTCGTTCGCGACGAGCTTGCGACATATCTTCCGGCCTTCTTCGCCGCGGGCCTCATGTGCGTCGTGGCGGCGGCATCGATGCTGTTCCTCATCGGCCCGCGCAATCCCGCGCGCCCGCTCGTCCCGGCGCACTAGGGCGACACCGCCCGACCCGCCGCGGCCAGGGAACGAGTGCGCGCAATTTTCGATAAATGCCGTTTATTCGGGACGTCCCGCGCGTCTTGATCCGAGCGTGCCCCCCACGATCGCGAACCGTCGCAATCCATTTCTTTAGATTTGCGAGGTGACAATCATCGCCACATATCGGCGAGGAAATCGCGCAATGTTCAGTCAAAACGATCGCACCGGGATTGCCCTCGGTCACTCGTGCGGAATTGTCGGCGCGATGATCGGGCTTGATGCTGTCCTCTTCCATTTCGGCAAAACATTGGGGCGGGTGTTCCCCTACCCTGCCGTCGCGGCGGTCATCATAAGTCTTTGATGATCGCGCTCGGCGTGCGGCTGCTGCATGAGAGTCAGCGCAGGCGGCACCGCGGACCGTGGGGCAAATAGCTGGCGTCCCCGACGGGATTCGAACCCGTGTTACCGCCGTGAAAGGGCGATGTCCTAGGCCTCTAGACGACGGGGACCAGGGCGCGGGTCTAACCGCCGCACCGAGCTAAATCAAGCGCCGGATCGCGTCGTCAGAGCGCGGGCGCCGCGTCGTCGACGAGAAGCTGCACATCCTCGCGCCCCTGCCAGCGGTCGGCGCGCACATGGCCTGCGACGTGGAACGCGGCGCCGCCGCTTTGCAGCAAGTGCCGGCGCGAGCGGCCCGTCGATCGCGCGGAACGCGATCGCCTTGATGCGGCCCGCGCCGGCGCCGTCGGCGAGGATGAGGCGCAGATGCGCGCCTCCCACCACATCGGCGCGCAGCACGCGCATCTGCGGCAGGACAAAGCGCGGCTCGGGATTGCCGGTGCCGAACGGGCCGATGCGCTCGATGAGCGCGGCGAGATCGGGCGTGGCCGCCGCCGCCGTCACCGCGCCGTCGATCGTCAGCTCCGGCACGGGCTCGCCGTCGCCCAAGGCTTCGCGCGCGCGCGCTTCGAGAAAATTCCTGAGCTCGCCGAGGCGCGCGGCTTCGACCGTGAAGCCCGCGGCCATCGCATGCCCGCCGCCATTGACGACGAGCCCCGCCTGGCGCGCGGCGATGATCGCAGGGCCGAGCGCCAAGCCGCGCACGGAGCGGCCCGAGCCGCGCCCGATGCCGCCGGAGAGCGCCACGACGCAGGCCGGCCGGTTGTAGCGGTCCTTGAGCCGGCTCGCGACGATCCCGACGACGCCCGGGTGCCAGCCGTCGCCGGCGGCGAAGAGGAGCGCCGCCTTCGCCTCGCTCTCGACCTGCTGGATCGCCTGCGCCAGCACGTGCGCCTCGATCTCGCGGCGCTCGGCGTTCAACGCATCGAGCCGCTCGGCCAAAGCGCGCGCCTCGGCCGCGTCATCGCAGGCGAGAAGCCGCGCCCCCAAATCCGACGCGCCGACCCGGCCGCCGGCATTGACGCGCGGGCCGAGCACGAAGCCCGCGTGATAGGCCCCGAGCGCCTCGGTCACGCGCGCCACATCGGCCAAGGCGGCGATGCCGGGATTGCCGCGCTTCCGCATCACCTTCAGCCCTTGCGTCACGAGCGCGCGGTTCAAGCCCGTCAGCGGCACCACGTCGGCGACGGTGCCGAGCGCCACGAGGTCGAGCCACGCCATCAGGTCGGGCTCGGCACGGCTTTCGTACCAGCCGCTGCGGCGCAGCGCGCGGTTGAGGCCGATCGCGAGCATGAAGGCGACGCCGACGGCGGCGAGCGCGCCGTGCGGGCTCGTCTCGTCGAGCCGGTTGGGATTGATGACGGCGCACGCCTTCGGCAAGGCGGGCTCGCCGACATGATGATCGACGACGATGACGTCGAGCCCCGCGGCCTCCGCCGCCTCGAGCGGCGCGAACGCGGTGATGCCGCAATCGACGGTGACCACGACGCGCGCGCCTTCGTCCTTGAGGCGCAGAAGCGCCGCCGCGTTCGGCCCATAGCCTTCGCGTTGCCGATCGGGGACATAGACGATGACGCGCGCGCCGGCCGCTTCGAGAAAGCGGCGCAGCAGCGCCGCGGAGGTTGCGCCATCGACATCGTAGTCGCCGAAGACGGCGATGGTCTCGCGCCGCTCGAGCGCCTCGACGAGGCGCGACACGGCCTTGTCCATGTCGAGGAAGTTCGAGGGATCGGGGAGCTCGTCCTTGAGGCGCGGCTCGAGGAAGCGCTCGGCCGTGTCCGGGCCGATGCCGCGGCGCGCCAGAAGACGGCCGATGAGCTCAGGGCAGGACAGGCGCTGCGCGATCGCAAGCCCGGCGCGCTCGTCGCCCGCGCGCTCGAGCCACAGCCGCCCGGTGAGCGATCGCTCGACCCCCAGGACCGGCGCTTGGGTCACGGGTAGGGGTTCTTGCGGAAATTGAAGGCGATCGAGATGCGCGGCCGCTTGCCGCGATGCGGCATCACCATGTGCGGCACATAGCTCGGAAAGAGCACCATCAAACCCGGCTGCGGCTTGATGAAGATGCCGGGCGGCAATATCCCGTGAAAGAAGCTCGCCGTGCGCTGCGCGTTGGGATCGGTGATCTCGAGCGAGGTGCCGAATTCCTGATCGCGCGGCGGATCGCCGTCATCGACATAATACGTGCCGGACCAGGTCGACATGCCGTGGAGATGCATGCGGTTGAAATCGCCGGCGCGATTGACGTTGGCCCAGGCCTCGATCGTCCAGCCGAAGGGCGCGACGGCGCGGCCGGCGAGCGTGCGCTGCGTCGCCTCGTTGACGAAGGCGATCGTGCGCTCGATCAGCGTCTTGCCCGCCTCGCCGCAGAATTGCAGCTGTCCCGCCTCCGAGTGCCAGCCGCCGACATTGCTCTTGCTCTCGGTCTTCTTCGGATTGGCCTGCTCGGTGCCGAGGATCTTCTCGCGCAGCTCCTTGTTGAGCGCGTCGCTGTCCGGCCACTGATAGGACATGAAGGGGCTCGTGAAGAGCTCGACGAAATGCGCCCCCTCGAACCCGGCCATGCTCAGCTTTCCATGCCGGCGAAGATGGTCTTGCGCTTGAAATTGTGCTGCGCCTCGATGATGCGCACCGTGCCGCTCTTCGAGCGCATCACCATCGAGTAGGTGACGGCGCCGCCGGCAAAGCGCCGCACGCCTTGCAGCATCGTGCCGGTGGTGACGCCCGTCGCCGCGAACATCACCTCGCCGTGCGCGAGATCGTAGAGCGCGTATTTGCGCTCGAAATCGGTGATGCCGCAGCGCCGCGCGCGGCTGCGCTCGTCGTCGTTGCGGAACAGGAGCCGGCCCTGCATGAAGCCGCCGATGCAGTTGAGCGCGGCCGCCGCCAGCACGCCCTCGGGCGCGCCGCCCGAACCCATGTAGATATCGACGCCGCTGTCGGGGCGAGAGGTTGCGATCACGCCCGAGACATCGCCGTCGGAGATGAGCATGATGCGGGCGCCGGACTCGCGCACGCGCGCGATGAGCTCGGAATGGCGCGGGCGGTCGAGGATGCAGACGACGAGATCGGACAGCTCGGCCTTCTTCGCCTTGGCGAGATTGACGAGATTGGCCTTGGGCGTCTCGTCGAGATCGACAACGTCGCCCCAGCCGCTGCCGATCGCGATCTTGTCCATATAGACGTCGGGCGCGTTCAAGAACCCGCCCGCTTCCGCCATGGCGATGACGGCGAGCGCGTTCGAGCCGCCCTTGGCGGTGATGGTGGTGCCTTCGAGCGGATCGAGCGCGATGTCGATGCGCGGCCCGTGCCCGGTTCCGACCTTCTCGCCGATGAACAGCATCGGCGCCTCGTCGCGCTCGCCCTCGCCGATCACGACCGTGCCGTCGATCGCGAGGCTGTTCAGCGCCTGGCGCATCGCATCGACCGCGGCCTGATCGGCCGCCTTCTCGTCGCCGCGCCCCATCAGGCGCGAAGCCGACAGCGCCGCAGCCTCCGTCACGCGCACCGCCTCGAGCGCGAGATTGCGGTCCATCGCTGCTGGTTCAGCCATCTTCGTCTCCTAGAGATTCTCCACCCGGATCATGCGCGGCGGCTCTGTGACCGTGCCGAGGCGCGCGATGCGCTCGAGCGCCCGGCGCATGGCCGCCTCTTCGGTTTCGTGCGTCGTCAGCACCACCGGCACCGGCCTCGCCCGGCGCACGGCCGCGCTGGATCATCTGTTCCATCGACACGAGCTCGTCGCGCAGGGCCGCGGCCACGTCGGCGATGACGCCCGGCCGGTCGAGCACCATGAGCCGCACGTAATAGGCGCCGCGATGGCGCTCGCTCGGCGCGGGCGGCAGGCGGCGGAGCTGCGAGGCGGGTCCGGCGAAGCTCGTGAGCGCGCGGCCAGAGGCCACGTCGAGCAGATCGGCGATCACCGCCGAAGCGGTCGGCTCGGCGCCGGCGCCGCGGCCTTCGAGCATGACGCGGCCGACGAAATCGCCCTCGACCACGACGGCGTTGTAGACGCCGTCGACGAGCGCGATGGGCGCGCTCTTCGGCACCATCGCCGCGTGGACGCGCTGCTCGAGCCCGTGCTCGGTCGGACGCGCGAGGCCAAGGAGCTTGATGCGGTAGCCCAAATCCTCGGCGAACGCGATGTCGAGCGCCGAGACATGGCGGATGCCCTCGACATGGACCGAGGCGAAATCGACCTCGGTGCCGAACGCGACCGCGGCGAGCAGCGCGAGCTTGTGCGCGGAATCGATGCCGTCGATATCGAAGCTCGGATCGGCCTCGGCGTAACCCAGACGCTGCGCCTCGGCGAGCACGTCGGCGAAGTCGCGGCCGGTCGCGCGCATCGTCGTCAGCACGTAGTTGCAGGTGCCGTTGAGGATGCCGTGGATCGACTGCACGTTGTTGGCGCAGAGGCCTTCGCGCAGCGCCTTCAGGATCGGAATGCCGCCCGCGACCGCGGCCTCGAAGGCGAGCGCCACGCCCTTCTCTTCCGCGAGCTTCGCCAGCGCCGCGCCATGATGCGCGACGAGCGCCTTGTTGGCGGTGACGACGTGCTTGCGGTTTGTGAGCGCCGTCGTCACGAGATCGCGCGCCGGACCGTCGCTGCCGCCGATCAGCTCGATTACGACATCGACGTCCGCGGCCGCGCCGAGCGCCGTCGCGTCGCTTTCCCAGCGCACGCCCGCGAGATCGAGCCCGCGGTCGCGCCGCCGGTCGCGCGCCGCCACCGCGGTCAGCACGAGCGCGCGGCCGGCGCGGCGCTCGAGCAGCGCCGCGTTCTGGCGCAGCAGGCGCACCGTGCCCGCGCCGACGGTGCCGAGTCCGGCAATGGCGATCTTGAGTGGCGGCATCACGTCAGAGGAGCCCGTCCCTTTCCCGGAGCGGAGGCTCGGTTCTAGCCCAGGGCGAAGCCCCGTGCGACTGTTTTAGCGCTCGAGGTAAATGTCCGCGATCGACGCATCCCCGGCGCGAGACGGCGCCGCCTCGATCGCGATCTGCTTTGCTGGCACGCCCTCGCTGCTCAGGGTCTGGGCCACCGCCTTCGCGCGGTTGAGCGCGAGCGTGAAGCCGTCGAGGCGCTGTTCGGCGTTCTCCTCGCCGCGCGCGGATGCGGCATGCCCCACGACTCGGAACGCGCCGCCCTGGTCATGCTGCATCGCAGCGATCTCGCTCAGGCGATCGCGCTCCTCGGTCGTGAGCGCGGCGGAGCCGTCGGCGAAAGCGATCGCCGCGACACTGATCGAGGAGGCGGGCGCGGGGCGCCGCTGGCCGGAAAAAGCTTGCGTCGCCGCAGCGGCCGCGGCCGGCGCGGGCCGCGTCGGCGCGACCGCGGCGACGTGCGCCGGCGGCGGCGGGATCGCGGGCGGCGGCGGCGGCGCTTGCGGCGCCTCGCCCGCCGGCACGTTCGGAATCGTCGGGCTTGTGAGCGTCGACTCGGCGCTTGCCGTCTGCTCTGCCGGCGGCACGGCCGGTTTCGCCGGCGGCGCGGCCGGCGCAGGAGAGGCTGCCGGCGCGGCTGGCGGCGACGGACTCGCGGCGGCGACGGCAGGTGCAGGTGCAGGTGCCGGAGTTGCCGCCGCGGCGCTCGCGGCAGCGGCTGGCGCGGCCGGCGGCGGCGGTTCGGCGAGCGGCGCCGAAGCGACCGGGGATGCGGGCGCCGGCGCTGGCGGCGCGGATGGCTCGGCGCTCGCAGGCGGCGGCGGCGCGGCCGCTGGCGACGCGGCGGCGACCTTCACCGGCGGCGGCGCGGGCGGCGGCGGCGGCGGGACCAGAGACGGAGCCGCAGCACCTGCGCGCAGCTGCTCGTCGCTGTAGTGCGCATTGGTGCGGTCGGCGATCAGGCCCTGCTGCAATCGCTCGCGGTCGATCGTGCTGGTTGCCGTGTCGGGCGGATTCGGCACATCGCCGACATTGGGATAGGGCTCCTTGCCGCCGGCCGCGAGATTCTGCGCGTTGCTCTGATCCTGGTCGAGCGAATCGTCCTTCGAGGCGCCGGAAATGTCGCGATACCAGGAGACCGGATTGAGCGCGTTCGGAACCGAGCAGCCGCCGAGCAGCATCACGATTGCAACTGCGAAGGCGCGCGCGGGCGACACTGACGAAAACGGTCGACTACCCATCATGCCCTATTACTCCGCGCGCCGGATTTGACCATATTATGGCAAGCGGCGCGGCCGGCCCTTGTTCGACCCGCCAGGACGGGAGCATGAAAGAACCTCACCCGCACGAAATCAAGGTCCCGGACCCCCTCGCCTGGTCGCGCAATATGGCCGAACTCGCCGAGCGCAGCCAGCGCATCGTGCAGGAATTTCTGGCGCGCCAGGGGGACAGCTCGGGCGCCATCGACCCGCTCAACATCGCCGGCGCGTTCTTCGAGATGACGCAGCGCCTGATGAGCGACCCGATGAGCCTCGTCCAGGCGCAGCTCACGTTGTGGCAGGACTATCTGCGCCTGTGGCAGACCGCGACGCACCGCTTCCTCACCGGCGGCCCGCCCGATCCGGTGGCGCAGCCGGCGCCCGGCGACCGGCGCTTTACCGACGCGGCGTGGAGCGAGAACGCGATCTTCGACTACATCAAGCAGAGCTATCTCCTGACCGCGCGCTGGATGCAGTCGATCGTGCAGCATGTCGAGGGGCTCGACACCAAGACCGCGCGCAAGGTCGATTTCTACACGCGCCAATTCGTCGATGCGATGGCACCGTCGAATTTCGTGCTGACCAACCCCGAAGTGCTGCGCACCACGATCGAAAGCGGCGGCGAGAACCTGGTGAACGGCCTGAAGCACATGCTCGAGGACCTCGAGCGCGGCAAGGGCCGCCTCATGATCAAGATGACCGACATGGAGGCGTTCGAGGTCGGCCGCAACATCGCCGTGACGCCGGGCAAGGTGATCTTCCAGAACGACCTGCTCCAGCTCATCCAGTACGAGCCGACGACCAGCGAAGTGAAGCGGCGGCCGCTCCTCGTCATGCCGCCCTGGATCAACAAGTACTACATCCTCGACCTCCGGCCGGCCAACTCGTTCGTGCGCTGGGCGGTGAGCCAGGGCCATACCGTGTTCGTCGTCTCCTGGGTCAATCCCGACGAGCACTCGGCGCAGAAGCGCTTCGACGACTACATGCTCGAGGGCCCGCTTGCCGCCCTCGACGCGATGCAGCTTGCGACCGGCGAGAGCGAGGCGAACGTGATCGGCTATTGCCTCGGCGGCACGCTTCTGTCGGCGACGCTCGCCTACATGGCGGCCAAGGGCGACAAGCGCTTTGCGAGCGCCACGTATTTCGCCTCGATGGTCGATTTCAAGGAAGCGGGCGAGCTCTCGGTCTTCATCGACGAAGAACAGCTCGCGACGCTCGAAGAGCGCATGCGCCAGCACGGCTATCTCGAAGGCGCCGACATGGCGACGACCTTCAACATGCTGCGCGCCAACGATCTGATCTGGTCCTTCGTCGTCAACAACTACCTGCTCGGCAAGGAGCCGTTCCCGTTCGACCTGCTCTATTGGAACAGCGATTCGACGCGCATGCCGGCGACCATGCACAGCTTCTATCTCCGCACCATGTACCAGGAGAACAAGCTCGTCGAGCCGGGCGGCATCACGCTCAACGGCGTGCCGATCGACGTGCGCAAGATCAGGACGCCGACCTTCATCCTGTCGACGCGCGAGGACCATATCGCGCCGTGGAAATCCACATATGCGGCGACGCAGCTCTACAAGGGTCCGGCCAAGTTCGTGCTCGCCGCCTCGGGCCACATCGCCGGCGTCGTCAATCCGCCCGACCAGACGAAATACGGCCACTTCGACAACGCGAAGCTGCCGAAGAAGCCGGAAGACTGGCTCGCGACCGCCACCTTCCACCAGAGCTCATGGTGGCCGACCTGGGAGAAATGGGTGGCGCGGCATGGCGGCGGAACCGTGCCGGCGCGCAAGCCCGGCGACGGCAAGCTCACGCCGATCGAGGACGCGCCAGGCTCCTACGTCAGGGTCAAGTCCGAATAGCGCGGCCGCGCGCCAACGCCATCGCTCAATCCTTCGCGGCCGTGGCGCGCACCTCCTCGTAGAAATCGTGGACGGCGGGCTGCGATTTCGTCACCTCCTCGCCGACCGGCGTGAGCAGCGTCTTCAGCTGCGCCATGTCTTCGGGCGGCAGCAGATGAACCTCGCCGCCCATGTCGATCCATTGCTGCTGCAGTTTCGCCAGGAGGGCGAGCGCATCGGCTTGCGCTGCGGGCTCGAGCGCGTGCCCGGTATCGAGCACGAGCTTGCGCAGATCGGGCGGCAGGCCGTCGAGCCAGCGCTTGCTCACCACGGCGATCGAGATGAGCTGCGTATCGTTCGTGACCGTCACGACATGGACGAGCGTGTTCATCTTGAACGGCACGAACACGGCGAATCCGCTGATCGTGCCGTCGATCGTGCCCTGGTCGAGCGCCGGCATCACCTCGCTCAACGCCATCGCGATGCCGGAGGCGCCGAGCGCCGACATCTTCGCGCGCTCGAGCTCGCTGCCGTTGATGCGCAGCTTCTTGCCCTTGAAGTCGGCAAGGCGAAGGATCGGCTTGCGTGCGGCGTAGTGCGATGCGCCGACGGCCAGCATCGCCATGCCGACGAGCCCTTTCGGCTCGGCGAGCGCGAGGATCTTCGGTTCGAGCGCGGGATCGTGGATCGCCTTTGCCGCTTCGGCTTCGCTCCGAAACAGCATCGGCGCGGCGAACACGCTGTAGCGCGCGTCGATGCCGGTGAAGAAATCGACCGGCGCCATGAAGGCCTGGATCGAGCCGAGCTGCACGCCCTGGATCTCGACCGGGATGGCGCCGAGCTGGCTCGCCGGATAGATCTGCACCTCGATCCGCCCGTTCGACGCCTTTTCGAGCGCGTCCTTGTAGGCGAGCAGATAATGGTGCTGCGCGTCGTTCACGGTCGGTATGCCGAATTTCATGACATAGTCCGCGGCCGAAACCGGCGCCGCGAGACCGGCAAGGCCAAGCGTGAGAGCGATCGCCGCAAGACGCGGTGCGTGCCGCATTTTTCCCTCCCCCTGCGGCCGCGCTCGTCGTGGCCCGGCCGTCATGCCGCAACGCTACCAGAGCGCGCGCGTCTACGAAAGCCCGGCGCTCTCCGGCAATCCGAGCATGAGGTTGAGGTTCTGCACCGCCGCGCCCGCCGCGCCCTTGCCGAGATTGTCGAGGAGCGCCACGAGCCGCGCCTGCCCGGCCTTCTCGGCGCCGAAGACGTAGAGCCGCATGCGGTTCGAACCGTTGAGCTGCTCGGGATCGAGCGTCGCAAGCCGCGCCGCCTCCTCGAGCGATGCTACCTCGACGAAAGTCTCGCCGGCGTAAGCCGCGGCAAGCGCGGCGTGCAGATCCTTGACGTGCGGCTTTGCCGGCAGGGCCTTCAGGTGCAGCGGCACCTCGACGATCATGCCTTGCGCATAGCGCCCGACCGACGGCGCGAAGAGCGGCCGATGCGCGAGCCCGGTATGGCGATGCATTTCCGCCACGTGCTTGTGCGCGAGCGAAAGCGCGTAGATGCGATAGGGCACGCTCGTGTAGTTGGGCGCGTCCTTGTTCTCGAACTCGGCGATCATCGAGCGGCCGCCTCCGCTATAGCCCGAGACGGCGTTGACCGTGACCGGCCAATCGCGCGGCACGAGCCCGGCCTCGAGCAACGGCCGCACCAGCGCGATGAAGCCCGTGGGATAGCAGCCGGGATTGGCGACGCGGCGCGATCCGGCAATGGCCGCGCGCTGGTCCTTCGCCATTTCCGGAAAGCCGTAGGTCCAGCCGGGCTCGGTGCGATGCGCGGTCGAGGCGTCGATGACGCGTACGGCGTTGCTCTCGATGAGCCCGACCGCCGCGCGCGCGGCATCGTCGGGGAGGCACAGGATCACGAGGTCCGCGCCGTTCAGAAGCTCGCGCCGCGCCGCCGCGTCCTTGCGCCGGGCCGGATCGATCGAAACGAGCGCCACGTCGCGCCGCGCCGAAAGGCGCTCGCGAATCTGGAGGCCGGTCGTGCCGGCCTCGCCGTCGATGAAGACCTTTGCCGCCATGCGTCAGCCCCGACGAGGGAGGCGAGCTTAGCGCTTCGAGAATTGGAAGCTGCGTCGCGCCTTGGCGCGGCCGTATTTCTTGCGCTCGACGACGCGGCTGTCGCGGGTCAGGAACCCTTGCGACTTCAAGGTCGGGCGCAGATCGGGCTCGTAGAAGGTGAGCGCGCGGCTGATGCCGTGGCGCACCGCGCCCGCCTGCCCCGACAGCCCGCCGCCCACCACCGTGCACACGACATCGTACTGGCCGAGCCGGTTCGCCACGACGAACGGCTGGTTCAGCAGCATGCGCAGCACCGGCCGCGCGAAATAGACCGGACTGTCGCGGCCGTTCACCGAGATCTGCCCGGTGCCGGGCTTGATCCACACGCGCGCCACCGCGTTCTTGCGCTTGCCGGTGGCGTAAGCGCGGCCTTGCGGATCGAGCTTGGGCTTCACCGGTTCGGCCGGCTGCGTCTGTGGTGCAAGCGGCGTTTGCGGCTGTGGGCGCGTCTGCTGCTGCTGCGCGCTTTGCAGCGCGTCGCGCAATCCGCCGAGCTGGGTTATGGCCATGGGATCAGGCCCTCGTGTTCTTGCGGTTCATCGCGGCGACATCGAGCCGTTTCGGCTGCTGCGCTTCGTGCGGATGCTCCGGCCCGGCATAGACCTTGAGATGGCCCATGATGCGCCGCCCCAAGGGCCCCTTCGGCAGCATGCGCTCGACCGCCTTCTCGAGCACGCGCTCGGGATGCTTGCCGTCGAGGATCGCGCCCTTCGAGCGGCCTTTGATCCCGCCGGGATAGCCCGTGTACCAGTAGAAGATGCTGTCGCGCCGCTTGTTGCCGGTGAGCTGCACCTTCTCGGCATTGACGACGACGACATGGTCGCCGCAATCCATGTGCGGCGTGTAGCTCGGCTTGTGCTTGCCCCTGAGCCGCAGGGCGATGATCGAGGCGAGCCGCCCGAGCACCAGCCCGTCGGCATCGATCAGCAGCCACTTCTTGTCGAGCTCGCCCGCCTTGAGCGAAAGGGTTCGCATCGCCTGTCCCCGTGAAGGGGGCGCAGTATGACACGCGTTCTCGCGCCGTCAAGCGCCGGAGGCACGGAAAAATCGGCGCTTTCGTCATGTGGTATGGTAATACCCCATCGCCTCGTCTTTCCCGTTGAACGCGGTCCGCAACGGTGCTTTGCACAGAGGAGGCGGCGAAAGGATGAGGGCGATGGCGGCTGCGAACGAGCCCGTGCTGCTCCGGAACGATGCCGACGGCGTGGCCGTCCTCACGCTCAACCGGCCGCAGCAGCGGAACGCGCTCTCCGCCGCGCTGATGACGGCGCTGCAGGAGGCACTCGACGCCATCGCGCGCGAGCCGTCGGTCAAGGTCGTGGTGATCGGCGGCGCGGGCCCCGCCTTCTGCGCCGGCCATGATCTGAAGGAGATGCGCGCCACTCCCGGCCGCGCCAATTACGAGGCGCTGTTCGAGCAATGCTCGCGCGTGATGACGAGCATCGTGCGCCTGCCGAAGCCGGTCATCGCCCGCTGTCACGGCATTGCCACGGCCGCCGGCTGCCAGCTCGTCGCGACCTGCGATCTCGCGGTCGCGGCGAGCGACGCGCGCTTTGCCGTCAACGGCATCAATGTCGGCCTCTTCTGCTCGACGCCGATGGTGGCGCTGTCGCGCGCGGTCGGGCGCAAGGCGGCGCTCGAAATGCTGCTCACCGGCGATCTCGTTCCGGCCGAGCACGCGCGCGCGATCGGCCTCGTCAACCGCGTCGTGCCGCCGGAAAAGCTCGACGACGAGGTTGGCACCTTGGCGCGCCACATCGCCGGCAAGCTCGGCCTCGCCGTCGCCATCGGCAAGGAGGCGTTCTACCGCCAGGCCGAGCTGAGCCTCGACGAGGCCTATGCCTATACCGGCCAAGTGATGACGAAGAACATGCTGGCGCGCGAGACCGAGGACGGGATCGACGCCTTCATCGACAAGCGCCCGCCGCCATGGCAGCGGCCGCAGTGAACCACGACGCCTATCCCGACGCCTATCTGCGCGCGATCCTGCGGCGCGTGCGCACGATCGCGATGGTGGGCGCGTCGCCGAACTGGACGCGGCCGTCCTATTTCGCCATGAAATATCTTCAGACCAAGGGCTTTCGCGTCATCCCGGTCAATCCGCGCGCCAATGGCGAGACGATCCTGGGCGAGCGCTGCCGCGGCGATCTTGCCGAGGTGAAGGAGCCCGTCGACATGGTCGACATCTTTCGCCGCTCGGACGAGGTCGGGCCGATCGTCGATGCGGCGATCAAGATCGGCGCCACGGTGATCTGGATGCAGTTGGGCGTGCGCAACGACGATGCCGCGCGGCGCGCCGAGGCGGCCGGGATCGAGGTCGTGATGAACCGCTGCCCCAAGATCGAATACTCGCGCCTCTCGGGCGAGCTCGGCTGGAGCGGCGTCAACACCGGCATCATCTCGGCCAAGCGCAGGGCGCTCTGAATGGCCGCGGAGAAACGCCCCGGCTTCGCGACGCTGGCCGTCCATGCCGGCGCGTCGCCCGATCCCGCCACCGGCGCGCGCGCCACGCCGATCTATCAGACGACGGCTTATGTCTTCGACGATGTCGAGCATGCCGCCTCGCTCTTCAATCTTCAGACCTACGGCTACATCTATTCGCGCCTCACCAATCCGACCGTCTCGGTGCTCGAGGAGCGGATGGCGAGCCTCGAAGGCGGGCGCGGCGCCATCGCCGTGGCGTCGGGCCACGCGGCGCAGCTTCTGGCCTTCTTCGCCTTCATGGAGCCGGGCGATCATTTCGTCGCCTCGAACAAGCTCTATGGCGGCTCGATCACGCAGTTCGGCAAGAGCTTCCGCAAATTCGGCTGGGAGGCGAGCTTCGTCGATCCCGACGATCCCGAAAATTTCCGCCGCGCGCTGACGCCGCGCTCCAAGGCCGTGTTCGTCGAAAGCCTCGCCAATCCCGGCGGCGTCATCGTCGATCTCGAGGCGGTCGCCGAGGATCGCGCACGAGGCGGGCGCGCTCCTCATCGTCGACAACACGCTTGCCACGCCTTATCTCTGCCGGCCGTTCGAATGGGGCGCCGATCTCGTCGTCCACTCGATGACGAAATTCCTCTCCGGCCACGGCACCGCGATGGGCGGCGTCGTCATCGACAGCGGCACGGTCGATTGGGCCGCGAGCGGCAAGTTCAAGGCCTTGACCGAGCCCGAGCCCGCCTATCACGGCCTGCGCTTCTACGAGACGTTCGGCGATCTCGCCTTCACCGTGCACGGCCATGCGGTGGGCCTGCGCGATCTCGGCGCGACCTTGGCGCCGATGAACGCCTTCCTCACCATCACCGGGATCGAGACCCTGCCGCTGCGCATGGAGCGGCATTGCGCCAACGCGCTCGCCGTCGCCGAATGGCTCGAGCGGCACGCGGCGGTCGCGTGGGTCTCCTATGCCGGGCTCGCCTCGAGCCCCTATCGCGCCCTGCAGCAGAAATACATGCCGAAGGGCGCGGGCGCGGTCTTCACCTTCGGCTTGAAGGGCGGATTCGCCGCGGGCGTGAAGCTGGTCGAGAGCGTCGAGCTCTTCTCGCACCTCGCCAATATCGGCGACACGCGCTCGCTCATCATCCATCCCGCCTCGACGACGCACCGCCAGCTCGACGAGGCGCAGCAGATCGCCGCCGGCGCCGGGCCTGACGTGGTGCGGCTGTCGGTCGGCATCGAGAG
>CAVSNJ010000016.1:0-190045 GCA_963729295.1 uncultured Alphaproteobacteria bacterium
TGCTGGCACGCCCTCGCTGCTCAGGGTCTGGGCCACCGCCTTCGCGCGGTTGAGCGCGAGCGTGAAGCCGTCGAGGCGCTGTTCGGCGTTCTCCTCGCCGCGCGCGGATGCGGCATGCCCCACGACTCGGAACGCGCCGCCCTGGTCATGCTGCATCGCAGCGATCTCGCTCAGGCGATCGCGCTCCTCGGTCGTGAGCGCGGCGGAGCCGTCGGCGAAAGCGATCGCCGCGACACTGATCGAGGAGGCGGGCGCGGGGCGCCGCTGGCCGGAAAAAGCTTGCGTCGCCGCAGCGGCCGCGGCCGGCGCGGGCCGCGTCGGCGCGACCGCGGCGACGTGCGCCGGCGGCGGCGGGATCGCGGGCGGCGGCGGCGGCGCTTGCGGCGCCTCGCCCGCCGGCACGTTCGGAATCGTCGGGCTTGTGAGCGTCAACTCGGCGCTTGCCGTCTGCTCTGCCGGCGGCGCGGCCGGTTTCGCCGGCGGCGCGGCCGGCGCAGGAGAGGTTGCCGGCGCGGCTGGCGGCGACGGACTCGCGGCGGCGACGGCAGGTGCAGGTGCAGGTGCCGGAGTTGCCGCCGCGGCGCTCGCGGCAGCGGCTGGCGCGGCCGGCGGCGGCGGTTCGGCGAGCGGCGCCGAAGCGACCGGGGATGCGGGCGCCGGCGCTGGCGGCGCGGATGGCTCGGCGCTCGCAGGCGGCGGCGGCGCGGCCGCTGGCGACGCGGCGGCGACCTTCACCGGCGGCGGCGCGGGCGGCGGCGGCGGCGGGACCAGAGACGGAGCCGCAGCACCTGCGCGCAGCTGCTCGTCGCTGTAGTGCGCATTGGTGCGGTCGGCGATCAGGCCCTGCTGCAATCGCTCGCGGTCGATCGTGCTGGTTGCCGTGTCGGGCGGATTCGGCACATCGCCGACATTGGGATAGGGCTCCTTGCCGCCGGCCGCGAGATTCTGCGCGTTGCTCTGATCCTGGTCGAGCGAATCGTCCTTCGAGGCGCCGGAAATGTCGCGATACCAGGAGACCGGATTGAGCGCGTTCGGAACCGAGCAGCCGCCGAGCAGCATCACGATTGCAACTGCGAAGGCGCGCGCGGGCGACACTGACGAAAACGGTCGACTACCCATCATGCCCTATTACTCCGCGCGCCGGATTTGACCATATTATGGCAAGCGGCGCGGCCGGCCCTTGTTCGACCCGCCAGGACGGGAGCATGAAAGAACCTCACCCGCACGAAATCAAGGTCCCGGACCCCCTTGCCTGGTCGCGCAATATGGCCGAACTCGCCGAGCGCAGCCAGCGCATCGTGCAGGAATTTCTGGCGCGCCAGGGGGACAGCTCGGGCGCCATCGACCCGCTCAACATCGCCGGCGCGTTCTTCGAGATGACGCAGCGCCTGATGAGCGACCCGATGAGCCTCGTCCAGGCGCAGCTCACGTTGTGGCAGGACTATCTGCGCCTGTGGCAGACCGCGACGCACCGCTTCCTCACCGGCGGCCCGCCCGATCCGGTGGCGCAGCCGGCGCCCGGCGACCGGCGCTTTACCGACGCGGCGTGGAGCGAGAACGCGATCTTCGACTACATCAAGCAGAGCTATCTCCTGACCGCGCGCTGGATGCAGTCGATCGTGCAGCATGTCGAGGGGCTCGACACCAAGACCGCGCGCAAGGTCGATTTCTACACGCGCCAATTCGTCGATGCGATGGCACCGTCGAATTTCGTGCTGACCAACCCCGAAGTGCTGCGCACCACGATCGAAAGCGGCGGCGAGAACCTGGTGAACGGCCTGAAGCACATGCTCGAGGACCTCGAGCGCGGCAAGGGCCGCCTCATGATCAAGATGACCGACATGGAGGCGTTCGAGGTCGGCCGCAACATCGCCGTGACGCCGGGCAAGGTGATCTTCCAGAACGACCTGCTCCAGCTCATCCAGTACGAGCCGACGACCAGCGAAGTGAAGCGGCGGCCGCTCCTCGTCATGCCGCCCTGGATCAACAAGTACTACATCCTCGACCTCCGGCCGGCCAACTCGTTCGTGCGCTGGGCGGTGAGCCAGGGCCATACCGTGTTCGTCGTCTCCTGGGTCAATCCCGACGAGCACTCGGCGCAGAAGCGCTTCGACGACTACATGCTCGAGGGCCCGCTTGCCGCCCTCGACGCGATGCAGCTTGCGACCGGCGAGAGCGAGGCGAACGTGATCGGCTATTGCCTCGGCGGCACGCTTCTGTCGGCGACGCTCGCCTACATGGCGGCCAAGGGCGACAAGCGCTTTGCGAGCGCCACGTATTTCGCCTCGATGGTCGATTTCAAGGAAGCGGGCGAGCTCTCGGTCTTCATCGACGAAGAACAGCTCGCGACGCTCGAAGAGCGCATGCGCCAGCACGGCTATCTCGAAGGCGCCGACATGGCGACGACCTTCAACATGCTGCGCGCCAACGATCTGATCTGGTCCTTCGTCGTCAACAACTACCTGCTCGGCAAGGAGCCGTTCCCGTTCGACCTGCTCTATTGGAACAGCGATTCGACGCGCATGCCGGCGACCATGCACAGCTTCTATCTCCGCACCATGTACCAGGAGAACAAGCTCGTCGAGCCGGGCGGCATCACGCTCAACGGCGTGCCGATCGACGTGCGCAAGATCAGGACGCCGACCTTCATCCTGTCGACGCGCGAGGACCATATCGCGCCGTGGAAATCCACATATGCGGCGACGCAGCTCTACAAGGGTCCGGCCAAGTTCGTGCTCGCCGCCTCGGGCCACATCGCCGGCGTCGTCAATCCGCCCGACCAGACGAAATACGGCCACTTCGACAACGCGAAGCTGCCGAAGAAGCCGGAAGACTGGCTCGCGACCGCCACCTTCCACCAGAGCTCATGGTGGCCGACCTGGGAGAAATGGGTGGCGCGGCATGGCGGCGGAACCGTGCCGGCGCGCAAGCCCGGCGACGGCAAGCTCACGCCGATCGAGGACGCGCCAGGCTCCTACGTCAGGGTCAAGTCCGAATAGCGCGGCCGCGCGCCAACGCCATCGCTCAATCCTTCGCGGCCGTGGCGCGCACCTCCTCGTAGAAATCGTGGACGGCGGGCTGCGATTTCGTCACCTCCTCGCCGACCGGCGTGAGCAGCGTCTTCAGCTGCGCCATGTCTTCGGGCGGCAGCAGATGAACCTCGCCGCCCATGTCGATCCATTGCTGCTGCAGTTTCGCCAGGAGGGCGAGCGCATCGGCTTGCGCTGCGGGCTCGAGCGCGTGCCCGGTATCGAGCACGAGCTTGCGCAGATCGGGCGGCAGGCCGTCGAGCCAGCGCTTGCTCACCACGGCGATCGAGATGAGCTGCGTATCGTTCGTGACCGTCACGACATGGACGAGCGTGTTCATCTTGAACGGCACGAACACGGCGAATCCGCTGATCGTGCCGTCGATCGTGCCCTGGTCGAGCGCCGGCATCACCTCGCTCAACGCCATCGCGATGCCGGAGGCGCCGAGCGCCGACATCTTCGCGCGCTCGAGCTCGCTGCCGTTGATGCGCAGCTTCTTGCCCTTGAAGTCGGCAAGGCGAAGGATCGGCTTGCGTGCGGCGTAGTGCGATGCGCCGACGGCCAGCATCGCCATGCCGACGAGCCCTTTCGGCACGGCGAGCGCGAGGATCTTCGGTTCGAGCGCGGGATCGTGGATCGCCTTTGCCGCTTCGGCTTCGCTCCGAAACAGCATCGGCGCGGCGAACACGCTGTAGCGCGCGTCGATGCCGGTGAAGAAATCGACCGGCGCCATGAAGGCCTGGATCGAGCCGAGCTGCACGCCCTGGATCTCGACCGGGATGGCGCCGAGCTGGCTCGCCGGATAGATCTGCACCTCGATCCGCCCGTTCGACGCCTTTTCGAGCGCGTCCTTGTAGGCGAGCAGATAATGGTGCTGCGCGTCGTTCACGGTCGGTATGCCGAATTTCATGACATAGTCCGCGGCCGAAACCGGCGCCGCGAGACCGGCAAGGCCAAGCGTGAGAGCGATCGCCGCAAGACGCGGTGCGTGCCGCATTTTTCCCTCCCCCTGCGGCCGCGCTCGTCGTGGCCCGGCCGTCATGCCGCAACGCTACCAGAGCGCGCGCGTCTACGAAAGCCCGGCGCTCTCCGGCAATCCGAGCATGAGGTTGAGGTTCTGCACCGCCGCGCCCGCCGCGCCCTTGCCGAGATTGTCGAGGAGCGCCACGAGCCGCGCCTGCCCGGCCTTCTCGGCGCCGAAGACGTAGAGCCGCATGCGGTTCGAACCGTTGAGCTGCTCGGGATCGAGCGTCGCAAGCCGCGCCGCCTCCTCGAGCGATGCTACCTCGACGAAAGTCTCGCCGGCGTAAGCCGCGGCAAGCGCGGCGCGCAGATCCTTGACGTGCGGCTTTGCCGGCAGGGCCTTCAGGTGCAGCGGCACCTCGACGATCATGCCTTGCGCATAGCGCCCGACCGACGGCGCGAAGAGCGGCCGATGCGCGAGCCCGGTATGGCGATGCATTTCCGCCACGTGCTTGTGCGCGAGCGAAAGCGCGTAGATGCGATAGGGCACGCTCGTGTAGTTGGGCGCGTCCTTGTTCTCGAACTCGGCGATCATCGAGCGGCCGCCTCCGCTATAGCCCGAGACGGCGTTGACCGTGACCGGCCAATCGCGCGGCACGAGCCCGGCCTCGAGCAACGGCCGCACCAGCGCGATGAAGCCCGTGGGATAGCAGCCGGGATTGGCGACGCGGCGCGATCCGGCAATGGCCGCGCGCTGGTCCTTCGCCATTTCCGGAAAGCCGTAGGTCCAGCCGGGCTCGGTGCGATGCGCGGTCGAGGCGTCGATGACGCGTACGGCGTTGCTCTCGATGAGCCCGACCGCCGCGCGCGCGGCATCGTCGGGGAGGCACAGGATCACGAGGTCCGCGCCGTTCAGAAGCTCGCGCCGCGCCGCCGCGTCCTTGCGCCGGGCCGGATCGATCGAAACGAGCGCCACGTCGCGCCGCGCCGAAAGGCGCTCGCGAATCTGGAGGCCGGTCGTGCCGGCCTCGCCGTCGATGAAGACCTTTGCCGCCATGCGTCAGCCCCGACGAGGGAGGCGAGCTTAGCGCTTCGAGAATTGGAAGCTGCGTCGCGCCTTGGCGCGGCCGTATTTCTTGCGCTCGACGACGCGGCTGTCGCGGGTCAGGAACCCTTGCGACTTCAAGGTCGGGCGCAGATCGGGCTCGTAGAAGGTGAGCGCGCGGCTGATGCCGTGGCGCACCGCGCCCGCCTGCCCCGACAGCCCGCCGCCCACCACCGTGCACACGACATCGTACTGGCCGAGCCGGTTCGCCACGACGAACGGCTGGTTCAGCAGCATGCGCAGCACCGGCCGCGCGAAATAGACCGGACTGTCGCGGCCGTTCACCGAGATCTGCCCGGTGCCGGGCTTGATCCACACGCGCGCCACCGCGTTCTTGCGCTTGCCGGTGGCGTAAGCGCGGCCTTGCGGATCGAGCTTGGGCTTCACCGGTTCGGCCGGCTGCGTCTGTGGTGCAAGCGGCGTTTGCGGCTGTGGGCGCGTCTGCTGCTGCTGCGCGCTTTGCAGCGCGTCGCGCAATCCGCCGAGCTGGGTTATGGCCATGGGATCAGGCCCTCGTGTTCTTGCGGTTCATCGCGGCGACATCGAGCCGTTTCGGCTGCTGCGCTTCGTGCGGATGCTCCGGCCCGGCATAGACCTTGAGATGGCCCATGATGCGCCGCCCCAAGGGCCCCTTCGGCAGCATGCGCTCGACCGCCTTCTCGAGCACGCGCTCGGGATGCTTGCCGTCGAGGATCGCGCCCTTCGAGCGGCCTTTGATCCCGCCGGGATAGCCCGTGTACCAGTAGAAGATGCTGTCGCGCCGCTTGTTGCCGGTGAGCTGCACCTTCTCGGCATTGACGACGACGACATGGTCGCCGCAATCCATGTGCGGCGTGTAGCTCGGCTTGTGCTTGCCCCTGAGCCGCAGGGCGATGATCGAGGCGAGCCGCCCGAGCACCAGCCCGTCGGCATCGATCAGCAGCCACTTCTTGTCGAGCTCGCCCGCCTTGAGCGAAAGGGTTCGCATCGCCTGTCCCCGTGAAGGGGGCGCAGTATGACACGCGTTCTCGCGCCGTCAAGCGCCGGAGGCACGGAAAAATCGGCGCTTTCGTCATGTGGTATGGTAATACCCCATCGCCTCGTCTTTCCCGTTGAACGCGGTCCGCAACGGTGCTTTGCACAGAGGAGGCGGCGAAAGGATGAGGGCGATGGCGGCTGCGAACGAGCCCGTGCTGCTCCGGAACGATGCCGACGGCGTGGCCGTCCTCACGCTCAACCGGCCGCAGCAGCGGAACGCGCTCTCCGCCGCGCTGATGACGGCGCTGCAGGAGGCACTCGACGCCATCGCGCGCGAGCCGTCGGTCAAGGTCGTGGTGATCGGCGGCGCGGGCCCCGCCTTCTGCGCCGGCCATGATCTGAAGGAGATGCGCGCCACTCCCGGCCGCGCCAATTACGAGGCGCTGTTCGAGCAATGCTCGCGCGTGATGACGAGCATCGTGCGCCTGCCGAAGCCGGTCATCGCCCGCTGTCACGGCATTGCCACGGCCGCCGGCTGCCAGCTCGTCGCGACCTGCGATCTCGCGGTCGCGGCGAGCGACGCGCGCTTTGCCGTCAACGGCATCAATGTCGGCCTCTTCTGCTCGACGCCGATGGTGGCGCTGTCGCGCGCGGTCGGGCGCAAGGCGGCGCTCGAAATGCTGCTCACCGGCGATCTCGTTCCGGCCGAGCACGCGCGCGCGATCGGCCTCGTCAACCGCGTCGTGCCGCCGGAAAAGCTCGACGACGAGGTTGGCACCTTGGCGCGCCACATCGCCGGCAAGCTCGGCCTCGCCGTCGCCATCGGCAAGGAGGCGTTCTACCGCCAGGCCGAGCTGAGCCTCGACGAGGCCTATGCCTATACCGGCCAAGTGATGACGAAGAACATGCTGGCGCGCGAGACCGAGGACGGGATCGACGCCTTCATCGACAAGCGCCCGCCGCCATGGCAGCGGCCGCAGTGAACCACGACGCCTATCCCGACGCCTATCTGCGCGCGATCCTGCGGCGCGTGCGCACGATCGCGATGGTGGGCGCGTCGCCGAACTGGACGCGGCCGTCCTATTTCGCCATGAAATATCTTCAGACCAAGGGCTTTCGCGTCATCCCGGTCAATCCGCGCGCCAATGGCGAGACGATCCTGGGCGAGCGCTGCCGCGGCGATCTTGCCGAGGTGAAGGAGCCCGTCGACATGGTCGACATCTTTCGCCGCTCGGACGAGGTCGGGCCGATCGTCGATGCGGCGATCAAGATCGGCGCCACGGTGATCTGGATGCAGTTGGGCGTGCGCAACGACGATGCCGCGCGGCGCGCCGAGGCGGCCGGGATCGAGGTCGTGATGAACCGCTGCCCCAAGATCGAATACTCGCGCCTCTCGGGCGAGCTCGGCTGGAGCGGCGTCAACACCGGCATCATCTCGGCCAAGCGCAGGGCGCTCTGAATGGCCGCGGAGAAACGCCCCGGCTTCGCGACGCTGGCCGTCCATGCCGGCGCGTCCCCCGATCCCGCCACCGGCGCGCGCGCCACGCCGATCTATCAGACGACGGCTTATGTCTTCGACGATGTCGAGCATGCCGCCTCGCTCTTCAATCTTCAGACCTACGGCTACATCTATTCGCGCCTCACCAATCCGACCGTCTCGGTGCTCGAGGAGCGGATGGCGAGCCTCGAAGGCGGGCGCGGCGCCATCGCCGTGGCGTCGGGCCACGCGGCGCAGCTTCTGGCCTTCTTCGCCTTCATGGAGCCGGGCGATCATTTCGTCGCCTCGAACAAGCTCTATGGCGGCTCGATCACGCAGTTCGGCAAGAGCTTCCGCAAATTCGGCTGGGAGGCGAGCTTCGTCGATCCCGACGATCCCGAAAATTTCCGCCGCGCGCTGACGCCGCGCTCCAAGGCCGTGTTCGTCGAAAGCCTCGCCAATCCCGGCGGCGTCATCGTCGATCTCGAGGCGGTCGCCGAGGATCGCGCACGAGGCGGGCGCGCTCCTCATCGTCGACAACACGCTTGCCACGCCTTATCTCTGCCGGCCGTTCGAATGGGGCGCCGATCTCGTCGTCCACTCGATGACGAAATTCCTCTCCGGCCACGGCACCGCGATGGGCGGCGTCGTCATCGACAGCGGCACGGTCGATTGGGCCGCGAGCGGCAAGTTCAAGGCCTTGACCGAGCCCGAGCCCGCCTATCACGGCCTGCGCTTCTACGAGACGTTCGGCGATCTCGCCTTCACCGTGCACGGCCATGCGGTGGGCCTGCGCGATCTCGGCGCGACCTTGGCGCCGATGAACGCCTTCCTCACCATCACCGGGATCGAGACCCTGCCGCTGCGCATGGAGCGGCATTGCGCCAACGCGCTCGCCGTCGCCGAATGGCTCGAGCGGCACGCGGCGGTCGCGTGGGTCTCCTATGCCGGGCTCGCCTCGAGCCCCTATCGCGCCCTGCAGCAAAAATACATGCCGAAGGGCGCGGGCGCGGTCTTCACCTTCGGCTTGAAGGGCGGATTCGCCGCGGGCGTGAAGCTGGTCGAGAGCGTCGAGCTCTTCTCGCACCTCGCCAATATCGGCGACACGCGCTCGCTCATCATCCATCCCGCCTCGACTACGCACCGCCAGCTCGACGAGGCGCAGCAGATCGCCGCCGGCGCCGGGCCTGACGTGGTGCGGCTGTCGGTCGGCATCGAGAGCATCGAGGATCTGATCGCCGACCTCGACCGCGCGCTCGTCGCCTCGGCCTGAGGTCCTTGTCCTCATAAAGCGCAGCGCCTGGCTCCGGCCGCCAATTCCCGCTTCTGACCCTCGGCATTCCAGCTTTGCAGCCCGGTTGAGCACGACGGCATCTCATGCTTGCGTCCACATCTTTGCAAGTATATGATTGCAACTTGGTTGTGCAAGCATAGGGACGATGAGATGGACGAAAAGAATGAGGCGAAGGCGCGGGCCGCTCGGGCGCGTGCAGATTCCCTTACCCCGGAACAGCGAAAGGAGATCGGTCGTAAGGCCGCAGAGGCTCGCTGGGGCAAGTTCCTGCCCCATGCGACCCATGAAGGGGATGTGCGGATCGGGAACGCGACAATCCCTGCGGCAAACCTCTCAGATGGGAAACGGGTCCTCTCCCAAGGCCAATTCCTAAAGGCCCTCGGGCGCTCTCGCTCGCCGAAGGCCGGGACAGGCGCTCTTACTACTGCCGACGAACTTCCATTTTTTTTGCAGGCGGATGCACTAAAGCCGTTTATTTCCAACGATTTGAGAGAGTCGACGAAACCTGTCTTCTACCTCAGCAAGTCGGGCAACAGAGCGGTCGGTTATGACGCCGAGCTGCTGCCGATGGTTTGTAACGTCTATCTCGACTACCGAAACGCCGAGTTGGTTAGGCGAGGGGTCATCCCGCAGCGATACGAGCACATTATTGCAGCGTGCGACATGCTCGCTCGTGGTCTGCAACGCTTGGGCATCGTCGGCCTAGTCGATGAGGCAACGGGTTTCCAGCGCGACCGCCAAAAAGAAGCCCTGCAAGAAATGCTCGATGCATTTCTCCGCAAAGAGCTGGCCGCTTGGGCGAAACGCTTCCCCGATGAGTTTTACCAGCAGATTTTCCGCCTGCGCGGCTGGCAGTGGCAGGGGCGCAGCAGAAATCCGCCGCAGGTGGTAGCTGCTTATACGAAGGACATCGTGTACGCCCGGCTAGCTCCGCAAATTCTCGAAGAATTGGAGCGGCGCAACCCGATTGAGCAGGGGCGGCGTAGGGGAAAACATCATCAGTGGCTGACCGAGGACATCGGCCATCCTGCCCTCGCACAGCACCTCCACGCGGTCATTACGCTCATGCGCGTTTCCAAGAATTGGGGGCAATTCAAACATATGCTTGATGTCGCCCATCCAAAGCGCGGCGATACGCTGCAATTGCCGTTGATGGCCGATATGCCCGACGCGCCCGTGGGCAAACAGATAGCACGCCAGCCATCGTTGTTTGATCCGCCGGGAACTTAGGACTCTGAGGATCAAACCCGGAAAGCACCTGTGACCGAACCCCGCTGGCAAACGCGCATAATCATCATTGCGAGGGGAGCGCGCATGCGCGCGCCAAGGCGCCGAAGCGATTTGCCTCGAGGTTGATTGGCTGCGCTCGCAATGACAAATCGTGGATGGCCGGAACAAGCTCGGCCATGACGAATTCACGGTGATGCCGCCCCGATGGGGCGCGTCCTAACCCGCGCCGGTCTCGCGCTCGACCCACGCCAAAAAATCGGGATTGCCGTCCGTCACCTCGAGCGCCTCGATGCACGGGCACTCGTAGGAGTGCAGCGCCTTCACCCGCGCGATCAGCTCCGGCAGGCGCGCGCGCGTGGTCTTGAGGATGAGCGCCGCCTCGGCCCCCTCTTCGAGCGCGCCCTGCCACCAATAGATCGAGCGCACCGGCGCGAGCACGTTGGCACAGGCGGCGAGCCGGTCGGCGACGACGGCGCGCCCGATCCGCTCCGCCTCGTCCGCGCCCGACGCCGTGACATAGACGAACATCACCGCCATGATTCGGGCTTCGTTGCGAATCGGCCGCGTCACGTCAAGCTGGCACAGCGTTGCCCGCCTGCGTTACCATGCCCCCCGTTCGGGTGGTTGGGGGAACGATGAGCGACGCGCCCGAGATCAGGAAGCTTCCCACCGCGACGCAGCGCGCGTGGCTCAAGCGCGGGCTCGACGAGCCGGGCGGCAAGCTGCCCTTGTTCGACGGCGACGGCCAGCAGGTCGATCCGCGCACGATCCGCGCCTGCATCGACCAGGGCTGGGCCGAGGCGTGGTACCACAATCCGCTGAAGCCCGACTGGCTCGTGTGCAAGCTCACCGAGCGCGGCCGCGCGCTCGCGGGGCGGCCAAAGCGCGTGCCGCCGCCCAAGCGCGAGCGCCAGCTGCCGAGCAACGTCACGCCGATTCGCTAGGGCCCTCCGGCTCGTCGCGCAGGTCGAGCGCTGCGAGGAGCGGCGCGAGATGGGCGCGGAACTCGCGCCAGCGCCCGATGCTCGAGCGATAGAGCGGCTTCCGGACCTGGACCATGCTCGCGGTGCGGACCGGGCGCTCCGTCGTGTGGAACTGCAGGCAGGACGGCGACCATGGCAGGCCGCAGAATGCGACGAGGCGGCGCGCCGCGCCTTCGAGATCGGCGACGACGCTCTCGTAGTCGATCGCGAGGAAGCGGTCGGCCGGCAGCACGCTCTCCCAATGCGCCATGAGGCGCTCGTGCGCGCGGTAATAGCGGCCGAGCTCGGCGAGGTCGTAGGAGAATTCGAGGCCCGAGGTGAACAGCTTCGAGTAGCACGAGAGGCACGTGTCGAGCGGATCGCGGCGGCAGAGAATGATCCGCGCCTGCGGCAGCGCGAGATGGATCAAGCCGGCATGGAGGCTGTTCGTGATCATCTTGTCGACGACGCGCGCCTTGCCGCCCGGCGGTGGTCCGATCCGGGCGAGATAATTGCGCCCCAACTCGCGATAGTCGGCCGGTAATAGCGTCGCCGCGACGTCCGGATAGTCCTCGCCCCTGGCGCGCGTCGTGCGCTCGATTTCGGCCTCGAAATGGCGCAATTCGCCCGCGCCGTGGACGTCCGGGTGCGAGGCCAGGATCTGCTCGACCAAGGTCGTTCCCGTGCGCGGCATGCCGACGACGAAGACCGGCAGCTCCGAGGACTGCCCGACATCTGGCGCTTTCTCGACGCGGCGCAGCGAAAATAGTGTTGCGATCGCCGCCATCCGGCGCTCCGCCGCGTCGGCGTCGTAGCGGACGAGCGCGCGCTTCATCCGGTTGCCCGCATCGAGATGACGGAACGCGCGCGCGGGCTCGGTGCGCTCGAGATACGCGCCCCCAAGCGCGAAATGAAGGCACAGCCGATCGCCGTAGGACGGCGTCCGGTCAAGCGCTGCAAGCTCTTCCAGCGCCGCGATCTCGGAGTCGTCGAGCGCAAACTGCTTCAGCATCGCGTGCGTGTACCGGATCGACGCGGACTGGGGCTCGAGCGCGCGGGCCTTCTCGATCACGGCGATCGCTTCCTCGGCGCGTCCGCACTCCGCCAGAACCGCACCCTTGTTGGCGAGCGGCAGGCCGAGCAGCGGGGCAAGCGCCGCGGCCCGATCGAAGGCGGCAATCGCCTCCTCGTCGCGCGCCTGCGCCTGAAGCAGCAGGCCCAGCGAGATGCAGGCATCGCTCGAGCCAGGCTCTAGCGCGATCGCCCGGCGGCAGGCGGCGGTTCCCTCATCGTAACGGTGGAGCTGGCGCAGAATGTCGGCGCGCGCGATCAGAATCGCCGCACTCTCCCGTGCGGCCGGCGGCGCGGCATCGGTCCAGCGCAGGGCCTCGTCGAAAGCGCCCCGGCTCGCCTCGGCCAGTGCCGCGTGGACATAGGGGCTCACGAACTCGGGCTTCAAGGCGACGGCGCGCCGCGCATGCACGAGCGCGTCGTCGTACATGCCAAGCGCGCCGAGCGCAGCTGCGAGATTGCTGTGCGCCTCGGCATTGGCGGGCTCGATGGCGAGCGCCGTGCGATAGCTTTCCGCTGCGAGATCGGCGCGCCCTAGCTGTTGCAGCACGGCGCCGAGATTGTTGCGAGCGGCAACGTCGCGCGGCTCGAGCCCGACCGCGCGTTCGAGCACGTCCCGTGCCTCGGCGAGGCGGCGCCCATGAACGAGCGCTATGGCCAGCCGATGCCAGGCTCCGGCTTGCGTGGCGTCAGCGGCGACTGCGCGCCGGCCCGCTTCGGCTGCTTCGCCGGCCAATCCCCGTTCGAGACAGAGCTGCGCCAGCGCATCGTGGACGAAGAAGGGCGCAGCCCGCGCGTTCGACCCGCGACGCAGATAGTCGAGAGCGAGCGCGTGGTCGCCCGCGGCGCGCGCGATGAGCCCGAGAAGATGGAGCGCGCCAGGATGCTCGGGAGCTTCGTCGAGGATGCGCCGGCAGATCGCCTCGGCATCCGCGCTCGATCCGCGGCGCCAATGCTGATAGGCCTCGATGATGGATTCGTCGGGCGGCGGCATGCGTCAAAGTATTATATGGCGCCGACCGGCGCAGCATCTCCGACAGCTCTCGCAGTCAGACCCGTCGTGCCGCGTCTGCCACTCGTGCTCTGCGGGGCCGCTGCGACAATGCCGCGCGTGGCCATTGCCACATTCGCAGCGCCGGATTGCGGGCGAACAGGAGCTTGATCGCCTGCGCCGCGCCGGCGTTGCAGGTGGCAATGAAGCGCAGGCCTGGGAGTCGCCCGCCACAAATGTGGACGGGCCGAGCGCCGAGCGCCGCGAACGCCTCGCGCGCCACCGCTTCGGGCGTCGAGGCATAAGGCGGCGGCGGCATCAGTGAAGCGCGCACGAAAAATTCGGTGCGCGTGAAGCTTGGGCAGACAGCGACAACGTCGACCGGCGCATCGCGCAGCTCGGCCGCCAGGCTTTCGCCGAAATGCAGCAGAAACGCCTTGCCCGCCGCGTAGGTGGCCATCGTCGGTCCGGGCTGAAAGGACGCCGTGCTGGAGACGATGATAATTCCGGCGCGGCGGCCCGCGCGGTCGGCCTCGGCACACATGCGCGGCAAGAGCGCGTGCAGGATTTGCAGATGGGCGAGGACATTGACGACGACCTGTTCCTCGACGCTCTCGAACGGCGCTCCGGCGAAGGCGCCATAGCGGCCGACCCCGGCATTGCAGACGACAAGGTCCACTTCAATGTCGAGCGCGCGCTCGATCACGTTCTGCCGGTCGACGTTCGATGCCAGGTCGGCAGCAACGGTCTCGACCCTCCTGCCGTCGCGCCCAAGCCGGGTTTTGGCGGCCGCAAGGCGGTCACCGCGACGGCCGGTCAGCAGCAAGGACGTTTCGTCCGGAAGCAGGTCGGCGAACGCGGCGCCGATGCCGCTCGTGGCGCCGGTAATTAACGCGCAGCTGTAATTCATGGCGCCAAACCTCCCCTTGATGGCTGGTCGCCGCTTTGTTGATCTAACAAATGCGATACTCGCCGAATGGTTCCATTCGCACCGCGAATAACCTCGGTCGCTCACGAAAGGGGATGGGAGATCGCGCGGGCGCCCGGGCGGTGCGCGCCGCAGCGTCACGCCTTCAAGGCGGCGTCGACGAATTCGTTCGTGTAGAGCACGGATGGGTCCTTGATGTCAACGACGTGCGCCGCCACGAGCGCCTTCACGCCGCCATCCCAACGGTCGGGCAAATTGAACAGAATCTTGTCGCGGCCGTCGGCGAGCAGCAGTTTCTTGATGGTGTTGTTGACGATCGCCACCGCCATATCGAGATTGTTGGCCTCGGGAATGTCGAACGTCTTCGCCGCACGCGTGATGAGCGAGGCCAATGGCTGGGCCAGCATCTCGTCGATCGACGCCTTGCACGCCTTGAGGAAGCGTACCGCCACATCGTGCCGCGCCGTCAGGATTTCGGGCATGGCGTAATAGGTCTGGCCCGGCAGCGGCAGGTACTTGCCTGGGTCCCAGACCTCGACCGGCTCGTTCATGCGGGCGAGCGCGGTCTCGACGTCTGTCGTCGAGATGAAGCAATCAACTCGACCTTGCTTCAGGATTTCGATCGCGCCGGCCGTGCCGCCGGTCGGCTGCCGCTCCACATCCGACGGCTTCAGTCCAACCTGCGACAGCATCACGTCGAGATAAATCCCGGTGGGCGAGGCCATGGTAATGAGGCCTACGGTTTTTCCTGCAAAATCTTTGGGTTCCAGGATAGGTTTCGACTTGAGACTGAAGACGCGGAACGGGCAGCCCTGGAACACCGTGGCGATGGCGATGGGCGCGCTCTGGTTGGCGGCGAAGGCGCGGATGATGTCGGCCGGTGCGCCGCGGCCGAACGTGCCCTGGCCCGAGGTCACGAGCTGCACCGTCTGCACGCCGGAATTGGCGCCGATCACTTTGGCGTCGATTCCGAAATTGGCGAAATGGCCGCCTGCGGCGGCATTCATTGTATCGAAGAACGCGATCGCAAAGCCCAAGGGCAGGATAACGGTGATGGCTTCGGCCGCGCACGCCGGTGATACGAGCGCCGGCGATGCGATGAGCGCGGCGCCTGCCGCGATGGCGCCGTCGCGCAGGAATTGCCGCCGGGTCGCCGCCATCCCTCACCCCGCTATTTCGGTCAATGGTCGGGCAGGCGAGATTCGAACTCGCGACCCTCAGCACCCCATGCTGATGCGCTACCAGGCTGCGCTACTGCCCGACCGGGCGACTATAGGAACGCAGCCGCGGCAAGGCAACGTGGTGCGCGGAACTCAACCGCGTTCCTCGCGATGCACGACGCGGCTCAACTGCCAGACTTCAAAGCCGCTGTAATGCGCGCGCGCGGCGAACAGGACGCGCGCCTTCGCAATCGCGTCGTCATCGTCCGACGCTTCGTACTCCTCGCGTGCGAGAATGTGCCCGCGACCGTCCAGCAGAAACATCCGGTAATGTGCCACCGTGGCCTCGCCGACGACGCATCGCACTGCGGGCGTCCTGTGGATACACGCGACGGTGGCATGAATGGTGCGCGGCTGCAAGAAACGCTGCTTCAGATTTGCGCCGAATGCGCACGCACATTTGGGGAGAATTCGCGACAACAGCGTTAGCGACGTTCCTTGCCGAGCGTATCGCGCAGCGCCACGAGCTCCTTGCGGATGTCGAGCAGCGCCTGGCGCAAAGAGTCGGGCGTTTTGACCGTGCGCGCCGCGAGTGGCGGCTGCGCAGAGGGCCGCGCGTCCTGCTTCAGCGCGCCTTCTCGTAAAAGCTTCTGCACGCCCTTGATGGTGTAGCCCTGGTCGTAAAGGCATTGGCGAATGCGCCGCAGCAGCGCCACGTCGTCCGGGCGATAGTAGCGCCGGCCGCCGGCGCGCTTCAGCGGCTTGATCTGCGGAAATTTCGATTCCCAGAAGCGCAGCACGTGCTGCGGCACCTCGAGGTCGCCAGCGACCTCGCTGATCGTGCGAAAAGCCTCGGCGGACTTTGCGTGCCGCCGCGAGCCCTGCGAGCGCGGTTCGTCGAACAAGTCTGGCAACCTCATGCGGTCCCGCTGCGGCGCGGATGCTGCTTGCTGAGCGCTCCGTTGATCTGATCCTTGAGCACGTGCGAAGCGCGGAACACGAGAACGCGCCGCGGATTGATCGGTACCTCGGTTCCGGTCTTGGGATTGCGGCCGATGCGCCGGCCCTTGCGGCGCACGGCGAAGCTGCCGAACGAGGAGATCTTGACCATCTCACCGCGCGACAGGGCATCGGAAATTTCGGCAAGCACCGTCTCGACCAGCGCGGCCGATTCGTTGCGCGACAAACCGACCTCCTGGTACACCGCCTCGCTCAGCTGAGCGCGCGTCACGGTCTGCGCTGCCATCCCCGCCCTCCCGTTTTACCGGAACCCTAATCCGGGCGTAGAAAATTTGCAATTACAGAGCGTTGGGAGGGGTTCTTGAATCGACCCGGGGGCTCTACCAGCGGACGAGCGCCGCGCCCCAGGTGAGGCCGCCGCCCATCGCCTCGAGCAGCACGAGCTGGCCTGGGCGAAGCCGCCCATCGTTCGCCGCCTCTGCCAGCGCGAGCGGCACCGAGGCGGCCGATGTGTTGGCGTGCCGGTCGATCGTGACGACGACGCGGCCGGCATCGAGGCCGAGCCGCTTCGCCATCGCGTCGATGATGCGCCGATTCGCCTGATGCGGCACGAGCCAGTCGAGCGCCGCGGGCGCGACGCCGTTCGCCGCTAGCGCCTCGTCGACCGCCTGGGCGAGCCGCTCGACCGCGTGGCGGAAAATCTCCCGCCCCTCCATGCGCAGGAACCCCGATGTGCCGGTGCTGGACGGGCCGCCATCGACATAGAGCAGCTCATAGCCGCTGCCGTCGGCGTGCAGATGGGTGGAAAGAACGCCGCGCCCGCCCGCGCCGCCGCGATCATCCCGCGCCTCGAGCACCACGGCGCCGGCGCCGTCGCCGAACAGCACGCAGGTACCGCGATCCTGCCAGTCGATGATGCGCGAGAACGTCTCCGCGCCGATGACGAGCGCGCGCTTTGCCTGGCCAAGGCGCAGGAAATTGTCGGCCAAGGCGAGCGCGTAAATGAAGCCGGTACAGACGGCCTGCACGTCGAAGGCCGGCAGACCGCGCCGCACGCCGAGACGGGCTGCGACCTTGGCCGCGGTCGCCGGAAAGGTGTGGTCGGGCGTTGCCGTCGCGAGCACGACGAGGTCGATCTCGGCGGCATCGCGTTCGGCCGCGACGAGTGCGCGCTCGGCGGCGCGCACGGCGAGATCGGAGGTGAGTTCGCCGGGTGCCGCGACATGGCGCTGGCGGATGCCGGTGCGCTGTACGATCCACTCGTCCGACGTGTCGAGGCGGTCCGCGAGTTCCGCATTGGCGACGATGCGTTCCGGCAGATAGCCGCCGCAGCCCAGCACGAGCGAGCGGAACGTCATCTCAGAGCGCCGCGGACTGAGGCTTGTCCTGCGGCGCGGAGATTTCGCTCAACTGCGCGAGGCCATCGCGGATCTTTTCGAGGAAGCCGTTCACCTTCATGTCGACGGCGACGCCGATCGCGTTGGCGAAGCCCAAGGCATCGGCGCTGCCGTGGCTCTTGACGCAGATGCCGTCGAGCCCGAGGAACACAGCGCCGTTGTAACGCCGTGGATCGAGACGCGAGCGCAGCTTACGCAGCGCGCGGTGCGCCAGGAGATACCCGACGCGCGCCGTGAGCGAACTCTGGAACGAGGCACGCAGGAAATCGGCGAAGAGCCGTGCCGTGCCCTCGGCAGTCTTGAGCGCGATGTTCCCCGTGAAACCATCGGTGACGATCACGTCGACCGCGCCCGCGGCGATGCCGTCGCCCTCGACGAATCCCTGGAAGCGGATAGGCATTCCGGGCGCGCGCAGCCGCAGCGCGGCGCCCCGCACCGCGTCGTTGCCCTTTGCTTCCTCCGAGCCAACATTGAGGAGCGCCAGGGTCGGATGTTGAAGCCCCAGCACGGTGCGCGCGAACACGTCGCCCATCAGCGCGAACTGAACGAGATTTTCGGCATCGCACTCGACATTGGCGCCCAGGTCGAGCAGCACGCTCTCGCCGCGCTGCGTCGGGAAGAAGGACGCCATCGCCGGCCGATCGAGGCCCGGGAGCATGCGCAGGCTGAACTTCGCCATCGCCATGAGCGCGCCCGTGTTGCCGGCCGACACGACGCAGTCGGCATCGCCTGACGCCACCGCATCAATCGCGAGCCGCATCGACGAGCGCCGCCCGGTGCGGAGCGCGACCGAGGGCCGCGCGTCGCCGGTGACGACCTCATCGGTATGCAGGATCGTGGCGCGGCCGGCAAGGCGCGGCAGTTTCTCGAGCGCTGTCTTGAGGCGCCCTTCGACGCCGCACAAGAGAAAGCGCGCTTGCGGGAAACGCTGCAACGCGATGCTGGCGCCCCGCAGCACGGCATCGGGCGCACGATCGCCGCCCATGGCATCGAGCGCGATGGTGATCTCGGCGCTCAAGGAGAAGTCCTTCCCCTCGCCGCAGGCTCAAGCCGATTCAGCGGCGCGCGCTACAACCTCGCGACCGTCGTAATGCCCGCACGCTGGACAGACATGGTGCGGCCGCTTCATCTCGCCGCAATTCGAGCATTCGGCATAGCTCGCGCGCGGCAAGGCATGATGCGAGCGGCGCATGTTGCGCCGCGATCTCGAGACTCGCTTTTTCGGAACCGCCATGCTCGAACCCGAGGGAGTGACTTGGTCAGAGTTAAGTAGCGAAAATCGCGGGCGCTGGCAACCGCCGCGGCGGGCGAAATCGTTGCCCGACCCAATACTCCCACCCTACCATCGCATCGGAAGCGGGGACAGGCATGGAATTCGGCGTTTTCGACCATCTCGACCGCAACGACCTGCCGCTCGCCGACTACTACGAGGCGCGGCTCAAGATCATCGAGGCGTACGACCAAGCCGGCTTCTACTCCTATCACGTCGCCGAGCATCACGCGACACCGCTCGGCATGGCGCCTTCGCCCAGCGTCTTTCTCGCCGCCATCGCGCAGCGCACGAAGCGCCTGCGCTTCGGTCCGATGGTCTTCGCTCTCCCGCTCTATCACCCGCTGCGGCTCGTCGAGGAGATCTGCATGCTCGACCATATGAGCGGCGGGCGGCTCGATATCGGGTTCGGGCGCGGCTCCTCGCCGGTCGAGCTCGCCTATTTCGGTGCGAACCCCGACGAGGCGCAGGCCGTCTACAGCGAGGCGCTAGCACTCGTGCGCGCCGCGCTGACGAGCGCGACGCTCGATTTTGAGGGCGAGCGCTTCCGCTTCAAGGGCGTGCCGATGGAGCTGCGGCCGGTGCAGCAACCGCATCCGCCGATCTGGTACGGGCTCCACGCGCCCGAAAGCGCCGAGCGCGCGGCGCGCGCGCGCTTTCCCGTCATCTGCCTCGATCCGCCCGAGCCCACGACCAAGGCCATCACCCGGTTTTGCGAGGCGTGGCGCCAATGCCATGGTGCGGGCGAGCCGTTGCCCAAGATCGGTCTCGGCCGCTTCATCGTAGTCGCGGAACGCGACGAGGAGGCGCTCGCCATCGCGCGGCGGGCCTATCCGCGCTGGCATCAGAGCTTCACGTTTCTGTTCCAGCGCCACGGACGGGCGCAGCAACATCCGCGCCCCGTCGACTTCGACACACTGCAGCAGGTCGGGCAAGGCATCGCCGGATCGCCGGCGACGGTGCGCGACTTCCTTGCTCAGCAGATGCGCGAGACGGCCGCAAATTACTGCGTCGGGCAATTCGCGTTCGGCGACCTCACGCTCGCCGAGACGCTGCGCTCGGTCGAGTTGTTCCGGCACGAGGTCATGCCGGCGCTCACGGAAGCGTGAACGGACCTAAAGCTCGATGACTACGCCTTCGCGGGCGATGATCGTGCCGGGGCGCGCTTGCTCCGCCTTCTGCGCCACCTTGTCCATGAATTCATCGTCGTGGCCCGGATCGTGGTGGAACACCGCGAGCTGCTTCACATTGGCCGTTTCGGCGACGCGGATCGCTTCCTGCCAAGTCGAGTGGCCCCAACCGACATAGCGCGGGAATTCCTCGTCCGTGTAAGTGCAATCGTAGATCATGAGATCGACGTCGCGCACGAGATTGATGATGTTCTTGTCGCGGTCAGGGGGCTTGTGCTCGGTATCGGTGATGTAGGCGAGCGAACGATCTCGATAATCGATGCGGTAGCCGGTCGCGCCGCCCGGATGGTTCAAGGGCGCGGTCCTGATCGTGAAGCCCGATTGCGTCGTGATGTCGTCGCCGCTGTGGAAATCGTTGAAGATCAACTCGGCCTTGAAGATATCAAGCGCCACCGGGAACATCGGCGCCTGCATGATCTGGCGCAACGCTTGCTCGATGCCCCAGCCCTTCTGCAACCCGCCGAGCCACATGTGAAAGCGGTTGCCCGGCAGATAGAACGGCGCGAAGAACGGAATCCCGCAGACGTGATCGATGTGCGTGTGGGTGAACAGCATGTCGGCCTCAATGGGTGCGCCGGTCGAAAGAAGCGCGCCACCGAGCGACCGGATGCCCGTGCCGGCATCGAGGATGAACAGCTTGTCGTCGCAGCGCACCTCGATGCACGACGTGTTACCGCCATAGCGGGCGGTACTGGGTCCCGGCACGGCGATGCTGCCCCGCACACCCCAAAACCGCACGGTCAGAGCCACCGGTTCCCATCCTCCGCCGGACCTAGTCCCTGGGCCCCGCGGTCGAGCGCACCCCTGCCCCCTCTCGCCGCGAGTTTTGAAATTTGAACTAGCAGAACAATGCTGGGGCTTGAAGTCAATTGAATTTCACCGGCCGGAAGCGCTTGCCGGTAGCCGCCAGGGCAGCATTCGACAAAGAAAATCCGCCCGATCCCGGGCGTAAATGGAGCTAATGGCGACCTGGAGATCATTCGCACTACTGCGCGGGCCCTGGCCCGGTACCCAGTCGCACGCCGGGCGTAATGAGCGCGCCCCCCTTCAGCGTGACCGGGCCGTGGATCTGCACCGCCTGCCCGGTCCCGGCGAGCTCGAGCACGCCGCCGGTAACCATAGTCCCCCCGGTCCAGCCGATTCCCGCCTTGAGCACGAGTCGCCCCGCGCCCGCCTTGACGAGCCGGCCGGAGCCGTCGATCGCGCCCTGGAATTCCGAGTCGCTGTCCTCGTCGACGGTGAGAGTCTTATCGCCAAGCGCGATCGTGCCGCCGTCTCCGGCGAGCGCACCGACCACGGCGTCCTGCGGCCCAAGCTCGAGCCGGCCGGCGACGAGCGTGAGGCGTCCCTTGGGCGGCAATCCGCCGGCGTCGCCGAGCCTGAGCGTCGCCTCCGTCACCGTGGTGCCGCCGCGAAAATCGCACCGGCCCGCCAGCACCAGAATGCCGCCGCCGACAAGCGCGAGGCCGCGATCGCCATCGACGCCGGTGATGGGCAGAGCGAGCGTCGCCACGCGGCCGGGCGCGATTTCGAACGCGAGCCCGCCCTTGGGCGCCAGCGCGATGCCGCCGCCGGCGATCGTCACGTCGGACGCATCGGCGCGGATTTCGAGCACGAGGCTCGAGGCGACCGGCGGCAAGGGCGCCGCCAACACTATTTTCGCTGTGTTTTCGCGGGAAAGCGCCAGGACGATGCGGTCGCCGGCATGGGCCGCCGCGAGCGCCGCGCGCAGGCTGCCCGCGCCGCCGTCGGCGCTGCTGGTGACGCGCAGCACCGCGGCAGCAGCCTCCGGCCCGGCGCCAGCCAGGATGAGCGCCGTCGCCGCGGCCGCCAGTGCCAGCGCAGTGAGCCGCATGCCGCCCCTCCCGGATCTGGCGCGCCCTGCTGGAATCGAACCAGCGACCTACCGCTTAGAAGGCGGTTGCTCTATCCGCTGAGCTAAGGGCGCGAGCGCCAAGAAATGCCTATTTTATAAGGGCTTCGCGCGCCCTTTACAAGCATCAGCGCGGCCGTTCGTAGCGGAAATTCTCGGCATAGCTCTTGGGCTTGAAGCGCGCATCGTGCGGCGCGCTGACGGCATAATCGAGCCCGCGCCTGGTGGCGAACTGGATCGCCTCCTCGAGCGTGGCAAAGCGCAGATGCACCTCGTTGAGCGTGTCCTGGGCCGAGGCCCAGCCCATCAGCGGATCGGGCTCGCGCCGGCTCGCCGGCTCGTATTCGAGCACCCAGCTTAGCGTCTTGGCCGTGCCCGACTGCATCGCGGTCTTGGCCGGACGGTAGATGCGCACCTTCGCCATGGGTCTCCCTATCACCGTCCGGCTGGTCGGGGCGAGAGGATTCGAACCTCCGGCATCAAGCTCCCAAAGCTTGCGCTCTACCTGGCTGAGCTACGCCCCGGACCGCGCGGAAATTCGGCCCCTATGACGCGGCGATTGCCGCCCTATCCCGCGGAAACCGCCGCTCTATATTGGGATTTTCGCGCACACGCAACGGCGACTCGTGGGCGCCTCACCCGTCGGCCAGCGCCGCGATGCGCGCGCGGTCCAGGCGCTGCACCGTCCATTCGTCCAGCGCCCGCGCGCCAAGCCGGGTACGATAGAAGCGAAGGGCGGGCTCGTTCCAGTCGAGCACCGCCCATTCCATGCGGCCGCAATCGCGCCCGAGCGCGATCTTCGCCACTTCGCGCAGCAGCAGGAGGCCGATGCCGTGCCGGCGGTGCGCCGGCTGCACGTAGATGTCCTCGAGCCACAGGCCCGGCTTGCCGACGAAGGTCGAGAAGGTCGGGAAGAACAGGGCAAAGCCGACCGGCGCGCCAGCGGCCTCGGCGATCAACGCTTCGGCGCACGGACGCGGGCCGAACAGGCCGCGCGCGAGCATGTCCTCGGTTGCAACCGCGTCCTGCGCCAGGTTTTCGTAGGCGGCCAATTCGCGCACCAAGCCGAGGAGGGTTGCGACATCGGCCGCGGTCGCGGGCCGGACGACGACATCGGGGCGTGCGGTCATCGGGCGAGTATGCCGGAGCGCCGAGCGCCGCGGAATTGTCTGATCGTCCGCGCCTCAGCGCGGCCGCGGCCGGGCACGGGATCGCGCAGGCGCCGCGGCCCGCTTTGTCCGGCGCTGCGGCTTCTTGGCCGCGGCGCTGCGGCAGGCGCGGCAGATGCCGGAGAGGATCAGGTGATGGCCGAGGATGGCGGCGCCGGTCTTGCGCGCGAGCGCCGCGAACTCGTCATGCCCGATGACGCAGGGGATCGGCACGATGGTGTGGCAGCGCGTACAGAGCAGATGGTCGTGATGCTCGCCGAAGAGCTCGAAGCGGACGCGGCCGTCCTCGAGCAGGAGCTTGCGCACGAACCCTTCGGCCACGAGCTTTTCCGAGGCGCGGAACACCGAGGAGAAATCCGTGGCGGCGCCGCGCCGGGCGAGGCCGACATGGAGCTCCTCGAGCGTCCAGGCGTGACGCTCGCCCTCCTCCAGCAGACTGAGCAGCGCGGCCGAGACGCGCGCCTTGCGGGCCATGGCGGAAATCTAAGGGCAGACGATTCATAACGCAAGCGCCTTGCGTAAAAGGCTGGACCACGCCCGAGCGATATGTTAGACGAGCCGGCGTAAGTGCTGCGCTGCGGCGATCTCGCTTCGCAGGAAATGTGCATGTTGCAGTCGAAGGCAATGCGACGCTCCGGCGCACGGCTCGCGCTTTTTGCCGTGGCGGTCCTGCTCACCCTGTCCTTCGGCCACATGCACGCCGACGATTTCTTCCCGCAGACCGCCGAGGCCGCATCGCACGAGGCGGGCGCGCCGGCCAATCCCTCACCCCTTCCGCCGACGCACGACGACTGCGCGATCTGCGTCACCATGGGCATGACGGCAAGCTCGGCGCTGCCGGCGCCGATCGTGCTGGCTCTCCCGCTCGACTTCGAGCATGTCGCCTTCGCGCCGCCCGCCCCGCAAACGCTCGCCCCGGCGCCGAAACCGTCCTTCCGTTCGCGCGGGCCCCCGCTCGCCTGAAAACCGATTGTCGCGTCAATCCGCTTCCCGCTTCGGGGAGCGAACTCTTCGGTTTTGGCAGAGGGGATTGTCATGTCATCGAAGCCTCGAACCTTGCGCCGCGGCGCCGCCGCGATCGCGCTTCTCGTCGGCCTTGCACTCACTGCGCACGCGGCGCCGCCGGCCGGCACGGTCGAAGGTGTCGCGCGCGATGCACAGCAGCATGTGGAAGCGGGCGTGACGCTGCGCCTCGAAGCGGGCGGCAAGGAGGTCGCGCACACGACCACGGCCGCTGACGGCAGCTACAGCTTCAAGGACGTGGCGCCCGGCAGCTATACGGTCGTCGCGGAAAAATCCGGCATCGGCACGGGCAGCGCCGACGTCACGCTCGCGGGCGATGCCGGCGCCACCGCCGACGTGACGCTGCTGGCCGCGGCGGCGCAGCCGGCCGAGGAAGTCACGGTCACCGCGCAGCGTCTCGCCGCCGCGCAGATCAGCATCGAGCCGCAGATCGGCGCCTCGACCTATACGCTCTCGAACGAGGCGATTCAGAACCTGCCGGGCGGCGAGGACCTGCCGCTTAACCAGGTCTTGTTGCAGACGCCCGGCGTGAACCAGGACAACGCGGCCAACGGCTCGCTGCACATCCGCAACGAGCACCTCGAAGTGCAATACCGCATCAACGGCATCGTCCTGCCGGAGGGCGTGAGTTTCTTCGGCCAGGGGCTCGATCCGCGCTTCGTCAATTCGATGCAGCTCATCACCGGCACGCTGCCGGCGGAATATGGGCTTCGCGTCGCCGGCGTGCTCGACATGCAGACGAAGAGCGGCCTGTTCCAGCCCGGCGGCGCGGTCGAAATGCGCGGCGGCAGCTACGGCACGATCAATCCGAGCTTCCAATATGGCGGATCGGCCGGCGGATATAATTACTACGTGTCCGGCGACAATCTCGAATCGGATCACGGCATCGATTCAGTGACGCCCAAATACAACCAGCTCCACGACGACACGATCCAGTCGCACGGCTTCGTCTATCTCGACAAGATCATCGATTCCGCGAGCAAGATCGCCTTCATCGGCGGCACGTTCCAAGGCCAGTTCCAGATCCCGAACAATCCCGGCCAGACGCCGCTTTACGGTCCGCCGGGCGGCTTCGCGCCGATCGCCGGCGTCACCAACTACAATTCGAGCACGCTCGCGGAGCACCAGGTCGAAGGCAGCTCGTTCGGCGCGCTCTCCTATCTGCGCGCGGAGGAGGATTTCGATTTTCAGGTTTCGGCGTTCTCGAAATACGGCACGCTGAATTATCACCCGGACGCGCTCGGCGACATCTTCTTCGACGGCATCTCGCAGGACGCGCTGCGGCAGAGCCTCGCCAACGGCATGCAGGCGGACGGCAGCTACAATCTCGGCGCCGACCACACGTTGCGCGCCGGACTCTATCTTCAGGGCGAACGCGCCTCGGCGGACACAAATTCGTCGGTGCTGCCCATTACCGCTTGCGTTGGACCGGAGCTGCCGTCTTCGGGGTGTCCCGCCACGGGAGTTGCGGCCTATGGATCGACGCCGGTTTCGATCGTCCAGGACGAGGCCAAGACCGGCTGGCTCTACAGCGCCTATCTCCAGGACGAATGGAAGGCGCTGCCGAAGCTCACGGTCAATTACGGCGCCCGGTTCGACGTGGTGAACGAATACACCATGGACAACCAGCTGAGCCCGCGCCTCAACACGGTGTGGAAGCCGACCGATGGGACGACCGTCCATGCCGGCTATGCGAACTACCTGACGCCGCCGCCGTTCGAGCTGGTCGCGACCCAGTCGCTCGCCTCGACCGTCGGCACGAGCGCGAGCTGCGCGTCGCCCGGGCCCGGGCCGTCCAACACCGGAACGTGCCTCAATTCGCCGGTCAAGTCCGAACGCTCGCATGTGTTCGATGTCGGCGTGGAGCAGGAGATCATTCCCGGCCTCAAGGTCGGCATCGACCTCTTCTATAAATACGCGCGCAACCTTCTCGACGAGGGGCAATTCGGCGCGCCGGTGATCCTGACGCCGTTCAACTATCACGCCGGCTTCAACAAGGGCATCGAGCTCTCGACGTCGTACGACCACGGGAATTTCTCCTACTATGGCAATCTCCAGATCGGCGAAGAGAAGGCGGAAGGCGTGACCTCGGCGCAATTCAATTTCAGCAGCATCGCGGGCAACGGGTGTCCGGAATCCGATCTCGTCTATGCCGACACGCATCTCGTCAACACCGACCACAGCCAGCTTTCCACGGCCTCGGTCGGCATGTCGTACAATTTGCAGGGCACGAAGCTCAGCGCCGACATGATCGCCGGCTCGGGCCTCAGGACGATGAATCCCGGCGACTGCTTCAACCAGGGCACCGTGCCGTCCTACGCGCAGATCAATCTCGGCGTGTCGCACAAGTTCGAGGTGCCCTATGGCGGGCCGATCGAACTGAGCGTCGATCTCGTCAACCTCACCGACGAGGTCTATCTCATCCGGAGCCAGACCGGCGTCGGCGTGTTCGCGCCGGCCTATGGCCCGCGGCGCTCGATCTTCGCCAGCGTGCGCAAGGAGTTTTGATGGCGCTCGCCGCGCGCGATCCATCGCCAACCCGCGTCGCGGGATTCGCGTTCGTCCTCCTGCTTCACGCGGCGCTCATCTATGCGCTCGTGACCGGGCTCGCCTACCGCGTGATCGAAGTGGCGCCGGTGCCGATCGTCGCCAAGATCATCGACGCGGCGAAGCCGCCGCCCCCGCCGCCGCCGCCGCCGCCCGATTTCCAGCCGCCGCCGCCGCCGTTCGTGCCGCCGCCCGACGTGCAGATCAAGACGCCGCCGCCGCCACCGGCGCAGAGCACGGCGATCACCAACGTGACGACGGTGCGGCCGCCGCCGGCGCCGCCCGCGCCGCCGCACGAGGCGGTGACGGTGCTGCCGCATCTTGACCTGGCGGCGAGCCACGAGCCCGACTATCCGCCGGCGTCGCGCCGCCTCGGCGAACAGGGTACGGTCACCCTCGAAGTGCTGGTCGATCCGAGCGGCCGCGCGGTCGATGCGAAGATCCTGCAGTCGAGCGGCTTTCCGCGGCTCGACCAGGCGGCACTTGAGGGCGTCAAGACGAATTACCGCTTCGTGCCCGGCACGGTCGACGGCAAGCCGCAGCCGATGCGATACACGTTCCGTTTCAACTGGAAATTGCAGTAGCGGGAGAAGGTCGCACGATATGTTGAACCTGGTTATGCGCATGACGGCGGCGCTTGCGATCGTGGCCGCGCTTTCGGGCCCGGCCGCCTCCGCGCAAGGCACACCAAGCACGTCTCCGCCCGCGCCGCCAGCCGCGAGCACGGCGACGCCCGCGCCCACAGCTCCCGCCGCGAGCACGGAGCCCGCACCTGCCCCCGCCGCGCCCGCACCCGAAGCGGCGGCGCCGCAACCGCCGCCGCCCGCCGCGGCGACGCCGGAGACCGTCGCCAATCCCTATGGCCTCGGCGCGCTCTGGGCGGCCGGCGATTTCGTCGCGCGCGGCACGCTCGGCATCCTCCTCATCATGTCGATCGGGAGCTGGTACGTCATCGTGACGAAGCTCGTCGAGCAGATGGTGCTGGCGCGCCACGCGCGCGCCGCCGAGCGCGAGTTCTGGCGCGCGCCCGGCATCCGCGAGGGCGTCGAGCGTTTGGGCGCGAAGAGCGCCTTCCGCACCATCGCCGAAGAGGGCTTGGGCGCGGCCGGAGAGCGCGCGGGCGGATTGACCGGAGAGATCGATCCGCAGGCGTGGATCACGCTGTCACTCCAGCATGCGGCCGACGCGGTGACGAACCGGCTGCAGCGCGGGCTCGCGTTCCTCGCGACGGTCGGCTCGACCGCGCCGTTCGTCGGCTTGTTCGGCACGGTGTGGGGCATCTATCACGCGCTGACCGCGATCGGCATCGCCGGGCAGGCGAGCATCGACAAGGTCGCGGGGCCGGTGGGCGAGGCGCTCATCATGACGGCGATGGGCCTCGCCGTCGCGGTGCCGGCGGTGCTCGGCTACAACTGGCTCATCCGCCGCAACAAGGTCCTGCTCGACCGCGTACGCAATTTCGCGGCCGATCTCGAGGCGCTGCTCGCGGGCGGCGGGCGCGGCGCAGGCGCGCGCGGCGCGGAGCGCATGACATGGCGATGAGCGTCCAACGCCCCGACGGCGGCGACGACGACGCGCTCGTCGCCTCGATCAACACGACGCCGCTCGTCGACATCATGCTGGTGCTGCTCATCATCTTCCTCATCACCGTGCCGGTGGTGACGCACACGGTGCCGGTGGCGCTGCCGCACGAGGTCAACCAGCCGAACAAGACGCGGCCGGAGAACATCACCATCGCCGTCGACAAGGACGGCGATCTGTTCTGGAACGACGGGCGCCTCGCCTCGAACGCGGCGCTGCTCGCGCACCTCGAGAGCCGCGCCAACGACGTGCCCCAGCCCGAGGTGCAGATCCGCGCCGACAAGGACGCGCGCTACGAATTCCTCGGCCGCATCATCGTCGCGTGCCAGCGCGCGGGGATCGCGAAGGTGACCTTCATCGTCGAGCCCGACCACGGCGCGGCGGCGGCCCCGGCGGCGGGAGGCTGAGCCATGGCGATCCATCTGCGGAACCGCAGCGATGACATGATGGTTGACATCAACACGACGCCGCTCATCGACGTGATGCTGGTGCTGCTCATCATGCTCATCATCACCATCCCGGTCCAGACGCACGCGGTGAAGCTCGACATGCCGCAGGGCACGCCGCCGCCGGCGCAGATTCAGCCCGAGGTGGTCGATCTCGCGATCGATTTCGACGGCACGATGAGTTGGAACGGCCTGCCGGTGCCCGACCGCGCGGCGCTCGAAGGCGATCTGCGCGCGGCCGCCGCGAAGACGCCGCAGCCGGAAATCCACATCGCGCCCAACCGGCTCGCCAAATATGCCGCGGTCGCCGAAGTGCTGGCCGAGGCGCAGCGCCTGGGCGTCGTCAGGATCGGCCTCGTCGGCGCCGAGCAGTTCATCGAATGACGGCGCTGCTGCGCGTGGCGCTCGGCGCCGGCCTCCTCGCCTTGATCGGCTGCGCCGCGCCGCGCGCATTGGCCGACGAGGCGCCCGCCGCCCGCGCCGAGGTGGGCAAGCCGGTGCAGGACGCGCAGGCGCTGGTGCGGCAGAAGAAATATGTCGAAGCGCTCGAACGCTTGAAGGCGGCGGACGCGGTGCCCGACAAGAGCCCTTACGAGACCTACGTCATCGCCGAGACGCGCGCCGCCGCGACCGTGGCGGAGGGCGACTATGCCGTCGCCATCGGCGCGCTCGAGGCGGTGGTGGCGACCCATATCCTGCCGCCCGCCGAAAGCGCCAAGCGCCTCCTGACCATCGTCGAGCTCGACTACCGCCTCAAGGACTATGCCAAGACGGTCGCGGCGGCGGCGCGCTATTACCAGGCCGGCGGCGGCGAGCCCGGGCCGCGCCAGTTGATGGCGCAATCCTATTATCTCGAGAACGATTTCGCCGATGCCGCCAAAACCTTGCGCGAAATTGCCGCGTCCGACGCGCGCGCGGGGCAAAAGCCCGGGGAGAACACGCTGCTGACGCTCGCCAGCGCCGAGTTCAAGGCGAAGAACGAGGACGGCTATATCGACGCGCTGACGACGCTCGCGGGCGCTTACCCGAAGCACGAATACTGGGTCAATCTCACCCGCGCGGTCGAGCAGAAGCCCGGCTTCGCGCCGCGCCTCGGCCTCGATCTCGACCGGGTCGCGGTCGCGGCGGGCGCGTTCGACACGAGCGCGCAATATGTCGATGCCGCCGAGACGGCGATCGAGGCGGGCTTCCCGGCCGACGCCAGATCGTTCCTCGACAAAGGCCTCGCGGCCGGCATCCTCGGCAAGCCGGACGCGGCCGCGCGCGAAGCGAAGCTACGCGACATGGCGCAGCGCCAGTCGGACGCGGACGCCAAGACCCTCGCCGCGCAAGCGCAGGAAGCGGCGGCGGCGAAGACCGGGTTCGCGCTCGAAAAGCTCGGCGAGGCCTATCTGAGCTTTCGCCGCTACGACGAGGCCGAAGCGGCGCTCGAAAAAAGCCTCGCCAAGGGCGGGCTCGATCATCCCGACGATGCGAGGCTGCATCTCGGCATGGCCTATCTCGCCGCCGGCAACGGCGCCAAGGCGAACGCGGCGTGGGGCGCGATCACGGGCACGGACGGCGCCGCGGACCTCGCGCGCCTGTGGCGCGTCGCGGGCGGAAAGCTATGATGGCGCGTGAAGCCTGCTTCCTGGGGGCGCGATCATGGCTTGGACCGGTCGAATAGGCGCGCTGCTGCTGGCGGCGCTCTGCTGCGGAGCCGCGCCGGCGCGCGCGCAGGTCGAGCACGTCACTTTGGCGCTCCCCGCCGAGGGCATGAACTTCCTTGCCTATTATGTCGCGACCGACCTCGGCATCTTCGCGGCGCAGCAGATCGACGTGAAGGGCGTGGTCATCACCGGCGTCGGCTCGTTCAACGCCGTCGTCTCCGGCTCGGTCGAGTTCTCGTTCTCGTCGGGCTCGTCGCTGACGCGCGCCGCCGCGCATGGACAGCGCATGCTCGCGCTCGCGCAGATGAACAACCTGCCGGTCTGGGACATCGTGCTGCGGAAGGACCTCGCCGAGGCCGCGCACTACGATCCGAACGCACCTTTGGCGGAACGAGCGCGCGTCCTGAAGGACCGGACGCTCGGCATCGACGGCGTCAACGCGCTCGATGACGCCTATCTCAAGATCGTGGTGAAGGCGGGCGGCACCGATCCGGAATCGATCAGGTACGCGCCCATGGCCGCGCCCGACATGATCGGCGCGCTCGCGCGCAAGGCGATCGACGGGTTCGTGCAGGGGCCGCCCTGGGCGCAGGTCGTCGAGGATGACGGCTCGGCCGTCGCAATCGCGATCGGCCCCAACGGCGAGCCGCAATCGCTCGTGCCGATCGCCTCGAGTCTCCTCATCGTGCGGCCGCAAACCTGCGTCGAGCACCGCTCGCTGTGCGAGAAGATGGGGCGCTCGATGGTGCTGGCGTCGAAGGCCGTGCACGAGCGCACGGGCGACGTTCTGGCCGCGCTGCAAAAACGCTTCGGCACGATCAAGGCGCCGGTGCTGGCGCGCTCGCTCGCCGCGCTCGTCAAGGTCATGCCGCCCGTGCCGCGGGTCGATCCGGTCGCGCTCAAGAAGGCCGACGAGATCAATGTCGAGGCGGGCTTCATGAAGCCCGACGAGCTGTTGGCCTCCTACGACAATCTCGCGACCGACGAATTCTTGAAGTAGGCGGCGCTACAGCACCTCGAAGATGTCGTAGACCGGCCCGTGCGGCAGGCGGTTGCCGGTGCCGATTGCGACGATGCGGTTGAGCCAGTCGTAATTCGGCGCCGAGGTCTCGAAGAAGGGCGCGATGCGGAAATAATATGTGGAGGGATCGACCGGCTCGCCGCGATTGAGCCGGTCGAGCAATTCGGCGGGCCCATGGCGGAAGCCCGAGTAGCGCATGCCGATGATGCCGCCGTCGGCGGTCTTGAGCGTCAGACGCACGTCGAGCTGCATCGCGCCATCGGGCCGGATCAGGATCCAGTCGGACCCGCCCTCCTGCACCGTGCCCTTGAGGCGCTGCCCCTCGAACTGACCGCCGCTGACGACGGCGACGCGCCGGTCGCCCAAGGGCGTGCGGCCGAGATTGTGGATCGTGCCGACCGTCAGAGTGACGGTGAAAAGATGTGACGTGCGGATTTCGGGCATGGGGTCCTCCTTCTCATCCGGCCGTGCCGAAGATGGAATAATGCACGAGGTCGCCGTCCTTGATGCCGAGGCGCGCGACGGTCCCGCCATTCAACTCGAGCACGGCCTTGACCGGAACCTTGGAGACGATGTTCGCCTCCGACATCGGCACTGCGCGTTCGTGGATGTCGGCGACGTGTCCGTCGGCGGCGATGAACAGCATATCGAGCGGGATCATCGTGTTCTTCATCCAGAAGACCGCGATCTGCGGGCCGGGAAACACGAACAGCATGCCGGCGTCGGGCGCGAGCGAGCCGCGGTACATGAGGCCCTGCTCCTGCTGCAACGGCGTCATCGCCAGCTCGATCGAGACATGCTGCGGACCCTGCTTCGTGTCGATCGTGAGCGCGGCCGTGTCGAAATGCTGGAGCTGCGCCTTCGCGGCGAAGGCCACGAAAGCGAGGAGTGCGGCGAGGACGAAAGAGCGGGCGAGCGTCATGGGCCTCAAGCGAAAAAGAGCGCCTCGACCAGCAGCAGCCACGGCACGAGGCACGCCGCGGCATAAAGGATATAGCGCGGAAAGCTCGGCATGCGCACGCCATGGCTTGCGACGACGGCACGGACCATGAGATTGGGCGCGTTGCCGAGATAGGTGAGCCCGCCAAAAAAACACGCGCCGGCCGAGATCGCGGCCAAGGTCGTCGCGAGCGGCCCGGCGAGCCGCGCGGCATCGTCGCCGGCCAGGCCGAAGAACATGAGATAGGTCGGCGCATTGTCGAGGACAGCGGAGAGGAGGCCGGTGGCCCAGAAGAAGAAGCCCGTGTCAGGCACGCCGTTGGCGAAAGCGCGCGCGGCGAGCGGCGCGAGCGGACCCGCCGCACCGGCGGCCATCATCGCCGTCACGGGAATGAGCGTGACGAAGATCGCCGCGAACAGCGCCGTCACCTCGGCGAGCGGCGCCCAGGCGAAATCGTTGGCGCGGCGCAGCGCCGTGGGCGTCACGGCGAAGGAGGCGAGCCCGATCAGCAGCAGCATCAGGTCGGACGCCGCATCGACCGAATTCCACGGCACGCCGAAGATCGTGAATTCGCGCGTCTCGCGAAAAATCACGCGCAGCAGGATCGCCACGACCGCCGCGCCGAGCAGGAGGAGATTGACGCCGCCTTCGAGGCGGAGCTTCTCGATCTCGGCGAGGGTCCCTTCGTCGCGCACGCCGCGGCGAAGGTAATGCTCGAGCGCGTAGAAGGTCGCGAGCAATCCGGCGGCGAGCGCGAGCGTCGGCAGCGCCAGATGCAGGCTCGGCCAGAAGAACGGCACGCCCTTCAGATAGCCAAGAAAGAGCGGCGCGTTGCCGATCGGCGAGAGCGCGCCGCCGACATTGGCGACGAGCAGGATGAAGAAGACATAGACATGCGCGGTGCGCTCGCGGTGGCGGTTGGCGAGGATCATGGGACGCAGCATGAGGAGCGATGCGCCGGGCGTGCCGATCAGGCCCGCCAAGAGCGTGCCCAATCCCAGCATCGCCGTGTTGACGGCCGGCGTGCCGCGCGGCGCGCCGCTGATGCGCAAGCCGCCGGCGACGACATAGAGCGTGCCGAGCAGCAGCACGAAGGGGATGTAGTCGCCGAGCGCCATGGCGCCGAGCGCGCCGCCCGAAACGTGCCAGCCGCGCAGCGCCATGTCGGGCCCGACGAAAGCGAGCGCCCAGGCGAGCGCGATCGCGCCGTAGCTGCGGTTCCAGAACGCGGGCGCGATGCCGGGCAGGAATGCGATGCTCAGCACCAGCCCGACGAACGGCAGCCCCCAGACGAGCGTGAATTGCCCCTCCATGCCGGTGACTATACCCGGAGGTGGATTCTTGTCGCGCCGTGGCGCGGGCGCTAGGAACGTCGCGCAAGGAGGCTCCCATGGATATGACCGGCGAGTTCAAGCTCGCGTCGGCGCGGGCGAAGGTGTGGGCAGCGCTCAACGATCCCGAGATCCTGCGGCAGGCGATCCCGGGCTGCGAGGAAGTGCAGAAACTGTCCGACACCGAGCTCCAGGCCAAGGTCCTCGCCAAGGTCGGGCCGGTGCAGGCGCGCTTTGCCGGCAAGGTCACGCTCAGCGAGCTCGATCCGCCCAACGGCTACAAGATCACCGGCGAGGGCAGCGGCGGTGCGGCCGGCTTCGCCAAGGGCGGCGCCACGGTGCATTTGGCCGACGACGGCAGCGGCACGCTCCTCACCTATAAGGTCGAGGCGCAAGTGGGCGGCAAGCTCGCGCAGATCGGCTCGCGCCTCATCGACGCGACGGCGCGCAAGATGGCGGGCGATTTCTTCCTGCGCTTCGCGCAAGTGGTGGACGGCCCGGCCCCCGCCGCGCCGGCGGCGAACGGCGCCGCGAGAGCGGGCGCGGCGGTCGTGTCGGCCGCGGCCGCGCCCAGCTCGGCGCCCGGGATGTCCGCGACCAACGTGCCGCGCGGGCGTTTGTCGCCCGTCATCTGGGTGGTCGGGCTCGCGGTGGTGGTTGCGATCCTGCTCTATTTCTTCGCCGGCCGGGGCGGCTGAGGCGGGCCTCGCGCGGATCGCTTGACCGCGCCGCCCGAGCGCACGAAACTTGGGTTAACGGAATTCCGACGGCGATCCCAAGGGGGATAGAGCCGGCGATCGCAGGGAGATGAAAGCGATGCCATCCGTCACGATTACGGTCAACGGCAAAAAGCAGAGTGCCACTGTCGAGAACCGCACGCTCCTCGTGCAGTTCCTGCGCGAGAATTTGGGCCTTACCGGCACGCATGTCGGCTGCGACACGAGCCAGTGCGGCGCCTGCGTCGTCATGATCGACGGCTATTCGGCGAAGAGCTGCACCATGCTCGCGGTGCAGGTCGACGGCGCCGACGTCATGACGATCGAGGGGCTCGCCAAGGACGGGCAGCTCCATCCGATGCAGGAGGCGTTCCGCGAGCATCATGGCCTCCAATGCGGCTTCTGCACCCCCGGCATGGTCATGAGCGCGGTCGATTTCGCCAACAAGAACAAGACCCCGACCGAGCTCGACATCCGCCATTGGCTCGAGGGCAATCTCTGCCGCTGCACCGGCTACCACAACATCGTGAAGGCGATCAAAGCCGGCACGGAGGCGATGGCAAGGGGCGGAAAATGACCGCCCCGATCGGCGCCCCGCTGCGCCGAACGGAAGATCGCCGCTTCCTCACCGGGCGCGGCACCTATACCGACGACATCAACCGGCCGGGACAGCTCTACGCCGTGTTCGTGCGCAGCCCGCACGCGCACGCCGAGCTGCGCGGCATCGACGCCGCGGCGGCCAAGCGCGCGCCCGGCGTCGCCGCCATCTATACCGCCGCCGATCTGACGGCCGCCGGGCTCGGCACGCTGCCGTGCGGCTGGGGCGTCAAGTCGAAGGACGGCACGCCCATGGCCGAGCCGCCGCACCCGGTGCTGGCGCAGGGCCATGTGCGCCATGTCGGCGACCCGGTCGCGGTCGTCATCGCCGATACGCACGAGCGGGCCTCCGACGCGGCCGAGGCCGTCAAGGTCGACTATCGCGTCCTGCCGTCGTCGACCTCGGTCGAGGCCGCCGTCAAATCCGGCGCGGCGCTCGTCTACGACACGGTCGCCGGCAATCTCTGCTACGACTGGGAGATCGGCGACAAGGCCGCGACCGACGCCGCCTTCGCCAAGGCCGCGCACGTGACGAAGCTCGACCTCGTCAACAACCGGCTCGTGCCCAATGCGATGGAGCCGCGGGCCTATATCGGCGAGTACGAGCGCGGCACCGGCGAATACACGCTCTACACGACGTGCCAGAACCCGCACGCGATCCGGCTCCTCATGGGCGCCTTCGTGCTGCACGTGCCGGAGCACAAGCTGCGCGTCGTCGCACCCGATGTCGGCGGCGGCTTCGGCTCGAAGATCTATCACTACGCCGAGGAAGCGTCGGTGACGTGGGCCGCGGGCCAGCTTGGCCGGCCGGTCAAGTGGGTGGCCGAGCGCAGCGAGAGCTTCCTGTCCGACGCGCAGGGCCGCGATCACGTGACGCATGCCGAGCTCGCGCTCGACAAGGACGGCAAGTTCCTGGGCCTGCGGGTTGCGACGCTCGCCAATCTCGGCGGGTATCTCTCCACCTTCGCGGCGGCGGTGCCCACATATCTCTATGCGACCTTGCTCGCCGGCACCTATACGACGCCGGCGATCTATGCCGAGGTGAAGGGCGTCTTCACGCACACCGTGCCGGTCGATGCCTATCGCGGCGCCGGGCGGCCCGAGGCGAGCTATGTGCTCGAACGGATCGTCGACCAGGCGGCGCGCGAGCTGAAGATCGACCGCACCGAATTGCGCCGGCGCAATTTCATCGCGCGCGACGGCTATCCCTATCAGACGCCGGTGGCGCTCGCCTATGACAGCGGCGATTATTTCACCACGCTCGACATGGCGCTGAAGACGATCGACTACGCCGGGTTCGAAGGGCGCCGCGCCGCCGCGCAGCGCCAGGGCAAGCTGCGCGGGCTTGGCGTCGCGACCTATATCGAGGCGTGCGGCGTCGCCCCCTCGGCGGTGGCGGGCGCGCTCGGCGCGCGCGCGGGCCTCTACGAATTCGCGGCCGTGCGCGTCAATCCGACCGGCAGCGTCACCGTGCTGACCGGCTCGCACAGCCACGGCCAGGGCCACGAGACCACCTTCGCGCAGCTCGTCGCCGAGCGGCTCGGCATCCCGGTCGAGAATATCGACGTGGTGCATGGCGACACCGCCAGGACGCCGTTCGGCATGGGCACATATGGCTCGCGCTCGCTGCCGGTGGGCGGCTCGGCGCTGGTCAAGGCGCTCGACAAGGTCGAGGCGAAGGGCAAGAAGATCGCGGCGCATCTGCTCGAAGCGTCGGAGGCCGACATCGAGTTCAAGGACGGCAAGTTCACCGTCGCCGGCACCGACCGCTCCAAGGCGTTCGGCGAGATCGCCTTCGCCGCCTACGTGCCGCACAATTATCCGCTCGAGACGTTGGAGCCGGGCCTCGACGAGACCGCCTATTACGATCCCAAGAACTTCACCTTCCCGTCCGGAACCCATGTCTGCGAGGTCGAGATCGATAGCGACACCGGCACGGTGCGCATCGTCAATTTCGCCGCCGCCGACGATTTCGGCCGCATCATCAATCCGATGATCGTCGAGGGGCAGGTCCATGGCGGGCTGGCGCAAGGGATCGGCCAGGCGCTCTTGGAGGAATGCCGCTACGACCGCGACAGCGGCCAGCTTCTGACCGGCTCGTTCATGGACTACTGCATGCCGCGCGCCGACAATCTGCCGAACTTCGACGTCGCGACGCACGGCACGCTCTGCACCCACAATCCGCTCGGCGTCAAAGGCTGCGGCGAGGCGGGTGCGATCGGCGCGCCGGGCGCGGTCATCAACGCCGTCATCGACGCGCTTCAGCCGTTGGGTGTCACCGATATCTCCATGCCGGCGACGCCGGAAAAAGTTTGGCGGGCGATGTCCTCCCGCCGCGCGAAAGCCGCCTGACCACGAGATTCCAGGGGAGCGAACCATGTACAATTTCGAATATCAGCAAGCGAAGACCGTCGCCGACGCGGCGAAGGCGATCGCGAGCAAGCCCGAGGCGAAGCTGATGGCGGGCGGGATGACCCTCATCCCGACCTTGAAGCAGCGCCTGGCGAAGCCGACCGACGTCGTCGATCTCGGCAAGATCGCCGAATTGAAAGGCATCAAGAAGGACGGCAACGCGATCGTCATCGGCGCCATGACGCGTCACGTCGACGTTGCGAACTCGAACGAGGTGAAGACCGCGATCCCGGCCTTGGCCGATCTCGCCGCCCATATCGGCGACCCCGCGGTCAGGCATCGCGGCACGTGCGGCGGCTCGATCGCCAACAACGATCCGGCGGCGGACTATCCCTCGGCGGTACTCGCGCTGAACGCGACGATCGTCACCAACAAGCGCAAGATCGCGGCCGACGATTTCCTGAAGGGCATGTTCGAGACCGCGTTGGCGCCGGACGAGATCATCACGGCGGTGAGCTTCCCGATCCCCGAGAAGGCCGCCTACATGAAGTTCCCGAACCCGGCCTCGCGCTACGCCATCGTCGGCGTGTTCGTGGCGAAGACCGGCACCGCCGTGCGGGTCGGCGTGACCGGCGCGGGCGCCGTCGCCTTCCGCCAGAAGGACATGGAAGCGGCGCTGTCGAAATCCTTCGCGGCCGACGCGATCAAGGACGTGAAGCAGAGCCAGAACGGCCTCAACTCCGACATCCACGCGAGCGCCGAATATCGCGCCCACCTCGTCGGCGTGATGGGGCGGCGCGCGGTGATGAAGGCGAACGGCCAGCCGGTCTAGATCGAAGCTACATCAGGCTGCATCATTTTAATTCGTCATGGCCGGGCCGGCCTCAAGCCGAGTCCCGGCCATCCACGTTTTGATAATACCTCAAACGCGTGGATGCCCGGCACAATCTTGTCCTCAGGCCGGCCTTCGGCCGGTCCCATGGGCCGGGCATGACGGGAAAAAGTTTGCGCCTTCGCCTGGAAGGACCTTGCCTAGTTGACGAAATACTCCTTGAGCTTCGCCGCGGTCTTCGCCAACGCGTCCTGGTAGTCTTTCGCGTTGTAGTTATCGCCGCCATAGACGAAGTCGTGCTTGGCGTCGTCATAGGTGACGAGCTCGAACGGCTTGCCGGCTGCCTTGGCCGCATCGGCGATGGTGTGCGCCGTGCCGATCATGCAGCAGCTCTTATAGGAATCCTCGCCGCCCGCGAACATCAGCACCGGCACTTTGATGCGCGCGGCGAAGGCCGGAATGTCCTTGAATTCGCGAGTCGCGGGATACCACACGACGATGCCCGCGACTTGGATGGGCATGAGCGTACCGAAGCCCAAGGTGACGCCGCCGCCCAAGGAAAAGCCCACGAGCGCGACCTTGCCGGGCAGCGCGTGCGGCATTTGCTGCGCCTGCTGGATCGCGGATTTGAGCGCCTCGCCGCGCGTTCCCTCCATCGTGTTGCCGTCGAACAGCACGGCGTCGTAGCCGAGCTGCGCGATCGCCTGCGTCACCGCCTGGTAGTGCGCTGTCCCGCTCTGGCCCGAGGCCACGACCACGACGCGCCCCTTGCCCTGCGGCGGCGGAAATTCCTGCTGCGCCCGTACGGCAGTTCCCGCCGCCAGCAGCGCCAACGCAACGGCCAAAGCGAGATGTCCTGTTCTCACGCCGATCCTCCAGCTCCGCCCCCGCCGCGAGGATCGTCCGTAGCGCCCGCCGTGGCAAGCCATCGCGGCTAACCCCTTGGAGCAGCCTGCCGTCTCCGCTACAACGGGCGTCGTCATTTTCCCGAGAGGCCCATGCCCGTTCCCGCCTCGGTCAGCGATACTCTCGAGCTCATGCGTCGCGGCAACTACGTCGCCGACCGCAGCCTCGCGACCGCCGTCTATCTCGCCCTGACGCTCGGGCGGCCGCTCTTCCTCGAGGGCGAGGCCGGGGTCGGCAAGACCGAGCTCGCCAAGGTCCTGTCCGAGACGCTCGGCCGGCGGCTCATTCGCCTCCAATGCTACGAAGGGCTCGACGTCGCGTCCGCCGTCTACGAGTGGAACTATCCGCGCCAGATGATCGAGATCCGCCTCGCCGAAGGCGGCGCGCAATCGCGCGAGACGGTCGAGGAGGAGATTTTCACCGACCGGTTCCTCATCAAGCGCCCGCTCCTTCAGGCGCTCGAGCCCGAAATTTCCGGCCCGCCCGTCCTGCTGATCGACGAGCTCGACCGCACCGACGAGCCGTTCGAGGCCTATCTGCTCGAGGTTCTGTCCGATTTCCAGATCACCATCCCCGAAACCGGAACGATCAAGGCCGAGCATCCGCCGATCGTGGTCATCACCTCGAACCGCACGCGCGAGATCCACGACGCGCTGAAGCGGCGCTGCTTCTATTACTGGATCGATTATCCGAGCGCCGAGCGCGAGCTCGACATCCTGCGCATCAAGGCGCCGGGCGCGGCCGCCGCCTTGTCGCGCGAAGTCGTGGGCTTCGTGCAGAAGCTGCGCGGGCGCGAGGACCTGTTCAAGCTGCCGGGCGTGGCCGAGACGATCGACTGGGCGCACGCGCTGACGCAGCTCGACGTCTTGGCGCTGACGCCCGAGGCGATCAACGACACGCTCGGCGTGCTTTTGAAATACCAGGACGACATCGCCAAGATCCAAGGCAGCGAAGCCGAACGGCTGCTCGCCCAGGTCAAGGCCGAGCTCGCAGCATCGCCCTGATGGAAGGCGTGCAGGCGCCGCGCCCGGCCGGCGACGGCGGGCGCATCCTCGAGAACATCATGTATTTCGCGCGCACCTTGCGCGCGGCGGGCTTGCCGATCGGCCCCGGCAAGGTCTTGGCCGCGGTCGAGGCGGTGCGCGCGGTCGGGCTCGAAAGCCGCGACGATTTCTACTGGACCTTGCATGCCGTGTTCGTGAACCGGCGCGACCAGCAGGATCTGTTCGACCAGGCGTTCCACATCTTCTGGCGCAACCCGAAGCTCTTGGAACGCATGCTCGGCATGATGCTGCCGGAGATCGTGCTGCCCGATCAGCAGAAGGGCGAGGAGATGAGCCGGCGCCTCGCCGAGGCGCTGAAGAAGCCGGGCGACGGCCAGGGCAAGGACCAGGAGGACGAGGTCGAGCTCGACGCGGCGATGACCTTCTCCGAGCGCGAATTGCTGCGCACCATGGATTTCGAGAAGATGTCGGGCGCCGAGATCGCTCTGGCCAAGGCCGCGATCCGCCGCATGGTGCTGCCGCTCGCGGATTTGCCGACGCGGCGCTTTGCGCCCGATCCGCGCGGCCACCGCACCGACATGCGCGCGAGCTTCCGCGCCCAACTTCGTGCCGGCGGCATGATCGCGCTGCGCCACAAGTCGCGCCAGCGCCGCCCGCCGCCGCTCGTCATCATCTGCGACATCTCCGGCTCGATGAGCCGCTACAGCCGGCTCTTCATCCACTTCATGCACGCGGTGACGAACGACCGCGACCGCGTCTTCACCTTCCTGTTCGGCACGCGCCTCACCGCCATCACGCGCTTCCTGCGCTACAAGGACATCGACGTGGCGCTCGACAAGGTTTCGGGCGCGGTCGAGGACTGGTCGGGCGGCACGCGCATCGGCGAGACCTTGGGCGAGTTCAACCGCAAATGGTCGCGCCGCGTTCTCGGCCAGGGCGCGATCGTGCTCCTCATCACCGACGGGCTCGACCGCGACGCCGGCATCGGCATCGGCGTCGAGATGGACCGGCTGCACAAATCCTGCCGCCGGCTCATCTGGCTCAATCCCCTGTTGCGTTACGAGGGGTTCGCACCCAAATCATTGGGGATGAGGGCGATCCTGCCGCATGTCGACGAATTCAAGCCGATCCACAACCTCGAAAGCCTCGGGGAATTGGTGGTGGCCTTGACGCGGCCGGGCCCGCGCCGCCTCGAAGCGGCCGCGGCCTGGCGAGAAACGGGGTGAGCGCACCGCACTCGAATTCGTGAATTCGTGAGTACGAAAGGATGACGCTTCGCCACGCTCTGAGTACAATAACTGCCGAGGACATTTTGCGTGAATCCAGCCCCATAGGTGTCGGCGCTACAGGAAGGGCCGCGAATCGCAATGCTGAAGAATAGAATTGATCTCGACCCGAAATCGCCCGATCGCGACGTTGAGAAGTCAGTGGACACGTACTTCTCGGCAGACGTGGAGACTGACGGGCCGATTCCGGGGCCGTATTCGATTCTCTCTTTCGCACTTGTGTATGCCGGATCGTTCGATGGCACGCATTTCGAGCGGCCAGGAAGCTATGACCTTGTATTCTACCGAGAACTCAAACCGATCTCCGATAATTTCGAGGAGGAGGCACTAAAGGTCAATGGGCTGGACCGCGAACGGCTAAAGGCCGAGGGACAACTTCCCGAGATAGTAATGAGCGAGGCCTGCGATTGGGTAAGAGCCAACGCAGGAGCTGGTAAGCCCGTATTGGTAGCGTATCCGCTGAGCTTCGATTGGTCCTGGCTTTATTGGTATTTCATCCGCTTCTCAACTCACGGCTCACCATTCGGTTATTCTCGGTGCTTTGATCTCAAGACTGCCTTCGCGGTCAAGGGCGTGCTGCCGATAGCGCGTGCTGGGCGGGTACGTCTCGATGCATCGCTAACTCCGAAGCATCAACACACTCATCACGCCCTAGACGATGCTATCGCGCAAGCCGAAATCTTCGCAAACGTCTTCGAGTGGGATCGCCGGCGTGGCTGAACTGATCAATCGCCGCGCTCAAACTGCCGAGCGCCTCACCACGCTTCGTGAGAGATTGAGGAACGCTGACGCAATTGCTCACGGAAAGGCATGCGTGTATGCGACTGGTTCTTTCGGGCGCTGCGAAGCCAGTGCTTACAGCGATCTCGACCTATTCATTGTAGGAAGAAATGGCACCGAGCAATGGCCGGATGGAAAAAGGAAAAGTCAGTTAAAGAGGCTCGATGAGATTCGTATCATGGCGGAGCTAATCTCCGTCACGCGTGATCTCCACATTCCCGAATTCTCGGGCGATGGCGAGTATCTGACCCACTACTCGTTGGATGAGCTCACGAAAAGGCTTGGCACGCGAGAGGACAACGTCACGAATACGCTCACGGCAAGACTCTTACTGCTATTGGAAAGCAAGCCTCTGGTCGGAGAAGCAGTGTATCACGACGCCATCGCGGAAGTAATTGCCACCTATTGGAGAGATTATCCGGATCACAAGGACGACTTCATACCGGCGTATCTAACGAATGACATTCTGCGGATCTGGCGCACCTTCTGTGTCAACTACGAAGCTAGGACCCAGAGGGAGCCCGAGGACCGAAAGGCGAAGGGAAAGCTTAAAAACTATAAACTGAAGTACAGCAGGATGTTGACGTGCTATTCCGCAATCCTCTGGCTACTCGCTTGCTTCGGTCGACAAAAGACAGTCAGTCCTGACGACGCCATCGAAATGACTAAGTGCACGCCCACGGAGAGGCTCGAGTGGCTACTGAAACAGCCGTATTTGGTAGACGCGAAGAGCGTGCTGGAGACTCTGTTAGCCCGATATGAGAGGTTTTTGGAAACCACGGCTACGGAGGAAGCTGCACTGGTGCAGCGTTTCCAAAACAAAGAGACAAGCCACACATATATGGCGTCAGCCTATGAGTTCGGTGACACGATGTTCGAGGCATTGATGAAGATTGGAAGTGGCAATCGCTTTCACCGGCTCCTCGTGGTCTAGCGACCATGTGATGCCGTTGGCGAATGTGAGGTAGCACGACATGGATGACAACGAAGAGATCCTGCAAAAAGCCGCCGACTGGAAGGCCTCCGGCAAGGGCGTGGCGCTTGCTACGGTGGTGAGCACCTGGGGCTCCTCGCCGCGGCCGTCGGGCTCGAAGCTCGTCGTCGACCAGGACAGCAATTTCCTCGGCTCCGTCTCGGGCGGGTGCGTCGAGGGCGCGGTCATCGGCGAGGCGCTGAAAGCGATCGCGGACGGCAAGCCCCGCCTCCTCGATTTCGGCGTCACCAACGAGCAGGCCTGGGAAGTGGGCCTCGCCTGCGGCGGCAAGATCCAGGTCTTCGTCGAGCGCGTCGAATGAGGCTCGAACTCCTGAAGCGCGCGCTCGTTGCGAGCCGCGAGGGCAAGAGCGCCGCCCTCCTCACCGCGATCAAGAGCGGCAAGCAGAGCTTTTACGAGAACGGCGCCGCCTCGGGCGAAGTGGCGCTCGACGACGCGCTGCGCGACGGCGTGCGCCACGCGCTCGCCGGCGACAAGAACGAGATGGTCGAGAGCGCCGCGGGCCCGGTCTTCGTCGAAGTGTTCAATCCGCGGCTGCGCTGCATCATCGTCGGCGCCGTCCACATCGCCCAGCCGCTGGCGCGCATGGCGGCGCTCGACGGGTTCATCGTCACCGTGGTCGATCCGCGCACCGCCTTTGCCACCGACGAGCGCTTCCCCGGCATCGAGGTCTCGACCGAGTGGCCGGACGAGGCGCTCGAGAAGCTCAAGCCCAACCGGCGCACCGCGATCGTGACCTTGACGCACGATCCGAAGCTCGACGATCCGGCGTTGACGGTCGCGCTCAAATCGGAGGCGTTCTATATCGGCGCGCTCGGCTCGAAGCGGACGCATGCGGCGCGCTTGCAGCGGCTCAAGGACGCGGGCTTCGGCGACAACGAGATGAGCCGCATCCGCGGGCCGGTGGGCCTCGATATCGGCGCCGTGTCGCCGTCCGAGATCGCCGTCTCGATCCTCGCGCAGATCGTGCTCGTGCTGCGCGGCGAACGGCGCGGCGGCAAGGCAGAAGCCGCGTGAAGTTCGGCGAGACGCCGCTCGCCGGGGCTGAGGGCGCGATCCTCGCGCATACCCTCAAGGCCGGCGACCGCACGCTCAAGAAAGGCCGCGTCATCAGCGCGGCCGATATCGAGGCGCTGCAAAAATCCGGCATGACGAGCGTCGTCGCCGCGCGCCTCGAAGCGGGCGATGTCGGCGAGAACGAAGCCGCCTCACTGCTCGCGGCCGAGCTTGCCGGAGCCCATGTCAGCGCCGGCAAGGCGTTCACCGGCCGCGCCAATTTCTACGGCGATGCGGCCGGGCTGTGCGTCGTCGACGAGGCCGCGGTCGAGCGCTTCAACCGCATCGACGAGACCATCACGCTCGCCACATTGCCGCGCGACAGCGTCGTGGCGCCCAAGGAAATGGTGGCGACGGTCAAGATCATCCCGTTCGCCGTGCGGGCGGACGCGCTCGCTTCGTGCCGCGCGCTCGCCAAGACGCCGATCTTCCACGTGGCGCCGTTCCGCGCCCTCCGCGTCGCCTTGATCCAGACCGTGCTGCCCGGCCTCAAGGCCAGCATTCTCGACAAGACCGCCGCGACCACGCGCGCACGCCTGGACGCGCTCGGCTCGATCCTCGTCTCCGAGGCGCGCGCGGACCATCGCGAGGCGGCGCTCGTGCCGGAATTGCGCAAGGCGCTCGACGGCGGCGCCGATCTGGTGCTGATCGCCGGCGCCTCGGCGATCCTCGACCGGCGCGACGTGATCCCGGCCGCGATCGCCGCCACCGGCGGCACGATCGAGCATTTCGGCATGCCGGTCGATCCCGGCAACCTGCTGCTCATCGGCCGGAAGGGCGGGGTCGCCCTGCTCGGCCTGCCCGGCTGCGCCCGCTCGCCGCGGGTCAACGGCTTCGACTGGGTGCTGCGGCGGATTGTCGCTGATCTGCCCGTCGATGACGCGGCGCTCGCGCGCATGGGGGTCGGCGGGCTGTTGAGCGAGATCCCGACCCGGCCGCAGCCGCGCGCCAAGGAGAGCGACGATGCCGGCGAGGAGCCCGCGGCGCCGCACGCGCCGCGCATCGCGGCGCTGGTCCTGGCCGCCGGCCGGTCGAGCCGCATGGGCACCATCAACAAGCTCCTCATCACGATCGACGGCAAGCCCATGGTGCGGCACACGGTCGATGCCGTGCGCGAGGCCGGGCTCGACCCGGTCATCGTCGTCACCGGCCACGAGCGCGAGCGCGTCGAGGCGGCGGTGCGCGACGCCGCGGTCACGTTCGTCCACAACCCGGCCTATGCCGAGGGCCTCTCTTCCTCGCTGAAAACGGGGCTCGGAGCCGTGCCGAACGGCGCCGACGGGGTCCTGATCGGGCTTGGCGACATGCCGCAGGTGGGCGCGGCCGACATCGAGCGCCTCGTCCTCGCCTTCAACCCGGTCGAGGGGCGGGCGATCATCGTTCCTGTGCGCAACGGCAAGCGCGGCAATCCCGTGCTCTGGGCCAGGCGCTTCATCCCCGAAATGCTGCACGAAGTGGCGGGCGATGTCGGCGCCCGGCACCTGATCGGGGCCTATCCCGAGGCGGTGGTCGAGGTCGAGATGCCGAGCGACGGCGTCCTCACCGACATCGACACGCCGCAGGCGCTCGCCCGGCTCGCCGGCTCGGCCCGCGTCGAAGTCTGACCCCACGCGCGCGGAATAATCTCGTTCAACGACCGTTATGCGACAAACGGCCAAATGCCGTGAGGGGCAGAGGGTCATGACGACACTGGTCGGAACGGTCATTCTCGGCAGCACGATTTTCGCCGTGCTCCTGGGGCAGGTCTCGGCGAGCGCCGAGACCGCGGGGGTCATCATCGGCGCCCTCGTCCTGATGTCGATGCGCGGCGCCTGAGCCAAGCCGAAGTAGAATAGCCTCCCGATTTACTTGCCTCTCGGTTGGGCTTCTTTGTTCGTCGGCGCGGCGGTAATAAACTTTTTAGCAACTTCTTCTGTCCCATTGTTTGGGCCGGTTTCGCTCGGTCGAGACGAACATGGCCCGCATCCCGCACTTCGTTCTTCCCGCCCTCGCCGGCCTCGCCCTCCTCGCCGCACTTCCCGCCGCCGCCGCCGCCCAATCCTGGCTTGCCCCGGCCTATCGCGGCACGGCGCCGGCCGGGCCCGCGCGCGCCAAGGGCGCGGTGATCTGGAGCCACGGCCGGTCGGTCGATTCCGAGGATTCCGAGGCGCCGACGCCGGCCTACATGGCGCTGCTGCACGACGATGGCTGGGATACGTTCCGCTTCAACCGCATGCGCGACGGCGACACCCTCGCCGCGAGCTCGGCCGGGCTCGCCAAGATCGCCGAGCAGCTCAAATCCGAGGGCTATCGCAAGGTGGCGCTCGCCGGGCAGTCGTTCGGCGGCTTCCTGGCGCTGATGGCGGCCGATGCGACCCCTGAGGTCGATGCCGTGATCGCCACCGCGCCCGCCGCCTATGGCAGCTTCTCCGACTATTACGGCAGCTGGCGCAGCAACGCGACCAAGCTCTATCCGCTGCTGCAGCAGGTGCAGGGCGCGCGGATCATGGTGTTCTATTTCCACGGCGACGATTTCGATCCGGGCGGGCGCGGCGAGCGCTCGCGCGAGATTTTCGCCGAGCAGCACATCGCCAGCGTCGTGGTCGATCAGCCGCCGCAGCTCACGAGCCACTGGGCCGCGACGACGCCGCTTTTCACCAAGCGCTTCGGCGGCTGCATCGAGGGATTCCTCGATGCCGGCGCGGTCCCCGACGACGCGCGCTGCGACAACGATGCGCTGTGGGCGGGCTCGGCGCCGGAACCGGCGGCGCTGCCGATCCAAGGCCCCGCGCGGCCCAACGGAAATTAGGGTCTGATCCAGTCATTTTGAATCGTCGTTCCCGCGCAGGCGAGAACCCCGGGGCGAGCGACGTGCCGTTGCCCTGGGCCCCCGCTTTCGCGGGGGCGACAGAAAGATGTTTCAACCTGGATGGATCGCGCCCTAAACCGGGTAGCCCTTGGCCTTGGCGGCGAGGCCGCCATGAAGATCGAGCATCCGGCCGCGCCACGCAGCGACCGGATCGTCCGCGGCGAGCAGCCGGAAATCGCTGATGCAGCGCGCCCACTGGAACGCGCCGAACACGATGTAGTCGGCATAGAGCGGGCGCGCGCCGCCGAGGAATGGCTGCGCCTCGAGCGCAAGGCGAAGCGGCCGCAGCGTGTCCTTGAGCGCCGGGAGCCGCGCCTCGCGATCGGCGACGGCGGCTTCCAGCGTCATGTGCAGCCGCTCCTCGCGCGACTTGCGGAAATAATCCTGATCCTTGGGCGCGGCGTGCCGCCAGATGTCGAGCACGACGAGGCGCAGGAGCGCCAGTTGCAGCACGAGGTCGGTCCAGCCTTGATAGAAGCGCGTCAGGTCGCTGCCCGCTGCGCCGCCGAACAATGACGGGCGGTCAGGATATGCCGCTTCGAGATACTGCGCGATGTCCCAGGATTCGGCGATCCAGCGCTCGCCATCGACCAGCACCGGCACGCGGCCCGAGGCGCCCGAGCGCGCGATCACATCCTTCTCGGTGAAGCGCCACGGGATGGTCTCGACCTCGAGCCCCTTGTGCGCGAGCGCCATCTTGATGCGCCAGCAATACGGGCTGAAGCGGCGGTCGGGCTCGGCGCCCGCGAGGTCATAGAGTTTCAGCATCGCTCACCAATAGCGCCCGGTGCCGCCGATCGCTACGGCGATGAGGCCGAGAACGAGGTTGAACAGCACGATGTGGCGGATCTGAGTGAGCTGGGGCGCGGCCTTGGCGAAGTCGCCGGCATCGACCGCCACGCGAAAGCGCTTCCACGGCGCAAAGTAGAGATGGAAGAACGCCAGGATCATGACGATGCCGATCACCTGCATCGCGTTGACGTAGACGGGCGCGCGCGCGAAGCCGCCGAGATCGGGCACCATGACGCCATAGGCGCTGGCGAGCAGCGCCACGATCGAGGCCCACACCCACGGAAAGAAATTCGCGAGCACGCGGCGGAAGAGCGCCAGCCTGACCGCGGGCTCGAGCGCCGCCGCCGCCGGCCGCAGCATCACATGCGCGAAGAACATGCCGCCGACCCAGATGACGGCGGCGAGAATGTGAAAGAGCAGCGCGATCGTCATGAGCTCCGTCTCCCCGTCATCGCCACCGATGCGGGCGCCGATGGCGGCGCGCAGCTCGGGCGGAAGATCGCCGAGCGCCGCCGACATCGCCTTCATGCGCCGGCGCAGCGCATAAAGCTGATCGAGGAGATGCAGCACCACCGGCATCGCCGCATCGTCGATCGCGAGATCGCGCTTCAGCTCGACGATGAGGCGGACGCGCGCGACATCCACGTCCTCGAACACATAGGCGCCCGCCGTTCCGCCCGGCAGCACCCAGGCCTCGCCGATCCAGCGCTCGACTTCGCGGACCTCGATTTCGTACATCGTGCAGACCAATTCGATGCCGATCATGGCGGCGCCCCCATGCCACGGCGCGGATCGTAGTCGTGCTTCGGCGCCCACTGGCGCAGGAAATTCGCGAGCTCCTCATCGGCGCCCTCGGGCAGCACGATCTTGAGCGTGACGTATTCGTCGCCCTGCGTGCCGTCGGCGCGGCGGACGCCCTTGCCGCGCAGGCGCAGCACGCGGCCGCTGTTGGAATTGGCCGGCACCGTCATGGTCACGGGGCCCGACGGCGTCGGCACGGCGATGCGCCCGCCGAGCACGGCCTCGGCCAAGGTCACCGGCAGCTCGACATGGATGTCGTCCTGGTCGCGCCGGAAGAGCGGATGCGGCGCCACGTGGATCTCGATGAGCGCGTCGCCCGCGGGGCCGCCGCCGATCCCCGCGCCGCCCTGCCCTTTCAAGCGCAGCACCTGGCCGTCAACGAAGCCCGGCGGCACGGTCACGTCGAGCGTGCGCTCCGGCAGATCGAGCCGTTTCTTGGCGCCGTTGACGGCATCGAGAAAATCGACCGTGAGCACAAAGTGATGATCCGGCCCGCGCATGCGGATGCCGCCCGCGCCGCCGCCGCGCGCGCGCGCCGCGCGCCCGAACTGGCCGAACAGCTCCTCGAGGTCCTCGACGTCGATGTCGGGCTGGGCCTGGTACTTGGCGCCGCCCGCCCCTTCGGCGAAGCCATGCCAGCGATGCGCCTGGGGCGGCGGCCGCTCGGCGCCGCTTTCGTCGATCTCGCCGCGGTCGAAGCGGGCGCGCTTGTCCTTGTCGGACAGGATGTCGTAGGCGGCCGCGATCTCCTTGAAGCGCGCCTCGGCCTCCTTGTTGCCGGGATTGAGGTCGGGATGGGTGCGCTTGGCCAGCTTGCGGTAGGCGGTGCGGATATCGTCCTCGCCCGCGTCCGGCTTGACGCCCAGCAATTCATAGGGATTTCGCGCCATCGCCGGACCATATAGACTGCGGCAAAACCTGCGCAAGGAGCTTTGCCATGGGCGAAATCCTAGGGATCGGAACGACGCATCATCCGTCGCTGACGGGCACGGACGAGGGGTTCGCCAAGACCTGGCAGACCATCATCAACGCGCCGCGCATCGACCCGAAGTGGAAGGACAAGCGCAACTGGCCGCCCGGCATGCTCGACGAGGTCGGCAACGACATGGGGCTGTCCGCCGGCAAGCGCTATCGCGAGCGCTGCTGGAAGAGCTTCAGGAAGCAGCGCGAGATCATCGACGCGTTCAAGCCCGACTTCATCGTCATCATCGCCGACGACCAGTACGAGAACTTCAAGGAGACGATCATCCCGCCGTTCTGCGTCTATGGGCTCGACGACGATTTCGTGCAGGAGCCGTGGAATCACGGCTTCGCCGCGACGCGGCCCAACTACTGGGGTGACCCGAAGGACTGGAAGATGAAGATCCACGGCCATCGCGAGGGCGCCAAATACCTCACGACCGGCCTTTTGAACCGCGGCGTCTCGATGCCCTACGCCTACAAGCTCCTGCACTCGGAGATCCTGGCGCATGGCTTCAACTACACGGTGCTCTATCTCGATTGCGACCGCACCGGATGGCAGCACCCGGTCGTGCCCTTCCACGTCAACTGCTATGGCAGCGCCGTCATCAAGGCCGGCGGCGCCTTCGCGCATCTCTTCAAGGAGCCTGTGGAAGACGGGCTGCCCGACCCGCCCGGCCCCAATCCCGCGCTCTGCTACGAGGTCGGCTACAAGATGGCCGAGACGCTCGCCGAAAGCCCGTACCGCGCCGTCATCATGGCGTCGTCGAGCTGGTCGCACTGCTTCCTCTCGACCAACACTGGCTATGTGCTGCCCGACTTCGAGTCGGACCGCATGATGTTCGACGCGTTGAAGAAGGGCGACTACGACACCTGGCGGGGGCGCAAGATCGAGGACGTCGAGGCCGCCGGGCACCACGAACTCCTGAACTGGCACGTTCTGGCGGGCGCGATGGCGGCGCTCGACCGCAAGCCCGAGGTACTCGACTACTTCGAGACCTTCATCTTCCAGTCGGACAAATGCTTCGCGGTGTTTCCTCCGAACTAAGACGAGGATTACGCAATAAGATACTGTTATTTAGTTGAAAAGGGCGTGCGGTTCGCGCGCCCTTTTTGCTGTGCCCCCACCTCACTCTCCCGCTACGCGGATCCCTCCCTCTCCGCCCACTACGCCGGCAATCCCGCGATGCGCGCGCTCTCCTGCCAGAGGCGCAGCGCGGCGGCATCGTCCTGGGCCGCAGGCGAAGGCGCGTCCGGGCGGCACTTGCCGAAATAGAGGCCGCTGACGCCGTCGAGCTCGGGCGAGGTCGCGCAATAGACCGGCGTCTCTGCGCCCTCCTCGACCGAGAGCGCGAAGACGCGCTTGGCGATGCCGACGCCGGCGCGGAAGAGGCCGCCGGTGTTGTCGCCGAAGCGGGTCGCAACGAACCCCGGATGGAGGCAGTTCGCGGTGATGCCCGAGCCCGCCAGCCGCCGCGCCAGCTCGCGCGTGAAGAGGATGTTGCAGAGCTTCGAGTTGCGATAGGCGAGCCAGCCGTCGAAGCGGCGCCGCATCTGCAGGTCGTCGAAATCGAGCCGCGCGCCGCGATGGGCGCCCGAGGCGACATTGACGATCCGCATCGGCGCCGAGGCGCGCAGCTTCGCCTCGAGGAGCCGCGTCAGCACGTAGTAGTTCATGTGGTTCAAGGCGAAGGTGCGCTCGAGCCCGTCCGGCGTCTCGTCGCGGCGGTTGAAGATGGCGCCGGCGTTGTTGAGGAGCACGTCGATCCGCGGCACGGCAGCGAGCGCCGCTGCGACGCGGCGCTGCTCGGCGAGGAGAGCGAGGTCGGCGAGGATCACCGTCACGCGCCCGCCCGGACGGAGCGCCGCGAGGCGCGCGTTGGCGGCGGCCGCGCGCGCCGGATCGCGCCCGACGATGACGAGATCGGCGCCCATGCCGGCAAACTTTTCCGCCGCGGCAAGGCCGATGCCGGACGTGCCGCCGGTGACGACGCAGAGCTTGCCGTCGAGCAGCGCCATGTCAGGTCGCTCCGGCCGGCGCGGGCGCCGCCTGCACTTCGGTGATGATGCGCCAGGCCTCTGCGTTCGCCGTGGCGAGCGGCTTGCCGTCGAGGATGCGCGGGTCGTAGGGCGAGCCGTCGAGGAACGAGGCCAAGCCGCCCGCCTCCACCGCGATCAGCATGCCGGCCGCGTGATCCCACGGCAGCGAGCGCGAGTGGAAGGTGAAATGCGACTCTCCCGCCACGAGCTCCATGTATTCGAGGCCGCTGCAACCGCGGTTCTGCATCGGGCCGACGCGGCCGCTGTCGTCGAGCGCCTTCGCCATGCGCACGCCGCCCTCGGTCCTGCCATAGGCGGAGCCCGCGAGATTTTTGCCGCGCGCGCCGGACGCCACGGCGAGGCGCCGCCCGTCGCGCCACGCGCCATCGCCCTTCCGCGCCATCACCATCGCATCGCTCGGCGGGTGATAGATCCAGCCGGCCTCGACCACGCCGCCGACGACATAGGCCACGATCACGGCAAAGCGCGGCACGCTCTTCGCGAAATTGCTGGTGCCGTCGATCGGATCGATGACCCAGACCGGCGCGGCACCCGAGAGCAGATCGAGCCGCGCCGGATCCTCGGCGACGCTCTCCTCGCCCAAGGCTGCGGTGTTGGGCGCTTCGTTCGTCAGCGCCGCGAGAAGCCGGCGCTCGGCCGCGACATCGGCCACGGTGACGAGATCGCCCGGCTTCTTCTCGCGGATGTCGGAGGCTTCGAGCGCGCAAAAGCGCGGCATGATCTCGACCGCCGCGGTTTCGCGGATGATGCGGGCGACGCGGTCGAGGTCCATTGGTCATTCATAGGACGAAGCGATGATTCGTACCAATCCCCGTCGTCCCCGCGCAGGCGGGGACCCAGGGAAAGTGACGTGCAGGGGCTCTGGGCCCCCGCTTTCGCGGGGGCGACGGAACTCAGGCTTGCGCAAGGAACGGCGTCACGGCGGCGAGAAACGCATCGGGCGCTTCGGCATGCGCCCAATGGCCGGCGCCGGCGAGCGTGACGAGGCGGAAGCCGGGAAAGAATTCGGCGAACGCGGCAAGGCCCTCATCGTCGACATAGTCCGAAGCGCCGCCGCGCAGCACCAGCATGGGCCCGCGATAGATCGTGCGCGCGGGAAAAGCGGGAAAGCCCGCGATCTTCGGCATGTCGTCGCGCAGCACGTCGAGATTGATGCGCCAGCGCAAGGCGCCATCGGATGCGACAAGATTTTGCAGGAGAAAATTCCGCACCGCCGCATCGGCGATGCTTGGCTTCAGCGCGGCATCGGCTTCGGTTCGGCGCTTGATGCGCGTAAGGTCGAGGCGCGCCATCGCCTCGATATAGGGATCGAGCACCGTCGCGCGCGCGACCGGCGCGATATCGACGACGACGAGGCGCTCGACCTTCTCGGGCGCGGTCAGCGCCAGAACCATCGCCGCCTTGCCGCCCATGCTGTGGCCGACGATCGGCGCCGCCGCGATTTTCTGGGCCGCCATGAAGGCGGCAACGTCGTCTGCCATCGCCCGATAATCCATCGGCCGTGCCCAGGGCGACGCGCCGTGGTTGCGCAGATCGGGCACGAGCACGCGGAAATGAGCGCCGAGTCGCCGGGCGATCGTCGCCCAGTTCTGCGCCGAGCCGAACAGCCCGTGCAGCACGATGACGGGCGGCCCCGCGCCCCATTCCGCATGGGCGAGTGCCGCCGCCACGAATCAGCCGGCGAGCACCGCGATCGTCGCGAGAATCGCCACGTCGACGGCGATGATCAGCACGATACGCGTGGTCGCCGTCATCAGATCGCGGCCGAGGACGCATGACAGAATCGTGTCGCTGCGCTCGTGCAGAGCCGCTACGGCGGTCGGCGTTGGCTCATCAGGCATGCTGTCCCTCGCGGCGCGTCCCTGCGGACGTTACAATGCCGGCATGAAGAGCGACACGGCAATTTCGTCAAGCATCTGCGACGTGGCGGTGGTGGGCGCGGGTGCCGCCGGCGTGGGCGCGGCGCGGCGCCTCGCGGCGGCCGGGCTCGACGTCATCGTGCTGGAGGCGCGCGAGCGCCTCGGCGGGAGGGCCTATTCCGCGCCGACGGCGCTCGGCCAGGCGATGGATGTCGGCTGCGAATGGCTGCACAGCGCGGGCCGCAACCCGTGGACCGACATCGCCCGCGAGCTGCGCTTCGCGATCGACGAGACCTTGCCCAATTGGGGCGCGCGCGTGTCGTGGCATTTCGGCGCAGAGGCGCAGAACGATTGGTACGCGGCGCGCGAGGCGTTCGACGAGCGCTGCGAGCGCGCCGCCGAGGGGCCGCGCGATCTCGCGGAGTCCGAACTGCTCGAGCCGGGCGGACGCTGGAACGGCCTCATCGGCGCCATCAGCACCTGGGCGAACGGCACCGAGCTCGAGCGCGTCTCGGTCAAGGATCACGCGCGCTACGAGAACGACCAGATGAACTGGCGCGTGCTCGAAGGCTATGGCACGCTGATCTCGACCTATGGCGCGGCGCTGCCGGTGAGCTTCGGCACGGTCGTCGAGCGCATCGACCATCGCGGCCGCATCATCGCGCTCGCGACGAACCGCGGCGATGTGTCGGCGCGTGCCGTCATCGTCACGATCCCGACCAACCTGCTGGCGCGCGAGGCGATCCGCTTCACGCCGGCGCTGCCCGACAAGATCGCGGCCGCCGCGGGCCTGCCGCTCGGCATCGCCAACAAGCTCTTTCTCGCGATCGCGGGCGACGTCAACGATCTGCCGCGCGACCGGCATCTGATCGGCAAGGTCGATCGCGTGCGCACCGGCGGCTATCAGATCCGCCCGCATGGCTGGCCGGTGATCGGCGGATATTTCGGCGGATCGCTCGGGCGCGATCTCGAGGCCGATGGCGGCAAGGCCATGGTGGCGTTCGCGCTCGACGAGCTCGCGGGCCTGTTCGGCGGCGATATCCGGAAGCGGCTCACGCCGCTCGCGCAATCCGCGTGGGTCGGCGACGAGTTCGCCAACGGCTCCTATTCCTGCGCGCTGCCGGGCCACGCGGACGACCGGCTGACGCTCATGGCGCCCGTCGACGGACGGCTCTATTTCGCCGGCGAGGCGTGCTCCATCAATTTTTTCGGCACCGCGCACGCCGCCTATATCAGCGCCGTCGCCGCCGCCGACCAGGCGATCGCGGCGCTCACGCCGCAACGCGAAACCGTGCAGAGGGGATGATGGCGACGTACGTTCTGGTTCATGGCGCCTGGAGCGGCGGCTATACGTGGCAGGGCATCGCCAAAAGCCTGCGCCGCGCCGGACACGAGGTCTATACGCCGACCTTGACCGGCCTCGGCGAGCGCTCGCATCTCCTGCGCGAGGGGATCGATCTCGACACGCACATCATGGACGTGCGCAACCTCATTCGCTTCGAGGATTTGAGCGACATCGTGCTGGTCGGGCATTCCTACGCCGGCATGGTCGTGACCGGCGTCGCCGACGCCATGCCAGAGAAGATCGCGACGCTCGTCTATCTCGATGCGTTCGTGCCACAGAACGGCCAGTCGCTCGCGGATTTTCAGTCGCGGCGCGAGGCCCAGCCGAGCCAGGGGATCGCGGTTCCGCCGCTGCCGCTCTCGGTCTTCGGCGTCGCCCCGGAAAAGGGCGCGCGCTACGAGGGACGCCGCATGCCCCATCCCGCCGCTTGCTTCACTCAGAAGATCAAGCTTTCGGGCGGCGTCGACCGCGTGAAGAGCCGCATCTACATCTACCTGAACGAGCCGCAGCCGACCACCTTCACGCAATTCTACGAGAAATTCCGCGACGCGCCCGGATGGCGTAGCTACACGATGCCGTGCACGCATTTGGTGCAGCTCGACATGCCCGATGAATTGGCGCGGCTCTTGGCGTCGTTCGCCTAGGAATTCCGCCGCCCATGCATCTTCCGCGGTTGCGCACCTTCCTCGCTCTTGCCTTGGCAGTGGCGGCATTCGCGGCGCCGGCGCGGGCCCAGACCCCCTCGCCCTTCGCCTATTGGGAGAACGCGGCGGGCGTGGTGCTGACGCCCTTGGGCGGCCCGGTGCCGGAGTGGAGCGCGGCGGTCGGCATGGGCGCGGCGGCGATCCCGCGCTACGAGGGCGACGACCACGCCCGCTTCGTGCCGTCGCCGGCCTTCGATCTGCGCTATCGCGACATCGCGTTCTTGTCGGCGGGCGACGGGGCGGGCGTCAATCTGCTGCGCGGCGACACCTATCGCGCCGGGATCGCGGTCGGATACGACACCGGGCGCAACCCGCACATCACCGAGCGGACGCAAGGCCTCGGCAACATCAACGCCGCGCCCGAGCCGCGCCTCTTCGCCGAAGCGGCCTATCTGCCGATCGTGTTCACCGCCGATCTGCGCAAGGCGATCGGCGGCCACGAGGGCGTGATCGGCGACCTTGGCGCGTATGCGCCGGTGGTCGCGACCGACGCGCTCGTCGTCTTCGTGGGACCGAGCCTGACCTTCGCCAACCGCACCTACATGGAGCATTATTTCGGCATCGACGAGACGCAGGCGCTGGGCTCGGTCGAGCATCTGCCGTTCTATACGGCCACTGGCGGCATGAAGAACGCGACGATCGGCGTCAACGCGATCTATCACTTCACCGACCACTGGTTCGTCGATTGCGACGCCGCCTACGAGCGGCTCGTAGGCTCCGCGGCCGCGAGCCCGATCGTCACGTCGAAGGACCAGTTGGCGCTCTCGGCGATCCTCGGCTACCAGTTCTGAGCGCGCGTCAGGGCGAGATTTCCTCGAGCACGCGGCCCTTCGTCTCGATGCCGAAGAGCGCCACGACGACGGACGCGACGAGCGGCACCACGCCCAGCATCAAGAACACGGCCGAGACGCCATAACCCGCGAGCACGATGCCGAGGAGCGTCGGCCCGAGCGTGCCGGCGATGTTGCGCACGGTCGCGCCGGCGCCGCAGCCCAAGGCGCGCATGCGCGTCGGATAAAGCTCCGGCGTGTAGACATAGAGGCTGACCGAGCAGGTGCTGAGGAAGAGGACGGCGGCGGTGGCGAGCACCATGACGACGATCGCGTCCTTGGTGCCGGTGCCGGCGAGCGCGATCAGGATGATGCCGCCCAACGCCATGGCGCCGGTGAACCACGGGCGCCGGCCGGTGCGGTCGAGCAAGAGCGCCACGAGGATCGCCGAGCCGATGCTGAAGAAATGCCCGACGAAGGCGAGTTGCAGCGATTGCTGCACCGAGAGGTGAAACTGCGTGCGGTAGAGCGTCGGCAGCCACGTGTTGAGCGATTGCGTCGCAAAGAAATTGCAGAACCACAAGGTCCAGACGACGAAGGTGCGGCGCAAATAAGGGCCCGCGAACAATTCGCGGACGCGCGTTTTCTGCGTCGGCGGCGGCGGGACGGTGCTGACGTCGGGCGCGGGGAGCGGATGGCCGAGCTTCGCCACGGCCTCGCGCTCCATGCCGGCGACGATCGCATCGGCCTCGCCGATCCGACCCTTGCCGGCGAGCCAGCGCGGCGATTCCGGCAGCAGCCTGCGCATCACCGCGGCGATCGCGGCGGGGATCGCGCCGATCACGAAGATCGATTGCCAGCCGAACGAAGGAATGAGGAACACGCCGACCGAGGCCGCGCCGAGATAGCCCACGGCGAAGGAGGCTTCGTACATGAGGAAGAAGCGGCCGCGCGTGGGCGCGCGCGCGATCTCGTTGATGTAGGCGGACGCGACCGGCACCTCGCCGCCGAGGCCGCAGCCCTGCACGAAGCGCGCGACGAGCAGCGACGGCAGGCTGTAGGCGAAGGCGCAGCCGAGGCTCGCGAGGCCGAAGAGGCCCGCCGAATATGCGACCGAGCGCAGCCGGCCGAATTGCTCGGCGACCCACGGGAAGAACAGCGCGCCCAATATCTGTCCGACATAGGCGCCGGAGATGAGCATGCCGATCTGCGGCGGCCTCAGGTGCCAGAGCCCGCCGATCACCGGCAGGACGAAGGCGATGGCGAGCGCGTCGAAGCCGTCGAAGAATGTCGCGAAGCCGACGACGATGCGCGACTTGATGTGCGTCGCCGTGGTCGGCAGCCGCTCCATCCGTGCCGCGAGCTGGCGTTGCGCCGCTTCGCGCGCCGCGCCCTCCGGCACGACCATATCGCGCGGCGTTGTCCCCGCCGCCGTCACTTGCGCCATTGTTCGTTCCTCCCCGTCGCCGCCGAGCCTATCCTCGTTCGGCGGGCGAGACAATCGAGCGGGGCGGCGAAATGTCTCGGCTCCACTTTCCGCTATGCGCCACAAGCGGACATCCGGCCGGTATCCGGCGGACTTCGCCATCGCTGACGAGGTGATCGAATGAAGCGGTGAATGTCCGCTTCGGGTCACTCCCGCCCGTATCGTTCGAACGCTTGCGCGACCTCCTGCACGCTCGGCGGAATTTTCACCCGCGACCAATCCTCGGCGCATAGTTTGCGGCGCCGTATGTGGTAGGTCTTGCGCGTGATCGGGTTCCGCTCGCCAGGCCCGTGCTCGAAAAAACCCCAGCCTGGCAGCCCGTCGCTCTTGCTCACGACGAGCATCGCCAGCGACCCTTTGCCGATGCTGTAACACCATGCGCCCACGCGGTTGAGGATCGGCGTCAGGGTTCGGTGGTGGCGCCCGATCAGCGTGCCCAAGGCGCCGTAGGTGACGTTTTTCCCTTCGCGGCGCCGCTCCGCCAGGATGTTGATTGCCGCAAGCACGGCGCCATCGAGCGTCGATACCTTCGATTTCGACCGCCCTTTGCGCATGCGGACTGGGTCAGAAGCGGAAATTCACCCTGAGCTCGCCGTCTCGTTCAGTTCGCCGTGAGCAGATGGATGCTGAAATACTGCTTGCGGTCGGTCCAGACGCGCCACGGCCGGTAGCCCGCGCGCGCGGCGAGCGCGCGGAACTCGTCGATCGAATATTTGCAGCTATCCTCGATGTGGATGCGTTCGCCCTGCGCGAAGCGCACGGCGCGGCCGGCGACGGTGACGATCTGATCGGCGAGGCTCTTGATGTAGATCTCGATGCGGCCTTCGACGCGATCGTAGAACGCATCATGCGCGAAGCGTGCGAGGTCGAAATCGCCGCCGAGCTCGCGGTTCATGCGCTGCAACAGATTAAGGCTGAAGGCGGCGGTGATGCCTTGCGCGTCGTTGTAGGCGGCATCGAGCACCGCTTCGTCCTTCTTCAGATCGACGCCCACCAGCATGACGCCATCGCGCCCGACGATGTGGCGCGTGCCGCGCAAGAAATCCGTGGCTTCGAGCGGCGTGAAATTGCCGATGGTCGAGCCGGGGAAGAATCCGAGGCGCCGGCCCAACGCCGTCGGCAGCTCGATATCGAGGGGGCGCGTGTAGTCGGCGCACACGGCGATCGTCTCGAGCCCGGGGAAATCGGCGGCGAGCGCTTCCGCGGCGGCGCGAAGCTGCTCGCGCGAGATGTCGATCGCGATGTAGGCGGCTGGCGCCTCGAGCGCGCGCAGGAGGCGGCGGACTTTCCGGCTCGCGCCGCTGCCGAACTCGACGAGCTGGCAGTGCGGGCCCATGAGCGCCGCGATCTCGCCGGCTGAGTCCTCGAGGATCGCGGTCTCGGTGCGCGTCAGATAATATTCCGGCAGTTCGCAGATCGCCTCGAACAGCGCCGAGCCGCGCGCGTCATAGAGAAAGCGGCACGGGATCGATTTGCGCCGCTGCGCGAGGCCTGCGCGCACGGCGGCGCGAAAACTTTCCTCGCCGGGTGCCAGATCGCGGAAACCGGCAAGCGCTCGGCCCTGACTCATAGATCCTCCGCCAATCTGATCCCGGAAAACGCCCAGCGCGCGGCGGGCGGAAAGAAATTGCGATATGTCACCCGCATGTGGCCGGCGGGCGTCGCGGCGCAGCCGCCGCGCAGCACCATCTGGTTCGACATGAACTTGCCGTTATATTCGCCGACCGCGCCCTTCTGCGGGCGAAAACCCGGATATCCGACATAGGGGCTCTGCGTCCACTCCCAGGCGTCGCCGATCATCTGCGCGAGCCCGGCATCGGACGCCGCGCGCGGGTGATAGAGGCCGGCATCCATCAAATTGCCTTGGAGCGGCACGCGCGCATCCTCCGCCGCGATCTCCCACTCGGCTTCGCTCGGCAGCCGCTTTCCGGCCCAGCGCGCGTAAGCATCGGCTTCGTAATGGCTGACATGGACGACCGGTTCCGCCGGATCGATCGCGCGCGCGCCCGACAGCGTGAAGAGGCTCCAGCCATCGGCACCGTCGCGATCCCAATAGAGCGGCGCGTCCCAGCCTTCGCGCTGCACCGTCGCCCAGCCGTCCGACAGCCAGAATTCGGGCCGGCGATAGCCGTCATCGGCCATGAATTCCCGATACTCGCCGCACGTGACGAGGCGCGAGCCGAGCCGGAAGGGGGACACGAAAATCTTGTGCCGCGGCCCCTCGTTGTCGAACGCGAAATCCTTTCCCGTCGTGCCCGATCTCGCGCAGTCCGCCGGCGAACTCCAAAAATTCGAGCGGCGGCGAGTTGCGCCGCTCGGGCTGCGGCATTTGTGCATAGGCCGGGCGCAGCGGGTTCGCCGACAGCGCGTGCTTGATGTCCATCAGGATCAATTCCTGATGCTGCTGCTCGTGATTGATGCCGAGCTCGACGAGCGCGAGTGCCTCCTGCGCCAGCGCGCCGCGGCGCAGCAGGCGCTCCATCGCGTCATCGACATCGGCGCGATAGCGCGCGATCTCGGCCATGCCCGGGCGCGAGAGAAGGCCGCGCTCGGGGCGCGGATGGCGCGGTCCCACCGCCTCGTAATAGGAGTTGAACAGGTAGCCATAGTCCGGATTGGCGGCACGGTAGGTTGCGTCATGCGCTCGCAGGATGAACGTCTCGAAGAACCATGTGGTGTGCGCGCGGTGCCATTTGGTCGGGCTCGCATCGGGCATCGATTGCAGCGTCTGGTCCTCGGGCGAGAGCGGCGCCGCGAGAGCCTCGGTCAAGGCCCGCGTCGCGCGATAGCGCTCGGCCAGCGTCCGCGGCTCGGGCTGCGCTTCGGCCGGGCGCGAGGTCACAGACATCGGGTGGCGCTCGGACGCACGGCTACCAACAACGGCGTTCCTCCCAAAGTTGCCAACTCGCCAAAGTTGCCGACTCGGCCCCGGCGAGAGGTTAACGCCCGTCCGTCCAGGGGGAAAGACGCTTGCATCGGCGCGCCCGCGAACCGACATATGAGCGGCCGGAACGCCCAAGAAGACCCGGACGGGAGCGAAAAATGTTGGCCTGGCGGACCCTTGCGGCATGTCTGATCGTGGCGCTCATCGCGCTCACGCCGGCGCTCGGCAATGCCCGCGCCGGCGGCGGCTACAGCCTTGGCGGCGGCGGCAGCTTCTCGAGCCAGGGCAGCCTCGGCTCGCGCACCTACAACATGAACCGCAGCATGACGCCGCAAGGCGGTGCGCAAGGCACAGGCTACGGCACGGGCGGCTACAGCACGGCGCACCCATTCATGACCGGGCTCGCCGGCGGCCTCTTCGGCAGCTTCCTCGGCCGGCTGCTGTTCCCCGGCTGGGGCATGGGATCCGGCTATGGCGGCGGCTTCTTCAGCATCTTCGGCTGGATCTTCCTGCTGTGGGCAGGCTGGGCGCTCTACCGCATGTTCACGGGCGGCCGCTCGTATATGGGCCGCGGCAACGGCGCCATGCTCTATAGCGGCGCGGCGCCGCTCATGGGCGCGGCGGCGCCGCCGCGCTATGCGCCGGTCGCGGTCGCGGGCCAGGACTATCAGGCGTTCGAGACCATCCTGAAAGCGGTGCAGGCGGCGTGGAGCGAAGCGAACCTCGCCGAATTGCGCCGCCACGTCACGCCCGAGATGCTGTCCTATTTCGCCGAAGAGCTCGCCGAGAACGAAAGCAAGGGCGTGCGCAACCATGTCGAGCAGGTCGAGCTGGTGCGCGGCGATTTGCGCGAGGCGTGGGACGAAGGGCGGCTGCAATACGCGACCTGCGCCATGCGCTGGCGCGCCATCGACTACACGGTGCGCGCGAATGCGCGGCCGGGCGATCCCGGCGCGGTCGTGTCGGGCGATCCGTCGCACCCGAGCGAGGCGGCCGAGACCTGGACGTTCGTGCGCAGCCCCGGCGGCACGTGGCTCCTCTCCGCAATCCAGCAGGTCTGAGCCGGCTTCGTGCGCCCCGGGAATAAACCGCAGCCACGTCTCGTTACGTATAAGAGGGGCAATCTCCCGGCCAAGGGCGCCGTGTCATGTACGTCATCGCATCGTCGGTCCTCATCGCCTGCCTCGTGCTGTCCGCCGATTACGGCTGGGCGAGCTATCGCGACTGGCGCGCGCAGCGGCTCGCGGTCAAGCGCGGCCGCACCCTCACCCAGAAATTCACGCTTAAGCGCTAGCGGAACCGGCGCGCCGTGAGCGAGGCGCGCCTCAAGACCAAGCTCGCGGTGCAGGCCGCGGTGCGGCTCTGTACGGTGCGCGCAATTCCGGTCGCGGTGACGCGGCGCGGCGACGAGGATGCCGGCACGATCCTCGTCAAGCTCAACCAGCTCGATCGCGGCTGCACCGTGCTGGTCGAGACGCGGGCGCCCGACGGCGCGCGCGCCTGGATGAAGGGCACCGGCGCCGAGCCGGTCAGCGAGGAGACGGCCGATGCCTACATCGCACGGCACGTCAAGCGCGATCCCGACCTGTGGGTCGTCGAGATCGAGGACCGCGGCGGGCGCTCGGCGTTCGACGGAAGAATTCTCTAGTTCTGCTGTTCGCCCGCCAATGCGCGCGCGAGCTGACTCAGCGCTTCCTGGTAGCGCTCGTTGGTGATGCCGGTGAAGTTACGCGCGATCTCGAGCACCATGCGCTCGCGCGGATTGATCGGCTTCGGCTCCTCTTCGCCCACACCCTCGTAGAAATAGCTGATCGGCACGCTGAGGACGTTCGAAATCTGGAACAACCGCCCGGCCGAAACGCGATTGACGCCGCGTTCGTATTTGTGCGCCTGCTGATAGGTCACGCCGATCAGCTCGGCGAGCTGCTGCTGCGTGAGGCCCAAGAGAATGCGCCGCTCGCGAATTCGCGCGCCAACGTGACGGTCGATCGCAGCGGTGGACTTTCCGCGTTTCGGTTTCGACATGTGCCACCCCTCCGAGGGGGTTAATTCCGGCTGCCTCATCCCACAAACAGCGCGTTCCCCCGCATCATTCCGCCGCGACCGTTCACCGCAACGGCCGGAAAAGCGCGGGCGGCGGCGCGTCAGTTGCCCCTCCGCGCGGGAGACACAGAAATGCCGCAGGCTCAGGACTTGCCGGGAAGCGCCAGGAGCTGGTTCGGGTAGATGAGATTGGGGTCGGCGATCTCGGACTGGTTGGCGCGATAGATCTCGACATAGCGCAGCCCGTCGCCATAGGAGCGGCGCGCCAGGTGCCAGAGGTTGTTGCCGGGCACGACCGCGAGATAATCGCCGCCGCCGAGCTCGCCGGGCGCGGCGCGGCGCATGTCGAGCGTGGTCTCCTCCGCCTTGCCGTCGGCGCCGCGGCTGACGAGGCGCAGGTGGTAGAGCCCGACCGGCACGCCGGTTTGCAGCGCGAGCGACCAGCCGCCATCGGCGGCGGGCGTCGCCGAGCCGACCACGTGATCGTCGATGAAGATCTCGACATTGGCGCCGGGATCGGCGCGGCCGCTCAGGATGGTGCGGCCGGATGCGTCGTATTCGACCATGTCGAGCGCCACATGGCGCGGCGCGCGCGCGCCCACGGCGCCGATCGATCGTGCCGCGCCCGGCCCTTGCGGCAGCGCCACGGCAACGGGCGGTTGCGCCGGGGTTTCGGGCACGATGACGGCCAAGGATGTTGCCGATTTCTGTGGCGTGGGGGTGCCGGGCGCCTGTGCCGACAAGGTCAGATCCTGCGCCCCGGGCGCCAACGGCCGATCGGTCGTCACCACCCATTCGCCGTTCGGATCGGCGGTCGCATTGGCGATCGGCACGCCATGGTCGAGCACCGTCACCTTGGCGCCCGGCGCGGCGCGGCCGGCGATCACCGCCGTTCCGTCCGAACCGACATGAAACGCATCGAAGCTCGGGCTGACGGGGCCGGGCTGCGGCGCGGCCTGCGCCTGCTGTTGCGCCGTCGGCGCGGCCGCGGGCGGCGCCGTGACCTTGCCGGGCGGACGAACGAACCACACGCCCGCGCCGATCGCCATGAGCAGCGCAATGATCGCAATGACGACGAAGGGGCCGCGGTAATTCTGTTTCATGGCGCCTGGCGCTTTCGGCCGGGATGCGAACGGCACCGCTACGCGGGTGTTACCGCGATCCGGGGCAAGGACGCAACCGGGCAAAGTCCCCTTGGAAGCGCCGCGCCGAGGGCGCATCTTAAGCGTCGAGGGCAACCGGAGAGAGTTGGGGCTTTAGGAATTTGGTAAGCATGGCATCGGTGAAGCGCGTTTGCGTCTATTGCGGGTCGTCCGGCCGAGTCGATGAAATCTACCGCGCCGCGGCGACGCGGCTCGGCGTGATCCTGGCGAAGGCGGGACTCGATCTCGTCTATGGCGGCGGGCGCATCGGCCTCATGGGGCTTCTGGCGGACGCGGCGCTCGCCTCGGGCGGACACGTGACCGGCGTGATCCCGAATTTTCTCCACGATCGCGAACTCGCGCATTCCGGATTGAGCGAGCTTCTCCTCGTCGACAGCATGCACGAGAGAAAGCGCCGCATGTTCGAGCTTGCCGACGCGTTCGTCGTCCTGCCGGGCGGGCTCGGCACGCTCGACGAGACGTTCGAGATCGTGACATGGAAGCAGCTCGGGCTGCACGACAAGCCGGTCGTGCTGGTCGATGTCGCGGAATACTGGATGCCGCTCATCGAGCTCGTCGAGCATGTCGTCGCAAGCGGCTTCGCGCCGCGCGGCAGCCTCGGCCTCTATCGCGTCGTGCCGCGCGTCGAGGACGTCCTCGGCGCGCTCGCAGCGGCCCCGCAGGCGCAGCTCGCGACGGAGTCGAAGCTCATCTGAGTCGTGCGCGAGTCGCGGGGCCGAGCGCTTGCGCCGCTGCCCTTTGGTGCTATGGTCGCGCGCCTTCCGTTCTTGCCGCGCAAAGGATTCGATCCGACATGACGAAAATCAAGGTCGCGACCCCCGTCGTCGAGCTCGACGGCGACGAGATGACGCGCATCATCTGGCAATTCATCAAGGACAAGCTGATCCTGCCTTATCTCGATATCGAGCTCGTCTATTTCGATCTCGGCATCGAGGCGCGCGACAAGACCGACGACCAGATCACGATCGATGCCGCCAACGCGATCAAGCGGCTTGGCGTCGGCGTCAAGTGCGCGACCATCACGCCCGACGAGGCGCGCGTCACGGAATTCAATCTGAAGAAGATGTACCGCTCGCCCAACGGCACGATCCGCAACATTCTGGGCGGCACCATCTTCCGCGAGCCGATCGTGCTGAAGAACGTGCCGCGGCTCGTGCCCGGCTGGACGGCGCCGATCGTGATCGGCCGTCACGCCTATGGCGACCAGTATCGCGCGACCGACATCAAGATTCCCGGCCCCGGCAAGCTTACGTTGACATTCACGCCGGCGAACGGCGGCAAGCCCATGACATACGAAGTGTTCGACTTCCCCGAGCCGGGCATCGCGATGAGCATGTACAACCTCGACGAGTCGATCGCCGGTTTCGCGCGCGCCTGCCTCAATTACGGGCTGCAGCGCGGCTTCCCGGTCTATCTCTCGACCAAGAACACGATCCTCAAAGTCTATGACGGGCGCTTCAAGGACATTTTCCAGAACATCTTCGACACGGAATTCGCCGCCGCGTTCAAGGCGAAGAAGCTCACCTACGAGCATCGCCTGATCGACGACATGGTCGCCGCCGCGCTCAAGTGGAACGGCAATTTCGTGTGGGCGTGCAAGAATTACGACGGCGACGTGCAGTCCGACGTGGTGGCGCAGGGCTATGGCTCGCTGGGGCTCATGACGTCGGTGCTGATGACGCCCGACGGCAAGACGATCGAGGCCGAAGCCGCGCACGGCACGGTGACGCGGCATTATCGCCTGCACCAGCAAGGGAAGCCCACCTCGACCAATCCGATCGCCTCGATCTTCGCCTGGACGCGCGGGCTCAAATATCGCGGCGAGTTCGACAAGACGCCGGACGTGACGCGCTTCGCCGCGACGCTCGAGAAAGTGTGCATCGATTCGGTTCAGGCCGGCGCCATGACGAAGGATCTGGCGATCCTCATCAGCCCGGAGCAGCCGTGGCTCACCACGACCGATTTCCTCGACACGCTCGACCACGGCTTGAAGAAGGCGATGGGCTGAGGGTTCAGCGGCCGTAGCGCGTGCCAAGCGGGCAGGACGCGCCCTCGACCAGCACATATTCCTCGCCCGCCGCGCACACTTCGCTCGTCTTGTCGGCGGCGCCAAAGGTCGCGGCGACGGCGCGGAGCGCGTCGAGCCCGGTGCCGCGCAGCGCGACGCACGGATATTGCCGCGCGAGAGTTTCGGGCGCGACGGCGCCCGCCCAATTCTCGATGCCGCCCGTCCCCCACGAGAACGAATAATAATCGTTGGCCGGCGTGCGCGCGGCGAGCCGCGCGGCATAGCGACCGTCGCTGTAGAAATGATTGTAGTACCAGGGGAAGGTCGGACCCGAGGCGAGATCGCGATAGACATGGGCGCAGCGCGGGAAATCACGCGCGAGATCGACCTTTTGCGCACCCTCGCTATTGCGCGCGAGCTCCTCGCCCTGGCGCACGACCGCAAACGCCTGCGCCGCCCCGACGGCGAGAAGAAGGACGGCGAAGTCGCGCGCGAAGCTCGCCCAGTGCCGCCGCAGCCATTCAAGCTCGCTCGCCACACGCCACAGGAAGGAAGCGGCGGGCGCGCTCATCTCATAAGCCGGCAAGGCGTAGTGCGCGTCGGGGTGCTTGGCCACGAACAGGATCAGCACGAGCTGCATCGACAGCGCGGCGAAGAGCAGGCGCTCGCTCGCGCTCGCGCTTGAGGCGCCGGCGCCGGTGCGGCGCTCGCGCAGGCGGAGAGCGAGCGTGGCGGCGCCCAAGAGCCACACGATGAAGAAGATCGGGCGGGCGAAGAAGAGCTTTTCGAACGCGCCCGGATAGCGCCGGACATCGATCACGGTCGGCGCGCCCGAGCCATAGGCGCCGCTGCCGACCGTGACATGCGCATAGAGATCCAGCATGTGCGGCAGGTTCGGCAGCGCCGGCGCGAAGAAAACGAGGAACGCGATCGCCGCCGCGATGACGAAGGCCGCGCGCCGCGGCCAGTCTATGGGCAGCAGGATCGCCGTCATGGCGAAGGGCGCGAACGTGACCTTGCAGGCGATGCCAAAGCCGGCGGCGGCGCCGAGCATGACAAGAGACGCGCGGCGCGGCGCCAGCGCCTCCTCGACCATCGCCGCGGCCAGAAGCATCGTGGCGCCGAGCAAAAGCGGCTCGGGCTTCACGGCGATGCCGTGGCGGAGTGCCAACATGGTGGCGAAGGGCGCGGCTTCGGCAACGAGCGCCGGCACCACCGCGCCGAAGCGGCGCCACACCGTCCAGCCGAGGACGAGCATCGCCGCCGCATCGAGCGCGAACATGATGTCGCTGGCGTAGAAGAGCACGGTCTCTGGGCGCGCGAAGGCGGCGTCCGCTCCGCCCGTAAGCCAGATGACGGCAGCGACGATGCACGAGACCGGCGTCCCCGGATGATCGGAGAAGCTCGGCGCCAGGCCGCGGACGAGATCGATCCCGTCGATGAGATAGGCGTAGGACGGATCCTGGTTCCACCACAGCCAGTACGGCACGCCGACATCGCGCAGCACGGTTTCAGCGACGAGGAACAGGATCGGCAGGACGACAAGCGCCGATGCCGCACGCGGACTCTGCATGGCCGATGGGTTCCGCTAGGCGGCGGCGCCGCGCGCGCGCTCCGCGACCGCGTGCTCGATGGCGGCGAGCGCCGCCGTTGCCTTCGCGGCATCGGGGCCGCCCGCCTGCGCCATGTCGGGCCGGCCGCCGCCGCCCTTGCCGCCCAGCGCATCGGCGCCGACGCGCACGAGATCGACGGCGTTGAAGCGCGGCACCAGATCGGGCGTGACCGCGACGACGAGCGAGGCCTTGCCCTCGGCGCTCGCCACGATGGCGACGACGCCCGAGCCGATTTCCTTTTTCAGATCGTCGGCGAGAGCCTTCAGTTCCTTGGCCGGCACGTTGTCGAGCGCGCGCCCGGCGAATTTGATGCCGCCCAGATCCTTGGTGCGCTCTTGCGCCGTGCCGCTGCCGCCGCCGCCCGTTGCCGCGACGCGGCGCGCTTCGCTCAGCTCGCGCTCGAGTTTCCGGCGCTCTTCGAGCAAGGAGAGCACGCGCGCCGGAAGATCGGCCGGCGCGGCCTTCAAAACCTGCGCCGCCTGGTGCAGCAATGCTTCCTCGCCGGCGACGTAGTTTTCGGCGGCGGCGCCCGTCACCGCCTCGATGCGGCGCACGCCCGAGGCGACGGCGCTTTCCGACACGATCTTGAAGAGGCCGATATCGCCGGTGCGGCGCACATGCGTGCCGCCGCAGAGCTCGACCGAGAACGGCCGCTTCGCGTCTTCCTCGATCACGTCGCCCATCGTGACGACACGCACCTCCTCGCCGTATTTCTCGCCGAACAGCGCCAATGCGCCTTCGGCGACGGCGAGATCGGGCGTCATGAGCCGGGTGCGCACCTCGCCATTCTCGCGGATGCGCGTGTTGACCTCGGCCTCGACGGCGCGGATGTCGTCGTCCGAAAGCGCGCGCGGCTGGGAGAAATCGAAGCGCAAGCGGTCGGGTGCGACGAGCGAGCCTTTTTGCGTGACGTGCGCGCCAAGCCGGCGGCGCAGCGCCTGATGCAGCAGGTGCGTCACCGAATGGTTGGCGCGCAGCTCGGTGCGGCGGCCGTCGTCGATGCGCAGCTCCACCGTGTCGCCGACGCGCAGCGTGCCATGCGTCACCGCGCCGATATGGGCGACGAGATCGCCCGCGTGTCTTTGCGTGTCGCGCACGGCGAAATTGGCACCGCGCGCGTTGAAGATCGCGCCGGTGTCGCCGACCTGGCCGCCCGATTCGCCGTAGAACGGCGTCTGGTTGAGGATGAGCTGCGCCTCGGCGCCGGCCGCCTGCTTCCGGCACGTCCTTGCCGCCCGAGACGATCGCCAGGATCTTGCCCTCGGCGACATGAGTTTCGTAGCCGAGGAACTCGGTGGCGCCGAGTTTCTCGCGCAGCTCGTACCACAGCGCGTCGGTCGCGGCCTCGCCCGAACCGACCCAGTGCTTGCGCGCTTCGGCGCGCTGGCGCTCCATCGCCGCATCGAAGCCCGCGGTCTCGACCTTGCGGCCGCGCCCGCGCAGCACGTCCTCGGTCAAGTCCAAGGGAAAGCCGTACGTGTCGTAAAGCCGGAACGCGACCTCGCCCGGAAAATCCTGACCCTTGCCGAGCCGCGCCTCTTCCTCGTCGAGAAGACGCAGGCCGCGGCCGAGCATGTCCTTGAAGCTCCCTTCCTCGAGCTTCAGCGTCTCGGTGACGAGGGGTTCCGCGCGCACGAGCTCGGGAAATGCCGCGCCCATCTGCCGCACGAGGGCCGGCACGAGGCGCCAGATGAGCGGCTCCTTGCAGCCGAGGATGTGCGCGTGGCGCATGGCGCGGCGCATGATCCGGCGCAGCACGTAGCCGCGCCCTTCCTTCGACGGCAGCACGCCATCGGCGATGAGGAACGACGTCGCGCGCAGATGATCGGCGATGACGCGGTGCGAGACTGCGTTCGGCCCGTCGGCGGCGACGCCCGACGCCTCGGCCGAGGCGAGCACGAGCGCGCGCAGCACGTCGGTATCGTAATTGTCGTGCTTGCCCTGCAGCACCGCGGCGATGCGCTCCAATCCCATGCCGGTGTCGATCGACGGGCGCGGCAGATCGGTGCGTACGCCATCGGCGCGCTGCTCGAACTGCATGAAGACGAGGTTCCAGATCTCGGTGAAGCGGTCGCCATCGGCATCGGCGCTGCCGGGCGGGCCGCCGGGAATGCCCTCGCCGTGGTCCCAGAAAATCTCCGAGCACGGCCCGCACGGGCCGGTATCGCCCATCGCCCAGAAATTGTCGGAGGTCGGGATGCGGATGATGCGGTCCTGCGGCAAGCCCGCGATCTTGGCCCACAGCTTCGCCGCGTCCTCGTCGGACGAATGGACGGTGATCCAGAGCCGGTCCTTGGCGAGCCCGAATTCCTTCGTCACGAGGTTCCAGGCGAGCTCGATCGCGACGTCCTTGAAATAATCGCCGAAGGAAAAATTGCCGAGCATCTCGAAGAAGGTGTGATGGCGCGCGGTGTAGCCGACATTCTCGAGATCGTTGTGCTTGCCGCCGGCGCGCACGCATTTCTGCGACGAGGTGGCGCGGTTGTAGGGGCGCTTCTCGAGGCCGGTGAAGACGTTCTTGAACTGCACCATGCCGGCATTGGTGAAGAGCAAAGTCGGGTCGTTCCGCGGCACGAGCGGCGAGGACGCCACGACCTCGTGGCCGTGCCGGGCGAAATAGGCGAGGAACGCGGCGCGGATGTCGTTCGACAGCATGGGCTTGATGTGGTCCCTACCCCGGCGCCGGAGAAGGCGCGAGGGCGATTTAGCCCGCCCGTCGCGCCCCTGTAAAGCGAGCCGCTCCCCCGCTCAGCGCGCGAATTGCGGCCAGATGAAGCGCCAGGCGATGATGCCCGCGCCGATCAGGATGATGGCCGCGAGATAGAGGCCCCACGGCTGGCGGCGCGGCGCATAGGGATCGGTCAGCGAGCGCTCGGCCCGTTCCGGCAGCTGCGCCAGCCCGGTCAAGGAGCGTCCGAACGGCAGGTTGATGCGGAGCCGCGCATTGACCGCCCAGCCCGAGGCATCGAGCAGCGGCCCGAGATTGCGGCTTCGCAGCTTCAGCGCGGCGATGAGGCACGAGGGACCCGAGACGGCGAGCACGAGCCCGGCGATCGCCAGCGGAATCTGCCACCAGGTGAGCTGCAGGAAGCCGGTGACGACCGAGGCGACGGCGGTCCCGATCGCGCCGATCGCGAGCCCGACCGCGGCGAAAATTCCGGCAAAGCGCGCGGCGTCGAATTGCTGTTGCGGCGGCGGCGCGGCTGCCGGCGCTGCGGCGGACGCGACGCCAAGCACAGTCTCCGCGCGGGTCAGGCTTTGCGTCATGCCGCTTTGCGAGACGGCGCTGCGGGCGGCGGCGAATTTCTGGACCTGCTCGCCGATCATGCGCCCGAACTGGCGATAGGGCAGCCAGAACGATTGGCGCAGGCTGATCGGGTGCTCGACGATCTTGACGATGGTCGCGTCCCAATCATTGCCCTTGCGGTCGTAAAACACGCCGTTGCGGCCCACGAGAAGATTGTCGCTGTCGCCGGCGGTGAGGGCGGCAGCGATCGTCATGGTCTCGGTGCCGCCGTGGCGCACGCAGCGGCAATAGGCCAGATAGATGCGCGAGAGCTGCGCCAGCACGGCGTGCTTGGCCTCGTCCTCGACCTTGATGCAGAGCTCGCAGCTGCGCCCGTCGAGATAGAGCGTGCCGGCCTGGAACGAGGCCTTGCCCGCGCGCGTGTAGAAATCCTTGAACGACACGAAATTGTTGAGGAGCGCCATGAGGTCGCGCCGCACGCGCAGCAGCTTCTCGACCTGGCCGATCGCGTTCATCTGCGGCTCGAGCGCCTTGTCGCGCGCGATGAGCGCGTCGATGCGCGGCTTCAAGGCCGGATCGAGCAGAGCCTTCAATCGCTCGCGGCCGAGTTGTTCGAGCGCGTTCTCGGGCTTCTTCGCCAGCCACGCGGCATGGGGCGCAAACCGTGCCTTCAGCGCAGCCCAATCCGCCTCGCTCAACTCGGAGCGCGCGCCCAGAAGCGGCGTCACGATGTCGGTGCCGAGGCGGGCGAGCGGAGCTTCCCAGGCGGGATTGACGCCCTCGGCGAGCGGCAGGCTGCGGTCGGGCTCGACATGCGCCAAGGGCAATGCGGCAAGCGATGCGGCGTCCGGCGCCAGAACTTCGCCGGCGAGCGCCTCGTAGGAAGCGGGCGCCGGATTGAGCGCCGCGCCCGCGTTCGGATCGAAGGCCGCGAGCCGCACGCGCGTGAAATAATCGTCGATCTTGGCGGCCAGCGAGGCGAGGAGCGCGGCCGTCGGTTCGGTCTTGTCGCCGAGCGGCAGGAGAGCCGAGCCGCCGCCCGCCGCTTCGTCGCGCCAAGCGACGAGCGCCGCGGCCTCGGCGAAGAAGCGGTCGACCAGCGGCTGCGACACGCCAGGCTGGCGCGAGCGGTCGGTCTCGGAGCCGAGGCACGCCATGATGTCGGTGAGCGCCGCCTTGGTCGCGTCGTCCTCGGCGGCGGCGAGCGTGATGATGCCGTCGCCGTTGAACGGCGTGCCGTTATAGATGTGCTCGATGTCGAGCGCGTCCTGAAGGGAAATCTCCGCGCCGCCGGATTTGCCGAGCCGGGGCAGGATCGCTTCGGCCGAGGCACGGATGGCGGCGCCCAACTCGTTCGTATCGTCGATCGCGTCGAGCGCCAGGCTGTCGCCGACGCGCGCGAGCACCGCCGGATCCTTGAGCACGGCCGAGGTCCAAGCGACCGCATCGATCAGTTCCGGCGCGCGGATGCGGCCGTCCTTGTCGGCATCGATCAGGTCGAGCGTGCGCGCGTCGAACTCGATGCCGCGCGTCGGGCACGCGAGCGCCACCCACAGCTTCTGGTCGAGCGCGGCGATCGCAGCGGCGTCCGCGCCGCTGTCGATCCGAACCTGGTCGACGCCGCCGGCGCGGAAGAAGCGCCAAACATGCGCATGTTGCCGCTTCGCCTCCGCCACCCTGCCCCCGCTCCCGCTCTGGCTTCCGCCCTCGCCCCTTGTCGCCACACATCGGGGATGTCCGCGACTTTCCCCGATTTGCCGGGAAAGAACAGGGAAAAGTTCCGCGCGCCGCCGCCGAAGCCGCACTGCGACGCTCAGAATTCAATCCAGGATATTTACGCAATATATTGATTATAAAATATATTATTTTAATTCAGAAGAATTGGCTTCGGTCCGCAGCCGGCCGAAGCGGCGAATTGGGTTCGCTCGGTAAAGCGGCCCTGGCGCGGGCAGCGGTGCCGACGCTCGCGCCGCAAGAACGCCGAAAAAAGAATGGCCGGGGCTCGGCTCGCCGCCGGCCCGGCCACTCTAGAGGGAACAGGCTGCCTCCCTATTCCTCGGCCGCCTCGCCGCCGCCGGCAACCATCATCGCGTCGGCCACGAGGCCGGCATTGGAGCGGATGGCGCGCTCGATCGCGTCGGCCGTCGCCTGATTGTCCTTCAAGTAGGTCTTGGCGTTCTCGCGCCCCTGGCCGATGCGCTGGCCGTCATAGGAGAACCACGAGCCCGATTTCTCGACGACGCCGGCCTGGATGCCGAGATCGATAAGCTCGCCGCGCTTCGACACGCCCTCGCCATACATGATGTCGAACTCGACCACCTTGAACGGCGGCGCCATCTTGTTCTTCACCACCTTGACGCGGGTCTGGTTGCCGATGACCTGCTCGCGCTCCTTGATGGCCCCAATGCGGCGGATGTCGAGCCGCACCGAGGCATAGAATTTGAGCGCGTTACCGCCGGTCGTCGTTTCGGGATTGCCGAACATGACGCCGATCTTCATGCGGATCTGATTGATGAAGATGACGATGGTGCGCGACTTCGAGATCGAGCCGGTGAGCTTGCGGAGCGCCTGGCTCATGAGGCGGGCGTGGAGCCCCATGTGGTTGTCGCCCATCTCGCCTTCGAGCTCGGCGCGCGGCACGAGCGCCGCCACGGAATCGATCACCAGCACGTCGACCGCGCCCGAGCGCACCAGCGTGTCGCAAATCTCGAGCGCCTGCTCGCCGGCGTCGGGCTGCGAGATCAGGAGCTCGTCGACATTGACGCCGAGTTTCTTGGCATAGGCCGGGTCGAGCGCGTGCTCGGCATCGATGAAGGCGCAGGTGCCGCCGGCGCGCTGCGCCTCGGCGACGGCATGAAGGGCGAGTGTGGTTTTCCCCGAGCTTTCCGGCCCGTAGATCTCGACGACGCGGCCGCGCGGCAGCCCGCCGATGCCGAGGGCGATGTCGAGGCCCAAGGAGCCCGTCGAAATCACCTCGCTCTCGGTCGCGGCCTCGCGCGAGCCGAGCTTCATGATCGAACCCTTGCCGAAGTTCCGTTCGATCTGGCCCAGAGCGGCGTCCAAGGCCTTCTGCTTGTCCACGGTTTCCTTGTCCACAAGCCGCAGCGGCGTGGCCGACATGGCACGAGCCCTCCTTATTCCACAGGGTTACCAGGGTTGCAATGAAGCCACCGTACCCTGTTTGTTCCTCGCGCGCAAGTTTTTGTTTTGTCCCGATTGTATACTTGACAAAAGAGGGACAAAAATGGCGTATTCCGATTGCGAACGTCGCGAGAACTCTACCGTTGATCAAAATGTGCGCGGAGAGGTATACCTTCAGGGTTCGGGCGGCAGGAAGCGAGCCCGAGGGAGGACCGTTTGGACAAGATCAATCCATATGCGTTCTACAATTTAGCCCGTCGACTAATCCGATTAACGCGGTTACGCAGGACACTGAGGGCAAAGTGGCTTTGGGAACAATTTTTCCGTGCTCTGGAACGCGAATAACGCCCTCGAGCAAGTTATTGAGCGGCGATCCTACAAAGTTGATTTTGCCAAATCGGCCGCCAACAGTTAAAGACGCGCGTTTCGAACATGATTTGATACGCATTTCGCGAGACTGACAAACAAGCTAGACTCAACGTTTCCCTCTGATGCGTCGTGCACTATTTGGAGGTACGCAGTCGGTGTGCCGAACGATCTTCGCTGAATTTCAAACTAGTCGTTCCGCACAGAAATGGAGAACGCCACGACGTACCAGGTCTCAAAGAAGGGCATTCTACTCAATGGTTGATGCTTGTCGAGCGCGCAGAGGAGATTTTCCCTGCTGAACTGGTCGCCTATATCCCGCAGAAGGCGAAGGATGATTTCCACGCCGCTGGAAGATGCTTTGCATTCAGCCTCCCAACTGCGGCTGGGTTCCATGCAGCGCGCGGAATAGAAGGACAGCTAGAGTGTATTGGCAGACGTTTACAAACAAGACAGGTACGCGACGCGGTTGGCAGGACTACATCGATGACCTTCAAAAGGCTGATCGACGGGAACATAGCGCCCCGTTGCTGCAACAGCGAACTGTGAAGACGCTAGATGTCATCAAGGACTATGACCGTAATCCGCGTGATGCACCGACGCGATGTAATGCTTAGCGACATGGATGCACGAATCTTTTCAGCTCAGCGGAGAGTGTCGTGCTAGCGATGGCGCAAGAGGTCTGTGGACACGAAGAACAAACCCGAGCTTGTCGGCGCCTATCTGCGATCAGCGTTGCTAAGTGGCGGATCGAGGAAACGATGACCTAGCAGAGGCGAAGCGAATCATGGGCAATCTATGCCCGGACGCCGCACAAACGGCATGCTCAACCTAAGAAGAAGGATGAGGCGCGACCCAAGCGACGCGCTCGGAAACAGCGGTCTAACGGAACAGTATTTTCGCGCAAACCAGATTGCCGCTTCATGGAAGCAAGCTTGCGCGGCCCAATATCGTCGCTCAAATGATTGTAGACGCAAGAACACGTGATATCTCTCTCCATTGAGCATGCCTACAGAACTGCATGATGGGTATCAGTAACGGGACTGCTCAACGAAGCCATTGCTCGACGAGAATTGCGATGATCTGCCGGAACTTCACGCCGGGCAGGCGACGGTATACCCAACATCGACCTACGCACCGCCTCGAGAGCGCATGTTGCAGTGTTCGTCAGCCAGAACGTCGCAGCAATGCGAATCGTATGCGTGTCAACAACGGCACATGGCCGCCGTAAGAAGCGGGCTTGCTCATTGCAGTCGGAAGAGATTTCACATAATCGAGGTATTCGTGGATCGCGCGGTCCAACTTCTCCTGCACCGCGCGGAACGAATGCACCTTGGACGGCAAGATCGAAATTGAGACAGACGGCTTCCCAGTTATAGAAGCGGCGCTCAATGAAGCACCAGACTACCTCGGGCATCGGCCACCTCCACTCGGCGTCCATCGCCTGGCAAACCACTTTGCCGGGTGACATGAACGTCCTCCCCGGGGTTTCTCGAGGTTAATGACATTTGGGTCAGAGTAGACGATCCGCAATAGAGCGCATAGAGGCAATGTCCTACCAGTCTGGGCAACTCCCAAATGACTCGTGCTCCCCGGACTTTTTCAGCTCTTCTATTGTGCTCTTGCCCCAGGAAGACCGCATAGATCATGGGGAGCGCTCATAATCGGCTCTACTCCGCGAAAAAGAGGCGCAGCAAAGCGTCAATCAACCCCTCGGCGTCCGAAGGGCTAAGACGGCGCTTAGGACGCTTTGGCTTGCTGGCCGCTAGTCCGCCGATAGGTGAGGCGCTTGCCGCCAATGCCTTTCATGATGCGGAGAACACGTTCCGCATCTTCCACGCCGAGCGCCGAACGATTGCTGTAGCGGAAATCAAATTCCGCGAGGTAGCGGTGTAAATGCTGTTCCCCGCAATGCTGATAGACGCCGGTCATGCCGCGCTTGAAGATCGAAAAGAAGCCTTCCACCGTGTTGCTGGTCACGGAGCCGCGCGCGTATTCTTTCTCTGAGTGATTGACCGCTGCGTGATCCGCGAACAAGCGCCCGAGGCTCTTGTAATGCTGCGCTTCATCGGTGTGGAGCGTGCTGTCGAACGACACGTTCTGCGCCATGATCTTGTAGAGATCGGCGGACTTGAGGCTTTCGACCTTGAACGAGCGCGCCTTGCCGCCGCGCTCAACCGAGCGTGAACACCTTGCGCTTGTGGTCGACGGTGTTTTTCTGATACCAGCCGCGCCCGTTCTCGAACACCCAAACCGGCGGCCCAATGAACGTCTCGTCCGCCTCGATCACCTTGTCCTTGCCACCCATCGGCGTCGGATCGGTGTCCGTCATCCCTTCGCGGATACGATGCGCCATGAACCACGCCGGTCTTGTACGTGACGCCGAGCATGCGGTGGAGCTGGTGCGCGCTCATGCCCTTTTTGCTCGCGCCGAGCAGGTGAGAAGCGAGCCACCATTTCGTCAGCGGAACCTTAGAACGCTCGAACACCGTCCCGACCGTAACCGTGAACTGGCCTTTGCAGTGGTTGCAGTAGAACAGCCCCGGACGGTGCCCTTCCCCTTCGACTCGCGCGAGCCGATCCATCGCGCCGCAGTGAGGACAGATCGGGCCATTGGGCCAGCGCGCGGCCTCTAGCGCGGCGCGGGCGGCATCCTCATTCGTAAAGATCGGGTCTTGAAGATCGGCGGTCATGTTCGGGCCTCGTTCCAATGAGGCTCATTCTACCTATCAGTACCGCTTTTGTCAAGTATATAAGACCCTGTTTTGTTCCCCCACTTAAAAAATAAGCAACGCGATCTTTTTGATCTCTTCTCTATAGAGACAGCGACTTCGGTGCGATCGCCGCTTCGACAGTGTTCGGCCAAGCGGTCATCAGGCGGTTACGAGGAGTTTTGGCTGTCTGTCGAGATTGTCGGCTCTACGTAAGCGCGAATTTCAGCGATTTTATCTCTCCCTCGACGCCTTTCTCTCTGTCGCCGCTAGTCTTGACCCAGCCGACGGCTTCCTACAAGCTAGCGGACACATAACTCACCACAACATAGAATACAGCGATGACCGACCGCCGACGGCCGACCTTGCCCGCATGCTCTGCGCGACGTGCGGAACGACGCCGTGCTCGCGAAAGTACGCAACGAAGGCCGCGCGCCGTAAGCCTCACGGCGCCAGCGACGCACCGAGCCACGGCGCAGGTCTCCGATCATCGCTCCGGCCTCGTGCGACACCCCAACGCGCCGCGGCAACCCCGATCTCGACGACCAGCCCACCACTGTCCACCAAGGTCAGATACCCAAGTGACAGAGCTCCGCCCCCTGACCGCGCTCTCCCGGTAACGCCCAGCTCGGCGGCCGCCGCTTTGTCACTCATTGCTCCTCGCCGTGGCCGCCGCGCTCTCCATCGCGCCCGCCACCCACGCCCTCGCCCGATCTCCTGACCCACCCATAAAAGCCCAGACCCGAACAGCGACCCACGAGCACCGCCCCCCGACAGCACCCCCCAGTCGGCGAGTACGCCGGCCGCCACGAATCCCGCCGACACGCCCCAGCAGCCACCGCGCTCTGCGACAATTCTAGCGACCCAACGGCGCGCCAACGACAGCCGACAACAGCGGCACAGCACCGACACCAAAGGGACGCGTGCCGGGGCGCCTAAACGAGAAGCGACAACCGAAGCGCCAGCGCCCGATCGCGCGACGCAAAACCAACTCCCGCTCCCCGCCGAGAACTCCCTCCGTTCGCTCTCGCCCCGCGTTCTCCTGGTGCACGACGGACCCATAACACACGATCTGCAATTGCGAGTAGAATAATAGACAAAGAGAAAAGAACCATAAAAAAAAAAAAAAAAAAAAAAAAAAAAAAAAAAAAAAAAAAAGCAAAAACGAAAAAAATAATATCTATCGAGTTGTTGAATTATTAAGATTAGTAGCATGAATAGACCTGACAGTTTAGTCTATTATTCTGTGATTTTGTGGAGATGGAAAAGCGAGAAACCGAGAAGAGAGAGATGACAAAATAAAAGGAGAGATGAAAGAGAAAAAAAGAGGCAAAAGCCATTAAAAAAAAAAAAGAGAAAAAGAAAAGAAGAAAAAAAAATAAAAAAAAAAAAAAAAAAAGAAAGAAATTAAGGAGAAAACAATAAAAAAAAAAAGAGAAGAAAAAAAAAAAAAAAAGAAAAAAAAAGAGAAAAAAAAAATGAGAGAAGAAAGTAAAGGAAAGAGAGAGAACGATATAAAGGAGAAGAAAAAGAAGAGGAAAAAAAGAAAAGAAAAAAGAAAGAGAAAAGAAAAAAAAAAAAGAAAAAAAAAAAAAAAAAAAAAAAAAAAAAAAAAGAAAAAAAAGAGAGAAAAAGAAAATAAAAAAAAAAAAAAAAAAAAAAAAAAAAAAAAAAAAAAAAAAAAAAAAAAAAAAAAAAAAAAAAAAAAAAAAAAAAAAAAAAAAAAAAAAAAAAAAAAAAAAAAAAAAAAAAAAAAAAAAAAAAAATAAAAAAAAAAAAAAAAAAAATAAAAAAAAAAAAAAAAATATGCCACCAAATTTTTGCGCGGGGCCACCCCTCGCCCCACCCCCCAAGGAAGAAGATTTCCGTGGGCGCCGCTCAGGCGCCCGGCTCGGCGCCGGCGCCGCCGATGCCGCACCCGTGGCTCAGGCGGCGTGCCCGCGCCCCCACAATGTCTTCGACGCGAGCGCGGCGCCTTCGGCGAGCGCCCCGAGCTTGGCCCAGCCGATCTCGGCATGGACGCGGCCACCCATGCCGCAATCGGCGCCGGCGATGACGTTCTCGCGGCCGGCGAAGGCGGCATATTCGACGAGCCGGCGCGCCACCAGCTCGGGATGCTCGACGATGTTGGTGGCGTGCGCGATGACGCCCGGCATGAGCATGCGACCGGGCGCGAGCTTCTGCTCCTTCCAGAGGGAGAGCTCGTGCTCGTGGCGCACGTTCGCGGCCTCGAACGAGATCGTCTGCGCATTGACGGAGAGCGCGAGGTCGATGATGTGCTTGAGCGGAATGTCGTTGACGTGCGCGCCGTGCCAACTGCCCCAGCAGAAGTGATAGCGCACTTTTTCCGGCGCGATGCCTTTCAACGCATGGTTCAGCGCCTCGACGCGGATCGCGATGTATTTGCGATAATCGGCGATGCTTGGCTCGGGCTTCAGCATGTCCCACGAGGTGGCGATGCCGGGATCGTCGAGCTGAAGCACGAAGCCCGCCTCGGCGATGGCGCGGTACTTGTCGCTCATCGCGTCGGCGAGCGCAAAGACGAATTCCTCGTCGGTCTTGTAATGCTCGTTGTAGATGAAATGATCGAGCCAGCCCGGCGCCAGCGCCGGCACGAACGCCTCGTCCACGGTAATGCCGGACTGCGCGATCGCGGCCTTGAAGCAATCGAGCTGGCGCTTCGTCGCGTCGATGCCCTTGGACTTGATCGGCCCGCTCACGATGACGCGCTCCTTCGCCGGCGGGATCGGCCGCTCGCCGGGGACGCAGGCGATCGTGCCGACCCGGTCCATGTCGGCATAGAGGGTCCGGAACACGTCGCGCTCGCGCGTCGATTCACGCATCGCCGCCACTTCGCCGGGATTCAAGGCGCGCGTCGAAAGCCCGGACATCTGCTGGCCGTACCATTTGAAGGCGAGCGTCGACCAGAACTCGCCGTCGCCGAGCGTGTCGATGCCGATCTCGGCCTGGCGCTTGACCACGCCGGCGACGACCGGCACGACCTTCTGCGCGATATCGCCGTCGCTCACATCGCCCATCGCGAGCCGGCGCGAGAATTCCTCGAAGCCGGCCGGCGTCGGCAGCCTGCCGCAATGCGAGACACGTATTTTCGTGGCGCTGTTCTTCATCGGCCCCTCCTGCCGTGCATGGTGGGGCGGAGGGCGGCGCCGCGCAATATGCTCGCGCTACATCGAGCTCGCCTCGGTCTCGGGCATTTCCTCGATGCGGACGCGCGCGAGCCCGTCCTTCTTCATGCCGAGATCGCGCGCCGCCCGCGGCGACAGGTCGAGGATGCGGCCGGGAGCGTAGGGGCCGCGATCGTTGATGCGCACGACGACGCTCTTCCCATTCTCGAGGTTGGTGACGCGCGCGAAGCTGTTGAGCGGAAGGAGGCGGTGCGCGGCGGTGAGGCCGTTGGCATCGAAGCGCTCGCCGTCGGCGGTGCGCTTTTGCGTGAAGCCCGGCCCATACCAGGAGGCGACGCCGACCTCGATATAGCGCGGCGGATTGGCGGCGGGCGCGGGTTGCGGCGGCGGCGGCATGGACTGGCACGCAGCCAGCGCCGCCGCCACGACGAGCGCCGCAAACCCCCGCCGCATGAAACCTCCCCGATCCCTTCCCCGTGCCCGCGTTCGCGCAACGCTTGCGGGTTTGCCGCGGTTCCGCCCGCGTCATTTTTAGGCCGAGGCACTATACTGAAGGCGGAGGCAGGTCTGCCATGAACGAAGCCACGCCCCTCTTTTCGGCCCTGCGGCAATCCGCCGACCCCGACGCGGCCGCCGCCATCGAGCGCGCCGTGGCCGAGGCGCCCGAGCGCGCGCTGTGCCGCATCAACGCGCTCGCCTTCGCCAAGGAGCACGGCCTCAACGAGGAGCGCGTCATCGCGGCATTTCTGCACGCGGCGCGGCTTGGGATTTTCGAGCTGTCGTGGAACGTGCTGTGTCCCGGCTGCGGCGGCGTGCTCGAGAGCGGCTCGACGCTGCGCACGGTCGACCACGACACCTACAACTGCGCACTCTGCAACAGCGCCTACGAGCCGACGCTCGATGAGATGGTCGAGGTGACCTTCACCGTCAGCCCGCGCGTCCGCCACATCACTGCGCACAATCCCGACAATCTGCCGCCGCCCGAATATTTCCGGCAGATTTTTTGGGGCTCGGGCATCGATCTGCCGGAAGAGCTCGACAAGGTGTTCGAGGAGATCACGCTCGAATCGATCGAGCTGCCGGCCGGCGAGCGTGCGGTCTTGGCGCTCCAGCTTCCGGCCGAGTTCCTCATCCTGTTCGACCCGGTGACGCACGGGACGCAGTTCCTCGACGTCAAGGGCGAGCCGACGCGCGAGCGCCAGGCGCTGTCGATGGTGTTCAACGACGTGCACACGCCGAACGATACGGTGACGATGCGCCCGGGCCCGTTGCGCATCTCGCTCGAGAACCGCCTGCAACGGCGCGTGTTGCCGGGCGTGTGGGTCGCGGGGCACACGCTGCACGATCTGCTCGGCCGGCGCCGCCCGTTCCTGACGGCCAAGCGCCTCCTCACCAACCAGACCTTCCGCGACATCTACCGAACCGACACGCTCGACATCACCCAGCGCCTCAAGATCACGAGCCTGACCTTCCTCTTCACCGATCTGCGCGGCTCGACCGAGCTCTACGAGCGCGTCGGCGACCTCGTCGCCTACGATCTGGTGCAGGCGCATTTCCACATCCTGCACGAGATCGTGGCGAGCGAGGCGGGCGCCGTGGTGAAGACGATCGGCGACGCGGTGATGGCGACCTTCCCGACGCCCGACCGCGCCGTCGCCGCCGCGCTGCGCATGCGCGATGCGATGCACGAGCTGGCGGCGGCGCACAATGTCGACGACCTGCTCTTGAAGATCGGCATCCACGAGGGCCCGTGCCTCGCCGTCGTGCTGAACGACCGCCAGGATTATTTCGGCCAGACTGTCAACATCGCCGCGCGCGTCCAGGGCCTTGCCGCCTCGCGCGCGATCCTCGCCACGAGCCCCGTCATCGAGAACAAGGAGACGGCGCTGCTTCTCGGCACGAGCGGCTTGAAGCCGGCGGCGCAGCAGGCGGCGCTGCGCGGCATCGCCGACCAGATGACGGTCTACGAGATCCCATGACGGAGGGGCTCGACCCGCGCGCGTTCGCCGAGGCGCTGGTGCGCGAGGCTGGCGACGCCATCATCTATGCCGATGCCGAGGGCGCGATCCGCTTCTGGAACAAGGGCGCCGAGCGCATCTTCGGCTTCGCGGCCGAGGAGGCGCTGGGGCGCACACTCGACCTCATCATTCCGGAAAACCTGCGGGCGCGGCATTGGCAGGGCTTCGCGCACACCATGGCAACGGGCGAAAGCCGCTATGGCGCGGGCGATCTGCTCGCCGTGCCAGCAGTGCGCAGGGACGGCACGCGCATCTCGGTCGAATTCAGGGTTATGCCGTTCCGCGATGCAAGGGGCCGCATCGCGGGGATCGGCGCAATCCTGCGCGACGTGACGAAGCAATTCGAGGAAATGAAAGCGTTGCGCCAGGCGGCGCGCGCGGGCAAGACTCCCTGAACCCCACGGGAGGGACCGATGACGAAGCTCGCGCTGCCCTTCAATCTCGACGGCTGGATCGAGGAAAATCTGCCGAAGTCGCTGGGCGCCATCGGCAACAAGGAGGTGTTCAAGGGCTCGGACTTCATCTTCCAGATCATCAAGGGCCCGAACGCGCGTAACGATTTCCACATCGATCCGTTCGACGAGATCTTCTTCCAGTTGAAGGGCCATATCTTCGTGCACGTGATCGAGGACGGGCGCGAGCGCCGCCTCCGCATCGAGGAAGGCGAGGTCTTCATCCTGCCGAAGGAGGTCTATCACTCGCCGCGCCGCCCGCCCGGCACGATCGGATTGGTCGTCGAACGGCCGCGCGGCAAGGACGAGCTCGACGGCATCGCCTGGTTCTGCCCGTCCTGCAGCACGCAGCTCCACGAGGTGCGCTTCTGGTGCGACGACATCGAGCGCGGCCTCAAGGACGAGATCTCCGCCTTCAACGCCAACCTCGCGCTGCGCACGTGCAAGAGCTGCGGCGCGGTTCTGCCCGATCCCACCACGGCCGATCCGTGGGAATCAGATCACAACAGGAGATGACGATGAACGCCGACGCGAAAAAGACCGCGCTCCGCATGATCCCCTACGGCATCTATGTGCTTACCGCCGATGACGGCAAGGGCGGCGTCGCCGCGGCCACCGTCAACTGGGTGACGCAATCGGCTTTCAACCCGCCGCTCGTCGTGGTCGGCGTCAAGACCGACAGCGGCGCCTACAAGATCGTGCGCGACGCCAAGAACTTCGCGCTCAACATGCTCGGCAAGGACGGCAAGGGCCTGGCGTTTACCTTCTTCAAGCCGGCCGAGCTGAAGGACGGCAAGATCTCGGGCCAAGCGTTCACGAAGGGCGCCAATGGCGCGCCGCTCCTCGCCGCCGCGGTCGCCGCGGTCGAATGCCGGGTGAAGCATATCGTCGAGGAAGGCGACCATCACGTCGTCGTCGCCGAAGTGACCGAGGCGCATGTGCAGAAAGCCCCGTCCGGGCGCCCTGACGCCGCGATCCTCGAGATGAAGGATCTCGGCGACAACGTCTTCTACGGCGGCTGAGCCAACTCGCGCGCGAGCAACGCCAGGGTCAGGAGCGGCGCGGCAAAACCGAGCGGCGACGCGATCGGCGCGCCGTAAAGCGCCGCGAGCCAGAGCGCGAGCGTGAGCGGCAGGTCGAGGGACCAGAGGCCGCGCTCGAGCGTGCGCGCAAAGAAGATCGCCGCGGCGATCGCAAGGAGCAGCGTGTCGTAGGGCGCGACGTGCGGCGCCGCCAGAAATGTCGCCGCCAGCAGCACCGCGCAATTCCTGGGCGCGCGCGCCACGGCGAAGGCGGCGATGATGATCGCAACGCCCTGCGCGGCGGCAGCGTAAGGCTTCGCACCCAGCAAAATCGCGTCGGTATAGACGCTCTCGCCCCAGAGGAGGCTCAGCGCGGTCCAGCCGCGATGAAGCGCGTTGGCGGGATCGAGCATCGCGCCGAACCAGGCCTGCCACGGCGCGAAACCAAACGCGGCGACGCTCGCGGCAACGAGAGCGGCGGCGGCTATGATGCAGGCGACGAGCGCCCGCCACTCCCGCGCCGCCACGAGCGCCACCGGCACCATGAGGAAGAGCTGCGGCTTCACGGTCAGCACGCCGAGAAGCGCGCCGCCCAAAGCCGGCCGCGTGCCGAGCAGCCGGACTCCTCCGACCAGCAGTGCCGCCACTAAAAAGGCGTTCTGGCCCACGATCGCCGTGATCGCCGCGGCGGGCGCGAGCGCGAGCGCACCGCCCAAAATCGCGCGCCGCAAGCCGCGCTCGCCCGCAAGCAAGGCCACGACGGCAAGCGCGAAGGTGATAATGACGAAAAGCGCATAAGCGACGGGAAATGGGACGAGCCCGAACGGCAGCAGCAGAAGCAGAAAATGCGGCGGATAGATCCACGGGTGAAGCGGCAGCGGGCCCGTGAGCCAGTGCCCGAATTGCTGGTTGAGACTGGCGGTGAAGCGCGCGCCATCGAAGAGGAGCGCGAGATCGCCCGCGAGCGCCGCACGCGCCCCATTCCAGAACACCATGAAATCGAGGCCGGGCGCGTTGAAGCGCGGGCCGATCAGACCGTCATGGGCGAAACTCAAGCCGAAGAGCGCCCAGCCATAGGCGCCGGCGAGCCCGCCCACGATTGCGGCGACAAGGACCGGCTCGCGCGCCTGCGGAGGGACGATTGTTTCTGCCGGGCGGGACACGATATGGTGATTATCGCCCGCCGCTCGGCGGGAAAGGAAGGAAGCCCATGGACGAGGTTCTGGTCGAGCGAATCGAGGACGGCGTCCTGACCTTGACCATGAACCGGCCCGACCGGCTCAACGCCTTGAGCTGGGAGATGTGCGACCGGCTGGTGCGGGCGCTCGAGCGCGCGGCGTCCGACCGCACGGTGGGGGCGATCGTGCTGACCGGCGCGGGCCGCGCCTTTTGCGCCGGCGGCGACGTCAAGTCGATGGCCGAAGGCTCCGGCGCGCCCGAGACCTATGAGGAGCGCACCGCCGATTTGCGCCGGCGCATGGAAGCCTCGCGCCTGCTGCACGAAATTCCCAAGCCCACCGTCGCCATGATCCGCGGGCCCGCGGCGGGCGCCGGCCTGTCGCTGGCGCTCGCCTGCGACCTGCGTATCGCCGGCGAGGACGCGCGGCTCACCACCGCCTTCGCCAAGGTCGGGTTGTCGGGCGATTTCGGCGGGCATTATTTCCTCACGCGCCTCGTCGGCACGGCGAAGGCGCGCGAGCTTTATTTCCTGTCGCCGGTCATCGACGCCAAGACGGCGCTCGGTCTCGGCCTCGTCCACAAGGTCGTCGCCGATGCCGCGCTCGAGGACGAGGCGAAGACGGTCGCGCGCGCCCTCGCCAAAGGGCCGCGCGTGGCGCTCTCCTACATGAAGCAGAACCTGAACCTGGCCGAGGGCGCGAGCCTTGCCATGGTGATGGACGCCGAAGCGCTCCGCCACACGCGCTGCACCGGCACGGACGACCATCGCGAAGGCGCATTGGCCTTCGTCGAGAAACGCGCGCCCCGCTTTCAAGGGCGCTAGGAGGCATGAGATGAGCGCCACGATCACGATCGAGCGGGTCGACCATATCGGCATCCGCGTGCGCGACCTCGACCAGGCGGTCGCGTTCTACAAGGTGCTGGGCTTCGAGTTCCTGCACCGCGCCGAGGGCGACGCCGTCGCCATCATCAAGAACCGCGTGGGCGTCGAGATCAATCTGATCTTCAACGCCAATGCCGGCGATCCGGCGAAGAACGTGCTGATGGACGTGGGCGAGAAATATCCGGGCTATACGCACGTGGCGCTGCGCGTCGCCTCGATCCCGGATACGATGGCGGCGCTCAAGTCGGCCGACATCCGCATCACGCAGGGACCGGTCAAGTTCGGCGAGGATGGCGGCGTCTCGCTCTTCGTGCGCGATCCCGACCGCAACGTCATCGAATTGAGGGGCCGCGATCAGCCCGACATCGAGGGACTGACGCGCTACGAGAACGTGAACTAGCGAGCATTTTGAGGCTGGGGGAAAAATTGCGGCGACGCACATTCGTGACGATGCTTTGCGGTCTTGTCGCCGCCTGCGCCAATCCGGCGCCGGCGCCTCCCCCGCAACCGGCACAAGCGGCAGGGAACTTCGTCGTCTACTTCGTGACCGGCGACGCCACGGTGACGCCGGAGGCGCAGTTGGTCATCGCCAACGCCGCCGCCGCGGCGCAGGGCCGGCCGGACAAGCTCTTCGTCGAGGGCCATGCCGATGGCGGCGCCACGACCGATGCGGCGCTTGCCGACCGCCGCGCGCTCGCCGTCATGCGCGCGCTGACCGCGGCGGGCGTCGATGCATCCCGCATCGTCGAGGAGCCAGGGGCGCCGACGCCCGGCGAGGCCGGCGTCGCCGCCCACCAGGTCATCATCCGGTTCGCGCCGGCTACCTGAGCGAGGCGTTCAACTTCTGGAGCGCGGCGGAGCCGGGGCACAGCTCCTTCTCGCCGAGCGCGTTCAGCGCCGCATCAACCGTGTTCAGATGGTCGTGCAGATCGTGCGACTCGGGATCGACATAGAGGAGCCCGGTCACGACTTCGCCCGCCGCCTCGCGCTCTTGCAGATATGTCAGCGCGGAGGTGCGGTCGTGCGGGTCGTAATCGACCGAGAGCTTGCGCAAGCGCAAGGTCGAGCCGTCATGCTGCTCGACCACCTCGACCGTGCCGGGCGCGTAATCGGCGGTGATCGCCTCGTGATCGGTGATGAAGTCGAGCCGGTTCACCATCTCGTTGTGCTCGCGCACATAATCGAAGCTCTTGGTCGAGCCCGCGTGGTTGTTGAAGGCGACGCACGGGCTGATGCAGTCGATGAAAGCCGCGCCCTTGTGCAGGACCGCCGCCTTGACGAGCGGCACGAGCTGCTCCTTGTCGCCCGAGAAGCTGCGCGCCACGAATGTCGCGCCGAGGAGCAAGGCCATGCTCACCATGTCGACCGGCGCATCCGTGTTCGCGACGCCGCGCTTGCTCGTCGAGCCGCGGTCGGATGTCGCCGAGAATTGGCCTTTGGTTAGGCCATAGACGCCGTTGTTCTCGACGATATAGACCATGTTGACGCCGCGCCGGATCGAATGGGCGAACTGGCCCAGGCCGATCGAGGCGCTGTCGCCGTCGCCCGAGACGCCGAGATAAATGAGCTCGCGGTTGGCGAGGTTGGCGCCGGTCAGCACCGAGGGCATGCGGCCGTGCACGCTGTTGAAGCCGTGCGCGGGCCCGAGGAAATAATCCGGCGTCTTCGACGAGCAGCCGATGCCGGAAAGCTTCGCGATGCGATGCGGCGGCAGGTCGAGCTCGAAGCAGGCCTGCACGATCGCGGCGCTGATCGAATCGTGGCCGCAGCCGGCGCACAGCGTCGAGACCGAGCCCTCGTAGTCGCGCCGCGTCAGACCGAGACCGTTCGTCGGCAGCGCGGGATGATGGAGCTTGGGTTTCGGAAGATAGGTCATCGCGCGACCTCCCGCAGCGGCGCCACTTTCAACGCCGCAAGGCGCTCGGAAATGGCGCCGATGATGAAGCGCGCCGTGATCGGCGTGCCGTCGTAGTGCAGCACCGGCACGATGCGCGCCGGATCGATGCTGCATTCGTTGATGAGGAGCGTGCGCAACTGCGCATCGCGGTTCTGCTCGACCAGGAACACCTGCTCGTGGCGGCGCACGAAATCGACGACCTCGTCGGCGAACGGGAAGGCCCTGACGCGCAGCGCGTCGAGGTGGATGCCCGAGGCTTCGAGCGCGTCCAAGGCTTCGTGCATCGAGGCCGTGGTCGAACCGAAATATATGACGCCGTATTTCGTCTTCTGCTTGGCGGCGCGCACGACGGGGCCGGGGACGAGCTTCTTTGCCGTTGCGAACTTGCGCAGCAGCCGCTCCATGTTGTCGACATAGACGGCGCCCTGCTCGCTGTATTTCGCATAGCGGTCGCGCGAGGTGCCGCGGGTGAAGAAGGAGCCGCGCGTCGGGTGCGTGCCGGGATACGTGCGGTACGGGATGCCGTCGCCGTCGACGTCGAGATAGCGGCCGAAATCCTTGCCGGCCTCGAGCTCGTCGTGCGTCATCACCTTGCCGCGGTCGAATTTGTGCTTGTCGTCCCAGGCGAAGGGACGGATGAGCCATTCGTTCATGCCGATGTCGAGATCGAGCATCACGAAGATCGGCGTTTGCAGCCGGTCGGCGAGGTCGAAGGCCTGCGCGCTCATCTCGAAACATTCGCGCGGGTCCTCGGGGAAGAGGAGCGGATGCTTGGTGTCGCCGTGGGATGCGTAGGCGCAGGAGATGATGTCCGATTGCTGCGTCCGCGTCGGCATGCCGGTCGAAGGCCCGCCGCGCTGCACGTCGAACAGCACGGCCGGGATCTCGGCGAAATAGGCAAGCCCCAGGAACTCGGTCATGAGCGAGACGCCGGGCCCGGCGGTGCAGGTGAAGGCGCGCGCGCCGTTCCAGGCGGCGCCGATGACGATGCCGATCGAGGCGAGCTCGTCCTCGCCCTGCACGATCGCGTAGCGCGCCTTGCCGGTATCGGGATCGGTGCGATAGCGCCGGCAATAGCGCATGAAGGCTTCGGCGAGCGAGGTCGACGGCGTGATCGGATACCACGCCGCGACGGTGGCGCCGCCATAGACGGCGCCCAACGCGGCCGCGCTGTTGCCGTCGATGAAGATCTGATCGCCGACCTTGTCCGCGCGCTTCACCTTGAGGCCGATCGGCGGCAGGTGCGACTTGGCGTAGTCGTGGCCCATGTGCAGCGCCTGGATATTGGGCGCCATGAGCTTGTCCTTGCCCTTGTACTGCTCGCCGATCAAGGCCTCGATCGCGGCGAGATCGATGTCGAGAAGCGCCGCCAACGCGCCGATATAGATGATGTTCTTGAAGAGCTGACGCTGGCGCGGATCGGAATAGGTGCTGTTGCAGATTTCCGTCAAGGGCATGGCGACGATGTTGATGTCGTCGCGGAATTTCGACGGCGGCATAGGCTTCGTCGAATCGTAGAACAGGTAGCCGCCGGGATCGATCGAGGCCACGTCCTGCGCCCATGTCTGCGGGTTCATCGCGACCATGAGATCGACGCCGCCGCGCCGCCCGATATAGCCGTCGCCCGAGACGCGGACTTCGTACCAGGTCGGCAGGCCCTGGATGTTCGACGGGAAGATGTTGCGCGTCGCCACGGGCACGCCCATGCGCAGGAAGGATTTGGCGAACAGCGCGTTGGCGCTCGCCGAGCCCGACCCGTTGACGTTGGCGAATTTGACGACGAAGTCGTTGACGCTTTCTATCGGCTTAGGCATTGCGATCCGGCCAATGTCATATCCAGCAGGAATTTCTGCATGTCCCATGCGCCCGTCGGGCAGCGCTCGGCGCAGAGCCCGCAATGGAGGCACACGTCCTCGTCCTTGACCATGACCCGGTTGGTCTTGAGCTCGGCCGAGACATAAAGGTCCTGAGTGCGGTTCTTCGCCGGCGCCATGAGCCGCCCGCGCAGCTCGTCCTCCTCGCCATTGGGCGTGAAGGTGATGCAGTCCATCGGGCAGATATCGACGCAGGCGTCGCACTCGATGCACAGATCGCGCGAGAACACCGTCTCGACGTCGCAGTTGAGGCAGCGCTCGGCTTCGAGAAGTCCGAGCTTCCGGTCGAAGCCCAGCTCGACTTCGACGCGCACGTCCTTCAACGCCACTTCCTTGTCGCGCAGCGGCACGCGATAGCGGATGTCGTTCGAGATGTCGTTGTCGTAGCTCCATTCGTGGATGCCCATCTTCTGGCTGATAAGCGCCACGTCGGGAGGCGGCCGCTTCGACACGTCCTCGCCGTTCACGAGCTTGTGGATGGAGATGGCGGCCTGCTGCCCGTGCGCCACCGCCCAGATGATGTTTTTCGGCCCGAACGCCGCGTCGCCGCCGAAGAACACGTTGGCGATGGTGCTCTGCATCGTGTTCGGATCGACCTTGGGCATGTTCCAGCGGTCGAACTCGATGCCGATGCCGCGCTCGATCCAGGGGAAGGAGTTCTCCTGGCCGACCGCGACGAGCACATCGTCGCATTCGATATGCTGATCGGGTTCGCCGGTGGGGACGAGCGAGCGCCGGCCCTTGTCGTCGTATTTCGCCGCGACTTTCTCGAACAGCACGCCGGTGAGCTTGCCGTGATCGTGCGTGAATTCCTTGGGCACGAGCATGTTGAGGATCGGGATGCCCTCGTGCTGCGCGTCCTCCTTCTCCCAGGGCGACGCCTTCATCTCCTCGAAGCCGCTGCGCACGATGACCTTGACGTCCTCGCCGCCAAGCCGGCGCGAGGTGCGGCAGCAATCCATCGCCGTGTTGCCGCCGCCCAGCACGATGACGCGCTTGCCGATCTTGTCGACATGGCCGAACGACACGCTCGAGAGCCAGTCGATGCCGATATGGACGTTGGCTGCCGCTTCCTGGCGGCCGGGAATTTCGAGTTCGCGCCCGCGCGGCGCGCCCGAGCCGACGAAGATCGCATCGTACCCTTGGGCCAAGAGCGCCTTCAAACTGTCGATGCGCTCGCCGAGATGCAGCTCGATCCCCATGTCGGTGATGTAGCCGCATTCCTCGTCGGTCACCGATTCCGGCAGGCGGAAGCGCGGGATCTGCGTCCGCATCATGCCGCCGGTCTTGCCGTCGCCGTCGAACATGACGAGGTGGTAGCCCAAGGGCGCCAGATCGCGCGCCACGGTGAGCGACGCGGGGCCGGCGCCGATCAACGCGATGCGCTTGCCGTTCGTCTCGGTCGGGATGCGCGGCAGGCGATGTCTGATGTCGTCCTTGTTATCGGCGGCGACGCGCTTCAGGCGGCAGATCGCGACCGCTTCCTTCTCGACGCGCACGCGCCGGCACGCGGGCTCGCACGGGCGATCGCAGGTCCGTCCCAGGATGCCGGGGAAGACATTCGACACCCAGTTCACCATGTAGGCGTCGGTGTAGCGTCCGGCCGCGATCAGGCGGATATATTCGGGCACCGGCGTATGGGCGGGACAGGCCCACTGGCAATCGACGACCTTGTGGAAATAGTCAGGATGAGAGATATCGGTCGGCTTCAACTCGTCTACTCCTCGGCCCTTAACGTCATTCGCCTTGCTCCGCGCTGATAGCGCCGTGGCGACGGTCGTTGAGCCGTCTCGCGCGGCTTCGCTCGGAATGATGACGGCCGGCTAGGATTAAGGACTCTGCCCCATCACCCCCGAAATCGCAATACTTGCACATGCCTCCATGGATTCAATCAGGCCCGCGAGCGACGCAATGCTAGACACGGAGCAACGCGGCCGGCGCATGGCTGCCGGGCGGCGCAGATGATCTTGACCAAACTTCCGCCACACCTGTTACCGCAGGCGCTCGCCGCCTTCGCCATGCGCCTTAGCGATGGTTATACGCGGCGTGTCTACCGCCGCATCGCCGTGCCGGGACGCTGGCACCGCGCGACGGGCGCCGATGCTGCATCGCACCACCGAGCCGCCCTCGCGCTTGCCCAAAAATTCGGCATGTCGCGCAGGTGGGGGCCGCCGCACTGCGGCTTCAGCTGGGACGGGCGCGCGCTCCGCGCCGGCACCGAGGCCTACGTGCTGGTGCACGAGATCGCCCACTTCCAGCTCGCTCCTCCGGCCCGGCGGCGGCAAATCGACTTCGGCCTTGGCCCTGGCCCCGAGACCGGCGACCGCGCCGGCGCCGAGCGCCAACGGGCGGCCGACGGGCTCGCGCGCGAGCGCGAGGAGGCGATGGCCTCGCTCCTCGGGATTTTATGGGAAGTCGAGCTGGGACAGCCGGGGCTTGCCTCGTTCCTCGATCAGAACTGGCTCGAAGGCGGCGGCGCCGCGCGGCATTTTACAGAAATTTTAGCGGCACTCCGCGCCGGTGAATTCGTGACGTCCGCGGGCCGCCCGACGCGGCGCGTGCGGCGCGCGCCGGGTTAGTGCAGCGAGGACTGGTTGCTCGTGTGATGGATGTGCACGGCGAGACAGCGCTGGAACAGAGTCGGTTCCTTGCGCGCGAAAAGCCGCGGCAGCCGCAGGCGCGGCAGCCGCCAGGCCGATGGTTGCGCCGGCGCTTCGGCGTCGCGCCACGCCGCCGGCACCAGAGCACGTCCCGTTGCGAGAACCAGTTTACTGCCGCGCATGGACTTGCCTCCCGGGACAAGGTTAAACGCGCCGGTCGGAACGGCACACTCCGACAGTGTTTCAACGTCAAATCAGCGTGCGAGTTCCATTGCGGCGCGGCTTGACCACCGGTGACGAGCGTGCGGGCGGATGACGGGCTCTTTTGGATCGGTCAGGCGGCGTTCTGGCGGCGGCGCGGCGGCGGCGCGCGCGGCGTGCCGACATCCACGAGCCAGAGCGGCGGTGCCGCCGGACGCGGCCGCATGATGCGCTCGCGCACGCGGCGCTCGAGCGCGGCGAGCGCGAGGTGGCGCTCGATGCCGGTCCAGATCACGACGCCGAAGATGAGAAGCGCCGCAACGATCGAGGCCCCATAAAGCATGAGATAGGCCTCCGGCATGTCCGCCTCCCGATGAGCGATGCCGCACCGCGCTCATTGCGGCGGCGCTGATTGCCCACTCAGCGAACGATACGAAAAATGCTCCCGTTCCGGACCTATCGAATTTTCGTAAATTCGAAGTCCGGATTGTTCTCGCGCAATTTTTGCAGCGCGAGACCGGCGAGAAAGCGCACCAGACGCTCGCGCTCCGGGCCCTCGGCGTCGAACCGGCCGCGCCTTATGTCGGCGGCGAGCGCCGCGAGACTGCCGCCGCCGCCGGTGAGTGCGCGCAGTTCCGCCGCGAGCGCGTCGTACGGAGCCGGGCCCCCTTCCCGCTCGCGCGCGGCGATGGCGCGGCAGCGCGCGGCCAGCGCCTCGTCCGCGGCGCCTGCCGCAAGCGCGAGCAACGTTTCGATGTCAGGCCGGTCGCGCATCGTCCTCCATGAGGCGCAGCATCTCGTAGTCGCAGTCCGCCGCGCGCCGCCCGGTCAGCGCGAGATCGAGATCTTGCTCGCCGCCGCGCAGGAAGCGGTCGCGCTGCAAAAGCGCGATGACGAGCCATTTGAGCGCCGCCATCACCTCCCAGTAATGGAGCCGCGACGGATCGACGCGGCGGCCCGAAACCGCCTCGTAGCCGGCCAGGAGGGCCGCACGCGAGCCGATGCCGCCGGCCTCGCGCCGGTCCTGACCGAAGCGCCAGAAGCGCGCGCAGAACCAGGCGAGATCGGAATCGGGATCGCCCCAATGGGTGAACTCCCAGTCGAGGATGGCGACGAGCCTGCCGTCCGCCACGAGATAGTTTCCGGTGCGGAAATCGCCGTGGCACAAAACCTGTGGCACAGATGCGGGCGCATGGCGCGCGAGCCAGCGCAACGCCCATTCGGCGATGGGCCGCGCCTCGCCGATGCGGTCGAGCAAGGCGCGATATTGGGCGAGCGCCGGGACCGCACTCAGAAAACCGAGCGCCGCGCGCGGCGGCACGACGCGATGCAGCGCCGCCAGCTCGCGCCCGAGCCGTTCGGCCAAGGCATCGTTCGCCGGCGCCACGACGAGAGCCGCAGGATCGGCGCTGCCGGGGAGAAACTCGGTGAGGTGAAAAGGGGAGCCGACGATCGCCGCATCGTCCGAGAACGCGACCGGCGGCGGCGCCGGAATCCTCGCATCGGCCAGGACGCGCAGCAGCGCGAATTCGTCGCCAAGCTCGAGGCCGAAGCCGAGCTTCGTCAGCCCGTCCGCGCGCAGCACGAAACTGCGCGGCGCTCCGTCCAGCACCGCATCGACGCGCCAGTGCCGCCTGACCGCGCCGCCGCGCAGCGGTTCGACCGCCAGGGTTTCGGCGCGCGCGGCGCCGCCTGCGCGGGCAACGATCGCGGCGAGCTTCGGAAAATTCACACCGCGCCCACCGCGTGCCCGCCATCAACCGGGAGCACCGCGCCGCTGATATAGGCGCCGGCCTCGGAGCAGAGCAGCAAGAGCGCGCCGTCGAGATCGGAGGGATCGCCGCCGCGGCCCAGCGGAATGCGGCGCACCAGCGCGCGCCCCGCCTCGCTCTGCAGGAAGGCGCGGTTGAGATCGGTCTCGAAATATCCGGGTGCCAACGCGTTGACGGTGATGCCGTAGCGCCCGAGCTCCATCGCGAGCGTGTGCGTCAGGTGGACGAGCCCGGCCTTGGCCGCCGCATAGGCCGGCACGTTGCGGATGGTCCGCAATGCCAGGAGCGAAGCGATGTTGACGATGCGGCCGGGCCGGCGCGCAGCGAGCCACAAGGACGCTATCTCGCGCGACATGAGCCACGCGCCCTTCAAATTGGTGTCGAGCGTCTTGTCCCAGTCGCTCTCGTCATGCTCGAAGAGCGGCTTCGAGATGGCGATGCCGGCATTGTTGACGAGAATGTCGATCGCGCCGAGCCGCTCTTCCGCCGATGCGACGGCGCGGCGCACGCTCGCATAGTCGCTGACGTCGCACGGGATGGAGGCCGCACGCCCGCCCGCCGCGATGATCTCGGCCTCGGCGGCCTTGAGCTCCGCCTCGCGCCGCGCCAGAAGTGCGACCGACGCTCCCGCGCGCGACAGCACGCCCGCGAAGTGCCGGCCCAAGCCCGACGAGGCGCCGGTCACGATCGCGCTGCGGGAAGCGAGCGAGAAATCCGCCATCGCCTAGTCCTTCAACGCGCCCGCGCGCTCGCGCAGCACGAATTTCTGGATCTTGCCGGTCGAGGTTTTCGGAAGCTCGCCGAACACGACGCTTTTGGGCGCCTTGTAATGCGCGAGATTCTGGCGGCAGAAGGCGATGATGTCCGCAGCGGTGGCAGCGGCGCCTTGCTTCACGGTCACGAAGGCGCACGGCGTCTCACCCCAACTGCGGATCGGGCCGCGCCACCACCGCCGCCTCCATCACCGCCGGGTGCTTGTAGAGAACCTCCTCGACCTCGAGCGAGGAGATGTTCTCGCCGCCCGAGATGATGATGTCCTTCGAGCGGTCCTTGATCTCGACATAGCCGTCATCGTGCATGACGCCCAGGTCGCCGGTGTGGAACCAGCCGCCGGCGAACGCCTCGCCGGTCGCGTTGGGGTTCTTGAGATAGCCCTTCATCAGCGTGTTTGAGCGCAGCATCAGCTCGCCGATGGTGGCGCCGTCGGCCGGGACATCGCGCATCGTCGCGGGATCGGCGACGCGCATGCCGGCAAGCGTCGGATAGGAGACGCCCTGGCGCGCCATCTTGGCGGCGCGCCCCTCGAGCGGAAGCGCATCCCACTCATCCTGCGTGACGCAGAGCGTCGCCGGCCCATACGATTCGGTGAGGCCGTAAAGATGGGTCACGCGAAATCCCATGCGCTCCATGTTGGCGATGACGGTCGAAGGGGGTGCGGCACCGCCGGTTGCGATCTCGATCGTGCGCGCGAAGCGGCGCTTCACCTCGTCGGGCGCATGGACCAGCATGTTGAGCACGACCGGCGCGCCGCACATGTGCGTGACGCCGTGGCGCTCGATCGCCGGGAAAATATCCCTGGGATCGACGCGGCGCAGGCACACATGCGTGCCGGCGACGGCGGTGACCGCCCAGGGGTAGGTCCAGCCGTTGCAGTGGAACATCGGCAGGGTCCAGAGATAGGTCGTCCTGGGCGAAAGGCCGAACGCCAAAACATTGCCGAGCGCGGTCAGGAACGCGCCGCGATGATGATAGACGACGCCCTTCGGATTGCCGGTCGTGCCGGACGTGTAGTTGAGCGCGATCGCCTGCCATTCGTCCTGCGGCATCTGCCACGGCTCGGCCGCATCGCCGGTGGCCAAAAACGCCTCGTAATCCATCTCGCCCAAAAGCGCGCCGCCTTCGTACAGCGGATCGTCGATGTCGATCACCGTTTCCGGCCGGCGCTCCTTCAGCGCCGCGGCGATGACGGGCGAGTATTCGCGGTCGGCGATGAGAACCTTGCTCTCGGCGTGAGCGAGGATGAAGGCGATGGTGCGCGCGTCGAGCCGGTAGTTGAGCGCGTTCAGCACCGCGCCCGTCATGGCGACGCCGAAATGCGCCTCGAGCAGCGCCGGCACGTTGGGCGCCATCACGGAAACGGTGTCGCCCAGACCCACGCCGCGCCGCCGCAAGGCCGAGGCGAGGCGGCAGCAGCGCGTGAAAAATTCGCGGTAGGTGAAGCGGCGCTCGCCGTGCACGACCGCGATCTTGTCGGGATGGACGGCCGCCGCGCGCGTGAGAAAGGACAACGGCGTCAACGCCACGAAATTGGCCGGTGCGCGCTCGAGGTGCGGGGCGTCGTAGATCGCCATGGCGGCGATGATATCTCGCCGCCTTCCCCGCGCTACCCCCTACCCCTGCCCTCCCCCTCAAGGGGGGAGGGAGTCCGTGCTAAGCTTCCGCCGTGCGCATCGACATCGTGCTCGACGTGATCTGTCCCTGGTGCTTCATCGGCAAGCGCCGGCTCGAGCACGCGCTGGCGCTTCGCCCGGACATCGCGGCGGAGATTTCCTGGCGCCCGTTCCAGCTCAATCCCGACATGCCGCCCGACGGGATGCCGCGGCAGGACTACCTCTCGTCCAAGTTCGGCGGCGCGCCGCACGCGCAGCGGATCTATCAGTCGGCGAGCGAAGCCGGATCCTCGGTCGGTATTCCGTTCGCGTTCGAGCGCGTCCAACGCACGCCCAACACGCAGGACGCGCACCGGCTCGTGCGCCGCGCCGAGCGCGCGGGGCGTGCGGATGCGCTGGTCGAGGCGCTGTTCCGCGCCTATTTCATCGACGGCGTCGATCTTGGCGATCCGGCGCGGCTCCTCGAGCTCGCCGCGCGCGCCGGCCTCGAGCGTGCCGGAACGCGGCGCTTTCTTGCCGGCGAAGACGGGCTTGCCGACATGCTCGCCGAGGACCGCGCCGCGCGCCGCATCGGCATCAACGCCGTGCCGTGCTTCATCTTCGAGGAGCGCTATGCGATCTCGGGCGCGCAGGAGCCCGAATTCTTCCTGCCCGTGTTCGATCTCGTGCTGAACGGCGGCGACGTGACGGCGAGCTGAGCCGCGCCTAATCCGACCAGCGATGCGCCTGCGCGCGGCGCACGAACGCCATGCCGGCCGGCGAAAGCGCGCGGCCCACGACATGGACAAGCGAAACGGTCCGCTCGACCGCTGGCTCGACAAGTGGCCGGCGCAGCAAGCCGCCGTGGGTTACCGAGTATTCGGGCATGAAGGCGAAGCCCATGCCGGCGATCACCATGCCCTGCACCCAGTCCTCGCGCTCGCTGCGGAAGGAGGCGTAGAGCTCGATCTGCCGCTCGCCGCACAGGCTCATCACCATCTCACGCAGCTCGCAGGCAAGCCGGTCGACGTAAGGCTGGCGCGACACGTCGGCGAGCCGCACCGTATCCTGCCGCTCGAACGCGTGTCCGGGCGGCACGATGACGACGTACCGCTCCTTGTAAAGCGGCTGCACCCGCAGGCTCGGCGGATATCCGCCCGGCGCATGCAGTATCCCGATATCGAGCCGCCCGGCATCGAGCCGCGCCGTTAGGTCGTCGAGAGCGCCCTCGTTCACCCCTAGCTCGACGCCAGGATGCTCGGCCTTGAACTGCGCAAGGAGCCCGGCGAGCCGGAGTGGGCCGATCGTCGACATCACGCCGAGCTGGAGCGGCGCGCGATGCAGCAGCCGGAACTCGGTCGCCGCTAGCTGAGCGGCGTCCGCCTGATCGAGTATGTTCATCACGTGCGGGCGGATGCGCTGGCCAAGCTCGCTCAGCAACAGCCGGTGCCCTTCGCGATGAAACAAGGGGCCGCCGAATTCCTCCTCGAGCTTCTTGATCGCAAGCGTCAGCGCCGGCTGCGAAACGTGGCACTGCTCGGCGGCGCGCGTAAAACTTAGCGAGTCGCACATCGCGAGAAAATACCGCGCCTGGTGCATCTCCATGCGGCGATCATACCACGCGCACCGATAAGCGCCGCTTATGGATCGATAAGCGCACGGTAGTTCCGCCGCGCGCGCCGTTCGGCGAGGCTTGCGTCACCACTTCTATCGCCGGAGGACATCATGAAGACGATCGAGTGCCGCGAGCTGTTCCCAGGGTGCCAGTTTCGCGCCGAGGCCGAGAGCGAGGCCGAGCTTCTGCAAAAGGCCGCCGAACATGCCGCCAAGGCGCACGGCATCACGACCCTCACCGACGATATCGTGGCGAAGGTGCGGGGCTGCATCCGCGACGCGTGAGGCCCCTCACCGGCCCGAGGCCGAGCGCCTTCCCTCCTGCGCCGGCGCCGCGGCGATGGCGGCGAGGCGGTTGAGGATCGCGCTCACGCCCTTCAGGCGCTCGCCCGGCGTCTCCCAGTTGCGCGCGATGACGAGGCGGTGATCGGGACGCAGCTTGGCCGTGCCGGAATGCTCCTGGATGAAGCGGACGAGCCCGGCCGGATTGGCGAAGCGGTCGCCGTGGAAGGCCACAACCGCGCCCTTGGGGCCGGCCTCGACCTTGCTGACGCCGGCATCGCGGCACAGCCGCTTGATGGCGATAATCTCCAACAGGTTCTCGACCTCCTCGGGCAATTTGCCGAAGCGGTCGACCAGTTCCGCGGCGAACCCGTCGATCTCGCGCCGGTCGAGCAGCGAGGCGATACGGCGATAAAGGCCGAGCCGCACGTTGAGGTCGGGCACGTATTCCTCGGGGATGAGGACGGGCGTGCCGATGGTGATCTGCGGCGTCCATTCCTCGGGCGCTTCATCCATGTGCGCGCCGGCGCGCGACGCCGCGATCGCCTCTTCGAGCAGGTGCTGGTAAAGCTCGACGCCAACCTCGCGGATATGGCCCGACTGCTCCTCGCCCAAGAGGTTCCCCGCGCCACGAATGTCGAGATCGTGGCTCGCGAGCGTGAAGCCGGCGCCGAGCTGATCCAGGGTCTGCATCACTTCGAGCCGGCGCTTCGCCGTCTCGGTCAGGAGCTTGCCGGCGGGCAGCGTGAGATAGGCATATGCGCGCACCTTGGCGCGGCCGATGCGGCCGCGGAGCTGATAGAGCTGCGCCAGGCCGAACATGTCGGCGCGATGCACGATGAGCGTGTTGGCGCTCGGGATGTCGAGGCCCGATTCGATGATGTTGGTCGAAAGCAGCACGTCCGCCGCATGATCGTCGAAGGCCGACATGACGCGTTCGAGCTCGGTCGGCGCCATCTTGCCGTGCGCGATCGCGACCTTGATCTCGGGCACCAGCTCGGCAAGCTGCTTCTGCACCTCGTCGAGATCTGCGATGCGGGGCACGACGTAGAAACACTGCCCGCCGCGATGCGCCTCGCGCAAGATCGCCTCGCGCACCACGACGGGATCGTACGGCAGGACGAAGGTGCGCACGGCGAGCCGGTCCACCGGCGGCGTCGCGATCACGCTCATCTCGCGCACGCCCGATAGCGCCTGCTGCAAGGTGCGCGGGATCGGCGTGGCGGTGAGCGTCAGCACGTGGACGTTGGCTTTCAACTGCTTCAGCCGCTCCTTCTGCGCGACGCCAAAGTGCTGCTCCTCGTCGACGACGAGCAGGCCCAGATTGCGGAAGACGATGGACTTCGCGAGCAGCGCGTGCGTGCCGATGATGATGTCGATGCGGCCTTCGGCAAGCTCGCGCTTGATGTCGGCCGCGTGCTTGCCCGCGACGAGCCGCGAGAGCTGCCCGATGCGCACGGGCAGCCCGGCGAAGCGTTCGACGAAGGTGCGATGGTGCTGGCGCGAGAGGAGCGTCGTCGGCACGACGATCGCCACCTGCATCCCGGCCATCACCGAGATGAAGGCGGCGCGCAGCGCGACCTCGGTCTTGCCGAAGCCGACATCGCCGCAGATGAGCCGGTCCATCGGCCGGCCGGAGCCGAGATCGCCGAGCGTATCGCCGATCGCGCGCTCCTGGTCGTCGGTCTCGGGATAGGGGAAGCGCGCGGCGAATTCCTCGTAGAGCCCTTCGGGCGGCGCCAACGTCTCGCCCTGGCGCAGCTGGCGCTCGGCCGCGACCTGGATCAGCTCGCCGGCGATGTCGCGGATGCGCTTCTTGACGCGCGCCTTGCGCGATTGCCAGGCGAGCGAGCCGAGCCGGTCGAGCGGAACGTCGAGCGCTTCCGAGCCATAGCGCGTCAGAACCTCGATGTTCTCCACCGGCACGAACAGCTTGTCGTCGCCGGCATAAAGCACGCGCAGGCAATCGTGCGGCGCGCCGGCGACATCGAGCGTGACGAGCCCGTCATAGCGGCCGATGCCGTGCTCGGCATGGACGACGAGGTCGCCCTGCGTCAATGACGCGACCTCGGCGACGAAATCCTGGTAGTTGGCGCGGCGCCGCGCCGGCCGCGCGAGCCGGTCGCCGAGAATGTCCTGCTCGGTGACGAGCGCCATGTCGTCGAAGCGGTAGCCATGCTCGAGCGCAAGGACCGCGAGCGCGGCTTGGCCGAGGGGAATGTCGGCGAACTCGGACCATTCTGCGATCACGGTCGGATTGCTGACCCCATGGTCGCGCAGCAGGGTCTTGAGGCGTTCGGCGGAACCCTGGCTGTAGGCGGCGACGAGGGTGCGGCGGCCGTGGTCGCGCTCGTCGAGGATGTGATCGCGCACGGCGTCGAACAGGTTGAGGCTCTGGCTCGCCCGCGCCTCGGCGAAATCGCGGCCGGGCTTTGCCCCCGCATCGACCGAAGGCGGCCTGCCTTCGCCCGCGAACGGCGTGAAGGCGCCGACAGGGCGATGCTTCAGGGCCGCCTGCCACGCCGCGTCGTCGAGGAAAAGCTGCTTCGGCTCGACCGCGCGATAGGGCGGCGACTGAGCGCGCGCGACCCGGCTCACGTCGCGCCGTGCTGCGTAGAAATCGTCGATCTGCTCGAGCCGGTCGCGCCGCACCTCCTCGGCCTCGTGGTCGAGCGTGACCGCCGCCTCGGGCAGATAGTCGAACAGCGTCTCGAGGCTCTCGTAATAGAGCGGCAGCCAATGCTCCATGCCGATATAGCGCCGCCCCGCGCTCACCGCCTCGTAGAGCGGATCGTCGTCGGCGACCGTGCCGAACTGATCGCGGTAGCGCGAGCGGAAGCGGCGCACCGCGTCCTCGTCGAGCAGCACCTCGCTCATCGGGCGCAGCACGACGGATTGGCTCGTGCCCGTGGTGCGCTGCGTCAGCGGATCGAAGGCGCGCATGCCCTCGATCTCCTCGCCGAAGAAATCGAGCCGCACGGGCTCGCGGGCGCCTGAGGGAAAGAGATCGGCGATGCCGCCGCGGATCGCGAATTCGCCCGCCTCGCGCACCGTGTCGGTGCGCTGATAGCCGTTGCGCTCGAGGAACGAGGCGAGCCGGTCGTGCGACAGCCGCCCGCCGAGGCCGATCTTCAGCACTCGGTCGGCGAAGACCTTCCGCGGCGGAACGCGCTGCACGATGGCGTTGACGGTCGTCAGCACCACCGCGCCCTTCCCTTCGCCGGAAGCGAGCCGCGTCAGCGCGTCGACGCGGCGGCTCACGATCTCGGGATTGGGCGAGACGCGGTCGTACGGTAGGCAATCCCAGGCCGGAAGCGTGAGGACGGAAAGACCGGGATGGAAGAAGGCGAGCGCCGCGCGCGTCCGCGCCATGCGCCCGTCGTCGCGGCAGACATGCAGCAACGACGGCACGGTGCCACGCGCCAAAAGCCCGCCCATGAGATAGGCGTCGTGCCCTTCGGGCGCGGCGAAGATGGTGAGGCGTTCGCCCGCGTGCGCCGCGGCGAAGAAGGTATCGAGCGCGCTCACCCCGGACGCGGCCCCACGCGAAAATCCATGAGCCGGCGCAGGAGCGCGCTGTCCTGCGCCGCAGGCAGCGCGGCGAGGCCGCTGATCCAGGCGACGATATCGTCGTCCCGTTCGTCGAGAAGCGCCTCGAAGAGATCGAGCTCGTGCGGCGACATCGACGGCAGATGGCGCTCGGCGAAGGGCCCGAGCAGCAGATCGGCCTCGCGCGTGCCGCGGTGCCAGCTCCGGAACAGAAGGCGCTTCAGCCTGATGTCAGGCGTTTCGTTCATAGGGTCGCAATCTTGGCGCAGCGCGCGGCGCGATCAAGAGGCAGTTCATTGCCAATGCCGGCGCAGCACAGCAATCGCGCGGGGATTGCTGTGCGGCTTCCGCGCCTCGCAATGACAGTATGGAGGGGCTAGTCTAGCTGCGAACCGGAGCGAGGGAGCCCGCCAATGGCAGCGAAGAAGCCGCGCATCATCGCGATCGAGGAGCACTATGTGGACGCCGAAGTGCGCTCGCACTTCGAGGCGGCCGACCAGAGGAAGCAGCCGGGCGTGTCCGAGCGGCTCGAGGATCTGAGCAATCTCCGCATCGCCGAGATGGACGAATGCGGCATCGATTTCCAGGTGCTGTCCTTGACCGCGCCCTCGACCCAGCGCTTCGAGCCCGAAACCGCCGTGCACCTCGCGCGCGCCGCGAACGACCGGCTCGCCGAAGCGGTGAAGCGGCATCCGACGCGCTTTGCCGCCTTTGCCGCGATCCCGACACCCGACCCCAAAGCGGCCGCCGACGAGCTCGAGCGCACCGTGACGAAATACGGCTTCAAGGGCGCCATGGTGCATGGGCTCACGAACGGCGCGTTCCTCGACGAGAAGCGCTTCTGGCCGATTTTCGAGCGCGCGGCCGCGCTCGACGTGCCGCTCTACATGCATCCCGCCAACCCGAGCCCCATCGTCGCCGATGCCTACTACAAGGACTACGTCCAGGATTTCCCGATGATATTGCGCGCCGGATGGGGCTTCACCGTCGAGACGGCGACGCAGGGCATCCGCCTCGTGCTCTCGGGCGTGTTCGAGAAATACCCGAACCTCAAGATCATTCTGGGCCATTTGGGCGAAGGCTTGCCGTTCCTGCTGTGGCGCATCGATTCGGCGCTCTCGCGCGCAGGCAACAAGCCGCTCAAATTCCGCGAACTGTTCTGCGAGCATTTCTGGATCACGACGAGCGGGTTCTTCTCGAACCCGGCGCTCATGTGCTGCGTCCAGGAGATGGGCGTCGACCGCATCATCTTCTCGGTCGATTACCCTTATGTGATGAACAAGCCGGCGGTTGACTGGATCCCGCACATTCCGCTGTGCGAGGAGGACAAGCAGAAAATTCTCCACGGCAATGTCGAGAAGCTGTTGAAGCTCTGAGGACGGGAGCCGCGCGCTTCCGTTGCGTCCGGAAATCCTCTTCCCGCTCTTCGCGCCGGTCACAAGCCTGTCGGGCGTGGGCCCGCGCTTTGCGAAACTGTTCGAGCGGCTCGTCGGCCCCGCCGTCGTCGATCTGCTGTGGCATTTGCCGAGTGACATCATCGACCGGCGCTTCACGCCCAAGGTGGCGGATGCCCCCGCGGGCGTCATCGCCACCATCACCGTCACCGTCGATGCGCACGAGCCGCCGCGCTCGCCGCGTCAGCCCTATCGCGTGCGCTGTCGCGACGAGACCGGCTTCCTGCATCTCGTGTTCTTCCATGTGAAGGGCGATTATCTCGCGCGCATCTTGCCGGTCGGCGCCACCCGCGTGGTGAGCGGCAAGGTCGAGTATTTCAACAACCAGGTGCAGATCACCCACCCCGACCACATCGCCCCGCCCGAGGACGCGGCGAAGCTGAAGCCGATCGAGCCGGTCTATCCGCTCACCGCGGGCTTGAGCCTCCGCATCGTGCAGAAGGCCGTGGACGCGGCGCTCGAGCGCGCGCCGGAGCTGCCGGACTGGCTCGACCCCGAATTCGCGGCGCGGCGGAAGTGGCCGTCGTGGCGCGAGGCCGTGCGCGCGGCGCACGCGCCGCAAGCGGCGACGGACCTTCTGCCCAACACGTCGCCGCGCGAGCGCCTCGCCTTCGACGAGCTGCTGTCGAACCAGCTCGCCCTCGCCCTCGTGCGCCAGCACCAGAAGAAGCTGCCGGGCCGCGCGCTGGGCGCTGCGGGCGCATTGCGCAAGCAGCTCATCGCCTCCCTCCCCTTCGCGCTGACGCCGGGCCAGCGGACTGCCATCGCCGAGATCACCACCGACCTGGCCCTGCCTTCGCGCATGCTGCGCCTGCTGCAAGGCGATGTCGGCAGCGGCAAGACGGTGGTGGCACTCGCGGCGATGGTGGACGCGGTCGAGGCGGGCGCGCAGGCGGCGCTGATGGCGCCCACGGAAATTCTCGCGCGCCAGCATTTCGCCACGCTCACCGAGCTTGCGGCGCAAAGCGGCGTCGAGATCGCGCTTTTGACCGGCCGCGAGAAGGGCCGCGCGCGCGAACAAATCCTGGCGCGGCTGGCGGACGGCGCGATCGGCATCCTCGTCGGCACGCACGCGCTCGTCGAGGACGATGTCGTCTTCAAGGATCTGGCGCTCGCCGTCATCGACGAGCAGCACCGCTTCGGCGTCGAGCAGCGCGTGGCCTTGGCCGCCAAGGGACACGCCGTCGACACGCTCGTGATGACGGCGACGCCGATCCCGCGCACACTCATGCTCACCTCCTACGGCGATCTCGACGCCTCGCGCCTCGTCGAGAAGCCGGCGGGGCGGCGGCCGGTGACGACGCGCACGTTGCCCACGACGCGCCTCGAGGAGGTGGTGGAGGCGGTGCGGCGCGCGCTCGATGCCGGCGCCAAAGTCTATTGGATCTGTCCGCTCGTCGAGGAATCGGAGACCATCGATCTGCAGGCCGCAGTCGAGCGCCATGCGCAGCTCCACAAAATTTTCGGTGCCCGCGCCGGGCTCGTGCATGGCCGCATGAAGGGGACCGAGCGCGACAAGGTGATGGCGGCGTTCGCGGAAGGCGCCGTCGATCTGCTGGTCGCGACCACGGTGGTCGAAGTCGGCGTCGATGTGGCGGCCGCGACCGTGATGGTGATCGAGCATGCCGAACGCTTCGGCCTTGCCCAGCTGCACCAGCTTCGCGGGCGCATCGGCCGCGGCGACAAGCCGTCGAACTGCCTCCTCGTCTATGCGCAGCCGCTCGGCGAGACCGCACGCCAGCGCCTCTCGATCCTGCGCGAGACCGAGGACGGGTTCCGCATCGCCGAGGAGGATTTGCGCCTGCGCGGCGCCGGCGAAATGCTCGGCACGCGGCAGAGCGGCCTGCCGCAGATGCGACTCGCCGATCTTGCGGCGCATGCGGAGCTGCTCGAGGCGGCGCGCGACGACGCGCAGCTCATCCTCGCCCGCGATCCCGAGCTCGAATCGAAGCGCGGTGCGGCGCTGCGCGTACTGCTTTATCTCTTCGCGCGCGACCTTGCGGTGAAATACTTGCGCTCGGGCTAGCGATGACCTTGCCGCGCGGGTAGAGGGTGGCATATCGTCGCCGGAATTTTGGTCCGTGACTGAAGGAGCATGTTCGATGAGCGGCGCCACGGCGTTGCGGTTATCCGCCCTCGCGATCCTCGCTGCGGCGCTCGGGAGCTGCACCAACCCACATTCGCCCTGGTACGACACGCCCGAAGGGATCACAGGGGCGACCGGCGCCACCGTCAGCCTGAGTCAAAATCCCGAAACTCCGGGGGGCGGGCCCGACGGCGACACCCGTATCGTCACCATCGACGGCCAGCCGGCAAGCGCGCTCGATTTCGACAAGGTCGTGCTGCCGCCCGGTGAGCATACTCTGGGGGTCGAGTACAACGGCGCCGCCGCGGCCGCGACCGTGTCGATCAAGGCGACCTTTCGCGCCGGCGTAAGCTACGAGGCCAAGGGTCATAAAGACGGGCCGTGCGACGCCATGATATGGCTGCAAGAGAATGGCTCGAACCAGGCGCTCGGCGCCAAGCTCGAGGCGCATCTGACGGCCAAGCCCGCCATCACCGGCGCGCCGGTCTTCGCCCTCGCCTGCAACTGAGCGGGCTCTCGCCTAGCTGCGCGGCTCGGCAGCCTCGATCTCGGGCTTCGCGTCCGCCTCGGCCGCAACCGGCGCGCGCGGGGGCGGCGCCACGATGCCACCCGAAAGGACGAACTTCACCCCCTCCTCGACCGTCATCGGCAGGGTCAGGAGATCGCGCCGGCGCACGAACATGAGATAGCCCGAGGTCGGGTTGGGGGTCGTCGGCACATAGACCGCGACCGTGTCGGGTCCGACATGGTCGCGGATTTCCCCCTCGGGCTGCACCGTCACGAAAGCGATGGTCCACATGCCCGGACGCGGCCATTCGGTCAGCACCACCTCGCGGAACGTGTTGCTCTGCTTCGCCAGCACGGTCTCGAAGATCTGCTTCGCCGCGCCATAGATGCTGCGCACGACCGGCATGCGCGCCATGATGCGCTCGCTGAGGCGCAGGAAGATGCGGCCGAGATAGCCGGCGGTGAGCGCGCCAACGATGGTCAGCCCGACGACGGCGACCACGAGTCCGAGTCCCGGAACGGGAACGTAGGTCGCCGGGTTGTATTGCCGGGGCAGAAGCCCGCCGACCGTTTCGTCGATGAAATGGATGAAGGCCCAGACGAGGTAGAGCGTCAGCGCGATCGGCCCGGTGACCAGGATGCCGGCGATGAAATAGGCGCGCAGGCGCTCCATCACCGTGCGGCGCTCGCGGCGCGGCGGAACGAGGGATGAGGGAGGCTGTCTTTGCATGCGATAGGGTTGGGTGACGGGCACCGCGTGCGCTGGCGAAGATGTGATCCCGCGGTGAAGGCGCTTCGCGTAGGTTGGGCGCTTGCGATAAAAGCGCCCCGCACTCTAACCGTCCGGGAGAGACGCCGCCAGTGACGATCGCCGCGCCACGCCTCTTGTCGCTCGCGACCGCCGTTCCGCCCTACCAGCTGGGCCAGAAGGAGGTGGCCGAACGCGCCCGGCGCATCTTCGCCGGCGTGGCGAAGGGCGAGCTCGAGCGGCTCATGCCGGTGTTCGCCAATGCCGGGATCGCGCGGCGTTATTCCTGCGTGCCGATCGAATGGTACGAGCGCCCGCATGGCTGGGTCGAGCGCAACACGCTTTATCTCGAGCACGCGATCCGGCTGCTCGAGGACGCGAGCCGCCGCGCCCTCGCCGCGGCGCGCCTTACGCCCGGCGATGTCGATGCCGTGATCTGCGTCTCGACCACCGGGATCGCGACGCCGAGCCTCGATGCCGTGCTGGCGGGGCGGCTCGGCCTCAGGCCGGACGTGCGGCGGCTGCCGGTGTTCGGGCTCGGCTGCGCCGGCGGCGTCAACGGCCTCGCCCGCGCCGCCGAGCTGGCCCGCGCAGCCCCCGGGTCGCGCATCCTCTTCGTCGTCGTCGAGCTGTGCGCGCTGTCGTTCCGCAAGCACGACGTGTCGAAGAGCAATCTGGTCGCGACCGCCCTCTTCGGCGACGGCGCAGCGGCCGCCGTGATCTCGACCAAGGGCTATGGGCCAGCCCTGGGCGCGGCGGGCGAGCACACCTGGCCCAACTCGCTCGACATCATGGGCTGGGACGTGGCGGAGGACGGGTTGAAGGCGATCTTTTCGCGCGACATCCCGGCGCTGGTCGAGCGCGATTTGCGCGTCGTCGCGAACGACTTCCTGCGGCGCGAGGGGCTCGCGCTCCGCGACATCCGCCATTTCGTGTGCCATCCGGGCGGCGCCAAGGTGGTGACTGCGCTCGAAGCGGCCTTCGAGCTTCCCGCCGGCGCGCTCGACAGCGCGCGCGGCGTACTCAGCGACTATGGCAACATGTCGGCGCCGACCGTGCTCTTCGTGCTCGACCGCGTGCTGCGAGATGGCGCGGAGGGCCGCATGCTGCTGACGGCGCTGGGGCCCGGCTTCACCGCCGGCATGCTGCTCATCGACGTGCCGGGATGAGCCCGGTCCTGATCGCCGTGCTGCTGGTCGCGGCCGAGCGGCTTGGCGAGCTCGCGCTCTCGCGCCGCAACGCACGCGCGCTGCTGCGCCGCGGCGCGGTCGAACACGGGAAATCGCATTATCCCCTTATCGTGATGCTGCACGTTCTGTGGCTCGGCGCGCTGGTGTGGATCGTCCCGGCCGACACCGCGCCCAACTGGTGGCTCGCCGGATGCTATATCGCGCTGCAGTTCGGGCGCGCCTGGGCGATCCTGAGCCTTGGACCCTATTGGACGACGCGCATCATCACGCTGCCGGGCGCGCCGCTGGTCGCGAGCGGCCCCTATCGCTTCATGCGCCATCCGATTTATGCCGTCGTGCTGTGCGAGATCGCGCTCCTGCCGCTCGCCTTCGGCGCGGCACGGCTGGCGCTGGCCGCGAGCGCCGTGAACGTCGCGATGCTGGCCTGGCGCGTCGCGAGCGAAGACCAGGCACTGGCGCCGCGACGGGCGCCTACTTCTCCCTGAAGGCGCGGTGGAAGCTGTCGAAGATCGGCGACAGCGCGTAGAGCGCCACCGTGCTCTTGCCAGTGCGGATCATCGCCTCGGCCGGCATGCCGGGCACGAGCTTGACGTCGGTGCGAGTCTTCAATTGCTGCGGGTCGATCGCGAGCTTCACCGCGAAATAGCTCCGGTGCGTCTCCTTGTCGTCGAGCTCGTCGGCGGAGACGTAGGTCAAGGTCGCATCGAGCGGCGGCGTGCGCCGCGTGCGGTAGGGCAGAAGCTTCACCTCCGCCGACAGGCCCTCGCGCAGCCGGTCGATATCGACCGGCCGCACCTTCGCCTCGATCACGAGGCGGTCGTCCTTCGGCACGAGATCGAGCAGCGCCTCGCCGGGATTGACGACGCCGCCCGGCGTGTGGACGCGCAGATTGGTGACCGTGCCGTCCTCGGGCGACTTGACCTCGGTGCGCGCGAGCACGGCGGCAGCGGCCTCGGTCGTTTCTTCGAGCTCGTGCAGCTTCTGCTGCGTGTCGCGCAGATCGTCGGCCGCGCGCTTCTGGTCGTCGTTCTTGAGGCTGAGGATGTTGACCTCGCCCTCGGCGATCGTTTCCTTGGCGCGGGCGACCTGCGCCAGGAGATCACCCTGCTTGCCTTGCGCGTCGGCAAGCTCGCGCTGCAATTCGAGGAGCCGGCCCTTGCGCTCGAGCCCCTGCTGGACGAGCGCGGCAACACTGGTGATTTCCTCGGCGAGAAGCGCGCCGCGATGATCGTCGGCGGCGCCTTCGGCCTGGAAGCCCGCGATTTCCGCCTGCGACTGATCGATGCGCTCGCGCAGCGCGTCGATCTTGGAATTCTCGAGCAGCTTCCATGCGTCGAAGATTTTCTGCTGCCCCGCGATCGCCTGCGCCACCGCCGCTTCGCCCTGGTGCGTGACGAGATCGTCGGGAAAGGCGATCGTGTCGGTGCCGTCGCGCTCGGCGATGAGGCGCGCCTCGGCCGCGCGCGCGTCCACGAGCTCGCCCGCGGCGGTCGCATAAGCGGTGCGCGCCTTGGTGTCGTCGAGGCGGACGAGCGTTTCCCCCGCGCTCACCGCGTCGCCGTCCTTGACCAGGATGTCCTTGATGATGCCGCCTTCGAGATGCTGGATCGTCTTGCGGTGCGAATCCGACACGACGGTGCCGGACGCCACGACCGCGCTTTCAAGCGGCGCCATCGCCGACCAGGCTCCGACGCCGAGGACGAACACGGCGACGAGCGCGCCGCCGGCGAAGACGAGCCAGCGGCAGCGCGCGAGCGGGCTCGGCGGGGCGGGCGGCAGGCCGCCCTCGTAGGTGATCATGCTCATCGTGCGCGCCCCCTCAGGCCGATTGTTTATGCAGCGTCACCGCCTGGCGGTGCGGCGGGTTGAGCTTGGCGATCACGTCGGCGCGGTTGCCGTAGACATCGACCATGCCGTTCCTGAGCACGAGCAGCTTGTCGGCGAGGCCGAGGACGCTCGGCCGATGCGCGACGATGACCACGGTCGCGCCGCGCCGCTTCAGCTCCAGGAGCGCCGCGTGCAGTGCCTCGTCGCCTGCGTGGTCGAGGCTGGCGTTGGGCTCGTCGAGCACGACGAGACGCGGCCGGCCGAAGACAGCGCGCGCCAGCGCAATGCGCTGGCGCAGGCCGCCCGAAAGCTTGATGCCGCCATCGCCGATCTCGCTGTCGTAGCCGGCCGGCAGGCTCATGATCGCGGGGTGCAAGCCCACGAGCTGCGCCGCCTCGATCACCTGGTCGGGCGGGGCGTCGCCAAGCCGCGCGATGTTGTCGCGCACCGTGCCGGCGAAGAGCTCGATGTCCTGCGGCAGGTAGCCGATATGGGCCGAGCCGCCCGAGGCGTGCCACACCGCGATGTCGGCGTTGTCGAGCCGCACCTTGCCCGCCGTGGGGTGCCAGGTTCCGACGAGGAGGCGCGCGAGCGTCGATTTCCCGGCGGCCGACGGCCCGACCACGCCCAAGACCTCGCCCGGTATCAGGTTGAACGACACGCCGCGCAAGGTCGGCTCGTCGGCGCCCGGCGGAATGTAGCTGACGCGATCGACCTGGAGCGCGCCTTCGGGCGTTGGCAACTCCATGCCTTTCTTCGCCCAGCTCGTATCGGCCAGCAATTCGACGAGGCGGCGATAGGCAAGCCGCGCGCCCACGAGCGACTTCCACGTGCCGATCGCGTTCTCGACCGGCGCCAGCCCGCGCGCCAGCAGGAACGAGGCAGCGAACATCGCGCCGGGGCTCGCTTCTTCCTCGATCACGAGCCAGGCGCCGACGCCCAAGATCACGATCTGCAACATGAGGCGGAGAAAGCGCGAGGCGCCGAGGATGAGCGAGCCGCGCGAGCCCGCGTCGCGCGCCGCCTGGCGCGTCTCGGTCATCTCGCGCCGCCACATCGTGACGACGCCGTCCGACATGCCCATGGCGCGGATCACCTCGGCGTTGCGCAGCGCGGCTTCCGCGCGCTGGCGCGTGCGGAGATTGGCGGCGTTGGCAAGCCGCAGCGGGCGGCGCGTCGCAAATTCGTTGAGGAGCGCGAGAACGAGCAGCACGATGCCGCCGCCGAGCCCGACGAAGCCCAGCAGCGGATGGAGGATGAAGAGCGCGATGACGAAGATCGGCGCCCAGGGCGCATCGAGCAGCGGCAGCACCGCCGGCCCGGTGAAGAAGCCGCGCAGCGCGTGGAGATCGCCGAAGGCCAACGCCGCGCGCGACGCATCGCTCTTCAAGGCGAGGCCGAGCGCGCCGCCGAACACGGTCGGCCCAAGCCGCTCGTCGAGCCATTCGCCGATCCGCACCAGCACCTGGCTGCGGATCGCGTCGAGAAGACACAGCACGCCCACCGCGAACGCGGTGATGATGGTCAGCATGACGAGCGTGTCGCCGCTGCGGCTCGACAGCACCTTGTCGAAGAGCTGCATCATGTAGAGCGGCGAGGCGAGCGCCAGAAGATTGGTCGCAAGGCTGAACGCGGCGACGATCGCGAATGCCGAGCGGCATGCCCGCAAGGCCGCGTTCACCGGGTTGGGCGCTCTGTCCGTCATGGAGTCCCCTCGATGCTGGATCGACCGAGTACCGAGGATCGCGGCTGTATCCTTAACGGACCTTCACGAAGATTGACGATGCGTCTTCGATTGTTTCGGGCTCCGTCACGTTCGGTTAACCAATTCGCCCTAGTGTCGGCCGGTCATGGCAGCGCCGAGCAATCCCTATCCGGCCCTGTCGCGGGCCGTCGACCCGGGGATCGTGCGCAACATCCGCCAGGCGAGCCTCGCGACCTCGACCGATTTCGGCCTGCTGATGGCGCAGGCGCAGCAGGAAAGCGGCTTCAACCCCGGCGCCAAGGCGGCCACGGGAAGCGCCGCCGGCCTCTTCCAGTTCGTCGATTCGACCTGGCTCGACATGGTGCGGCGATTTGGCGCGAAGTACGGCATGGGCCAGCTCGCGCAACAGATCGGGGCCGACGCCGCCGGCAAGCCCACCGTCTCCGATCCGGCGGTGAAGCAGCGCATCCTGGCGCTCCGGAACGATCCGTCGCTCGCCTCCTCGCTCGCCGGCGAATACGCGAACCTCAACAAGGGCGAGCTCGAGAGCGCGCTCGGCCGCGCGCCGAGCCGCGCCGATCTCTACATGGCACATTTTCTGGGCGCGGCCGGCGCCACCTCGTTCCTGAAGGCGCTCGCGACCAAGGGCGGCACCAGCGCCGCCAACCTCTTGCCCGATGCGGCCGCGAACAATCCCGGAATTTTCTATGACGCCGCCGGCCGCGCGCGCAGCGTCAGCGCGATCTACCGCACGCTCGGCGGGCGCATCGAAGAGGCAGCGAAGGGTTTTGCCGGAACCGCCGCCACCGCAGCGACCACGGGCGACGCGACGACGAGCGGCGTGATCGCGGCCTTGCAAGGCGGCGGATCGATCTCGTCGCTCCACCTCGATTTCGCCGGGTTGAGCCTCACGCCGCCGGTCGCCTCGATGCTCGACGCGATGACCCTCGCGGCGCTGAAGCTCATCGGCGGCACGACCCAGTCCGCGACGTTGCCGTCCTCGCCCTTGCGCACCGACGCCGCAAGCTAGCTCAAATCTGCAGCATCGCGTCGTCGGGCAGCGTGCGGTGCGCGCGCGAGCGCGGCCCGTGGAGCGCGGCCGGCTCTTCGGCCGGCTTCAGATCCATCAACTGGCGCAGCATGTCGCGGCCGCGCGACAGGCGCGAGCGCACCGTGCCGACCGGCACGTTCAACACGCCCGCCACTTCCTCGTAGCGCATGCCCTCGAGGCCGACGAGCAGCAGCACCTGGCGCTGCTCCTCCGGGAGCCGATCGAGCGCGCGCTCGAGATCGCGCAGGCGCAGCGACGCGCCCTGGGTCGAGGGCGCCGAGAGCACGGGCGCCATCTCGTCGAGCGGCACGATCACGCCCTCGCGCACGGCGCGGCGCACGTCGTTGACATGCTGGTTATGCAGGATGGTGAAGAGCCACGCGCGCAGATCGGTGCCGGGTTGCCACAGATGCGACTTCGCCAGCGCACGCGCAAGGCAGCTTTGCACCAGATCGTCGGCGCGCGAGGCGTCGCGGGTGAGCGCGCGGGCATAGCGCCGCAGGCGTGGAATTTCATGCTCGAGCAGGTGCCGGAATTCGGTCATCGGGCGTGTCCCTCGTTGTTGGCCCCCCGAGGTGGTCACGCCAAATGTTTACCGGCTCAATGTAACCCCGTGATGTATCGGGGATATCTTTGTGCAAAGAAGTGTAACAGCAGAGCCCGCGCGGACGACTTTGCAAACACAATGATACGCGAAGTTTGCGGTGCGGAATGAAAGCGCGCGTTGCCGAGCGCGAAATAGTTAACGTTGGCCGGGCGATAGGCGGCGCGCGGGCGACCTTGCGGCACCGGCGGCGTGCGCTGCGATGGCGGCGCCCAGACGCAGTCCGTCACAAAATCGGCGGATTTTCCAGCATCCGACTTTCGGGTGGGGACCCTAGACCATGATCGGATCGGTCGGACTCGCTCTGCGATCCGCCCGATCCGTGAATCATGGTCTAACTTCTTTGAGTGAGAGCGGGGAGCGGGCCGGCGGATTCGGCGCGGCGCGCCTCGCCGTCGAGCTGCTGCGCCAGGCCTTCGAGCATCGTCGTCACGAACGGCGCCGCGGCGAGGCGTGAGAGCCCGCGGCAGCGCTCGGCGCGGGCGCGCAGCGATTCGGCAGTTTCGGCGTCGGTGCGGAATTCGAGGGCCATGGCGAATGTTCTGCGGTTGCCTTTGCAATTATTACGCAAAGCGCCGCGCGCCGGATCAGCCCGCCCGGATTTGACCGGCCCCGACGCCGGCCCTAAGTTCGGCGCTCCCCCGAGAGCCCGTAGCTCAGCCGGTAGAGCACTTGACTTTTAATCAAGGGGTCGCGGGTTCGAATCCCGCCGGGCTCACCAACGAAATTTGCAACTCGTCATCGACCGCAAGCGCGCCGGCGCGAGCGACGGCGCGGCCTACTGCGTCCCGCCCGCCTGGATCGCGGTGGCGCCAGCGGAAGCGGCGGGAGGCGGAGGAGGCGGTGCGGACTCTGCAGCCGGTGGCGCCTGCGGAGGCGCGGGCGCCACGGCCGCCGCCTGCAGCGGCACCGCGCCGATGCCGAGCGCGGCCTGCGTCGGCTGGTCGAGCTGCCCGGTGAGGTCGAGCCCGTTCGCGCGCTGGTAATTGCGCACGGCCGCGCTCGTCGCCGGGCCCCATTGCCCATCGACGTTGTCGCGGACGTAGAAGCCCTGCTGACGCAGCTGCTGCTGCGCGCGCAGGACGAGGTCGGCCTGGGCCGCGCGTTCGGCGCCGGGATTCGACTCGAGCCTCCAGGCGCCGTCAGGATCGAGGCAGGCGACGCCGGTCATCTGCTGCTGCTGCCCGTTCAGCTGCGCCTCGGTGGCGACGTAGTGGCAGCTGCGCGGCGGGCCCGACGCGGCCGGCTGATAGGCGCCGGGTGCTGCCGCTGGCGGCTGCGAGGAGCCGCTGTTGTCGCACTGGACGGTGCGGCCGGCATAGCCGCCCGCGAGCGCGCCGCCAACGACGCCCACGCCCGTCGCGACGCCCTTGCCACTGCCATGCCCGATCTGGTTGCCGAGCAGTCCGCCGGCGGCAGCGCCCAAGGCGCTGCCGATGAGATTGCCGCTCGAGGTGCTGAGCGGGCCACCGCCGCAGGCCTGCGCCTGTGCCGAGGCCGGTTCAAACGAAAACAGCAGCGCGCCCGCGAGAGCGCCTGCCGCGAGAATGATTTTGCCACGCATCGTCGGCCCCTTGCTTCAAGCCAGCACGAGGCTAACAACCGGGCCAAACCAAAATGCACGGCAAAGAAGGGAGAATGCGCGCGTTCTGGTGATAGACCTTCGGCCAGCGGCGCCCGCCAGCCTTGTCCGAACGAGCAAATCGCGCCGCCCTCGGCATGCCGTTCGCGCCGCCGCCCGCGGTCGCCTCGACCCCGTCGGCCGGACGCTGAGCCGGCCCGCGCGCTTCCCGGTATCGCGTTGCCGCAGGCAGTGCGATGATGGCGCAAGCTCGCATCCGACGGGGTTACCATGGCACAGCGCATCGACGTCCATCATCACCTGGTCGCGCCGAAATTCGTGCCCTCGATGCGCGAGATGGGCGTGCTCACGCCGCACCTCGCCTCGATCATGAACGAGAACGACGCGATCGCCGACATGGACAAGGCCGGCGTCACGCTCGCCGTCAATTCGCCCACCATCCCGGGCCAGATCAGCGGCGAGGCGCTCATCGCTTATTGCCGCGAGAACAACGACTACATGGCGCGGCTCGCGGCCGACTATCCCGGCCGGTTCGGCATGTTCGCCGCCCTGCCGCTCCCTGATATCGACGCGACGCTCAAGGAGATCGCGCGCGCCTTCGATACGTTGAAAGCCGACGGCGTCCACCTGATGACGAGCTATGGCGACAACTGGCTCGGCGACACGGCGTTGGCGCCGGTGTTCGACGAATTGAACCGGCGCAAGGCCGTGATCTACACCCATCCGCACGCACCCGCCTGCTGCGCCAACGTGATGGCCGAGCTCGACATCCGGGATTCGGTGATCGAATTCGGCACCGATACGACGCGCGCGCTGACCAACCTGCTGTTCGGCGGCACGGTTTCGCGCTGTCCCAATCTGCGCGTGATCTGGTCGCATGGCGGCGGCACCATGCCGTTCCTGGTCGAGCGCTTCATCCGCATGGAGAAGATGCCGCGCTTTCAGCCCTTCATGCCGCAGGGCTTCATCGCCGAAGCGTCGAAATTCTATTACGACACGGCGCAGATCCTGCACGCCTCGCCCTTGGGCGCGCTGAAACAGATCATGCCGCTCGCGAGCATCTGCTACGGCACCGACTATCCGTGGCGGGGATCGGCCGAATGCGTCGCGGGCCTGAAGCAGAGCGGCATCTTCAGCGCGGGCGAGCTTGCCGCGATCGACGCCAACGCCGCGGCGCTCCTGCCGCGCTTCGCCTAGTTGTCCTTCGGCAGGATATCCCGCCACTTGGCGCGGATGCGCTGGTCGAGCGCCGCGCTCGAGCGCGCGACGAGCGGGAAATCGTCGCGCCGCCGGAACGGCTTGCAGGCGTCGATGACGACGCGCGCGTTGCGCGGATCGGCGGCATCGTAGGCCATCGGGTCGAGCACCGTGCTCCAGCAGCCGCGCAGCACCTCCATCCCCTCGCGCGGGTCAAAGCGCGTGCACATGGCCCAGATCACCTCGTTCATGTCGGCGGGATTGATGTCGTCGTCCACCACCACGACCCAGCGATTGGCATAGGCGCCGGCGTGGCATTGCGAGGCGATGAGCCCCGCCTGCTTCGAATGGCCGCCATACATCTGCTTGATCGCGACGGTGAGCCACATGCGGCTGCCGCCCGCCTCGTGCGACCACACGCCCTTCACTTCCGGCACGCCCGCGGCTTCGAGCTGATGCCACACGGCGCCGGCGCGATAGGTGCCGCGGTAGAACGTGTCGTCGTTGGGCGGCACCGCCGGCACCGCGCCCAAGAGGATCGGGTCGTTCCTGTGCATGAAGGACGAGACGCGGATCGCGGGCTCGCGTTTCTTGCCGCCGGCGTAGTAGCCGGTCCACTCGCCGAGCGGCCCTTCCTCGACCATGTCCCCAGGCGCGACCGTGCCTTCGAACGCGATCTCGGCCTCGGCCGGGATCGGCAGGCCGGTGCGCGGGCCGGCGATCACGCGCACGGGCTCGCCGATCAGGCCGCCGGCGGCGTCGTATTCGTTCTTGCCGTAGGGGATCTCGAGCCCTGCCACCATGAAGAGCGCGGGATGCATGCCGACGACGACGGCGATGGGACAGGGCTCCCCGCGCTCGTGATAGCGGCGCATGATGAGGTTGCCGTGCTTGCCTTTCGAGGTCATCACCGAAGCGAGCTTCGAGCCGTGCACCTGCACGCGATAGGCGCCGTAATTGATCCAGCCGGACTCGGGGTCCTTCATGATGACCATGCAGCCGGTGCCGATATAGGGACCGCCGTCATGCTCGTGCCAGCGCGGGGCCGGAATCTTCAAGAGGTCGATGTCGTCATCGAAGCTCAGATTCTCGAGCACCGCGCCGGTGTTGACCGCGACCGGCGGGATCGTCTTCGCCTCCTTCATGTAGTTGCGCCAGAAGCGCACCAGCTCGATCTCGCTCGTGCTCGCCGGCAGCCCGAGCGTCAGCGCGATCCGCTTGGCCGAGGTGAGGATGTTCGCCACCACGCGATATCCCTTGGGATATCCGGGAATGTCGTCGAACAGCACCGCCTTGTTGCCCGACTTGCGCTGATAGAAATCGACGATGCCGCCGATCTCGGTCTCGCGCTCGGCGCCGCTCACGACCTGCAATTCGCCTGCCGCCTCGAGCTCCGCAAGCCAGGTCCTCAGATCCTGCTGGGCCAAATGAAGAGCCTCCCTGCCGCCCGCGCCAGAAACTAGTCCTTCCGCCGGCTCTTGGATATGAGCGCCAGAAGATCGGGCGGCCGGAGCGGCAGCCGCGATATCCGCACGCCGAACGGCGTCAGCGCATCCTCGACCGCGGAGAGCACCGCCGCCGCCGCGGGCGTGGTGCCGACCTCGCCCGCGCCTTTGGCGCCCAGCGGATTCATCGGCGACGGCGATTCCTTGTAGAAGGTCGTGAACATCGGCAGCTCGGTCGCGGTCGGCAGCAGATATTCGCCGAAGCTCGTGGTGATGGGCTGCGCGCTCTCGTCGTAGCCCATGAATTCGAAGAGCGCATTGCCGATGCCGTGCGCAATGCCGCCATGGGCCTGGCCGTCGACGATCATCGGATTGATGAGGCGGCCCGAATCCTGGATCGCGAAATAGCGCAGGATGCGCACGCCGCCGGTCTCGGCATCGACCTCGACCTCGGCGACGTGGCAGCCATTGGCGTAAGCGAGCGCATCGCCCATGAAGCTGGTGGCGTCGTCGAGGCCGGGCGTGAGGCCGGGCGGAAAAGAATAGCCCGGCGCGCCCTTGAGGATGCCGGCAAGCTCGCCCAGCGCGATCGCGCGCTGGCGCACGCCGACGACGCGCACGCTGCCGTCCGGCGAGCTCCAGATCCTCCTCGGCGGCTTCCAAGAGATGGCTCGCGAGCTTCTTGGCCTTCGCCGCGACGGCGCGCGAGGCGAGCAGCACGGACGAGCCCGCGGTCACGAGCTGGCGGCTGGCGAATCCGCCGAGGCCCAGCGGCGCCAGGGCGGTGTCGCCGGCGATCACGGTGACGTCCGCGGCACCGATGCCGAGCTCTCCGGCGCAGATCTGCTGGAGCGAGGTCGCGAGCCCCTGCCCCATCAACGACGCGCCGGTCAGGATCGTGACGCGCCCCGACGGCGCGATGCGCACGGCGCCGGTTTCGAACGGCCCGCGCCCGGTGCCCTTCACCGTGTGCGCGAGGCCGAGGCCGATATAGCGGCCTTCAGCCAGCGCTTCCTTCTGGCGCCGCGGAAAATCGTCCCATCCCGCGGCCGCCAGGATCTCCGCCTGGCAGGCGGCGTAATCGCCGCTGTCGTAGCGAATGGGCGCGCCCGAGCGCGCCTTCATCGGCAGCTCGTAGGGCATCTTGTCGGCCGGGATGAGATTGCGCCGCCGCACCTCGGCGCGGTCGAGCCCGAGCTCGCGCGCGACCAGGTCCATCATCCGCTCCATCGCGAAGCACGATTGCGGATGGCCGGCGCCCCGCACCGAGGAAGCGGGCGCCTTGTTGGTCAGCGCGATCGCGACCTCGATGGCATAGGCCGGCACGACATAGGGGCCGGTGACGGAGGTCGCGGAATTGTAGGGCAGGTTCACGTCCTTCAGGGCATAGGCGCCCTGGTCGTGCAGCATCGTGCCGCGGATGCCGCGGATACGCGCCTCGGCATCGACCGCGATCTCGAGCGCCCAGAACTGGTCGCGCTCCTGGATCGCGCCGAGGAAATGCTCGCGCCGGTCCTCGACCCAGCGCAGCGAACGGCCGAGCAATTTCGCCGCCGCCACGACCGCGACCTCCTCGGGATAGACGCAGTATTTGGGCCCGAACCCGCCGCCCAGATCGGGCGTGCGGATGCGCAGCCGCGTCTCGTCGAGATCGAGCAGCACGGCGAGCGTGTGGCAAAGATCGTTCGGCATTTGGGTCGAGGCCCAGACGACGAGCGCGTCCTCGCTCGTGCGGTTCTCGACCGCGACGCCGCGCCCTTCGAGCGGATGGCCCGAGCCGCGATGCTGCCACAGCTCCTGGCAGAAGACGTGCGCCGCGCCCTTGAAGGCCGCGTCGATGTCGCCATAGCCGACGCGAAAACTCGCCAGCACGTTCGGCAGCTCGTTCCGCACTCTCGGCGCGCCGGGCGCCACGGCCTGGCGGGCGTCGGCATGCGCGGGCAGGTCCTCGTACTCGACCGCGACGAGCGATGCCGCATCCTCGGCGACATAGCGGCTCTCGGCCACGGCGATCGCCACCGGCTCGCCGACGAAAGCGACCTCCGCGCCTGCGAGGATGAAGGGCGTGCTACCCTCGGGCTGGCGCGTCGAGCGCGCGCTACGCGGAATGCGCCGCTGCGTCAGGACAGCGGCGATGTCCTCGAGCGTCAGCACCGCCGTCACGCCGGGGATGGCGCGCGCCGCCGCCGTGTCGATGCCGCGGATCAGCGCATGGGCGCTGGCGCTCCGCACGAAGGCGCAATGAAGCGCGCCCGGAAGCGCCACGTCGTCGAGATAGCGGCCGCCGCCGCGCAGCAAGCGCGGATCCTCGCCGCGCAAGGCGCGCGATCCAATGAGTGGTGCCATTTTCTCGTTCCCGCGACGAACGAGTATGGAGTCTGGCCGCGACACCCGCCATGGCAAAGTTCCGAGGCCGCCGATATACTCGCGGCTTACGAAACTCGGGGGCTTGGACGATGATTCCCTTCGAGCTTGCCGAGCCTCGAAGCCTCAGCGAATCGATTGCTTTGCTCGACCGCGACGATCCCGCGATCCGCCCGATCGCCGGCGGCACGGCGCTCATGCTGATGATGAAGGCCGGGTTCTTCAGGCCGATCCGGCTCGTCAGCCTGCGCAAGATCGAAGCGCGCTATCGGCGCATTGCGGCGGGCGACGACGGCACGCTCCGCATCGGCGCGATGGCGACGCTCGCCGATCTCGAACATTCGGTGGAGCTCGCCCGCCACGCGCCGGTCGTCACGCGCATGATGCGCGACGTTGCGAACGTGCGCGTGCGCAATGTCGCGACGGTCGGCGGCAACCTCGCCCATGCCGATCCGCATCTCGACCTGCCGCCGGTGTGGGTGGCGTTGGGCGCTCGGATCGTGATCGCCGGGCCCGGCGGCGAGCGCACCATTCCGGTCGAGGACCTCTTCGCCGGCTATTACGAGACGACATTGCGCCACGACGAGCTCATCGTCGAAGTGATCGTGCCGAAGCAGGACCGGCGGCGCTCGACCTATCTCAAATGCCTGGCGCGCTCGGCGCATGATTGGCCGTCGGTCGGCGTCGCCGTGTCGTTCGCGCTCGAGGGCGGCGCCATCGCCGCGCCGCGCCTCGTCATCTGCGGCGCGACCGCGACGCCGACACGCCTTGCCGCCGCGGAAAAAATTCTGCACGGCGCGCGCATCGACGAGGCGGTGCTGAAGCGCGCCGGCGAAGCGGCGGTCGCGGAAGCCGAGATCGAGGGCGACCAGCACGGCTCCGCGCCCTACAAGCGCCAGCTCCTGCGCGTCTATCTCGCGCGCGCGGTGAAGGCCGCGGCCGGGGAGCCGGCGTAATGGATGAGGCGCCGATGCCGGCGGGCCAGGTCGGGCGCTCGCTGCCGCGCCTCGAAGCGCGCGCGAAAGTCACGGGCCGCGCCGAATACACGCACAACCTTCAGCTCCCCGGCATGCTCATCGGCAAGATTTTTAGGAGCGCCATTCCGCACGGCCGGTTGAAGCGCATCGATGTGAGCGCCGCCGCCGCGGTCGAGGGCGTCCATCGCGTCGTCACGATCGACGACGTCAGGACCGTGATCCCCAATCCCTATTACGGACCGGCCTTTCACGACCAGCCCATCCTCGCCGACGGCAAGGTGCGCTTCGCCGGCGAGCCGGTCGCGGTGGTGCTGGCCGAGGACGCGCATATCGCCGAGCACGCGGCGGGCCTCATCGTCGCCGAGTACGAGGAATTGCCCGCCGTCTTCGACGAGCGCGAAGCCGTCACCTCGAAAGCGATCGTGCACGAGGTGCTGAAGCCCGCGGCGACATTTCCCGACCTGAAGCATCTGCACGGGCGCGAGGGCACCAACATCGCGCTCGATTATCACCTGCGCCACGGCAATCCCGACACGGCGTTCGCCGGCGCCGACCATGTGATCGAGCACACGTTCCGCACGCAGCAGGTGATGCACACGCCGCTCGAGCCGTTCGTCGCCGTGGCCGAGGCGGGCGACCGGCGCATCACGCTCCACAGCGCGACCCAGAACCCCTCGTTCGTGCGCATCGAGATCGCGCGGCTCCTCGGCTGGCCCGAGAACCGCGTGCGCATCAAGGTGCCCTATCTCGGCGGCGGCTTCGGCGGCAAGCTCTACATCAAGCTCGAGGCGCTGGTGACGGCGTTGGCGCTGCTGGTGCGGCGGCCGGTCAAGATCGCGCTCACCATGGAGGAGCAGTTCTTCATGGTGACGCGGCACCCCGCGACCGTCACGTTGAAGAGCGCCGTCACCAAGGCGGGCCGCGTCACGGCGCGGCGCTGTGAGATCTGGTGGAACGGCGGCGCCTATGCCGATATCGGTCCGCGCGTGACGCAGAAGGCGGGCTTCACCTCGGCCGGCCCCTACGACATCGAGCATGTCGCGATCGACAGCTACGCCGCCTACACCAACCGGCCGCCGGCCGGCGCGCTGCGCGGCTTCGGCGCGCCGCAGACATGCTGGGCCTACGAGCGCCACACCGATCTCATCGCGCGCCAACTCGGCATCGATCCGATCGAGTTCCGCCGCCGCAACATCCTGCGCAACGGCCGGCCGCAGGCGAGCGGCACGATCGTGCGCGACGCCGCGCTCGAGCCGGTGCTCGACCGCCTCGCCGAGCGCATGGGCTGGGACCGGCCGTTCGATCGCGGCACCGCTCGCCTGCGGCGCGGGCGCGGCATCGCCATCGGCTTCAAGGGCATCACCTCGCCCACGACGTCGGTCGCGATCTGCAACCTCTATGGCGACGGCAGCTGCGGCCTCTATATCGGCACCGTCGACATGGGCCAGGGCTCGGACACGGCGATGGCGCAGATCGCCGGCGAAGTCCTCAACATCGCGGCCGAAAGCGTCAGCGTCGTTCACCCCGACACCGACGTGACGCCTTACGACATGGGCACGCTCGGCTCGCGCTCGACCTTCCATATGGGCAACGCAGTGCGGCTTGCCGCCGAGGATGCGAAGGGCAAGATCGCGGCGCTCGCCGCCGAGCTCGGGATTGCGCCCGGCAGCAACCTGCCGATCGCCGAGCTGTTCCGTCGCAAATACGGCATGCAGGCCGGGAACATCGTCGGCGTCGGCAGCTTCATGCCGAATTACGTGGCGCCCGATGTCGGCACCGGCCAGTCGCCGATGGCGACGCCGTTCTGGGGCGTGGCCGGCAGCGGCGCCGAGGTCGAGGTCGATACCGAGACCGGACAGTTCCGCGTGACGCGCCTCGTCAACGTCGCCGATGTGGGCAAGCCGATCAATCCCGGCCTCGTCCGCGCGCAGCTATCGGGCGCGGCGATCATGCAGTTCGGCTTCACCGTGTCGGAGAACATGCTGTTCGCCGCGGGGCAGCTTACGAATGGCTCGCTTGCCGACTACAAGATTCCGAACCTGCTCGACCTGCCGCGCGACTTCGTCAACGAGACGGTCGAGGCACAGCAGCACGATGGCCCGTTCGGCGCCAAGGGCGCGGGCGAGAGCACGACCATGACGGTATCTCCGGCCATCGGCAACGCGATCGAGGACGCGGTCGGGATCGGCGTGACCGATCTGCCGCTGACGCCCGAGGCGATCTTCCGCGCGCTCCGCGCCGCCGCGGGCGAGCCCGTGCCGGACGCCTGATCGTGAGCCTTGCCAACCGCACAATCCGCTTCACCTTGAACGGCGCGCCCGTGTCAGCCGAGGTCGCGCCGCACCACAATCTCGTCGAGATGCTGCGCCAAAACTTCAATCTCTTCGGCGTGCGCGAAAGCTGCGGCCAGGGATTGTGCGGTTGCTGCACCGTCATCGTCGATGGACGCGCGGTCTCGAGCTGCCTCTATCTCGCGAGTTTCGCTGACGGCGCGGTGGTCGAGACGGTCGAAGGGCTTGGCACCGGCGACACGCTCGACCCGGTGCAGGAAGCCTTCATCGAGGCCGGCGCGTTCCAATGCGGCTTCTGCACGCCGGGATTCGTGCTGATGGCGAAGCAGCTCCTCGAGCGCAATCCCGATCCGGATGACGAGGAGATCAGGCATTATCTTTCGGGCAATCTCTGCCGCTGCTCGGCCTATCCCGAGATCATCGCGGCGGTGAAGCTCGCCGCGCGTCGGCGCAGAGCGGGCTGAGGCACCGGATCGGGAGTAGGACAGTGGCGAACAAGGACCTGAGGACCTGGCTCGATGCCGTCGCCGCGGCGGGCGAGCTCACGTCCGTCACGGGCGCCGAGCCCAAGGAAGAGATCGGCGGCATCGTCGATCTGTTTCAGCGCCGCATGGGCAATCCCGCCGTGATGTTCGACGAGGTGCCGGGATTCCCGAAGGGCTTTCGCGTGCTCGCCAACATTCTGACCTCGACGCCGCGCATCAACATCGCGCTGGGCCTGCCGCCGCAGGGATCGGAGATGGAGCTCGTCCAGTGGTGGCGCACATACATGAGCGAGGCGCCGTCCTTCAAGCCGGTTGCTGTCAATGGCGGCCCGGTGCTCGAGAACGTGCGCGCCGGCGCCCAAGTCGACATCACGAAAATTCCGACGCCGAAATGGCACGAGCACGATGGCGGGCCCTATATCGGCACTGGCTGCATGGTGGTGATGAAGGACCCGGATTCCGGCTGGGTCAATTGCGGCACGTATCGCATCCAGTCGCACGGGCCGGCGCTTGCCTCGATCATGATGTCGCCGGGCAAGCACGGCCTCATCATCATGGAGAAATATCACGCGCGCGGCGCGCCCTGCCCGGTCGCCGTCGTGGTCGGCATGCATCCGGCGCTCTTGATGATCGGCGGGCTCGAGATTCCCTACGGCAAGGACGAATACGACGCGATCGGCGGCCTCCTGGGCGAGCCGGTCGAGGTCATGACCATGCCGCAGACGGGCCTGCCGATTCCCGCCAATGCCGAGATCGCGTTCGAGGGCTTCATCAATCCCGGCGACAAGGTTGAGGAAGGGCCGCTCGGCGAATGGACGGGCTATTACGCCGGCGGCAAGCGCATGCAGCCGGCGATCCGCATCGCGACCTTGATGCATCGCAACGATCCCGTGCTGACGGGCGCCATCCCGGCCGTGCCACCCAACGACAACACCTTCTATCTCGGCACCTATCGCTGCGGCGCCGTGTGGAGCCAGCTCGAGGCGGCGGGCGTGCCCGGCATCAAGGGCGTGTGGGCGCACGAGGCCGGCGGCAGCCGCATGTGGCTCACCGTGTCGATCCAGCAGCTCTATGGCGGCCACGCCAAGCAGGCCGGCCTCATCGCCTCGCAATGCCATGCCGGCGCCTACACCAACCGCTGGGTCGTGGTGGTCGATGAGGACATCGATCCGACCAACATCAACGACGTGATCTGGGCCATGTGCACGCGCTTTGATCCGCGCGAGGGGATGGAGCTCCTGCGCGGCGGCTGGAGCTCGCATCTCGACCCGATGTGCTACGACCCCGACACCGACCGGCGCAACGCGCGCGTCGTCATCGACGCGTGCAAGCCGTGGGCGCGACGCGACACGTTTCCGATGATCGCCCGCTCGAGCCGTGCGCTCGACGAGCGCATCCGCGCGAAGTGGGCGCGCATCCTGCCGAAGGATGGTTCGGGCTGAGTTTCGCGGCTCAGATGCGAGCCGCAGGCGATCAGGCGATCAGCCGACGCCGAATCCGACGTGGCACGCGGCCAATGCAATCAGGAGGGCAATCGCGATCGACGCTCTCAACATCGTGTTTGGTCCTTGCCGTGGCACCTTTGAGCGAAACGGCGCCGGCGCCCGGCTCGTTCCCGGCGACCCCCTAGTTCCGCCGCGGCTCGCGGCCCATGGCGTAGAACTCGTCGTTGGGGCGCAGATCCATGGCGTTGGCAAGCCGGTTCGAGAGCGCGAAGAACGACGCGATCGCGGCGATGTCCCAGGAATCCTCCGGCGTGAAGCCGTACGCGGCGAGGGCTTCGTAATCGCGCTCGCCGACCTCGTGCGCGGCAAGCGCGACCTTGAGCGCGAAATCGAGCATGGCGCGCTGGCGCGGCGTGATGTCGGCCTTGCGGTAGTTGGCCGCGACCTGATCGGCGAGCAGCGGATCCTTGGCACGGATGCGCAGGATCGCGCCGTGCGCGATGATGCAGTACTGGCAGGAATTGGCGGCGCTCGTCGCCACCACGATCATCTCGCGCTCGTCCTTGCCGAGTCCGCCGGGCTTGTCCATGAGCGCGTCGTGATAGGCGAAGAAGGCGCGGAATTCGTCCGGCCGGTGCGCCAGCGCGAGAAAGACGTTGGGGATGAAGCCCGACTTCTCCTGCACCTTCTCGATGCGCTCGCGGATGTCGGCGGGCAATTCCTCGAGGCGCGGGACGGGAAACCGGCTGATCCTGTGCGGCATGGGCGCGCTCCTCAAAACGCGGCGCCATCATGCCACCCCCGCACGAGACGGGGTAGGGCCGCTCAGGCGCGCGGCACGCGCAGGCGCGAGCGGATCTCGCGCAGCAGGAAATTGCGGTAGCCGAGCTCGAAATTCTCCTTCTCGAGCTCCTCGTTCGTCTGGCGCTGCCGCGTCACAACTCGGCACAGGAAGATCGCGACGACGATAAAGACCATGAGATGCGCCGTGTCGCCGAAAGTCGGAAAGGCGAAGCCCGGCGGCGGCACGAAATAATACCAAAGGACGATGGCGCTCCCCATCGCGGTGAGGGTGCCGGCGAGGAACCCGAACATCAGGCAGGCCAGCACAATGAACGGCACGAAGCCCTGAAACTCGGCATTTATGCCAAATACATGCATTGCGAAAGCGCCTACCGTGCCGAGCACCACGAAAAACAGGGCGCCGGCGAGGCGCAACGTCAACTCGGACAAACTGTGTGGCATAAGCATGTCCGCTGTTTCCCTGAAGGTCTTTTATAGGCTACCGCGACGGCGGAAGGGCGCAATATCACCAGTCAACCAATCGAATTCTCGCGCCGCACGAAAATCAGCGAATGCGCCGGCGTGCTCTTCTTCTCGGCGCGCTCGAGCGCGAAGCCGTGGCGCGCGAACACGAGCTCGATGTTGCTCCGGTCGAACCATTGCAAATGCTCGGGCGGCGCCACGTCGATCCAGGCGGCGAGATCGCGCGGCACCAAGGGGTGGCCGCTGTCGGGTGTCGCGATATAGGCGCGGCTGCCGGGCCGCGTGATGGCTGCGAGCGTGCGCATGAACTCGTCGACGCCCGGCAGATGCTCGAGCAGATCGGTCGACAGCACGAAGTCGAACGTGAACCCGCGCTTCCTGAAATCGGCGAAGCTCTCGCAATAAAAATGGCACATCGGAAAATGAGCGCGGGCATAGGCGATGCCGCCTTCGTTGATGTCGAGGCCGCTTGCCTCGGCGCCCAGGCGCGCCAGCGCGCGCACCATGAAGCCGCCGCCGCAGCCGATGTCGAGCACGCGGCGATGGTGCGCGTGGCGCAGGAAGCGGAAACTCTTCACGAAGGCGCGCCGCGCGCGCGAGCCGGCCTTGGGATACCACGTGGCCGTGGCGGCGCGGTAATTCTCATTGTAGTAGCGCCGGATGCGATCGTCGGACGGATAGGGCTCGACGAACAGGAAGCCGCAGGCACTGCAGCGGAAAATGTCGTAGCCGTCCTTCGCGAACGCGAAGCCCGCCGCGCGCGCCCGGCATAAGGGGCAAGGGGAATCCGGCGAATCGGCCATCGCGCGAATTTATAGGAAGGTGCGGCGGCCGATGCCATCGTGATGACGGCGCGCGGCAAGGCTGCAATGCCATCCCTGCATCACACGGGTGGCACGGCGCGCCCTATGCTGCCGCCGTCATATCTTGGAGATGCCTCCGTCTTGGCCGAAGCACCTGCCGCCGCGGCGCCGCATCGCAGCCGCGGCCATTCGTTTGCCGCGCTGCGCCACAAGGGATATCGCGCCTACTTCATCGGCACCGCGCTCGCCATGCTGGCCGACAGCGTCGAGCACGTCATCAGCTACTGGGTGATGTTCCAGAAATTCCACTCGCCGGCCTTGGGCGGGTTCGCGGTCATCTCGCACTGGGTCCCCTATCTCCTCTTCGGCGTATGGTCGGGCGCGTTGGCCGACCGCTACGACCCGCGCCGCATCATCCAGCTCGGCATGATCCTGTTCATGTGCTGCTCGCTGACATGGGGCGTGCTGTTTCTGACCGGCTGGCTCCAGATGTGGCACGCGGTCGCCATCCTCGTCGTGCACGGCATCGCGAGCCTCTTCTGGGGGCCGGCGAGCCAGGTGCTGATCCACGACATCGTCGATGTCGAGCACCTGCCGAGCGCCGTGCGTTTGAACGCCACCTCGCGCTATTTGGGCCTGCTGTGCGGGCCGGCGCTCGGCGCCTTCTTCCTGCTCGCGTTCGGGCCAGGGCCCGGCATCTTCATCAACATCCTCATCTACCTGCCGCTCACGATCTGGCTCGTCGCCGCGCCCTATGGTCCGCGCTATCGCAAGGTGCCGCTCGTCACCGCGCGCATCCGCGGCCTCGCCGATCTCGTCTCGACGCTCGCGACCGTGGCGCACATCCGGGTCATCGCTGCGATGACGCTCCTGACCGGCGCCTACGCGCTCCTCGTCGGCAACGCCTACCAGGCACAGATGCCGGAGTTCGCGCGCGATTTCGGCCATGGCGATCCCGGCCTGCTCTACAGCATGCTGCTCTCCGCCGACGCCTCGGGCGCGTTCCTGGCCGGCATCGTGCTCGAGGGAACGGGAAAGCTGCAGCCACGTACGAGGACCGTGTTCGTGCTCGCGCTCTTGTGGAGCATCGCGATCGGCGCCTTCGCCATCGTGCCGACATATCCGCTGGCGCTTGGCCTGCTCTTCGTCGCGGGCTTCCTCGAGCTCTCATTCAACTCGATGTCGCAGGCGCTGGTGCAACTTCATGCGCCGGCGGCGGTGCGCGGCCGCGTCATCGGCTTCTATGGCATGAGTGCGATCGGGCTCAGGGCGTTCAGCGGCGCCACCGTCGGCGTCGGCGGCTCGTTCCTCGGCATCCACGCCTCGCTCGCGGGCTCATCGCTCGTGCTCTTCGCCGTCGTCGCAATTCTCATGGCGACGATGGCGCGCGCGCCCGCGTCGGCGACCGGCTAGTGTCCCGATTCCGAAGTTCGCGCGATCTCTCGGCACGCTCCGATGCGAACTTCGGAATCTTAGGGACACTAGCAAATCTATGTTTCTAGTGTGGCTTTTGGATTTGAAGTTCCTCTCCCTGCGTGCGGTCAGAGGCGGAGGAACTTCAAATCCGCCACACTAGTGCTGCGGCACGAACTCTTCGGTATAGGTGGTGGCGAGGTCCGGCACGGGATCGAGCAGTTTCAGATCCGCGAACGAGCGCTTCAGGGTCGCCAATGACTGCGCGTCGAAGCGGCAGTCGTTGGTAAACATCGCGATCGACTGATCGTATTCGCGCGACTGCACCTCTTCGTCGAACCCCGTCATCTTGCGCGCGACCTTGACCGTCTCGGCCTTGTCGGCGCGCATGAAGGCGACCGCATCGAGCCAGCCGGCGATGAAGCGGCGCACCGTATCGGGCTTTTCGGCGATGAGCTTCTTCGACGCGAACACGGTGTCGGAGCTCATGTTGCCGAGATAATCCGACACCGGCATGAGGAAGCGGCCCTCCTTGTGCTCCTCGAGCTGAAACGCCGTCGAGCTGCCGCCGATATCGGCGTCGATCATGTGCGTCTTCAGCGCCGCCACCACCGCCGCCGTCTCGCCGCCGAGTGTCACGAGCGTCACGCCGTCGTCGCCCCAGCCGTAATGGCGCGCCAATTCCAGCCCCATCCAGTAGGTCATCGAATTGGGGCTCGAGACGCCGATCTTCTTGCCCTTCAGATCCTCGGCCTTCCGCACCGGCGAATCGTACGGCACGACGATGCCGATGAAGAGCGGCGGCCCGGCGGCATTGCACACAGCGAGCTCGGGCGAGCCCTTGGCGACCATGGCGAGCTCGGCGCCGGAGCCCGCACCGACATCGATGCTGCCTGCGGCCATCGCCTGATGCAGCTTGGCGCCGCCGCCGAAATCGATGATTTCGAGCGTGATGTCGTGCTTTTGGTAGATGCCTTCGGCCATGCCGACCTCGAACGGCAGCATGGCGAAGGCCGTCGGCGAAGCCTTGCCGGCGCGCAGCGTGTCCGTGGCGTGGCTCGCGGGCGCTGCCGCCGCGGCCAAGGCGAGTGCAACAGCAAGGCGGCGCATCATGTCTCCCTCTCGGCGCGAGCTTGGCCCAGCCGCCCCGATATTTCCACTGCCCTGCGCCGCGTGCGAACGGAACCCGCGGGGCGCGCTCCGCGTTGCCTCAACGATCGGAACCCTGGGGAGCGATCGCCCATGCGAACCGCATTTCTCGCTCTTGCCTGTCTCGGCGCGCTCGCCGCGTGCAACGAGGCCGGGCAAAACGAGGTTAGCTCCACGCCGCCGGCGCCGCCGACCGTGTCCTACCGCGTCACCGGCTCGGACATCACGCAGGCGGACGCGAGCGCCGCGTCATATTGTCAGCGCTACGGTACCGGACCCACCTATCGCGGCCTTCAGGCCACGCCCAGCGGCAATGTCGCGACCTATAGCTGCGACGGGCCGCCGGTCGCGCAAAGCGGCAGCTCGCTCGCGCCGCCACCACCGGGCGCATGCGCCGACGCGATGCATCAGAATCTGCCCGGCGGCTCCGACTATTACGGTCCACCGGTCGCGGGCTGCCCGCCGACGCCCTGAGCGAAGTCACGAGTTGGCTTTTGCGGCGGGGCGCATCAACGCCCATGCTAGGATCGCCGCCGTCGCTCATCGGGAGGGGCGGTGGCGCAATCCCGTTCTCTGGTGCCGCTCGCGTCGGTTGCTTTGGCATTCGGCCTTTACGGCTGGGCCGTGTTCGCATTCGCGTTCCGGCACGATGGCGTCATCGGCCCGCGCTACAATTTTCCCGGCACCGACTTCATGGTCTATTACGGCGCAGCGCGCGCCGTCATCGAGGGCCATCTGCCGCTGCTGTTCGACGGCGACCGCTTCACGCACTATTTGAACGTGCGCTTTGCCGGTCTCCTGCGCGGCGAGCTGCCGTTTCATCCGTGGGTTTATCCGCCGTATTTCCTGCTGCTGCTGGTGCCGTTCGCGCTGCTGCCGTTCGGGCTCGCCTGCTTCCTCTTTCTCGCGCTGAGTTTCGCGGCGCTCGCCGCTTCGCTCGGCACGGTCTATCGCGGCGGCCGGCTCGCCGCCGCATCGGCCGCTCTGCTGCTGGCGCCGGCGGCGTCGATCACGGCGGTGACGGGGCAGAATGCATTTTTGACCGCAGCTCTTCTGCTCGGCGGCGCATCCGTGGCGGCGACGCGGCCTCTCGTCGCCGGCGCGCTCTTCGGCGTCCTCACCTACAAGCCGCAATTCTTCCTCATGGTGCCGGTGGCGCTGGTCGCGGCGCGCAACTGGCGCGCGCTTGCGGCGACCTGCGCCGCGGTCCTCGTCCTGGCGCTCGCGAGCCTCGTCGCGTTCGGCCTGGCGCCGTGGCAGGCGTGGGCGCACGACCTGCTCGCGCCAAGCGCGCCGTTCCATGACGAATGGCGGCAATGGAGCGTGCTGTTCGGTGACGATGTGTTCGCCTCGGCGGTGCTGCTCGGCGCGTCGGACGCGGTCGCGAAGGCGGCGCAAGCCGTGGCGGCGCTCGTCGCCGCCGGCGCGGTTTATTGGGCCTGGCGCGGCGCGCTCAGCCGGGAATTGCAGCTTGCCGTGCTGCTCGCGGCGAGCTGTCTCGCGGCGCCGCACCTCCAGGGCTACGACATGGTGCTGCTCGCCGCCGCAGCGGCGCTTTTCCTTATCGCCGCGCTCGACCTCGGCGTGAAGAACGGCGACGCCGCGCTTGCCTTGGCGCTTTTTCTCCTGCCGCTCTTCAATCCGCCGCGCACCACGCCCGCGGGTTTCGCAACGCCGCTCGTCGAACTTCTTGCGATCGCCGTCATCCTGATGCGCAGCCGAGCGCCCGTCTCTGCTCGTGCCGGCGCGGGCGCGGCGCGGGACCGCGCATGAGGCGCAACTGGGGGCCGCTCGCCGTCATCCTGGGCGGCGTCGGCGGGATCCTGGGCTGGCTCGGCACCGCGACCGTCGTGTTCAATCGCATGGGGCCGGTGCTCTATCAGGACTGGATCGTGTTCTATTCCGCCGGCACCGCGATCCGCGCCGGCATGTCCGACCTGGTCTATGACGGCGCGCGCCTCACCGCGTTCGAGGCGGCATTGCTGGGCCCGTGGTTCACTGGGCCCGTGACGCTCCATCCGTTCCTCTATCCGCCGCCCTTCCTGCTCCTGCTCGCGCCCTTGAGCCTCTTATCGTTTCCGCTCTCCTATGTCGGATTCGACGTCGCGACCGCGCTCGCCGCCATCGCGGTCGTGGCGCGCCGCGAGCGCGGCGGCTTCGACTGGTGGCGCGGAATCATGATCCTTTCTTTCATCCCCGCCTGCACCAACGCATTGACCGGCCAGAACGGCGCCTTGAGCGCGGCGCTGACGATCGGCGGGTTGCGCCTGCTCGAGCGGCAGCCGCTCTGGGCCGGCGCGCTGCTCGGGGCGATGAGCTACAAGCCGCAGTTCTTCCTCCTCGTGCCGGTCGCACTTCTTGCGGCGCGCGCGTGGCGGGCGCTTGCCGCGTGCCTCGCCGTCGCAGTGGCGTTGGCGCTCCTGAGCGCGCTCCTCTTCGGGCCGCAGGCGTGGCTCCACTGGATCAAGGCGGGCGTCGAGGCGCGCGATCCCTCCTACGACCAGTGGTTCCGCGACACCTATCTCGGCGGCTACGGGTTCTACGTCGTGGCCGCGCGCTTCGGCGCCTCCGACATGCTCGCGAAAGCGGCGCAGGCGGCGGCGATCCTGATCGGCGCGGGCGCCGTGTGGTGGGCTTACGCGCGCGACGGGCGCGCCGAGGCGAAGCTCGCGGTCATGCTGTCGGCCATGATGCTCGCCTGCCCGCACCTCGAAGCCTATGACATGATGCTGCTGTCGGCGGCCGCCGTGCTCATGTTCACGCTCGCCGAGGGCAGGATCGGCTTCGGCATGTTCGTGCTGCTCGCCAGCATCTGGATGCTGCCGCTGTTGCGGCCGTCAATGACGGTCGCGAGCTGTCTTGTGCCGGTGGTGCTGTTCGGCAGCGTCTTTTGGGCGCTGCGACTGCTCGCGCCGCCGCCGCCGCAGGCGGCCGCGCCCTAGGCGCGGCAGAGGTGGCAGAGCACGCCCTCGGTCGAGCCGCTGCCCATGCCGAGCGGCAGCAGGAACAGGCGATAGCGCGCGCTCTCGTCTTGGAGCGGGAAGCTCTGCACCTCTTCGTGCTTGGCGAGGCGCTTTGCCGCCTGGCGCGCGCGCGTCAGGATCCAGTCGGTCACCATCGGCGTGTACTCGATCGCGCCGTCCGTGGCGCCGAGCCGCGAGATGCGCGGCGTCCCTGTGTCGCGATCGAACATGACGATGAGGCTGTCGGGCCAGGCATTACCGACGAGGCTGCGGTCGAGCTCGGCGATCGGCGGCACGGCGCGGCCGCGACGCAAGCGCTCCCAATAGACGACGATCTCTTCCGCGCGCGGCGGCGGCTCGTTCGCGGGAGCGGCCGCCGGACGCACCGGTGAGGGCGTGGGCGTGGGCGCCAGCGCCGGGACCGCCGGCTCGACCGGCATCACCACCGGCGCGGCGATGCGGCCGGTGATGTCGCCTTCCTTGACGCTCGGCGGCGCGCCCTTTGCGGGGCGCAGCGCGAAGCCCGAAAGCGACGCCATTGGACGTGCGCTTGCGTTCATGGCGTCCGGAACGGGGTTACGTTCCGTTTGCGCTCGCCGCCGTGATCGAGACAGGGGCACGGCTCGTCGATCGCGTTGGCGACGATCCGCTCGAGAAAGTGATCGAGCGCGGCCAGCAGCACCCCTTGCGCGCTCTTGCGCATATGCGCGGCGGCAAGGCGCAGGCGGCGATGGCGTGGCTCGTCGAGGCGGAGCGCGACGCGGACGCGGTTGTCATTCATGCGGCCACGGCGCAGCTGGCGCTTCGGCGCGCAGCTCGGCTGCGCCGCGCCCTTGATGACGAGCAGCGTGGCCGTGAGCGATGCCACGTCCGAAGAGTTCATGCAACACCTTGCGTCGGCAGCATCGGCCGCGCCATCTCGGTCGGCAGCATGGTGCGGTAATCGTTGGTGAGACGGCGGCCGAGATATTCCCAGAGCTGCATGATCTCGCTGCTCGAGCGCTCGTCGCCGGTCACTTCCATGACGGTGCGGCCGTCGATCATGCTGGCGGCGAAGCTTGTGCGGTGATGCACGACGACGGGCGCGAGCGTGCCGTGCTGCGACAACGCCATCGCCGCCTCGGCGGTGATGCGCGCGCGCGGCGTCGCGCCGTTCAGCACGAAGACGAGCGGCTTGCCCAAGCGCTGCACGATTTCGACCGTGGCGCCGGCCGCGCGCAGATCGTGCGGGCTTGGCCGCGCCGGGATGAGCACGAGATCGACGAGGCGGATGACCTCAACGATGGTCGCTTCGATCGCGGGCGGCGTATCGATGATCAGGAGCTTGATGCCGAGACCGCGCATGCGCTCGATGTCGGCGGCAAGGCGCGCCGTGCCGGTCCGCGCGAAGAGCGGCGTCTCCGCCTCGCGCGCGTTCCACCATTCCGACAGGCTGCCTTGAGGATCGGTGTCGACCAGCGCAACCGGCCCCGCCTGCGCCTTGTCGGCGGCAACGGCGAGATGACCGGCGAGCGTGGTCTTGCCCGACCCGCCCTTCTGCGATGCGACGGCAATGATGTGCATGAAAACTCTCCGCGTCACCCCTCGAGCGATTTTTATACGCGCAACTCGCTTCCCGGCTATGAATTTCGGATTGCATTTTCGGCAAACTGCCAGCGTTAGTTGTGGGCGATAACGCCCTGGAATCGCCTTATTCTCCCGGGGATGGCGCCATCGGCGGCGCCATAGCATTTATCAAGTGAGCGGCCCTTCTGGGGCCGGCCCGAAAAAACGAAAGGAGCTTTCGTCATGCGCACTCTCGCGCGCGCGCTTTCCGCCGCCTCGATCCTCGTCCCCGTGCTCGGCACGAGCGCCGCGCTGGCGCAGCCGCCGCACCGCTGGGACGGCGATATTCACCATTTCCAGGGGCGCGACTTCGAGCGCTGGCGCGGCGGAGGCTGGTTCCACGGCTTGCACGAAGGGCGCGACGGCTGGTGGTGGGTGGTGGGCCCGGATTTCTACTTCTATCCGGCGCCGGTCTATCCCTATCCCGACCCCTATGTCCCGCCGGTCGTGACCGCCGCCCCGGCGCCCGCCTCACCCACTTGGTACTATTGCGCCAACCCGCAGGGCTACTACCCCTACGTCCCGCAATGCACCGTGCCGTGGCAGCAGGTGCCGGCCCAGTGAGCCCAAGTATCGCGAAAAAGCGGGATTAACTATATTTGTTCCGCTTTTAACAATATTTGGCGATTGCAGGAGAAGCCGGGCTTTTCTATCATCGAGCAATAAATCCGTTGGAAACGGCTCGATGATACGGTCTTCGGTGGAGCGTTATGCCCGTCCCGGCTGGGAGCGCCTCGATGGGTCGGGGATCGCACCCAGCGTCATGGGACGGCGGCGCTGGCGCATCCTCCAGGCGGCGCAGCCGATCGGCGCCCCTGCCGAGCCGGTGCCGCGCTGGATCAGGACGCCCGAGCAATTCGCCGATTGGCTTGCCGCGCGGCTCGATCCGCGCACGCTGCGCGGGTATTTCCTCGACCTCGAAGAGATCGCGCGCCATGCGTGCGATCTCGAGTTGTTGCGCTTTGCCAGAACCTATCTGGGCCGCACGCCCAAGTGGCGCCGGGGATAGCCCCGCCTGCTGCTTGGAGGAAAGGGTGCAGGCGGGGCTGACCCAGGGGTCTTCTGCCCGCCAAGGGGGTCGAGCGGGCTAACGGGCGGTGGAACCGCCGGCCCGAATTAGGCGGCAACGGGCGCGCCGGGCCAAGTTAAATCGCTTTCATAATAGCGGCCGAGTCTCAGCCTTTTGCGGCGCGCGCGGGCTTTCCCCCGCGCAGCGCGGCAAAGCGCCGCGCAAGGTGCGCGGCAACGCGCGCGGACACGAACGGCGTCACGTCGCCGCCCAGTTGCCCGATCTCCTTGACGAAGCGCGAGGAGATGAACTGGAACCGGTCCGACGCCATCAGGAACACGGTCTCCACGGTCGAGTTGAGGCGGTTGTTCATGCCGGCCATCTGGAACTCGTACTCGAAGTCCGAGACGGCGCGCAGGCCGCGGATGATGACGGTGGCGTTGACGTCGGTGACGAAATGCATGAGCAGGCTGTCGAATGCACGCACCTCGATGCGCTTCCTCGTCGCATCGTCGGTCAGGTTGGCGATCTCCTCGCGCACGATCTCGACGCGCTCGTCGGTCGGGAAGAGCGGGCCCTTGGCGTCGTTGCGCGCCACGGCGATCACCAGGCGATCGACGATCTTGGTCGCGCGCAGGATGATGTCGGTATGGCCGTTGGTGATCGGGTCGAAGGTCCCCGGATAGACCCCGACATGCGAGATGGTCATGCCTCTGTTCCTTCGGAAGTTCCATCGACGACGCTCTCGCCCGCCTCGGGGAAGCGCGCCGCCGACACCACGCGCTCGCCCTCGTCGACCTTGATGAGGACGACGCCGCCGCTGCGCCGGCGCCTTATGCTGATGCCGTCGATCGCGAACCGGATCACCATGCCCTGGTCCGAGACCAACATGACCTGGTCGCCCGCCGCGACCGGGAAGACGGCGACGGTGGCGCCCTGGCCGCGCTCGGGCACGATGTTGTCGCGCCCCTGCCCGCCGCGCCCGGTGATCGGATACTCGTAAGCCGACGTGCGCTTGCCGAAACCCTTCTCGGTGACGGTCAGCAAAAATTCCTCGCGCGCGGCAAGGCCGGCATATTGCTCCTCGCTGATCGTGCCGGTGCCGTTGGCGCCGTTGGCACCGTTGCCGTTCGCGTGACCGTTGCCGTCGCCATTGCCGTTCTCGGCCTCGGGCTCGTCGGGCTCGACCTCGCCGGTGACGGCGCGGCGCCGCTCGCCGGAGAGACGTGCGTAGGCATAGCGCTGCTCGGTCGAAACGTCTTCGTGGCGCAGCACCGTCAGCGACACGACCGCATCGCCCTCGCCCATCAGGCGGATGCCGCGCACGCCGACCGAGGTGCGCCCGGTGAAGACGCGCACATCATCGACCGGGAAGCGGATGCAGCGCCCGCCGCGCGTCGCGAGCAGGATGTCATTGGTCTCGGTGCAGATCGCGGCGGCGATGAGCCGGTCGTCGGCATCCTCGCCCTCGAACTTCATCGCGATCTTGCCGGTCTGGTGGATGGTCGAGAAATCAGAGACCGCATTGCGCCGCACGTTGCCCTTGGCCGTGGCGAACACGACGAAGCGCCCCTCGAGTTCGGTCTCGTCCTCGGCCAGCGGCATGACGGTGGTGATCGTCTCGCCCGGCGCGAGATTGGACAGCAGGTTCACCATCGCCTTGCCGCGCGACTGCGGCGTGCCGATCGGCAGACGATACACTTTGAGGCGATAGACGCGGCCCGACGAGGTGAAGAACAAGACGGGCGCGTGGGTCGAGACGACGAACACCTGGCTTACCACGTCCTCGGCACGCATCGTGGCGCCGGTACGGCCGCGGCCGCCGCGGCGCTGCGCGCGATATGTCGAGAGCGGCACGCGCTTGATGTAGCCCGCGTGCGTCACAGTGATGACCATGTCCTCGCGCTGGATCAGCGCCTCGATGTCGGCCTCGAACTCGAGGTCCTCGATCAAGGTCTTGCGCGGCGTGGCGAACTGCGCCTTCACCTCGGCGAGCTCGCCGCGCACCACGTCGAGAAGCTTCGGGCGCGAGCGCAGGATCTCGAGGTGGTGGAGAATCTCCTTCGCCACCTCGCCAAGCTCTTCGGCGATCTTGTCGCGCTCGAGCCCGGTCAAGCGCTGGAGGCGGAGCTCGAGGATCGCCTTCGCCTGTTCTTCCGAGAGGCGATAGGCGCGGATCGTGTCGGCGGCGCGGTCTTCGACGAGCGCGATGAGCGATGCTACGGCTTCGGCCGGCCACTCGCACTCCATCAACCGGGCGCGCGCCGTGGCGGGATCGGGCGCGGCGCGGATCAGCGCGATCACCTGATCGATATTGGCGACGGCGATGGCGAGGCCGACCAGCGTGTGCGCGCGCTCGCGCGCCTTGTTGAGCAGAAAGACGGTACGGCGCGTTACCACCTCCTCGCGGAAGGCGAGGAAGGCGGCGAGCACGTCCTTCAAGGTCAGGAGCTCGGGCCGGCCCCCGTTCAAGGCGAGCATGTTGACGCCGAAGCTCGTTTGCAGCGGCGTGTGGCGATAGAGCTGGTTCAGCACGACGTCGGACATGGCGTCGCGCTTCAGCTCGACGACGACGCGCACGCCGTCGCGGTCGCTTTCGTCGCGCAGGTCGGAGATGCCTTCGACCAGCTTCTCGCGCACCACCTCGGCGATGCGCTCGACCATGCGCGCCTTGTTGACCTGATACGGCACCTCGGTGATGACGATCGCCTCGCGGTCGCGGCCCATCGCTTCGGTCTTGACCGTGCCGCGCACCATGACGGAGCCGCGTCCGAGCCGATAGGCAGCGTGAATGCCGGCGCGGCCGAGGATCACGCCGCCCGTCGGGAAATCCGGGCCGGGCACGAACTCCATCAAATCCTCGATCGAGAGCACCGGGTTGTCGATCAGCGCCATCGCGGCATCGATCACTTCGCCGAGATTGTGCGTCGGGATGTTGGTCGCCATGCCGACGGCGATGCCCTGCGCGCCGTTGACGAGGAGATTGGGGAAGCGCGCCGGCAGCGTGATCGGCTCACGCCGGCTGCCGTCGTAATTGGGCTGGAAATCGACGGTTTCCTTGTCGTAATCCTCGAGGACGGCGTCGGCGGCGTGCGAGAGCCGCGCCTCGGTGTAGCGCATCGCCGCCGCGGGATCGCCGTCCATCGAGCCGTAATTGCCCTGCCCGTCGATCAGCGGCACGCGCATGGCGAAGTCCTGCGCCATGCGCACCATCGAATCATAGATCGCGGCGTCGCCGTGCGGATGGTAGTTGCCCATCACGTCGCCGACGATGCGCGCCGATTTGCGGAAGGCGCGGTTCCAGTCGTTCCCCGCCTCCTTCATCGCATAAAGAATGCGCCGGTGCACCGGCTTCAGGCCGTCGCGCACATCGGGCAGAGCGCGCGACACGATCACGCTCATCGCGTAATCGAGATAGGAGCGCTTCATCTCCTCTTCGATGGCGACGGGCGTTATGTCGAGCGGCGTCGGTGCGGCGGGCGGGCTGGCCAAAGGGGGTCCGGAGAAGCGGTTCTTGCAAGGAAAACGCCGGCCAAGACGCCAGCGTCGCGATCCCTAAAATTGTAGCCGATTACGCCCCTGTTAACAAGCCGCGCGCGGCCGTTACAATTCGCTGACGGTCAAATTATATCAAATAGTTACAAGAGTTATCTCAAGCGATTCATCAGGCAGCGCGGCGGGCCGCTGCGGCGGCCGCGCCGGCGGCCCCTTCGGCGCTGCAATAAGGCGCCCGAATTGGCTTCGATTCTGCGGTTTTGCCGGGGCGCGAAATTGGCTTCGTTCCGTAATTTCGCGCGCCGGCGCAAGGTCAGAACGGAATCTCGTCGTCGAGATCGGTGCTCGGAGTGCGCGCGCCGCGCGCGGGACCGCCACCCGTCGAGCCGCTGGCCGCAGGACTATCGTCGGGCTCGAACCCGCTGCCCCCGCCGCCGCCGCTCGCGCCCTCGCCGCCACCGCCGCCGCGGCCGTCAAGCATCGTCAGCTCGCCGCGGAAATTTTGCAGCACCACCTCGGTCGTGTAGCGCTCCTGCCCGGAATTGTCGGTCCATTTGCGCGTCTGCAACGCGCCCTCGATATAGAGCTTCGAACCCTTCTTCACGTATTTCTCGATCACGTCGACGAGGCGCTCGTTGAACACCACGACGCGGTGCCACTCGGTGCGCTCCTTGCGCTCGCCGGTGGCGCGGTCGCGCCAGTTCTCCGAGGTCGCGAGCGAGAAATTGGCGATGCGCTGGCCGCTCGTGGTCGAACGAATCTCCGGATCGCGGCCGAGATTGCCGACGAGGATCACCTTGTTGACGCTACCGGCCATGGTCTTTGGTCCTTCCTGCTCTCGCCTCCGGCGCTCCGACGCGGAGGCCGGTTTGTCGGCGATCCCAACGCAAGGGGGGCGCCGTTCGCCGCAGTCTAGAACAGAGCGGGAACTAATCGCAATCGTTGCCGATGCGCGCACGATCAGTATGCTCGCGCAAATAATTCTGGAGGAAACGATGGCAGCGACGGTCGAGCAAACGACGATGCGCAAGATCTACTGGCGCCTCCTGCCGCTGACGCTCATCACCTATTTCCTCTGCTATCTCGACCGCATCAATGTGGGCTTCGCCGCCCTCACCATGAACAAGGATCTGGGGCTCGATCCCGCGACATACGGCATGGCCGCGGGCGCCTTCTACTGGGGCTATGTCGCGTTCGAGGTGCCGAGCAACATCGTGCTCGAGAAAGTGGGCGCGCGGCTTTGGCTCGCGCGCATCATGGTGACGTGGGGCATCTTCTCGGGCCTCACCGCGTTCTGCACCGGCCCGTGGAGCTTCGTCGTCGTGCGCTTTCTCCTCGGCGTGGCGGAAGCCGGACTCTTTCCCGGCATCGTCCTCTTCCTCGGCTACTGGTTTCCCGACAAGCACCGCGCGCGCGTCATGGCGGGGTTCACGCTGGCCTTGCCGATCGCCGTCGCGGCGGGCGCGCCGATCTCGACCGCGCTCCTCGAATTGAACGGCACGATGGGGCTCGCGGGCTGGCGCTGGATGTTTATCGCCGAAGCCGTGCCGACCGTGCTGATCGGCATCGTCCTTCTGCTCTGCCTCACGAACCGGCCGGCCGAGGCGCGCTGGCTCAGCGACGACGAGCGGGCTTGGCTCAGCGCGCGGATGAACAGCGAGCGCCAGGCGATCGAGGCGCACCGCAAGTTCAGCGTCGCGCGCTCGTTCTGGGATCCGAAAGTGCTGCTCTGCGCGCTCAACTATTTCGGCATCGTCACGGCAAGCCTCGGGCTCCTGCTGTTCCTGCCGCAGATGGTGAAGCAGCTTGGCTTCTCCAACATGGAGGTCGGCTGGGTCACCATGATCCCCTACACGCTCGGCGCGATCAGTATGTGGGTTTGGGGCTGGTTCTCCGACCGCATCGGCGAGCGGCGCTGGAATTTGTTCTGGGCCTGCGTCGTCGCTTGCGTCGGGCTCGTCATCGCCGGGCTCACGATTGGGACCTACTGGGCGCTCGTCGGCATGTGCATCACGACGATCGGGCTCTACGGCACCAAGGGTCCGTTCTGGGCGATGCCATCGATGTTCCTGACCGGCACGGCCGCCGCCTCGGGCATCGCCTGGATCAACTCGATCGGCAATCTGGGCGGATTCTTCGGGCCCACGGCGGTCGGCTGGGCGCGCGAATTGTCGGGCGGATTCTCGGGCGGCCTCTACTGCCTGGCGGCGTTCGCCGGCATGTCGGCCGTGGTCGCCGCGTTCTGGCTCGACTTTCCGCGCCACGTCGCGGTCGAACGGGCGCCGCAGCCGGCGGAGTAGGTCCGAATCATGTGCATGGCCGGGCTTGTCCCGGTCGTGCACGCGGTTCTGGCGCCTCCGCGCTGGGCATGACGGCCTATGGTGGTGACGCTATAGTCCCGTGATGCAGTACATCCGCGTGCGCGGTGCGCGCGAGCACAATCTCAAGAACATCGACGTCGACATGCCGCGCGACAGCCTCGTGGTGATGACCGGGCTGTCGGGTTCGGGCAAGTCGTCGCTCGCGTTCGACACGATCTATGCAGAGGGCCAGCGCCGCTATGTCGAGAGTCTCTCGGCCTATGCGCGCCAGTTCCTCGAGCTGATGCAGAAACCCGACGTCGACCTGATCGAGGGCCTGTCGCCCGCCATCTCGATCGAGCAGAAGACCACCTCGCGCAATCCGCGCTCGACGGTCGGGACGGTCACCGAGATCCACGATTACCTGCGCCTGCTCTACGCCCGGATCGGCGTGCCCTATTCGCCGGCGACGGGCCTGCCGATCGAAAGCCAGACCGTGTCGCAGATGGTCGATCGCGTCATGGCGATGAAGGACGGGACGCGGCTTCTGCTGCTTGCGCCGATCGTGCGCGGCCGCAAGGGCGAGTACAGGAAAGATCTGGCCGATCTCCAGAAACGCGGGTTCCAGCGCGTCAAGATCGACGGCAAGACCTACGAGATCGACGCCGCACCGGCGCTCGACAAGAAGCTGAAGCACGACATCGAGGTCGTGGTCGACCGCATCGTCGTGCGCGAGGGCTTGGGCAACCGGGTCGCCGAATCCATAGAGACGGCGCTCGGGCTTGCCGACGGCATCGCCATTGCCGAGCCCGCCGATGGCGGCGAGCGCACCATCTTCTCGGCGAAATTCGCCTGCCCCGTCTCCGGCTTCACCATCCCCGAGATCGAGCCGCGGCTCTTCTCGTTCAACAATCCGCATGGCGCGTGCCCGGCCTGCGACGGGCTCGGCACGAAGCCGTTCTTCGATCCCGAGCTCGTGGTGCCGGACGCGCGGCTTTCGATGCGCGAGGGCGCGATCGGCCCGTGGGCCAGTTCGAGCTCGCAATGGTACGTGCAAACGCTCGACAGCCTCGCCAAGCACTACAAGATCAGCACCAACACGCCGTGGAAGGACCTGAAGGAGAGCGTCAAGAAAGCGATCCTCTACGGCTCGGGCGGCGAGCCTGTCACGATGCGCTATGACGACGGCGTCAAGAATTACTCGACGACGCGGCCGTTCGAGGGCGTCATCCCCAACATGGAGCGGCGCTGGCGCGAGACCGACAGCGCCTGGCTCAAGGAGGAATTGGGCCGCTACCAGAGCGAGGCGCCGTGCGAGACATGCCACGGCCGCCGCCTTAAGCCCGAGGCGTTGGCCGTCAAGATCGACAAGCACGACATCAGCCAGGTCTCGGATTTCTCGATCCTCGATGCGTGCGTGTGGTTCGGCAAGCTCGAGAAGAAGCTGACGCAAAAGCAGCGCGAGATCGCCCAGCGCATCCTCAAGGAGATCAACGAGCGCCTCGGATTTTTGCGCAATGTCGGGCTCGAGTATCTCACCCTTTCGCGCGCGTCGGGCACGCTCTCGGGCGGCGAGAGCCAGCGCATCCGGCTTGCGTCCCAGATCGGCTCGGGCCTCACCGGCGTGCTCTATGTGCTCGACGAGCCGTCGATCGGCCTGCATCAGCGCGACAACGACCGCCTCCTCGCGACCTTGAAGCGGCTGCGCGATCTCGGCAACACGGTGATCGTGGTCGAGCACGACGAGGAGGCGATCCGCAGCGCCGATTACGTCGTCGACATGGGATTGGCGGCGGGCATTCACGGCGGCAAGGTGGTTGCGGTCGGCAAGCCCGAGGACATCATGCGCTCGGCCGAAAGCATCACCGGCCAATACCTCACCGGCCGGCGCAGCATCGCGGTGCCGCGCACCAGGCGCGCCGGGCGGGCCGGCCAGATGCTCAAAGTGGTCGGCGCGCGCGCCAACAATCTCCAGAACATCGACGTCGCGTTCCCGATCGGCACCTTCACCTGCGTCGCCGGCGTCTCGGGCGGCGGCAAGTCGACGCTCGTGATCGACACGCTCTACAAGGCCTTGGCGCGGCGCCTCATGGGCGCGCACGAGCATCCCGGCTCGCACGACCGCATCGAGGGCGCCGAACACCTCGACAAGATCGTCGATATCGACCAATCGCCGATCGGGCGCACGCCGCGCTCAAATCCCGCCACCTACACGGGTGCCTTCACGCCGATCAGGGATTGGTTCGCGGGATTGCCCGAGGCGAAGGCGCGCGGCTATGGGCCGGGGCGTTTCTCGTTCAACGTCAAGGGCGGGCGCTGCGAGGCGTGCCAGGGCGACGGCGTCATCAAGATCGAGATGCACTTCCTGCCCAACGTCTACGTCCAGTGCGACGTGTGCAAGGGCAAGCGCTACAACCGCGAGACGCTCGAAGTCACGTTCAAAGGGAAGAGCATCGCCGAAGTGCTCGACATGACGGTCGAGGAAGGCGCGGAATTCTTTCGCGCGGTGCCGGCGATCCGCGAGAAGCTCGTGACCTTGGAGCGCGTCGGATTGGGTTATATCCAGGTCGGCCAGCCCGCGACCACGCTCTCCGGCGGCGAGGCACAGCGCGTGAAGCTCGCGAAGGAATTGTCGCGCCGCGCCACCGGCCGCACGCTCTACATCCTCGACGAGCCCACGACGGGCCTCCATTTCGAGGACGTGAAGAAGCTCTTGGAAGTGCTGCACGCGCTCGTCGATCAGGGCAACACGGTAATCGTGATCGAGCACAATCTCGAGGTCATCAAGACCGCCGACTGGATCGTCGATCTCGGCCCCGAGGGCGGCTCGGGCGGCGGGCGCGTGGTGGCGATCGGCACGCCCGAGCAGATCGCCGAAACGAAGGCGAGCTATACCGGGCAATATCTGCGGGCCTATCTCGACCGCATGGGCGGCGAGCGCAAGAAGAAGCGGGCGTAGCTGCGTCTCACGCGGCGGCGATGAGCGCGTCGGCTAATTCCTGCGGCCGGTCCACCATCACGTCGTGGCCGCACGGCACCGAGAGCACGCGCCAAGCCGGGTTGCCGCCCAGCTTCTCGGCGAATTGCCCGAATGGCGACGTCTCGTAGCCCTTGGCCTGGATGAAGGTGCGCTTGGCCACGCGCTCGCGCGCGCCGGTGAGCTTCACGCCCTGGGTGAACGTGTCGATCGGCTGCTTCACGCACATGGCGTTGACCCAGGCGCGGTCGGCCGCGTTGACGTTGAAACGCTCGGCCGGCATCGGCGCGACCTTGTAGCCTTCGCCGTTCTGAGCCGCGTCGGTACGCATGCCGCCGGCAGCTTCGGGCGGCAGGTAATCGAACAGGCTCTTGCCGCTTTCGGGAACGAAGGCGTCGAGGAAGACGAGCGAGCGGATGCGCTCGGCCGCTTTTTCCGCGACGCCCGAGATCACCATGCCGCCATAGGAATGGCCGCACAGGACCACGTCCTTCAGCTCCTCCCAGCGCAGCACGCCAACCACGTCGGCGACGTGCGTATCGAGATCGATCGAGCGGTCCATGAGATGCGCGCGTTCGCCAAGCCCGGTGAGCGTCGGCGTATAGACCTCGTGGCCCGTGCCGCGCAAAAGCCGCGCCACGCGCTTGTAGCACCAGCCGCCATGCCATGCGCCATGAACGAGGACGAACGTCGCCATGAGTGCCTCCCTTGCTTTTCGCGCCTTGGCACCTAGCCTATTGCCATGCCGGACCCGCGCCAAGCCATTCACATCGTCGGCGGCGGGCTTGCCGGAACCGAGGCCGCGTGGCAGGCGGCGCGCGCGGGGGTGTCGGTCGTGCTGCACGAGATGCGGCCCGTGCGCGCGACCGAGGCGCATGTCACAAGCCGGCTCGCCGAGCTCGTCTGCTCCAACTCCTTCCGCTCCGACGATGCCGACGGCAACGCAGTCGGGCTTCTGCACGAGGAGATGCGGCGCCTGGGCTCGCTCGTCCTCGCCGCGGCCGATGCGCACCGCATTCCCGCGGGCGCCGCGCTTGCCGTCGATCGCGACGGATTTGCCGCCGAGGTCGAGGCGCGGCTGCTTTCGTTGCCGCAGGTCACGCTGGTGCGCGAGGAGGTGGCGTTTCCGCCCGACGACTGGGCGAGCGTCATTATCGCGACCGGGCCGCTCACCGCACCCACTCTCGCGCGCGCTATCGGCGAGCTCACCGGCGAGGACGCGCTCGCCTTCTTCGATGCGATCGCGCCCATCGTCCACGCCGAGACCATCGACATGGGATCCGCCTGGCGCCAGTCCCGCTACGGCAAGGGCGACGGCGCCGATTACATCAATTGCGCCCTCGACAAGGAACAGTATCAGACGTTCGTGGCAGCGTTGACCGGCAGCGAATGCGCGCCGCTGCACGAATGGGAAAAGGACACGCCCTATTTCGAAGGCTGCCTGCCGATCGAGGTGATGGCGGCGCGCGGGGCCGACACGCTGCGCTGGGGGCCGATGAAGCCCATCGGCCTCACAGATCCGCGCACCGGGCGCGGCGCCTTCGCGGTGGTGCAGCTGCGCCAGGACAACGCGCTCGGCACGCTCTACAACATCGTCGGATTCCAGACGAAGCTGAAGCATGGCGAGCAGAAACGCATCTTCCGCACCATCCCCGGCCTCGAGCGCGCCGAGTTCGCGCGCCTGGGCGGCATGCACCGCAACACGTTCCTGAACAGTCCGCGGCTCCTCGACGAGGCGCTGCGGCTCAAGGCGATGCCGCGCCTGCGCTTTGCCGGACAGATCACCGGCGTCGAAGGCTATGTCGAAAGCGCCGCGATCGGACTCTTGGCCGGGCGCTTCGCGGCGGCCGAGCTGCTCGGCGCGTCGTTCCTGCCGCCGCCGCCCGAAACATCCTTGGGCGCGCTTCTGGCACACATCACAGGCGGCGCGGATTCCGGCACGTTCCAGCCGATGAACATCAATTACGGCCTCTTCCCGCCGCTGCCCGCCGCAGCCCTCACGCGCGCCAATCGCGCCGAGAAGAAGCCGCTTCTCATCGCTCGCGCCCGCGCGCGGCTTGGCGAATGGCTCGGCTGCGCAGCAGCCGCGGCATGATCGAGGAAAGGACAGGCACATGCGACATGCGATTTTCTTCTCGTTGGCGCTGCTCTCGGGCGCGCTTGCAACGCCGGCGCTGGCGCAGAACGGACCGCCGCCGCAGCCGGTCTCGGGCGTCGTCGATTCCGTCGCCGGCCAGACCCTCACCGTCAAAACCGCCGACGGCAAGACCGTGGCGATCAAGCTCGCGGACAACGCGGTCGTGACGATGAACAAGAAGGTCGATTTCTCCGCCATCAAGTCCGGCGACTTCATCGCCTCGGCGGCGGTGCAGCAGCAGGACGGCAAGATTCACGCGCAAGAGCTTCGCATCTTTCCCGAAGCGTTGCGCGGTCTCGGCGAAGGGCATCGGCCGATGGCGCAGCCGAACCAGACCATGACGAACGCGACCGTCGCGCAGATCACCGCCACGGGGCCCGGTGGAGTGCTGACCACCAAATATCCCGGCGGCACGACCGAGATCGTGGTCGACCCGACGACCCCGATCACCGAGATCACGGCGGTCGAGCGCAGCGAGCTGAAGCCCGGCGCGTCGGTCTCGGTGCGCGCGATCCCGGCGGCCGACGGCACGCTCACCGCGCGCATCGTGACGATGCAGTAGCCGGGACGCTTCAGCCCGGCGGCGCGACGGAGAGACGGCCGACGACCTTGTGCCGCTCGATGAAGCGCACGACGAGGCCGGATTTCTTCGCCTCCTCGACGAAGGATCGGAGGAACGCGGCGCCGGCCGTATTCTTCTTGGGCGTGCCGATCGCCTGCTGTACCGAGGTGAACTTGCCGTCGAGGATCCGCGTGCCCGGCAGCTTGCCGACTTCCTCGAGGAGCCCCGGCCGCAATCCGGCCAGCGCCTCCAATTTCTCGCGCGCGAACTTCTCGATCGCGGCGGGGCCGGTATCGGTGCGCACGAGCTCGGCATTTTTGATGTTGCGGTCGAGCCAGAGCCCATAGGCGCTCCGTCCCGTCACCGCGATGCGCACGCCCTTGGCATCGACATCCGCGATCGTCTTCAAGGGCGAGCCGGGCTGCACCAGATATGTCGCCTCGATCTCGCAATAGGCGGCGGTGAAAGCGATCTGCTCGGCGCGCTGCGGCTCGGCGCCGATGAGGCCCACATCCCACACGCCTTTCCCCGCCGCATCCGCAAGCTCGCCCGGCGACTTGAACGGCACATACTTCACCGGCACGCCGAGGCGGCTTGCGATCTCGCGCGCCATGTCGGGCGAAACGCCGTCGGGATCGCCGTTGGCGCTTTTCCCCGTCACGAGCAGGAAATTCGACATGTTGATGCCCGCGCGCAGAACGCCGGTCGGCGCAAGCTCGGCTTTGATTTCCGGTGACATCGCGGCCCCATCCCTGAAAATTCGGGCGCCAGTGTAGCGCAACCGCGCGCGCAGCCAAGATTGACAGGCCGCATGAGCCTCCGGGAAAATCGCGCCCATGCCGGACCCGATCCATTCGACCCTGACGATCCGCGGCTCCGCCGTGCCGATGAAGCACGCGGGCGCGGGGGAAAAAATTCTCATGCTGCACGGCGGCGGCGGCTCGCCGCGCTTCCTGCCGGGGATGCGGGCGCTGTCGGAGAAATTCGAGGTCATCATCCCGCAGGCGCCCGGCTTCGGCGGCGGCGAGGCGCCGCCCTGGCTCGAGCGCGTCTCGGACCTCGCCAATTTCTATCTCGAGCTGATTGACGAGCTCGACCTGCGCGACGTCCATCTCCTCGGCTTGTCCTTGGGCGGTTGGGTCGCGGCGGACCTCGCCGTGCGCAATTCGAGCCGCCTGCGATCGCTCATTCTCATGGATGCGCCCGGCATCGACGTTCCGGGCGTCGCGCGGCTCGATTCATTCCTCCTCAACGACGAGGAGGCGGTGCGCGCAATCTATTTCGACCCGAAACTCGCCGACGAGGCGGTTGCGCGCGCGCTTAGCCCCGAGAACGAGGATGTGCGTCTTTCGAACCAGCGCACCGTCGCCAAGCTCGCCTGGCAGCCGCGCTTCCACGATCCGCAGTTGCAGCGCTGGCTCCATCGCATCCGCATCCCGACCCTGATCCTGTGGGGCGAGAACGACCGCCTCTTTCCGCCGGCCTATGGCGCGGCGTGGCAGAAAGCGATCGCCGGCTCGCGTCTCGCCGTACTATCGCGCTGCGGGCATCTGCCGATCCAGGAAAAGCCCGAGGACTTCGCTCGGCTGGTCGGCGAGTTTTGCGCCACGGCCAGCCGCTAGAAGCGGCCGCTCGCCGCGGCGAGAGCAAGCGCGAGCGCGAGCCCGCCATCCGGCCGCTGCACCGACGGCGCGAACGGGTCGTACCTCGCGTGCGACAGCCGCTTCAACGCGCGCGCCGCGACCACCGCCGGCAGCAGCGCCGGCAGCGCGCGCCGCGGAATGTCCTTGCGGCGCTCGCGCGCGGCGTCGAGGTGGGCGTGCGCGCGGGCCGCGACCTCCGACACGATTTCGCGGAGCGCGGGCGCGCTCTTGCGGGCGAAGATCGTGCGCTCGGGATCGAGGCCCTTCGCCGCGAGGCGATCGGCCGGGAGATAGAGGCGGCGCGCACCCGCGTGGAACGGCAGCGCGCGCAACAGGCCCGCCAGCGCGTAAGCGGTGCCGAGTGCGCGGCCCGCCTGCTCGGCGGCATCGCCGCGGACCGAAAAACATTCGAGCGCCAGGCGTACGAGCGGCGCGCCTGTCGCCTCGGCATAGGCTTCGAGCGCCGCGAGGTCGGCGGGCGGCGCATCCGCAAAATCCGCCTCGCGCGCGTCGATGAGCCGGTCGAAACAGGCGCGGGACAGGCCGCGATCGCGAATCGTCGCCGCCAAGGGCTCGCCCACCTCGTGCCGGCGCACCGGCCCGCCCTCGTAGATCGCGGAAATGGTCTCACGCCACCATTGCAGCCGCATCTGGCCGAGGATCGGCTCGCGCACCATCTCGCGGGCGCGCGCGATCTCGGAATTGAAGGCGTAAAGCGCCAGCAGCGAGTCGCACGCCGAGGCGGGCGCGAACAGCGCCGTCAGGTATCGGTCGCGGTCGCGCTCCCGTACGAGCCGCATGAGCGGCGCATCGCTAAGCTCCCGAGGCATGACATTGCCGACGATTTACCCTGCGGTTATGATAAAGCGATCGACCCAGGCCGTAACAAGGGAAAGAGGGCAACATGAAGAACCCATTGGATTCAATCGGGCAGACGGTGGTGCTGGGCTTCGTGCTCACACTCATCGTCATCGGCATCATCCATCTCATCGCCTGAGAAGGAGAAGCGCCATGGAATTCGTCAGCGCCGAATGGTGGAACCTCTGCTTCAGGTGGCTCCACGTAATGAGCGGCATCATGTGGATCGGGCATCTCTGGTACTTCAACTTCACCCAGACGCCGACCATGCCCAAGATTCCTGCCGAGCTGCGGCCCGCGATCCCGCGCTTCATCATGCCGGAAGCCTTGTGGTGGTTCCGCTGGGGCGCGATGTCGACGATCGTGTTCGGCCTTTTGCTCGCGATCATGAACGGCTATCTCGGCCAGGCCATCATCATCGGCATCGGGCAGCACAGCGCCCATATCACCTCGATCGGCATCGGCATGTGGCTCGGCACCATCATGTGGGCCAACGTGTGGTTCATCATCTGGCCGAATCAGCAGAAGCTTCTCGGCATGAAACCGATCAACGAGCCGGATCGGCCGCGGCTCGCACGGGTCGCGGGGCTCGCCTCGCGCGTCAACACGCTGCTGTCGATCCCGATGGTCTATTGCATGACCTCGATCCACTTCTACTGAGCGGTTCGCATTTCGTCGCACGTGGAACCGGGGCCCGAAAGGCCCCGTTTCCATCTGTGTGACCGCCCCTCGCGGCGGCCATCGCTGCACTCCTGTCAAGAAGAGGATCCGATGGCGTACGAACTCCCGCCCCTGCCCTTTGCGAAAAACGCGCTCGAGCCGCACATGTCGGCAAAGACGCTCGAGTTCCATCATGGCAAGCATCACAAGGCCTATGTCGATGCCGCGAACAAGCTGATCCACGGCACGCCCCTCGAGAAGCAATCGCTCGAAGACGCGATCCGTGCGACGGCGAAGGACGAAGCGAAGGCGACGCTCTTCAACGACCTGGCGCAGATCTGGAACCACAATTTCTTCTGGCGCTGCCTTCGGCCCAAGGGCGGCGGCACGCCCGACGGCGAAGTGGCGCAGGCGATCGAGAAATCGTTCGGCGGCTACGACAAGTTCCGCACCGAGTTCAAGGAGGCCTGCGTCTCGCAATTCGGCAGCGGCTGGGGCTGGCTCGTGCGCGACAAGGATCGGCTCAAAATCATCAAGACGCCGGATGCGGTCAATCCGTTATCGCTCGGCTCGGTCGCGCTCCTCACCTGCGACGTATGGGAGCACGCCTACTATCTCGATTTCCAGAACCGGCGGCCGGATTTCGTCGACGCGTTCCTCGACCATCTCGTGAACTGGGAGCACGTCGCGGCGCAGCTCAAGACCCGCGCCGAGGCGGCCTAGAGCAAGATCGCTTCGAATGGAAACGGCGTTTTCCATTCGAAGCGTGAATCTTGCTCTCACTCAAAGAAGTTAGACCATGATTCACGGATCGGGCGGATTGCAGAGCGATTCCGTCCGATCCGATCATGGTCTAGGCCCCCGCCGGCAGGAGGGCCGCCGCGACCCGGCGGTCCTCCGCCATGAGGACGTTGTAGGTGCGGCAGGCGGCGCCGGTATCCATCGCATCGACGACGATCCCCGCCTCCTTCAAGCGCGTGCGTAACGATTTCGGCACGAGCATCATGCGCGCGCCGCAGCCGAGCAGGAGAATCTCAACGTCGCGGCCGCGCGCCAGGACCGGCGCCAGGCTGTCCTCGTTCACCTCGCTCATCGCGCGCGCGGCGAAGGGAACGGTCTTGTCGGGAAAGACGAGGATCGCGCCCTCATGCGCCACGCCGCTCACCCGGAAGCTTGCGCGGCCATAGCTTTCGATAACCTGGCGGTCGCTTGGGACGACCGGCGTCACATCCATCACGAAACCTTTTCCGGCTCGGCGCCGGCACCGGCGGCGGCGCTGCGCGTGGGACCCGAGCGCTTCGGCCGGATGTAATAAAGCAGCGGCGCGGCGATGAAGAGCGAGGAATATGTGCCGACGACCACGCCCCACAGCATGGCGATGCTGAAGCCGCGCAGCACCTCGCCGCCGAAGATGAGCAGCGACAGCACTGCGAGCGCCACCGTCGAGACGGTGAGGATGGTGCGCGACAGCGTTTCGTTGAGGCTGCGGTTGATGAGCTCGCGGAAATCCATGGTCCGGTGCTTGCGCATCGTTTCGCGCACGCGATCATAGATCACGACCGTATCGTTGATCGAATAGCCCGCGATCGTCAGGATCGCGGCGAGCGTCGTCAGGTTGAACTCGATCTGCAACAGCGAGAAGAGTCCGACGGTGGTGATGGTGTCGTGCAATGTCGACAGCATCGCGCCGACGCCGAACTGCCACTCGAAGCGGAACCACACGTAAGCCGCGATCGCGACGAGAGCGAGGACCGTGGCGATGACGCCGGCGCGGATGAGCTCGCCGCCGACGGTCGGGCCCACCACCTCGGTGCGCCGGTATTCGACCGTCGTGCCGAGCGTGCCCTTCACCTTGGCGACGGCCGCTTCCTGCACCTCGTTACCGCCGGGCTGGCGCTGCAGCCGGATCAGCACTTCCTGCGGCCCGCCGAACCCCTGAAGCTGGACCGTGCCGAGGCCGAGCCCGTCGAGCGTCGCGCGCATCGAGCTGAGATCCGCCGGCCCCTGCGTATGCACCTCCATGATGGTGCCGCCGCTGAAATCGATGCCGTAATTGAGGCCCTGCACCAGGAAGAGCCCGATCGAGCCGAGCGTCAAGATGCCCGACAGGATGAATCCGAACCAATGCAGCCCCATGAAGTCGATGCTGGGGATGCGCTTGATGATGATGAGCGGGCGGAGCATTTCTGCGGACCTAGATCGGCACGAACTTGGGTTTCGTGCGGCGCAGCCACGTCACGATCTGAAGCCGCGTCACCAGGATCGCGGAGAAGAGCGAGGTGAGGACACCGATGCTCAAGGTGACGGCGAAGCCCTTGATCGGCCCTTCGCCGAGCCAGAACATGAGCGCGCCGGCGACAAGCGTGGTGACGTGGCTGTCGAGGATCGTGCCGAAAGCGCGCTCGAACCCGGCCTGGAGCGAGGAGATGATCGAGCGCCCGCTCCTGAGCTCCTCGCGGATGCGCTCGTAGATGAGCACGTTGGCATCGACCGCCATGCCCATGGTCAGCGCGATCCCGGCGATGCCGGGGAGCGTCAACGTCGCGCCCAGAAGCGTCAGGCTCGCGAGCATGATGCACAGGTTGAAGAACAGCGCCACGTCCGCGAAGAGGCCGAAGAGGCCGTAGAAAATCACCATGAACACGACGACGAGGCTGATGCCGACGATGCTGGCGAGGGCGCCGGCGTGGATCGAAATCGGCGCCGAGGTCGGGCCCGACCGTGCGCTCCTCGAGGATGGTGAGCGGCGCCGGCAGCGCGCCCGCGCGCAGGAGCAGCGCCAGGTCGTTGGCGCTCTGCACGGTGAAGCTGCCCTCGATGATGCCGGCGCCGCCGAGGATCGGCTCCTTGATGACCGGCGCGGAGATCACCTTGTTGTCGAGCACGATGGCGAAGGGCTTCCCCACGTTCTCGCGCGTCGCGTCGGCAAAGCGGCGCGCGCCGAGCGAATCGAACTTGAAGCTCACCACCGGCGAATTCTGGTTGAAGGTCGGCTGGGCGTCGGTGAGCGTGTCGCCGCTCACCATGACGCGGCGGCGCACGACGTAATTCTCGGGCGAGCCCGTCCGGCTCTCCTGCGACTGCAACAGCTCGTCGCCCGCCGGCACGCGCCCGTGCTCGGCGTCGTCGAGCGAGGCCGTGGTATCGACGAGCTGGAACGTCATCTTCGCGGTCTTGCCGATCAACGACTTCACACGCTCTGGATCGTCGATGCCCGGCAGCTCCACGAGGATGCGGTCATTGCCGACGCGCTGGATCGTCGCCTCCTTGGTGCCGGTCTCGTCGACGCGGCGGCGCACGATCTCGATCGACTGGTCGACCGTCGTGGTCTGGCGCTGTTGCAGCTCGATGTCGGTGGGCCTGACCGCGACCGCGCCGCCGGCGCTCACCGTCACCTGGAGATTGGGGTCGATCTTCTGCACGAGGGTGTTGATATCGTGGGCGCCCCCGGCGTCGCGCAGCGTGAACACGGCCTGGTCGTTATCGACGGCAAGGCCGGTATAGCCGATCTTGGCGGCGATCAGGTCGGTGCGCAGCTCGTCGACGAGATTGTTGAGCTGGTCCTTCTCGGCGGCCGCCATGTCGACTTCGTAGAGAAGATAGGAGCCGCCGCGCAGATCGAGGCCGAGGGCCACCTGCCGCTTCGGCAGGAACGAGGGCCACGCCGCCACGGTCGCCGGCGAGAACATGTTGGGAATGGAGAGAAGCACGCCGATGAGGCATACGACGAAGATGATCGTCCTCTGCCACGGTGGGATGTACAGCATCGCTCGCTACGCCCTGCCGCGCTGGACCTTTGGCGTCACAGCCCCAAAAGGCCCTTGAGCTTTTCCATCATGCCGCCGAGACCTGCCGCCGCCACGGCGGGCTCGGGGATTTTCTTGCCGTCGGAATCCTCGTCCTTCGCTTCCTTCTTGGCGGCGACCGGCTGCGGTTTCGACAGCACCGTCGTGATCGTGCTGCGCACAACGCGGACGCGCACGCCTTCGGCGATCTCGACCTGCACCTCGTCATTGTCAGCCTTGACGATGGAGCCGATGACGCCGCCCGCGGTCACGACCTTGTCGCCGCGCCGGAGCGCGTCGAGCATCGATTTCATCTGCTTCTGCTTCTGCTGCTGCGGCCGGATCATGAAGAAGTAGAAGACGACGAAAATGAGCGCCATCGGCAGGACGAACGTGGTCAACGTGTCCTGCGAGCCGCCGAGCACCTGAGCGTAGGCCGGCGATATGAACATCGCTCGCACCTCTTGCCGATTTAGGGCCATTGGTAGTGGACCGAGGGGCAAAAAGCAAACGACCGGCCGCGCCGCGGCGGCGCCTTGCGGTTGCGCGGCGCGCGGTTGTCGCCTAGAACCGTCGCCCCCATGTCGCCGCGCCCGACCTCCCTTTTCGCGCGCATCGCCGGCGCGCTCGAGCGATTGGCGCCGCCCGCGGCGCCCAAGAACGATCTCGCCGCTGCCGACGCCTTCGTCTGGCACGCCGAGCGCGAATGGCTCGAGCCGGTGACACGGGTGAGCCGCGTCGAGCTCGACCTGTTGCAGGGGATCGACCGGGTGCGCGACATCCTCATCGACAACACGCGCCGCTTCGCCGAAGGGCTCCCCGCCAACAACGTGCTGCTGTGGGGCGCGCGCGGCATGGGCAAGAGCTCGCTCGTCAAGGCGGCGCACGCGGCGATCAATACGGCCCGCAAAGACCCTCTCGTCCTCGTCGAGATCCACCGCGAGGACATCACCAGCCTGCCGCACCTTCTGTCGCTGCTGCGCCAATCATTGCGGCGCGTCGTGCTGTTCTGCGACGATCTCTCGTTCGATCAGCAGGACACGAGCTACAAGTCCTTGAAGGCCGTGCTCGAGGGCGGGATCGAGGGGCGGCCCGACAATGTCGTGTTCTATGCCACCTCGAACCGCCGCCATCTTCTGCCGCGCGACATGAGCGAGAACGAGCGCTCGACTGCGCTCCATCCGGGCGAGACGGCCGAGGAACGGGTCTCGTTGTCCGACCGGTTCGGGCTGTGGTTGGGATTTCACGCCTGCGACCAGGACACGTACCAGGCGATGGTGCAGGCCTATGCCGCGCGCTACGGCCTTGCGCATCCGCCCGAGCAGATGCGGCGCGAGGCGGCGGAGTGGGCGATCACGCGCGGCGCGCGCTCGGGCCGCGTCGCCTGGCAATACATCCAGGATCTGGCCGGCAGGCTCGGCAAGAAGCTTCCGTGACCATCGCGCCCGCGCGATGGCTGACCCACGAAAGAAGCATGCCGCGAACCCGCGAAAATCGTAAGGATGAAGCTGCGGGATTTCGTCGCGGCCCGGTCGTTCGCCCGATATTGCCACTGGCGCCGGAGCGCGGACGCGCCGATATCAAGCCCGCACAAAAAGGGGAGCGCATGAAAGAGCCCGAGCAGATGACGATCGCGGATATGCGTGCCGAACTTCGCGCCATGGGCGTGACCGAGCGGCTCTCGCTTCTCATCCTGCGCGAGATGGGCGAGGCTGAACGGCGCATCGAGCAGGCGCAGAAGGGCGGCAACAAGGGCAAGTACGATCCGCTGCGGGCTCAGCTCTATATCCTGAAGGCGCACGGCATGACCAATCCGGACCTGTCGCTCAACCGGAAGGGCAAGCTGTTCATCCAGATGACGACGCGCGAGGAGGAGATGGGACCGTCCGCCCAATCGGCGTGACGGCGGCTATTCCAGGAAAACGCGAACGCCTTCCTCGATGCCGGTGACGAGCGACATGGCATCATCGCCATGGGCGCCGTAATCGAACACATGGCCGGCCAAGGCCGCATGCACTTTGCTGCCGTCGCGCGACAGCGGCAGGATCACGCGCTTCGTCGCGATCGGGTCGCTTTGTCCGTGGCGCAGGATGAACAGGTTCTCGGTGTAGAGCGGCCGGCACGCCGCCGCCATCTCTTCGTAGATACCGACGACATATTTACGATATCCCGCCGTCGGCGGCAGGATCTCGCCGACATATTCGCCGATCGGCTCGCGGCCGGCGTGGCGCCAGAAGACGCGGCCGACGCGCTGATAGCGGAAGCGGAGTTTGCTCCCCTCGTACTCGACCTCGAGCAGCATGGCGTTGGGCTGCACCGCTTTCGGCAGGTCGGCGAGATCGATCTCGCCCGGCACCGGAATGGCGCGCTCGCCCTTCTTGCTCCGCCAATAATGGTAGAGCAGCCACAAGCGCGGATCGCCGATCGTACCGACGCCGTCCATCGACGTTTCTCCAGCGGGATGCCCGTCCCGGCGCTGCCATGATCGCGAGATTGAGTTAAGGAAAACTTTACTAGCCCTTGGCCGATGCGCCCCCGGCCGGCAGATATCCGGCCGGATCGACCGCGCGCGCGCCCTGGCGGATCTCGAAATGGAGCTGCGGCTGCGCCACGGCGCCGGTGGCACCCACCCGGCCGATCGCCTGGCCGCGCGCCACCTTGTCGAAGCGCTTCACCGTCATGTTCTCGAGATGCGCATAGGCGGTGATGACGCCGTTCGCATGCTTGATGAGCACGAGGTTGCCATAGCCCTTGAGCTCGTTCCCGGCATAGGCGACCTCGCCCGCCTCGGCGGCGACGACCGGCGTGCCTTCCGGTGCGGCGATGTTGACGCCGTCATTGTGCGTGCCGTCGGCGCTCGTGCCATAGGCCGAGAGAATCGGTCCGCGCACCGGCCACAGGAATCCGGGTCCGGCCACGGGCATCGGCATCGGCGGCAACGACACGGTCTGCTCCAGCTTCGGCGGCGCTGGCGGCGGCGCGGCAGCAGCGGGCGAAGGCGGTGCGGACGGCGCGGGCGGAGCCGTAACGGGCGCGGCCGCATCGGCCAGCGGCGCTGGCGACGGCACTGGCGGCGGCATCGCAGCCGGCGGCGCGAGCGGCGGCGCCATTGGCTCAGCGGCGAGCGGCGGCACGCGCTCGTCGGTTTCGGGCGTCGCCGCAACGGGCGCAGGCGGCGCGGCCGCTTGTGCCGATGCCGGCGCCGCGGCGGCATCCGGTGCTGGCGGCGCCGCCAGCGGCGCGGCCAGCACGGCTTCGGGCGCCGCCGACGCCACTGTCTGCTGCGCCGGTGCCGACGCAGTCGCGACCGACGACGGCAGAATCACGGTCTCGCCGGTGCGGATGACATAGGGCGGCGCCAGGTGATTGGTCGCGGCGAGCGTGCTCATGTCGACGCCATAGAGCCGCGCCACGCTGCGCAGCGTGTCGCCGCTCTTCACGAGATGCGTCTTCACCTGCGGCAGGGCGAGCGAGCTGCCGGTGACGAGGCGATAGGGCGGGCTCAGATTGTTGGCGTCGATGATGGCGCGCGTCGGCACGCCGTATTTCCGCGACACGCCATAGAGCGTGTCGCCGTTCGCAACCGCGATCCGGTCGGGATGCGGCCCGATCGGCTCCGACAGCGTCGGCGCTCCGGCACGGGTGTGCAGCTCGAATGGCGCCGGCGGCTCGGTGCGATCGCAAGACGCGAGAGCGACAAGCGCCAGCAGCGCAACGAAACGGCGGCCCGGCATGACGGGCCGCAGTCTAAGCCAAGCGGCCGCGAGAATTCAGTCAAATCGTGCGGGAAATCGTGCCGGCTCCCGGCGGTAGCTGTGCGCTACGGGCGCGCCTGTCCCGCAATCTTGTCGGAAATGAGGCGGATCGGCTCGGTGCCGCAATCGGCCGGGAGGTGCCAGTCGTCGCTCATCGCCGCGGCGGGCATGCCCTCCCAGCGCGGGTTGAGCATCGCCTGGAATACGCGCACGCCGGTCGGCCACTTGCTCTTGATGAAGGCGACCGTCGCGACGATGTCCTGGTCGCTGACTTTGCTGTCGAACGCCGGCATGGTCGTGACGAAGCCGGGCGGCGCGAGCTCGCCGAGGCTGAACTTGACGAGGTCGAAGATCTGCTCGTCGCTGTGCATCCAGGTGTGGCCGGTCTCGTCGTGCGGCGGCGCGAGCGCGACGACGTCGGCGGGGCCGGCCTCCTTCCAGCCGGGCGCGCCTTCGAGATGCGCGCCGTGGCAGGCGGCGCAGTTGGCGGCATAGACCCCGGCTCCGCGCGCCACGAGCGCCGTGTCGTCGGCGTCGGCGAAATGGCCACGCGCGTCGAGCCGGCCGAGCGCCATGCCGCCCCCCACAGCGGCGACCGTGAACAGAAGCAGGAGCGACAGAAGCTTCCGCATCTTTTTATTTCATGTTCATGCCGGGCATGTCCTGCATCGTCTCCGTCCCGCCCATGGCGCCCGCCTTCTCTACTTTTACCTCGGTTTCGACCCGGCCCGCCTTGGCGAAATTGAGCACCAAGGGAAAATTATCGCCCTCCTTCAAGGGCTGCTTCAGCTCCATCAGCATCAGGTGATAGCCGCCCGGCTTCAGGCTCACCGCCGCGCCCGGCTTCAGATCGAGGGCCGCGACCGGCCGCATCTTCAGGACGCCGTTGTCGTCGATGGTCGTGTGAAGCTGCGTCATGCCGGCGACCGGCGTGCTGGCCGAGAGGAGCTGGTCCGGCGCGGTGCCGTGATTGGTGAGGGTGACATAGGCGGCGCCGGTCTTGGCGCCGGGGGGCGTTGCGCGCGCCCAGCCATTCGTCACGCCAATGGGTGATTGCTGCGCCAGCGCCGGCGCGGCCAACGCCGCGGCAAACGCGGCGGCAAGGATCGAACTGCGTATCATGGGAGAATCCTTTCTCACGAAGTGCCGATGAGTTTCTTGAGACGCACGGCCATTTCGTTCGCCGTCGTCTCGTGCGTGAATGTCGCGACGAAGCCCACGTCGCCCGGCCGCATGACATAGATGACCGAGCTGTGGTCCATCAGGTAACCGTCGGGCGCGTCCTTGTCGGCGACCTTGGCGTAATAGACGCGATACTCGCGCGCCGCGGCGGCGATCGCGTCGGGGGATCCGGTCAAGCCGACGATGCGCGGATCGAACGCCTTGACGTATTCGCCCATCACCTTGGGCGTGTCGCGCGCCGGATCGACGGTGATGAAGAGCGGCTGTACTTGCGCAGCCTCGGGCCCGAGCTGTTGCAGGGCGCCCGCGATCTCGTTGAGCGCCGTCGGGCACGCATCGGGACAGAGCGTATAGCCGAAATAGATGAGCTGCCACTTGCCGCGATAAGTCTGGTCCGTGACCGTGCTGCCATCGCTCGCCTCGAGCGCGAACGGGCCGCCGATCTTGATCGACGGCAGGCCCGGCGCGCCGCCGCCGCCGCCGATATAGGCGAGGCTCAGATAAACGAGCCCGCCGGCCATAACAAGAAAAGCCACAACGCCGATCAGCAGGTTTCTCGATTTCAGCATGCGTTGAAAACTCCGTGATGAAGGGCCGCGCTTCGCGCGTGAATCGCCGCGGTGGGCGCGACCGGCGCGCCAACCGCCACGGTTCGCAAAAGCTCAGGCGAAGACGGGCGGTGCGCGAGGTTGGGCGGCGCGGCGCGGCGCGAGCGCGCGATGCGCCTCGCGCGGCGGCAGCGGCAGCGACGGGCCTGCCAGCACGGCCGCGAGAACGGCGCCGCCGGGATCGGGCGGAAGAACGGTGCTCGACGCCGCCACGAGGCCGAGGCAGATCGGGCAGAGCGTGCCCTGGCCCGATGACGCCGGAAGAGGCGCGTGACCGCCCGCGCCACCGCCGCCGACATGGCACAGGGGCGCGCCGGGAATGGGCCCGGCGAATCCCAGCTCGATCGGACAGTACGCGAGCGGCAAGCCCAGTTGCAGAACGAGCGCCGCCAACGCGAGAAACGCGCCAAACCGCCGCACCGGGCCACGACGGCGGAGCGCGGTGCGAATCATTGTCCCGCTCCCGCTCCCGCCCCGCTCACCGGCGGCAGCGGCGTGTCGGGCGCGGCGATGTGCAGGTCGCGCATGCAATCGCGACGGAAGGCCTCGCGCTGCAAATTCGCTTCGGGCGTGTAGTCAGGAAATTTCTTGAAGGCGTCCTGGTTGCATTTGTTCGACTCTCGCCACTGCGTTTGCGGGCCCTGTATGGCCTGATCGGCGGCGCGCGCGGCAAGCGCGATGCCCGCCACGGAAACGCTCGCCAGCAAAGCAGCAAACGCGATCCTGCGCATGCGCGGATTCTAGCGCGTCGGCCTGCGCGGTGGAAACATTTACGCTTCGCGACGCCAGGTGATGATGATCCTGACCCGCCGTCCGGCGAGATTGGGATGGGGCTGCGGCGGGCCTTCGAGATGGAGGCGGTCATCCTCGAAGCGCATGATTCGCACCTGCTCGGTGCCGACCCAGGCCTCGTTCCACGCCGCCTCGACCTTAGTGACGATGCGATCCTCCTCGACCCGATAGCGCCCGGTATAGGCGATCATCGAGCGCAGCGCCGCGGCGCGCTCGGCGTCGTTTTGCGGCACGGGGCGAGATTGCGCCGTGACGACGGCGATCCAGCGTCCCTCCCGCGTCGCGATCTGCGCGCCGCGTGGGTGGAGGCCCAGGGGATGGCCGCGCTCGCCGGTCGCCTCGTCCTCGTAGACCGCGCTCTCGAGCGCCCAGGTGCCGACGATCCGTGTGGCGAAATCGCTCATCGCTTCGTCTCCCGTTTCGACGCGCGCGGCAGGCCCTCGATCAGCGGCACGAAGCGCACCGGGCCCAAATTCTCGATCTCGAAGCCGTCGCCCGCGCGCGCCACGCGCAACAGCTGCTGCTCCTCGCCCTCGCGCCCGACCGGCGCCACGAGGATGCCGTGCGGCGCCAGGCTCTCCAGAAGATCGCCCGGTACGTCGGGCGCGGCAGCGGTGACGATGATGCGGTCGAATGGCGCCTGCTCGGGCCAGCCTTTGGTGCCGTCGCCGTAAAGCGTCGTGATGTTGTTGAGGCGGAGCGCCGCGAAGCGCTGCTCAGCCGCGCGCAGCAGGTTCCGGTGGCGCTCGACCGTGAAGACGCGGCGGCAGAGCCGCGCCAGCACCGCCGCCTGGTAGCCCGAGCCGGTGCCGATCTCCAACACCTTATCGCGCTCGCGCACGTCGAGCGCCTGCGTCATCAAGCCGACGACGAGCGGCTGGCTGATCGTCTGGCTCTCGCCGATCGGCAGCGCCACGTTGGCGTAAGCCTGCTCCCGCAATGCCGCCGGCACGAACCGCTCGCGCGGCGTTTGCTCGATCGCGGCGAGAACGCGCAGGTCGTTCACGCCCTCGCCGCGCAGCTCCATGACGAGGCGCGCGACATGCTCGGCCTGCGCCGTCACGCAAACGCCTTTTTGAGATGCGCGAGCGCCGCCCGGTTGGTGAGGTCGAGCGAGACGGGCGTCAGCGTCACCTTGCCTTGGGCGATGGCGCCCAAATCCGTGCGCAGGCCGGTCGATGCGGTCTTGCCGGCCTCGGCCTCGGACATCGGCCCGATCCAGTAATAAGGGCGGCCGCGCAGATCGATGCGCCGCTCGAGATTGTCGCCGATCTTGCGCTTGCCCTGCGACGTGGCGACGATGCCGGTGACCTTGTCGGGCGGCACGTCGGGAAAATTGACGTTGACGAGCGTCTGGCGCGGCCACGGCAGCGCAGTCAAACGTCTGATCACCTCGGGCGCATATTTCTGCGCGGTGGCCCAATGGACCGGGCGGCCATCGACGGTATGCTGGCTCATGGCGATCGCCGGCACGCCCAAGAGCGTTGCCTCCATCGCCGCAGCGACCGTGCCGGAATATGTGACGTCCTCGCCCAGATTGCCGCCTTCGTTGACGCCCGACAGCATGAGCGTCGGCCGCTTGTCCTTGAGGAGGACGTTGACGGCGAGCAGCACGCAGTCGGTCGGCGTGCCGTCGACGGCGAAGCGCCGGGGCCCAAGCTTGCGCGCGCGCAACGGCCGGTAGAGGGTGAGCGAATGCGAGGCGCCGCTCTGCTCCTGCTCGGGCGCCACGACCCACACGTCACGCGCGAGCGCGCGCGCCACCTTGGTCAGGAGCTTGAGGCCGGGCGAGTCGATGCCGTCGTCGTTGGCGATGAGGATGCGGGCGTTCGCAAGATCGATCGGCCGGTCAACCATCGCCGCCGATCGTATCGAGCCCGCCCATATAGGGTTGCAGCGCCGCGGGAACGGCGATCGTGCCGTTGGCGCTCTGGCAATTTTCGAGGAGCGCGATGAGCGTGCGGCCGACCGCGAGCGCCGAGCCGTTAAGCGTGTGCACGAAGCGCGTGCCCTTGCCGTCCTTCGGCCGGAAGCGCGCCTTCATGCGCCGCGCCTGATACTCGCCGCAATTGGAGCAGCTCGAAATCTCGCGATAGGCGTTCTGGCCCGGCAGCCACACCTCGATATCGTAGGTTTTCTGCGCCGCGGCGCCCATGTCGCCGGCGCAGAGCAGCATCACGCGATAGGGAAGGCCGAGCCGCTTCAGCACCTCCTCGGCACACTCCGTCATGCGCTCGTGCTCCGCAGCCGCATGATCCGGATGCGCGATCGAGACGAGCTCGACCTTCTGGAATTGATGCTGGCGGATCATGCCGCGCGTGTCCTTGCCGGCCGCGCCCGCCTCCGAGCGGAAGCACGGCGTCGCCGCCGCGAAGCGCAGCGGCAACTGCGCCTCGTCGAGGATGCTGTCGGCGGCAAGATTGGTGAGCGGCACTTCCGCGGTCGGGATGAGCCAAAGGCCGGTCGTGGTGCGGAACAGATCGTCGGCGAATTTGGGAAGCTGCCCGGTGCCGAACGCGGTCTCGTCGCGCACGAGCAGCGGCGGCGCCACCTCGGTATAGCCGAACTCGCGCGTGTGCAGATCGAGCATGAAGGACGCAAGCGCGCGTTCGAGCCGCGCGAGATGGCGCGACAGCACGACGAAGCGCGAGCCCGAAAGTTTGCCGGCGCGGGCAAAATCCATCATGCCGAGCCCTTCGCCAAGCGCGACGTGGTCTTTTACCGGAAACGCGAAGGATGGCGGCGTGCCGTGCTGGCGCACGAGCTTGTTCGCGCTCTCCTCAAACCCGTCCGGCACGTCATCGGCTGGCACGTTGGGCAGCGGCGCCAGCGCCTCGTCGATCGCGGCGCGGAGTTTTGCAGCTTCCGCTTCGAGCCGCGCCTCTTCGTCCTTGCTTTCGGCGACCTTGCGCAAGATGCGGCGCAGCGTCGAGCCCCTTGCGCCTTCGCCGTCGCCGATCTCCTTCGAAGCCGGTTGCGCTCGGCTTGGAGTTGCTCCGACCTGCGTCTGCGCGGCGCGCCATTCGCTGGTCGCGCGCGAGAAACTCGGCCGCAAGCGGCTTCATGCCGCGGCGCAAAAGCGCGCGGTCGAAGTCACCGGGGTGTTCCCTGATCCAGCGCAGGTCGAGCATGGTCTAAGCGCCCCCCGTCCCCGCCGCATCGGCCGCTTCGCGCTCGGCGCGCTTCTTCTCGACCATCTTGCAGCAATAGATCGAGATTTCGAACAGAACCAAGAGCGGCAGCGCGAGCGAGACCTGGCTGAATATGTCGGGCGGCGTCAGCACGGCGGCGACGATGAAGACGGCGACGATGGCATAGCGCCGCTTCTCGCGGAGCCACGTCGAAGTGACGAGCCCGACCCGCGCCATCAAGGTCAGCAGCACCGGAAGCTGAAACGCGACGCCGAAGGCGAGCATCAGGCGCATGACGAGCGTCAGGTACTCGCTGATCTTGGGCAGGAGCTCGATCGGCAAGGTGCCGTTGCCGCCCGGCGTCTGGAAGCTCAGGAAGAAGCGCCACGCGACCGGGAAGATGACGTAATAGACGAGCGCGCCACCCATGATGAACAGGACCGGCGTGGCGAGGAGATAAGGCAGGAACGCCTTGCGCTCGTCGCGATAAAGGCCGGGGGCGACGAACAGCCAGATCTGCATCGCGATGATCGGGAATGCGAGACAGAACGCCGTCCAGAACGCGACGCGCAGGTCGGTGAAGAAGGCCTCGGTGAGATCGGTGTAGATGAGGTGATGGTCGCCGCCCGTGCCCATTGCGTTGTAGAGCGGCTGCGCCAGGAAATTGTAGATCGGCTTGGCGAGGTACCAGGACGGCCCGAACATCACGAGAAACGCCAGGAACGAATAGATGAGGCGTTTGCGCAGCTCGATCAGATGCTCGAGGAGCGGCATCTTGCCGGATTCGAGATCGTCGTCGCTGCGCGCCAAGCGCTTATCTCCCGCCGCCTTCGACCGGCGCGGGCGGCGCGGGCTCCGCAGGCGCGGCGCCCTCGGCGGGCGCGGGCGGCGGCGCAAGCGTGGCGACCGGAGGCGCCGCTTCGGCGGCTGGCCGCGGCGGCTCCGGCGCCGGGTTCGGCGCCAGCGGATCGCTCAGCGCGCCGCGCAGCTCGCCCGCCGGATCGATCTGGCGCTGGATCTCGTCCTTGATGTTAAAGCGGGTCGCCTGCTCCACGGTCTGGCGCACGTCCTCGAGTTCGGCCTCGCGCACCATCTGCTCGAGGCTGCCCTGGAATTCGCGCGCCACGGCCCGCGCCTTGCGCATCCACATTCCGGCCGTGCGCATGACGCGCGGCAGGTCCTTGGGGCCGATCACGACGAGCGCCACCACGGCGATGAGCGCGAGCTCGGACCAGGCAAAGTCGAACATCGCTCTTCATATAGGGCGCGGGCGCGTCCCGCGTCCAGCCAGGGCGGCTATTCCGCCGCCTCGGGCGGGTCTTGCTCTTCCGCTTCCTCGGGCTCGCGCGCCAGTTCGGGCGCCGTGTCGGTGAGCGAGGTCGCGGTACGCGGGCCGATCAGCCCGGCGGCGCGAAGCTCGTCCATGCCCGGCAGGTCGCTGCGGCCGCCGAGCCCGAAATGCGACAGGAACTCGTCGGTCGTGACCCACGTCATGGGGCGCCCGACCGTTTCCTTGCGGCCCTTGGGCATGATCCAGCCCGCCTCCATCAGCGCGTCGAGCGTGCCCTTGCTGATGATGACGCCGCGAATGTCCTCGATCTCGGCGCGCGTCACCGGCTGGTGATAGGCCACGATGGCGAGCGTCTCGATCGCGGCGCGCGACAGCTTGCGCCCGACCTTGCGCTCGAGCTTCAGCTGCGAGCCGAGATCGGGCGCGGTGCGGAAGGCCCAGCCGTTGGCGACGCGCACGATGTTGACGCCGCGTGCGGCGTAATGCTCCGCGAGCTCGGCGATGAGGGATGCGACATCGGTGCCGTCGGGCAAGCGCTCGGCGATGCTCTCCTCGTCGAGCGGCGCGGTGGACGCGAAGAGCAGCGCCTCGACGAGACGCAGATGATCGGATCTGGGATCGGTTTCGGGGCTCATGGGGCCTCGGGAGGACTGCGAAGATAGATCGGGCCGAAGATCGAATCCTGGCGCAATTGCAGCTTGCCGGCGCGCGCGAGCTCGAGGCTCGCGGCGAATGTCGAGGCGATCGCCGAGCGCCACACCAATCCCACGCCGGGCGCCTGCGGCAGGAAGCTCATCAGGCTGCGCCATTCGGGGATGCGGCCGAGCATGCGCGCAAGCCGCCCCAAGGCCTCGTCCATCGAATGGAGCTCGGGCGGCTTGATGTGGAGGACCTCGGTTTCCCGGCGCTGGCGGCCTTCGCCATAGGCCTTGAGCAGGTCGAAGAGCGAGGCTTCCCAGATCGGCACGATGACGCGCGGTAATCCTTCGGGTGCGCCGCGCTGGAACACGTCGCGGCCCAGAAGCGGCCGCGCCATGAGGCGCGCGCCCGCCTCCTGCATCGCCTCGAGCCGGCGCAGCTGCTCGGCCAACGCCGCCGCCATGTCCTCGCCCGAGGGCTCGTCCGGTCCTTGCGGCTGCGGCAGGAGGAGGCGCGACTTGAGGTAGGCGAGCCATGCCGCCATCACGAGATAATCGGCCGCGATCTCGAGCCGCAGGCGGCGCGCCGCAGCGATGTAGGCAAGGTATTGGTCGGCGAGCTTCAGGATCGAGATGCGCGTCAGATCCACTTTCTGCTCGCGCGCCAGCGTGAGCAGCATGTCGATCGGGCCCTCGAAGCCCTCGAGATCGACGACGAGGTCGGTCAATTCGCGCTCCGGCCGGCGATCCTCGAACAACTCGACGTTAGTCATAATGCACGCCCGACACCCATTGCATCGCCGTCATGAGCCAGCTTAACGGGCGATCCATCATGTAGGCTATCAAATCCAGACGGTGGCCCGACGCCGATGCGACCACCGGCACGAGCACGATGAGCGTCACCAGAATCAGAATGCCGTGCCGCTCGAGGCGCGCCAACGGCACCGCGAGCGCCTCGGGCAAAAGTCCAACAGCGACGCGGCCGCCATCGAGCGGCGGCAGCGGCAGCATGTTAAAGATGGCGAGGATGAGGTTGACGAGGATCGAGACATAGAGATTGGCGGCGATCCAATCGAGCGCCACGCCTTGCGCCGGCACCAGCGCCAGCAGCCGCGCGAGCGCCGCGGAAACGAGCGCGAGAGCGAGATTCGCCGCGGGTCCGGCGGCCGCGACCAGCACCATGTCGCGGCGCGGACGCTTGAGGCGCGCGAACGCCACGGGCACCGGCTTCGCATAGCCGAACATGAAGTGCCCGGCCGATACGAGCAGTAGCACCGCCGGCATCAAAATGGTGCCGTAGAGGTCGATGTGGCGCAGCGGATTGATCGTGACGCGCCCCTGCTTCCACGCACTGTCGTCGCCGCAGCGATAGGCCACGAACCCGTGCGCCGCCTCGTGCAGCGTGATCGCGACGATGACCGGCAGCGCCGTCACCGAGAGGCGCATGAGCAGGCCGGATACGTCCACCCTACCCCTCCCCGCCCATCAGCGCGGCGAATCGTAGCTCGCCCTGGCGGCGATCGAATCGGCCCAGATCAGCCGTACGCAGCGCTTCGCCGGCGGCGAGGCGGCGCCTGCCCGCGGGCGAAAGCGGCGCTGCCGATGACGCCACCTCGATCATCTCGTCCATCCGGCCGTTGCAGTGCAGGACCGCGTCGCATCCGGCCGCGAGTGCCTTCCGCGCGCGGGCGCCGATCGGGCCGGCGAGCGCCTGCATCGACAGATCGTCGGACACCAGAAACCCATCGAACCCGATGCTACTCCGAATCGTGCCGGCGATCAGCCGCGGCGACACCGTCGCGGCATCGTCCGGATCGATTGCCGCGTAGACGACATGTGCGGTCATCGCCCACGGCATCTGCGCCAATGCGCGGAAGGGCGCGAAATCGTGCGCTTCGAGGAGGGCCAGCGGCGCCGCCACGCGCGGAAGAGCCTTGTGGCTGTCGACCGTGGCGCGGCCGTGGCCGGGCATGTGCTTGATGACCGGCAGCACGCCGCCCGCCAGCAGCCCCGCGCACACCGCGCGCGCCAACGCGATCACCCCATCGGGCCGCGCGCCATAGGCGCGGTCGCCGATGATCGGATCGGCTTCCGCCGCGGGAAGATCGAGCACCGGCATGCAATCGACGGTTATGCCGAGCGCTGCGAGATCGTCGGCGATGAGCCGCGCGCCGAGCCGAGCCGCTTCCTCGCCAAGCGCCGCGATCGCGCGCGCGGACGGATATTTGCGCCAATGCGGCGCCCCCAGCCGCGCGACGCGCCCGCCTTCCTGGTCGATGAGGACCGGCGCGTCATCGCGCCCGACTGCGCCGCGCAAGGCGGTGACCAATCCCCGGACCTGGTCCGGCGTTTCGATATTCCGCGCGAAGAGGATGAAGCCCACGGGATCGGCGTCGCGGAAGAACGACCGTTCTTCAAGCGAAAGCGCCGTTCCCGAACACCCGAAAATCGCGGCGAGCGGCTCACGGCCGGACAAGGATGCACCCGACCTTTTGCTCTTTGAGTTCCGTGCAGATGCGCCGCGCCATCGCCTCGTCGCTGATCGGGCCGGCCTCGATCCGGTAGAAGACGCCGCGCTCGCCGAGATCGGTGCGCACGCTCGCCATTTCGAGCGGGCCCAGGAGATCGGCGTGCGCGCGCTTCAGCCGGTTCCATTCCGGCGCGACGGCATCGGGCGAGCGCATCGCGGCAAGCTGTATCCGCCAGCCGCCGACGCTCGTGGGCGCAGGCGCGGCGGCGGATGCGACAACCGGCGGCGGCGCGACGGCAGGCGCGGCGGCTGGCGCCGCGATCGGCGCCGACGTCGCCATCGCTGCGACCGCGGGCGCCATCGAGGGCCCTTCCGGCAGTTGCGCGACTGCCTGTGCTGCCGCCGGCGGCGCGCCGAGCGACGCCGCGGCCGGCGCGGCCGGAAGGTCCGTCAGCGCGGGCTCGCTTGGCGCCGCCGCTGGGCGCGGCAACGGTGTCTCGGGCGGCGGCAGAAGCTGCTCGACTTTCGGCTCGGGCGCGTTGATGCGGTTCAGCACGTCCATGTTCTGGTCCGGCACGCGCATGCCGCCGGGATCGGCCGGCGGCACTTTGAGCGGCCGCGTGTCGGCATGGATCACCGGGATCGCGCCGCCCGTTTCGGAGGGATGGAGCGTGTGCCAGCCCGCCCACGATCCGGCCACGGCCAAGACCGCGACGAGAAGCCCCACGGCGGTGCGCATGCCCGGGCCTTGCCGCCGTACCGAGCGCAAATCCTCGGGCTCGAGATCCACTCGATAGGACATCACCGCATCTCCTCGACAGGGGCTACACCGAACACGGAAAGACCGGACGCGACCACGAACTTAACGCCCTGGACGAGGGCAAGGCGCGCGCGCGTCACCTCAAGCGCCTCGCTCGCAATGAAGCGCAGCCCGGGCTCGTTCATGCCGCGCGTCCAGAGGCCATGAAACGCCGCCGCGAGATCGTGCAGATAGAACGCGATGCGATGCGGCTCGTGCATCTCGGCCGCGCCCTCGACGACGCGCGGCCAGTTGGCGAGATGGCGCACGAGCGCGATCTCGTCGCGATCCTGAAGGAGCGCGTGCGGCGCCTGTGGCGAGCGCCTCGGGCGCAAGCTCGGCCTCATCGAAATGCTCCCGCGCGTTGCGCAGCACGGACGACGCGCGCGCGTGCGCGTATTGCACATAGAAAACCGGATTGTCCTTCGACTGCTCGACCACCTTGGCGAAATCGAAATCCAGGGTCTGGTCGTTCCGCCGCGTCAGCATGACGAAGCGGAAGACGTCCTTCCCGACCTCGTCCACCACGTCGCGCAATGTCACGAACTGGCCGGCGCGCTTCGACATACGCACCGGCTCGCCGCGGTCGTAGAGATTGACGAGCTGGCACAATTTCACGTCGAGCGCGCCGCGCCCATCCGTCAGCGCCTTCACCGCCGCCAGCATGCGCTTCACATAGCCGCCGTGATCGGCGCCCCAAACGTCGATCATGTTGTCGAAGCCGCGCCGGTGCTTGTCGCGGTGATAGGCCATGTCGGCGGCGAAATAGGTCCAATTGCCGTCCGACTTCTTCACCGGCCGGTCGACATCGTCGCCGAATTGCGTCGCGCGGAAGAGCGTGAGCGGCACCGGCTCCCAATCGTCCGGCAGATGCCCTTTCGGCGGCTCGAGCGTGCCGACATAGATGAGGTTCTGCGTGGCGAGCGCGGCGAGCGCTTCTTCGATCGCGCCCGCGGCGACGAGGGCGCGCTCCGACGTGAACACGTCCTGGCGCACGCCGAGCACGGCAAGGTCGCTGCGGATGAGCGCCATCATGTCGGCGACGGCGAATTCGCTGAGCGCCGGCAGCCACGCCGCTTCATCCGCGCCAAGCCATTTGCGGCCGTCGCGCTCGACGAGCTTTCGCGCCGTGTTCGTGAGATAGTCGCCCGGATAAAGGCCGGCGGGGATCGCGCCGACCGCCTCGCCGAGCGCCTCGCGGTAGCGCAGGTGGAGCGAGCGCGCGAGCGCATCGACCTGGGCGCCGGCGTCGTTGATATAGTATTCGCGGGTGACGGAGAACCCGGCCTTGGCGAGGAGCGATGCGAGCGCATCGCCCACCACGGCAACACGGCCGTGCCCGACATGAAGTGGCCCGGTCGGATTGACCGAGACATATTCGACATTGACCTTGCGGGCCGCGCCCATCGTCGAAGCGCCGTAGGCGGTGCCGGCAAGGAGCACCTCGGCAAGCCGCGCGTGCCAAAACGAATCCGCGAGGCGCAGATTGAGGAAGCCCGGTCCCGCGACCTCGGCGGACGTCACGTCAGGCAGGCGTTCGAGCCGCGCCTTCAGCAGCTCCGCCAGCGCGCGGGGCGCCATCTTTGCGCCCTTCGCCAGCACCATCGCGGCGTTGGTCGCGAGATCGCCGTGCGCCGGATCGCGCGGCGGCTCGACCGCGACGCGCTCGGTCTCGAGACCCGCCGGCAAGCGTCCCTCGCGCATCAGCTCCTCGACCGAGGCCCGCACCACGCCCTGGAAATGCGCGAAGAGATTCATCACGTCGTCGCGTAGCGGTCGAAGAGGCGGAAATGCTCGTCGAGCGCGAAGCGGTCGGTCATGCCGGCGATGTAGTCGGCGATGACGCGCGCGCTCTCGTCGGCCCCCCGCCCTGCGGTCTGCGCGCGCCACTCGGTCGGCAGGCACAGCGGGTCGGCGCGAAACGCCTGGAACAGTTCGCCGACGATGCGGCGCGCCTTGGCGGCCATGCGGCTCACGCGGTAATGGCGATACATGCGCTCCATCAAGAACGCCCGGAGCGCGCGATCGTTGGCGCGCATCTCGTCGGAAAACGCGACCACGGACCGTCCCAGCGCGCGAATGTCGTCCGACCGCACGACCTTGGCCGCGGCCAGCCGCGCCCTCGTCTCGGCGATGCAGTCGTTCACCATGCGATCGATGAGGCGGCGGATCGCCTCGTGGATGAGGCGACTTTCCTCGAGGCCGGGATGGCGCGAGCCGACCTCGGCGAACACGGGTCCGACGAGCGGCAGGCCGGCAAGATCGGCGACGCCGAAAAGCCCGGCGCGCAGGCCGTCGTCGATGTCGTGATTGTTGTAGGCGATGTCGTCGGAGAGCGCCGCCACCTGCGCCTCAGCGCCGGGCCAGGTCGTGATCTCGAGATCGTGCTGGCGCACATACTCGGCGATCGTGCGCGACAGGCGCGCGGGATCGAGCGGCCCGTTGTGCTTCACCGTGCCTTCGAGCGTCTCCCACGTCAGGTTCAAGCCATCGAACCCGGCATAGCGGCGCTCGAGCCGCGTCAGCACGCGGAGCGTCTGGTCGTTGTGCGAGAAGCCGCCGAACTCGCGCATCGCCGCATCGAGCGCGTCCTCGCCAGCATGGCCGAAGGGCGTGTGGCCGAGATCGTGCGCCAATGCCAGCGCCTCGGCCAGATCCTCGTCGAGCGCCAGCGCGCGGGCGATGCTGCGCGCGATCTGCGCCACTTCGAGACTGTGCGTGAGGCGCGTGCGGTAATGGTCGCCCTCGTGCGAGACGAACACTTGCGTCTTGTATTGCAGGCGCCGGAACGCGGTCGAATGGATGATGCGGTCGCGGTCGCGCTGGAAGCAGGTTCGGGTCGTGCTCTCGGCCTCGGCATGAAGCCGGCCGCGGCTCAATTCGGGGTGACATGCGTAAGAAGCGGACATTGCAGCGAAACTAGCCCCCGGTGGCGAGTCGAGGCAAATATGGCCGCCCCTTTGCGCAACTCGGGGGCGAGCGCCCGGTTTGACAATCGCGCCCAGGAACCTAGATAAAGGGGTAGGAAACCCTGGGGAGTGCGCGATGGCGGAGGGACACGGCGTCCCGCCGGACTGGCAGGTGACCCTGACCGAGCGCGCGGCGCGACGAATCGCCGAGCTCAGGGCCGTCGAGAACACGCCCACCGCGTTCCTGCGGCTCGCGGTGTCGGGCGGCGGCTGCTCGGGCTTCCAGTACGGCTTCAGCTTCGACGACGAGCGGCACGACGACGATCTCGTGTTCCAGCGCGAGGGCGTGCAGGTGGTGATCGACGAGGTCTCGCTCGAGCTCGTGAAGGGCGCGGAGATCGATTTCGTCGAGGACCTGATGGGGGCCTATTTCCAGGTCAAGAATCCCAACGCCGCCACCTCGTGCGGCTGCGGCAACTCGTTCTCGGTCGGCTGATTGAAGATCGCGACCTGGAACGTCAATTCGGCGAAAGCGCGGCTTCCGAACATTCTTGCCTGGCTCGACGAGGCAAAGCCCGACGTCGTGTGCCTGCAGGAGATCAAGTGTCAGGACGCCGATTTTCCAGCGCTCGAGATGAAGGGGCGCGGCTACCACATCGAGACCTTGGGCCAGCGCAGCTATAACGGCGTGGCGCTCTTGTCGCGCGCGCCGATGCAAGAGGTGATGCGCGGACTGCCGGGCGACGCGAGCGACACGCAGGCGCGCTATCTCGAAGCGACGATCGCGGACGTGCGCGTCGCCTCGATCTATCTGCCGAACGGCAACCCGGTCGGCACCGACAAATACGACTACAAGCTCGGCTGGATGCGACGGCTTGCGGGGCGCGTGCGCGTGCTTCTCGACAGCGAGCAGCCGTGCGTGCTCGCGGGTGACTACAACGTCGCGCCGACCGACGACGACGTCTACGACCCGCTTGCCTGCGCCAAGGACGCCGTGGTGCAGCCCTCGGCGCGGGCGGAATTCCGCGTGCTGCTCAATCTCGGCCTCGTCGACGCCTATCGCGTGTTTCATCCCGAGCCGCACAAATACACCTACTGGGATCACTACGGCCGCAAGTGGATGACCGACGAAGGGCTCCGCATCGATCATCTGCTGCTGTCGCCGCAGGCGGCCGACCGACTTGCCGCGTCCGACATCGACCGCGCGCCGCGCGGGCGCGACAACCCCTCCGATCACACGCCGATCTGGTGCGAGCTCGGCTGACGCCTAGAACTTGAGGCCGTAGCGCAGGCGCAGATTGTCGAGCTCGCTGCGCTCGTCGAACGGATCGGGCGCGGTCTCGTGATCGAGCGACAAGGTCAGGCTGTGCCGGTCGCCGATCTGGTAGCCGAGCTCGAACTCCTGGTGCAGCCCGACGGTCGGCCCGAGATAGCGGCGGTACATCTCTTCAGCGCCCGGCCGCGTTACGCTTCCGGCGATGCTGAGGTTGCTGAAGAAGCCGTTGGTGTTGAACAGGTTCCACGACAGCCCGGCATAGGTGCGGCTGGTGCCGGTGCTGGAATCCTGTTCGATGCCGAAACGCGAGCGCGGCGAGAACAGGAAACTGATGACGCCGCGATCGGGGGAATCGACCGAGATCTGCAGGTCGTCGGCGTGCGGCGGCACGAGCGGCTCCAGCAGGAGGTTGGGAAAATCGAGGCGAAACTCCGGCAGCGGCGCGCCACCGGGCACCAGCACGCCGATGCCGTCGGCCCTGGCCGGCCCCGCCCCGAGCAGCAGCGCAGCCACGAGCGCCGCGCCCAGCTCGGCGCGCCGCGCGCGGCGGCGGCGCAGGAAACGCGAGGCCAGCGCCGCATCCAAGGCACTCACCATCGCCGGCGACGGATCGACGAAACGGCAGCCCAGCAGATCGCCCGCCGCCTCGCGCCGCACCGCTTCGGCGGTGATCGCGAAGGCATCGTCGCGGTCCGCGACCCTGAGCTCGCCCATGACCCGGCCGCCGACCTCGACCGCCGGCGCTGATTCGAGCAGCAGCCCGCCCAGCGACCAGTTGCGCGCCTTGTACTGGGCGCCACCGACGGACACGGCCACGGCCGGCACGGCGTACCGCCGGTCGCGCCGTAATTCCTTATATGTCAGTGTGATGCTGGTTGTTCTTAACATGCACACAAAGCATGGCTGCGAGGATATTTGAAATCCGAGGCGTTAAAGCGCGGTAAATCCCCTGAATTTTCCGCAGTTTATACCTTCTCCGGCGCGCCCGGCAACTCGGACGGGACGATTGCGCGCTCCGGTTGGGCCGCGGGGGGATAGGCGTGCGCCACCCCGCCCGGGTCGGTCACCTGCCAGCCCGCCCCGACCGCCCGGACATAGCAGGGTCCGACCGGCACCTTGCCGAAGCCGCCTGGCACGTCGAGCACATAGGTCGGCTGGCAGAGACCCGAGACCCGGCCGCGCAAGGCCCGCATCAGCGCCTGCCCCTCGGCGAGCCCGGTGCGGAAATGTCCGGTCCCCGGGGCCAGGTCGAGATGATGAAGGTAGTAGGGCTTGACCCGCATCTCGACGAGGCGGCGGAACAGCGCCTCGAGCGTCGCGGCATCGTCGTTGACGCCTTTCAGCAGCACCGACTGCGCCAGCACCGGGATGCCCGCGCGCACGAGGCGCGCCACGGCCGCGCGCGCCGCATCGGTCAGCTCGCGCGGATGATTGGCGTGGATCACGACATGGACCGCCGTTTCGGCCGCGAGCGCCTTCACCAGCGCCGCGCCAATTCGGGCCGGCGCCACCACCGGCACGCGCGTGTGGAAACGGATCGAGCCGAGATGCGGGATCGCGTCGAGCGCCGTGACGATCGCCGCGATCCGGCGCGCCGACAGCACGAACGGATCGCCGCCGGTGACGATCACCTCCCAGATCGCGGGATTCTGGCGGATGTAGTCGAGCGCCACTTCGAGTTCGGCGGCGGTGAGAGTTCCCGATTTGCGGCCGACATCCTCGCGGCGGAAGCAGAAGCGGCAATAGACCGGGCAGGTGAGCGTCGGCTTCAGCAGCACGCGGTCGGGATAGCGGTGCACGATGCCTTTGATGGGTGAGAGCCGCCGGTCGCCGATCGGGTCAGCGCTTTCGCCAGGCGCGGATTCGAGTTCCGCGTCCTGCGGCAGGAACTGGCGCGCGATCGGATCCTCGCGCGGATCGCCCTCGACGAGCACCGCCATCTCGCGTGTGATGGCGAAGGGATACGTGTCGTGTGCCATGCCGCGAGATAGCCGCAGCCTATTGCCCTGTCCATGACAATGTCATCGATCCGCGCGGTGATCGCTTCCGCCCCGACGGCGTGACCGGACCTTCGTGCTGCCACTTGCTTCTTCTGGGACGTGCCAGATCCGGACATTGTCGTCCGGATTCTTCACGACCGACCGTTCGGCACCGTTACGAAGTACGGCCTAAGCGAAGGACTGGTCAGTGCTGCCGGAGCAGGAATTCCTGGCGCGCGACCGCGTGCGACCGCGCCAGCCTCTCGCGCTCGGTAAGGATATGGCCCGGCCGCGGCGGGCCAAGCAGGTCGTGTGTCGGAGACACGGCGTCCATAGTCCCGCGCGCGAGCAGGCGATCGAAACCCGCGCCGCCCAGCTCCCAGTTCCGCGGCGGTCCGCTGTCAAGATGAATGAAATGCGAGCGCGGATACCAGCCGACGCCGCCCCGCTTCATGACGTGAGCCGCCCGCTCCGCGCCGCCAAGATCGCGGTCGAAGGTGACGTCGATCGCCCGGCCAAAGATATGTTGGCTCTGCTCGGCGACCCCGAACATAGTGGCCCTGAGCCGATCGTTGGTCGCGCGCGTCCGGTAGGCCGAAAGCACGGTTGCGCCGCTCTGATTGGTCGCGGCCATCACGTCGGCGAGAAAATCCAACATGCCGAGATCGACCGGTCCGTTTTTGTCGACATGGAAATCGCGCAGAAAGACGGCAAGATCGGCGACCGCACTGGGCAGTGGTCCCGTCTCGTCGCGATAGGGGCCGTTGAAGGTCTCGCCGGTATGCGCGTTCTTGAGCATGAGACGACGCTCGCCGGCCGGGAGTGCATAGGCGTTGCGGCGCAGGAGAATGCAGGCCCCAGTCGCGAGCAGGAGGTCACGCCGACGCAGGGTGGCACGGTTCCTATAGGCGTCGCTTTGATCTCGTTCCGTTCCGATCATGAACTTGCGGCCATCCCTCCAAAGTGGGCCGCGCCTATCCCGCACGCAAGGCGCCGAAGTACCCCTTCGGCCCAGATAGCGGTGAGGAACGCCGCGTCATCAGCGATGGGGTGCACAACGCCGGGGTTCCGGAGATGTTATGGCGACGCGGTCAGATAGCCGAATCTGACCCCAAGCGGAAATCGAGCGCGGGTGTTGATTCCTGCCCTCACAGCGGAATCTCCGCGCGCCCTTCCGCCGGCCACGCGCGCATGGCAGCATGCGAAGCGTGCGGCGCGATAACTTCCTCAAATTCGACGACGGCGATGCCGGCGATGATCCGTTCGCACGCAAGCGCCGCAGCCTCATTGTCGGCGCCGTCATGGCTGTTCTCCTGGGCCTGCTGAGCTTCGCCATTGGCGTGGTGCTGCTCTCCTCGGGCCTCGCGCCCGAGCTTGGCTTCGCCTTCATCGCCGTGTCGTTCGTGCGCTTCCTCGCCATTCCGTTGGGCCGGTATGGGTATGAGGCCGCAGCCTTCCTCAGCAACATCATCGCAGGCTCGGTGCTCTACGCCGCCGCCTCGGTCGAATTCGGCCCCAATGCCGGGATCGACATCTGGGCGCCGGCGCTCGTCGCCTTGCCGCCGCTGGTCGCCGAGCGGCAGCGTCTCGGCGTCAGGATCGCAATCGTCGCGCTGACGTTCTTCGTCGTGTTCGGGACGTCGGCCCTGACGCGGGTCTGGCCGCCCGCCACCATCGTCGCGCCGCAGACTCTGCTCCTCATGCGGCGCATCAACCTCGGCGGCGCGGTCCTTTTCACCGCGGCGATCCTGATCATCTATCGCCGCCTCCTCGACCGCGCCGAACTGCGCGTCGAGGCGGCGCAAAAAGTGTCGGACCGGCTCCTCGGCAACATCCTGCCCGGCGCGATCGCGAGCCGCCTGAAGCGCGACGAATACCCGATCGCGGATCAGTTCCAGGAGATTTCCGTCCTCTTCGCCGACATCGTCAACTTCACCGAGTACGCGGCGGCCCACCCGCCCGAGAACGTGGTCGAGCTTTTGAACCGCGTGTTCTTCGCCTTCGACGACATGGTCGAGCGGCGCGGCCTCGAGAAGATCAAGACGATCGGCGACGCCTACATGGTCGCGGGCGGCGTGCCCGACGCGCGCGCAGATCACGCCGAGGCGGTCGCCGAGCTCGCCTTCGAGATGCTCGATTTCGTGGCGACGGCCGGCGTGGGCTTGAGGATCGGGATTCATTCCGGCCGCGTCGTCGCCGGCATCATCGGCAAGCACAAATTCAGCTACGACATCTGGGGCGATACGGTGAACGAGGCGGCGCGGCTGCAAACCTCGAGCGAGCCGGGCCGCATCCAGATCTCGGCCGAGACCGCGCGCCGGCTCGGCCCTGGCTGGCGCCTCGAGCCGCGCGGCACCATCGAGCTCAAAGGCCTCGGCGAGGTCGCCACATATTTCCTGCTCGGGCGCGCCGCGGCGCCGCCGCGCGCTGCGGCCGCTCAGATATCGGCGTAGCAGAACGTCTCGGCGCGCGCGCCGGGATGGGTGATGGCGCCTTTTTCGGCATCGCCCACCGTTCGCGCGTAGCGCCACAAGGCGCCCGACTGGTACTCGTTCGGGCGCGGCTTCCATGCTTTCCGGCGCGCGGCGAGCTCGGCGTCGCTGAGCTCGACGTTGAGCGTGGCCGCTTCCGCGTCGATCGCGATGATGTCGCCATCGCGCAGCAAGCCGATCGGGCCGCCGACCGCCGCCTCGGGTCCGACATGCCCGACGCAGAAGCCGCGCGTGCCGCCAGAAAAGCGCCCGTCGGTGATGAGCGCCACCTTGTCGCCCGCGCCCTGGCCCGACAGCGCCGCCGTCGTTTGCAGCATCTCGCGCATGCCCGGCCCGCCGCGCGGGCCTTCGTAGCGGATCACCAGCACGTCGCCCTCTTTCCACTTCCGCGCATCGACGAAGGCGTAGCAATCCTCCTCACGGTCGAAGCAGCGCGCCGTGCCGCGGAATTGCCGGCTCTGATCGCGCATGCCCGCGACCTTGCAGATCGAGCCCTGCGGCGCGAGGTTGCCGGTCAGCACGACCTCGCCGGCGTGCGGCAGGATGGGCTTCGCGGTCGGGCGGATCACGTCCTGGTTCGACGGCACGACAATGGTCTTGAGATTCTCCGCGATCGTCTTGCCGCTCACGGTGAGGCAATCGCCGTGCAGGAAGCCGCCATCGAGCAGCGCCTTCATCAGCACCGGCACGCCGCCCACCTCGTGCAGGTCCTTCATTACGTACTTACCGCCCGGCTTGAAGTCGCCGATATAGGGCGTGCGCTTATAGATGCGGCCGATCGCGTGGATGTCGAATTCGATGCCGGCCTCGTTGGCGATGGCGGGGAGATGCAGCGCCGCGTTGGTCGAGCCGCCCGAGGCCGCGACCACGGTCGCCGCGTTCTCGAGCGCCTCGAGCGTGACGACGTCGCGCGGCCGGATGCCGAGGCGGATCAAATTCATCACCGCCGCGCCCGAGGCTTCGGCGTATTTGTCGCGCGAATCGAGCGGCGCGGGCGTGCCGGCCGAACCCGGCAGCGCGAGCCCGATCGCCTCCGAGACGCACGCCATCGTGTTGGCCGTGTATTGCCCGGCGCAGGAACCGGCCGAGGGGCAGGCGCTGCATTCGAGCTCGTGGAGCTCCTCGAGGCTCATCGTACCGGCACTGTGCGCGCCCACGCCCTCGAACACATCGACGAGGGTGACGTCGCGCCCCCTGAAGCGGCCGGGCAGGATCGTGCCGCCATACATGAAGACCGCCGGCACATTCAGGCGCAGCATCGCCATCATCAGGCCCGGCAGGGATTTGTCGCAGCCCGCGAGCCCCACGAGCGCGTCGTAGGAATGGCCGCGCATGGTGAGCTCGACGGAATCGGCGATCACCTCGCGCGAGACGAGCGACGATTTCATGCCGGCATGGCCCATGGCGATGCCGTCCGTCACCGTGATGGTGGTGAACTCGCGCGGCGTTCCGCCCGTGGCCGCGACGCCGCGTTTTGCCGCCTGCGCCTGGCGCGACAGCGAGATGTTGCAGGGCGCGGCCTCGTTCCACGTCGTAGCGACGCCGACGATCGGCTGGCGCAGCTGCTCCTCGGTGACGCCCATCGCATAGAACATCGAGCGATGCGGCGCGCGCTCGGGCCCTACGGTGATGTGCCGGCTCGGCAGCTTCGCTTTGTCGAATCTTGGGTTGCGCGCATCGTCCGGCATCGAGAGGCTCCCGTCGTGATTGGCGGCGACCTTACCGGGGCTGGACGCGCCTTGCCACCCCCATGCCCGCGGCTATGCTGCGGCAAATGTCGCGCGGAGCACTTCTGGCGCTTGCCTCGGCGGCCCTCTTCGGCGCGAGCACGCCGCTGGCCAAGGCGCTCCTCGGCGCGGTCGCGCCGTGGCTCCTCGCGGGGCTCCTCTATCTCGGCTCGGGCGCCGGCCTTTTCATCGTTTCGCTCGTGATGCGCGGCCGCGAGGCGCCCTTGCGGCGCGGCGATCTGCCGTGGCTCGCCACGATCGTGCTGTCGGGCGGCGTCATCGGGCCGGTATGCCTGATGTTCGGGCTCGCGGCGACGCCGGCCTCGTCGGCCTCGCTGCTGCTCAATCTCGAAGGCGTGCTGACGCTCGCGATCGCGTGGGTCGTGTTCCGCGAGAATGTCGATCTGCGCATCGGCGCGGGCGCGGCGGCGATCCTGCTTGGCGCTGCCCTTCTGTCCTGGACCGGACCGGCGCAAAAATTCGGCTGGGGCAACCTGGCGATCGCGGCGGCGTGCCTTGCCTGGGCGATCGACAACAACCTCACGCGCAAGCTTTCGGGCGCCGATCCGTTGCAGGTGGCGATGGTGAAGGGGCTCGCCGCGGGCGCCGTCAACGTCGCGCTTGCGCTCGGCATCGGCGCCGCGTGGCCCGGCGCAACCACGGTGGCGGCCGCAGGCCTGATCGGCTTCATGGGCTATGGCGTGAGCCTCGTGCTCTTCGTGCTGGCGCTGCGCCATCTCGGCACGGCGCGCACCGGCGCATATTTTTCGCTCGCGCCCTTCGTCGGCGCGGCGCTCGCCATCGCCGTCTTCGGCGAGCCGGTGACGCCCATCTTCATCGCTGCCGCCGGGCTGATGGCGATGGGGCTTTATCTCCATCTCGCCGAGCGCCACGTGCACGAGCATGCGCACGACACGCACGTGCACGAGCATCGCCACGTGCACGACGCGCACCATCGTCATGCGCACGCGGCGGACGATCCGCCGGGCGAGCCGCACTCGCATTCCCATGCGCATGCGCGGCTCGTGCACAGCCATCCGCATTTTCCCGACATCCACCACCGGCATTCGCACTGAGCGCGGCGCATGCTAGCGTGCCGGCTGTAACGCAGGGTCCTGGGGCAATGGCGCACGCTTCCGACGACGATGACCGTCCGGCCGAGCCGGGAAGTGCCGAGGCACCGGCTGCGCCGGCGCCGACGCCGAGCGGCGCGCCAGAGGGCGCGGGCGCTGTCGCGGGCGAGCCCGCGGCAACGCCGGGCGCGCCTCGCGAAGGCGAGGCGCCGCAACGCCACCGCCGCAGGAGACGCCGCCGGCGCGGACCGAGACCGCCGGGCGAAGGCGGCTCGGCCGCACCCAATGCTGTCGGCGAGCCGCGACCGGAGGGTGCCGCGCCGCAGGACGGCGCGCCGGGCGAAAGCGCGCCGCACGGGCCGGAGCAAGCCCAGCCGCCGGGCCAACCTCCGCGCGGGCCGCGCCGCCCGCGCTGGCGTCCGCGCCGGAACAAAGGGCCGCGCCCGCCGAACGCGGCCCCTGGCGGCGAGGCACAGGCCGCTTCGGCGCACGGCGATGCGGCGTCCCGCGAAGGAGCGGCGCGCGAGGGCGAAGCGCCGCGCGCGCCGATCGGACGCAGCCGGCGCGAGCGCGATTTCCGTGCCGAACGGCGCGCCGTCACCGAAGCGGCCCCGCCGCCGCCGCCGCCGACGCAACGCGAGGGCGAGCGCGAGCGCGGACCGCGCGGCAAGGGGCCACGGCGCGAGGGCGAGCGCGATCGCAATCGGGGGCCGCGCCGGCCCGGCAAGGGACCGCCCGGGCGCGGGCGCGACCGCGACGATCGGCAGCACAAGCCCGAGCCGAAGCTCTACACGGCCGAGGCGGTGGTCGACCGCGGCTTCGAGGACGTGCCGAACCCGGAGAACGAAAGCGAGACGCTGCGCGTCCACTGGACGATCGTGAAGCGCACCGTGGCCGACCAGCGCACGACCAAGCCGGTGTCGATGCTCTACATCCTGAAGCGGGGCGAGAGCGAAGCCGAGTTCGCCAATCTCAGCCTCGCGCGCGCGGCGGTGAACAAGACCATCGTCCACCCCGAAAAGCTGACGCTCTCGAAGGAGCAGCACGCGCTGGCGCGCGCAAAGAAGTAACGGCGCGAAGACCGATCGTGCGTCCTTTCGGGGGCGCTCAATCCCCCGGGTAGCGGATCTCCAGAATTTCGATCGCCTCGGGGCCCTGCGGGGTCTTGAGCTCGACCGTATCGCCCTCGCGCGCCTTCAAAAGCGCGCGCGCGATCGGCGAGATCCAGCTCACCTGGCCTTTCTCGAGGTCGGCCTCGTCGATGCCGACGATGGTGACGAGACGCTCGCCCGATGAGGCGCGGTAGCAGACGGTGGCGCCGAAGAACACCTGCGCGCGATTGCGCTGCTGGGCCGGATCGACCACCTGCGCCGCCTCGAGCCGCTTCGTCAGGAAGCGGATGCGCTTGTCGATCTCGCGCAGGCGCTGCTTACCATAGATGTAGTCGCCATTTTCCGAGCGGTCGCCGTTGCCGGCCGCCCATGACACGGTCTCGACGATTTTCGGCCGCTCGACCCGCGCAAGGATTTCGAGCTCGTCGCGCAGGCGCCGAAAACCGTCGGGCGTCATGTAGTTCTTGACGCCGTCCGGGAGTGCCGGCGCGTCGTCCGGCGCGACATCGTCGCCGCCCTCATCCTCGCGCGTGAACGCCTTGCTCATGCCGAGCCGCCCTCGCGTGCGAGCACGGTCGCGGCATCGTCCTTGTGCCCGTGCCCGTTCTCGATGCGCGCCTTGGCCTTGGCGAGATAGTTGTCGCGCCGCCCCTGCCCTTGCAGGCGGAACATGCGGTCGGCCATGTGCGCGATGCGTTCGGCCGAGACTTCGATGTCGCCCGACTTGGTCGTGAGCTTCGCCATCGCCTTCTCCATTTGCTGCGCGAGAGGCCGCACCTTAGCGGGCGCACGGCCACGGCGCGAGGTTTGACCGCAGCCAAACCGCCGGTCTAGCCTCGGGCCAAGGGGAGCACGCCTTTGCCAGACGAGGTCATCGCCGTCCGAAGGCTCAACAAGACCTATGGCAGAAGCGGCGACTCCGTCCTCGCGCTCGACGCGATCGATTTTTCCGTCGGCAGCGGCGAGTTCGTCGCGGTCGTCGGGCCATCGGGCTGCGGCAAGACCACGCTTCTGAAAATCCTCGCCGGCCTCATGCCGCCGTCGAGCGGGGAGGCGATGCTGGCGGGGACGCCGATCCTGGGCCCGCGCCGCGACATCGGCGTCGTGTTCCAGGCGCCGGTGCTGTTCCCGTGGCGCACGGTGCTCGCGAACGTGCTGCTGCCGGCCGACGTGCAAAAACTCGACCGCGAGCGGCATCGACGCGTAGCGACCGATCTTCTCGCGCTCGTCGGGCTCGAAGGGTTCGAGCGGCGCTATCCGTGGGAGCTCTCGGGCGGCATGCAGCAGCGCGTCGCGATCGTGCGCGCGCTCATTCACGATCCCGCGCTCCTTCTGATGGACGAGCCCTTCGGCGCGCTCGACGCGATGACGCGCGACCAGATGAATTTGGAACTGCAACGCATCTGGCTCGAGCGGCGCAAGACGGTCGTATTCATCACCCATTCGATCCCCGAGGCGGTGTTCCTCGCCGACCGCGTGCTGGTGATGACGCCGCGGCCCGGCCGCATCGCCGAGACGATCCGCGTCGACATCGCCCGGCCGCGCGCGCTCGACACGATGAGCACGCCGCAATTCGGCGAGCATGTGCGCCACATCCGCGGCCATTTCGCGCGCGAGGGAGGACTGGATCTATGAATAGGGCCGGAAGCCCCAGCCTGCGCGTGCTGCTGCTGCTGCTCTTCCTCGCCGTGTGGGAAGCGGCGGTGCGGCTTCTCGCGATCCCGGTCTATGTTTTGCCGACGCCGTCCGGCATCGCCGTCGCGCTCTATCGCGGCATTGCGAGCTTCGTCTATATCGACAATCTGTGGGCGACGCTCGACGAGACGGTGCTGGGTTTCCTTGCGGGAAGCGCGCTCGCCTTCGTACTCGGTACCTTCATCGCCTTGAGCCGGCGCTTCGAATACTATCTCTATCCCTTCATCATCATGTTCCAGTCCTTGCCGAAGGTGGCGCTGGCGCCGCTCGTCGTGATCTGGTTCGGCCTGGGATTGACGTCGAAGGTGGTGAACGCGGCGCTCATTGCCTTCTTTCCGCTCATGGTGAACACGATCGTGGGATTGCGCTCGGCCGACGAGGACCGGATCAATCTGATGCGCTCGCTCGCCGCGACCGAGACGCAGATATTCCTGATGCTGCGCCTGCCGGGCGCGTTGCCGTTCCTCATGGCGGGGCTCGAGGTGGCGATGGTGTTCGCGCTGATCGGCGCCATCGTCGCCGAGTTCGTCGGCGCGCAGCACGGCTTGGGCGTGCTGCTGCAAAATCTCAATTTCAACGCCGACGTGGCGGGCGTGTTCTCGATCCTCATCATCCTGTCGTTCTTGGGGCTCGTGCTCAATCAAGCTATCCTCTATCTGCGGCGGCGGGTGCTGTTCTGGGACGCCTCCGTCAAAAGCCAGGACGAATCGATGCGGGGAGGCATGTGATGAGGCGGATTCTTTTGTGGGCGCTCGGTCTCGTCGTCATGTTCACGGCAGGCGATGCGCGCGCGGCCGATACGGTGCGCGTGGGATTCTGCGCCCGCACGCTCACCTCCGCCGTGGCGCCGTTCGCGATCGCCAACAAGATGGGCTGGTTCGCCGGCGGCGCGTTCAAGGTCGAGCTCGTGCCGCTCGCAGGCTCGGTCGATTGCGTCAAGTTCGTCGGCACCGGCGAGCTGCGCTACGCGCTGCCCTCGATCGAGCCGCTCGCCGGATTGCGGCCGCAAGGTGTCACCGCGAAATCGTTCTACACCGCCTATCAGGGCAACACCTATTCGATCGCGGTGCCGGCCGACAGCCCGATCAAGACACTCGATGCGCTGAAGGGCAAGAAGATCGGCGTCGCCTCGATGGCTTCGGGCGGCGCCTTCGTCGCGCGCGCCATCGCCGCCGATATCGGCGAGCCCGACCTGCCGATCATCGCCATCGGCGAAGGGGCGCAGGCGATGTCGCTGGTCAAGGCCGGCCAGGTCGATGCGCTGGCGCTCTACGACACGCAATATGCCGTCATCGACACGCTCGGCTTGAAGCTGCGCATGATCCCGCACAAGGATTTCGACCGCTTCCCCGGCAACGGCTTCATCGCGCTCGACACGACGCTTGCGCAGCATCGCGCCGAGGCGGTGGCACTGGCGCAAGGCTATGCCAAGGGCGAAATCTTCGCCTTCGCCAATCCCGCCGCGGCAGTGAGAATTCTTTGGGCGGAGCTGCCGCAGACGAAGGCGACCGGAAAGGACGAGACGCAGGCGCTCGCCGACGACGTGAAGACGTTGACGGCGCGGCTCGCCAACATGCGGCTCGCACGCGGCGGCGTCAAACGCTGGGGCGAGGCCAACATGGCGAACTACCAGGCCTATCTCGACTTCCTCTTGAAGTGGGGACAGATCAAAGAGGCGATCAAGGCCGAGGACGTCGTCACCAACGAGCTCGTCGCCGACATCAACGCGTTCGACCCGAAGCCGGTCGAGGACGCGGCGAAGGCGGCGAAGTAGGCGGCACTTAAATGGCGCGGCGCGGTCCCTTCCCGCGCCCGAGTCGCGCTCCTTTGCGCGCAAATGCCTATCCATGCCTATCCCGGCGCAACCGCGCAGGGGCCATTTCCGGCGCACCCCCTTGATGCGCATGTATAATACGTACATCCGGCCGCGCCCGCCACCGTCACGCAATCGCTCTTCCGGCTCTTCCAATCACTTTTAGTGCCCATTTGGCGGGGGCTTCTGATGCTCGCCGCCGCACATCTCAGACGCACGAGCGTCGTACGTATGTGTATCATAAATACGTATATAAGTCAAGAAGTTTGGCCGTGCCGGAGGCGATTGCTTCGCTGCGCTCGCAATGACAGCCCGTCATCGTCATTGCGAGGAGCGAACGCGACGAAGCCATGACGATTTCAAATCGCCGTGCGCCTTCGACTTCGCGGTTCTTCGCCAGGCTCTGATCCATCGAAGCGCGTAGTCGAAGGACGCGCCAGGGACTTTAAGCGCCGATGCGTTGAAGCGCGGCGGCGACCCGGGCGAGTGCCGCGCGCGCATTGGCCTCGCGCTCGCGCTGCTCCTCGATCGCTTCGGGCTTGGCGCGCGCGACGAATTGCGGATTGGCGAGTTTCTGCTCGGTCTTGGCGATCTCATTTCGCAGACCGTCAGCCTCGCGCGAGAGCCGCGCGCGCTCCTTGTCGAAATCGATGGCACCCGCGAGATCGAGCAGGATCGTCGCCCCTTCGTGCACGACTTGCAGCGCGCCTTTCTGGGCGCGGCCGCGCGCATCCGCGGGCTCGAGCGTCGCGAGCCGCGCGAGGCGCAGAATTTGCCCACGATGCCGCTCGATCGACGTACGGCCGTCTGCCGTGCTCTCGATCATGACTGCCTTGAGCTCGGCCGCCGCCGGCACGTTCATCTCGGCGCGCGCGGTGCGGATCGCGGAGACGAGCCCCACCACCCATTCCATCTCGGCCCGCGCCGCCTCGTCCGCCAGCGCCGCATCGTAAGCGGGCCACGGGCGCAGCATCATCATGCCGCCCTCCTCGCCCGCGAGATGACGCCACAGCACCTCGGTGATGAACGGCATGATGGGATGAAGCAAGTGGCACAATTCGCCCGTGACCCAGGCCGTCATGGCGCGCGTCTCGGCCTGCGCCGCGGCGTCGCCCTCGGCCAGGATCGGTTTCGTGAATTCGAGATACCAGTCGCAGAAGGTGTGCCAGATGAAATGATAGAGCGCGTCCGCCGCATCGTTGAACTTGTAGTCGGCGAGCGCCGCATCGACGCGGCTCGCGCACTGCGCGAGCGCCGACGAGATCCAGCGGTTGACGGTGAGCTTCGCCGCTTCGGGCGCGAAGCCCGGCTGAAGCGCGCAGCCGTTCAGCGCGGCATAGCGCGCGGCATTCCACAATTTCGTGCCGAAATTGCGGTAGCCCTCGATGCGGCTCTCGGCGAGCTTGATGTCGCGCCCTTGCGCCGCGAGTGCCGCGAGCGTGAAGCGCAGCGCATCGCAGCCATAGCGCCCGATCACGTCGAGCGGATCGACGATGTTGCCCTTCGACTTCGACATTTTCTGGCCGCGCTCGTCGCGCACGAGCGCGTGGATGTAGACGGTGCGGAACGGCACGTCGTCCATGAACTTGCAGCCCATCATCATCATCCGCGCGACCCAGAAGAAGATGATGTCGAAGCCGGTGACCAGAACGTCCGTCGGGTAATAGCGCGCGAGTTCCGGCGTGCGCTCGGGCCAGCCCAAGGTCGAGAACGGCCACAGCGCCGAGGAAAACCACGTGTCGAGCACATCGGGATCGCGCTCGAGCGCGACCTCGTGGCCGTAATGCGCCGCCGCCGCCGCCTTCGCCGCGTCCTCCGTCTCCTCGACGAAGATCCTGCCGTCGGGCGCGTACCAGGCCGGAATCTGATGGCCCCACCAGATCTGGCGCGAGATGCACCACGGCTGGATGTTGCGCATCCACTCGAAGAACGTGTTCTCCCATTGCCGCGGCACGAACTGCGTGCGGCCGCGCTCGACCGCCTCGATCGGCGCCTTGGCCAGCGTCTTCGCGTCGCAATACCACTGATCCGTGAGCCACGGCTCGATCACCGCGCCCGAGCGGTCGCCATAGGGCACGGTGAGCGTGTGGTCCTCGATCTTCTCGACGAGGCCTTGCGCTTCGAGATCGGCGACGACGCGTTTCCTCGCCTCGAACCGGTCGAGCCCGCGATAAGGCTCGGGCGCCATGTCGTTCAGCTTCGCGTCGCGGTCGAACACGTTGACGAGCGGCAGATCGTGGCGCCGGCCGACCTCGAAATCGTTGAAGTCGTGCGCCGGCGTGATCTTGACCGCGCCGCTGCCGGTCTCGGGATCGGCATAAGGATCGGCGACGATCGGGATCGCGCGCCCGACGAGCGGCAGGATCGCGCGCTTGCCGACGAGCGCCTGATAGCGCGCGTCGTCGGGATGGACGGCGACGCCGGTGTCGCCGAGCATGGTCTCGGGCCGCGTCGTCGCGACCACGACGAATTCGCCCGCGCTCCCCTCGACCGGATATTTGAAATACCAGAGCTTGCCCTTGGTCTCGCGGTTCTCGACCTCGAGGTCGGACACCGCGGTGTGCAGCTTCGGGTCCCAGTTGACGAGCCGCTTGTCGCGATAGATGAGCCCGTCCTTGTGGAGCGCCACGAACACCTTGCGCACCGCCGCCGAAAGCCCGGCATCCATGGTGAAGCGCTCGCGGCTCCAATCGGGCGAGGCGCCGAGCGAACGCAACTGCCGCGTGATCGTGCCGCCGGAGTCTTCCTTCCACGCCCAGACGCGCGCGATGAAGGTCTCGCGGCCGAGCTTGTGGCGGTCGGATTGCTCCTCGGCGAGCTGACGCTCCACCACCATTTGCGTCGCGATGCCGGCATGGTCGGTGCCCGGCTGCCACAACGCGTCGCGCCCCTTCATGCGCTGATGGCGGATGAGGATGTCCTGCAGCGTGAAGGTGAGAGCGTGCCCCATATGCAGGCTGCCGGTGACGTTGGGCGGCGGCATCATGATGCAATAGGGACGGCGCGGCGTTTCCGGGTGCGCGGCGAACGCGCCCGACCGCTCCCAGGCGGGATAGATCTCCGCCTCGATCTCGGCCGGACGAAAGGTTTTGTCGAGCTCTGCGCGCGCCAAGGCCAGCCCGCCTCAGCGGCTCTCGGCCTCGCGCACGAGCCGCGAGATCTCCTCGCGCACGAGCCGCTCGACGAGCGATGGCAAATTCTCGTCGATCCACGTCTTGAGCATCGGCTTGATGAGCTCGCGCACCATGTCCTCGAGCGTGCGGTTGATCTCGCCCAGCGGCAGCTCGGCGCTCTTGTCGCGCGGACGGGCGACGAGCTGCGACAGCGCCGCGACCGATGCGGCGGCACTGGCGGCCGAGATCAGCCGCTCGCGCTCCTCCGCCGCGGCGTCGTCATGCGACGGCTCGGGCGCGAGCTTCAAATCGGGCTCGGCGCCGTTCGGCGCCGGCGCTTCGGCAGAATTCGCCACCGCTTGCTCCTCCTCCACCACTTCCGTCAATTCGAGAACGTCGTCGCTCGCCGCTTCCGGCAACTCGGGCTCCGCAGCGGCCGCTCCAGGCGCTCCGGGCGCCGCGGCGGCGGTCGCATCGGCCTCTGCCTGGGGCGTCTCGTCTTCGGCAATGATGCGGCGGATGGAGGCGAGAATCTCCTCCATCGACGGCTCGTGCTGACCCTTCTCGTCGGCCATGGCGCAGCGCTCTCTCGGGCGCGAAGAGACTAGGCGATGTCCCGTAAAAACGCCAGCTTTGCGGCCCGGCGCGTCAGTTCTTGGCGCCGAATCCGATCCACTTGTCGCGCACCAAGTCGTAATGCTCGCGCACGTCGTAGAGCTTGACCGGCAGCCCGAGGTTGACGGCGGACAGCGTGCCGATCTGCTGCGCCAGGTTGAATTCCGCAACCGCGAGATCGTGCTGCGCGTCGACCAGCGACACCTCGTCGCTGAACAGTTCCTGCTGCTGGTTCAACACGTCGAGGATGGTGCGCGCGCCGACCTGCTGCTCCTGGCGCACGCCCTCGAGCGCCACCTGGTCGGCGCTGATCGTCGATTGCAGCGAGAAGGCGCTCGCGCGCGCCGACTGGATCGTCTCCCAGGCCTGGGTCGCGGCTTGCACCGCGGCGTTCCTCGCGTCGTCGGTGAGGCCGATGCTCTGCGCCACCTTCTCTTGGGCCTGGCGCGTCTCGGAATAGATCTGGCCGCCCTCGTAGAGCGGCATGGTGACGCGGAACACGACCGAGCCGGTCGTGGTCTCGCGCCCGTTGGTAATCGTCTCCTGCGCGCGGTTGACGTCGGTGACGAGGTTGAGGCTTGGCAGAAGCTGCGCCCGCGTCGCCACCACCGTCGAGCGCGCGGAATCCTCGGTGAAGACCGCGGCCTGCACGGTCGGGTTCTTGGTCGCCGCGAGCGACAGCGCCTCGTCGCGCGTCTGCGGCAGCACGGGACGAAGCTCCGGCCGCACGAGGTTCTGCGGCGCGTGGCCGACGAAGCGCCCGAAATTCGCGCGGTCGCTCGCGAGCGTGCCTTCCGCCTGCTGGCGGCTCGCGCGCGCCGCCGCCAGCCGCGCCTCGGCCTGCGCCACGTCGGTGCGGGTCAAGGAGCCGACGCGGAACTGATCCTCCGTCGCCTCGAGCTGGCGCCGCAGCACCTGCTCGTTGTTGATGTTGAGATTGACCGTCGCCTCGTCGCGCAGCACGTCGAAATAGGACTGGACCGCGCTGAAGAAGATCGTGCTCTCGAGCGCGGCATAGCGCGCGCGCTCGGCCTCGACCGCCTGCTCGGCGGCGGCGGTCTTCGCGACAGTGCCGCCGCCCTGGTAGAGCGGCTGCGTGATGTTGATGTCGGCGGTCTTCGGCTGGTCCGTCTCGTGCGCGGGCGCGCTCGGCGGCGCCGGCGGCGTGTTCTCGTACTGCTCCCATCCGGCCGAGCCGGTGAATTGCACGGTCGGGCGCCAGCCGGCCAAGGCCTGCGGCACGCCTTCGTCGATGGCGCTGACATTGGCGCGCTCGGCCAGAAGCTGCGGATTGGTGTTGTAGGCAGAGACGAGCGCCTCCTCGAGCGTTTCCGCGCGCACGCCAATCGCGCCCGCGATGAGCGCCAAGAGAGCCGTCGATGCGAGAAGCGGCGGACGCAGCATCATCGTTCCTAAAAGACGAAGCCCGGCGCCGGCGCGAAGCCGGGCAGGAAAGGCGTGCCGGCGTCGAACACCGCGCGCTGCGACAGGTGGCCCGATGTGCGCGTCATCAGCACGCCTTGCCCCATCGCGGCGGAATTTTTCACGACCGTGGCGAGCCGACCGCGATCGGCGAGCTGGCGCGCCAACGCATCCGGAACGGAAGCCACCGCGCCGGCAATCACGATCACCTCGTAGGGCGCGCCGGCGGGATAGCCCTCCTCGAGATGGCCTTCGAGCAGCGTGACGTTGCCGAGCTGAAGCTCTTGCAAGCGCGCGCGGGCGGTGGCGGCGAGCGCCGCATCGCTCTCGACCGCGACCACGCGCGCGGCACAGCGTGCGATGACCGCGCTCGCATAGCCGGTTGCGGCGCCGATCACCAGGACGCCGTCTTCGGGCCCGATCGCCGCAATCTGCATCAAGCGCGCCAGCACCATCGGCTGCAGGAGGAAGCGCCCGCCGCCCAGCGGAATGTCCGCGTCGACATAGGCGTTCCCGTCGAGATGGTCGGGCACGAAGCGCTCGCGCGGAATGGCGAGGAAAGCATCGAGCACGGCCTCGTCCGTCACCTTGTTGGTGCGGAGCTGGCTTTCGACCATGTTGAGACGCGCGGCGCGGTAATCGAGCATCGGATCGCGAAAAGGTCAAACGGCGCCGCGTGTTATATAGGCGCGCCGCCGACATGACAACGACATTGCGGGCCGGTATGTGCCGCCCTATATCAGCCGCCACCCGGCCGGATGGCAGAGTGGCTATGCAGAGGACTGCAAATCCTCGTACAGCGGTTCGATTCCGCTTCCGGCCT